>NZ_JBANLZ010000003.1:55000-57500 GCF_037046485.1 Pseudoxanthomonas sp. F11 | reverse complement strand
GAGAGCACCTGCTTTGCAAGCAGGGGGTCGTCGGTTCGATCCCGACAGGCTCCACCACTGAGGACGACTTTTGGGTCTGTAGCTCAGGTGGTTAGAGCGCACCCCTGATAAGGGTGAGGTCGGTGGTTCGAGTCCTCCCAGACCCACCAAGCCAGGTCAGCACTACTCTGCAAAACTGCAATCGCACACTAAAAGATTTTGAAACGGATCGGCGCTGAAGCCGGCTTCGTGTTCTTTAACAACTTGTGACGTAGCGAGCGTTTTAGATTTTCATCTAGACGTGTCGTTGAGGCTAAGGCGGGGACTTCGAGTCCCTAATAAATTGAGTCGTATGTTCGCGTTGGTGGCTTTGTACCCCATCAACACGTCATGTAGCTCCGAGGCGACTTGGGGTTATATGGTCAAGCGAATAAGCGCACACGGTGGATGCCTTGGCGGTCAGAGGCGATGAAGGACGTGGCAGCCTGCGAAAAGTGCGGGGGAGCTGGCAACAAGCATTGATCCCGCAATGTCCGAATGGGGAAACCCACTGCTTCGGCAGTATCCTGCAGTGAATACATAGCTGCTGGAGGCAAACCCGGTGAACTGAAATATCTAAGTAACCGGAGGAAAAGAAATCAACCGAGATTCCCTGAGTAGTGACGAGCGAACGGGGACCAGCCCTTAAGCTGGATTGGTTTTAGAAGAACAGTCTGGAAAGACTGGCCATAGACGGTGACAGCCCGGTATTCGAAAAGACCTTTTCAGTGAAGACGAGTAAGGCGGGGCACGAGAAACCCTGTCTGAACATGGGGGGACCATCCTCCAAGGCTAAATACTCCTGACCGACCGATAGTGAACCAGTACCGTGAGGGAAAGGCGAAAAGAACCCCGGAGAGGGGAGTGAAATAGATCCTGAAACCGTGTGCGTACAAGCAGTAGGAGCCCGCAAGGGTGACTGCGTACCTTTTGTATAATGGGTCAGCGACTTACTGTTCGTGGCAAGCTTAACCGTATAGGGGAGGCGAAGGGAAACCGAGTCTGATAAGGGCGCATAGTCGCGGGCAGTAGACCCGAAACCGGGTGATCTAGTCATGCCCAGGGTGAAGGTGCCGTAACAGGTACTGGAGGCCCGAACCCACTCCCGTTGCAAAGGTAGGGGATGAGGTGTGATTAGGAGTGAAAAGCTAATCGAACCCGGAGATAGCTGGTTCTCCTCGAAAGCTATTTAGGTAGCGCCTCGTATGAATCTTCTTGGGGGTAGAGCACTGTTATGGCTAGCGGGACATCGCGTCTTAGCAAACCATGGCAAACTCCGAATACCAAGACAGAATGTACGGGAGACACACGGCGGGTGCTAACGTCCGTCGTGAAAAGGGAAACAACCCAGACCCACAGCTAAGGTCCCAAATTTCGTGCTAAGTGGAAAACGATGTGGAAAGGCACAGACAGCCAGGAGGTTGGCTTAGAAGCAGCCACCCTTTAAAGAAAGCGTAATAGCTCACTGGTCGAGTCGGTCTGCGCGGAAGATTTAACGGGGCTAAGCACGAAACCGAAGCTTGGGGTGCATAACTTTGTTATGCGCGGTAGAGGAGCGTTCCGTAAGCCTGCGAAGGTGGCTTGAGAAGGCTGCTGGAGGTATCGGAAGTGCGAATGCTGACATGAGTAACGATAATGCGGGTGAAAAGCCCGCACGCCGAAAGCCCAAGGTTTCCTTGCGCAACGTTAATCGACGCAGGGTTAGTCGGTCCCTAAGGCGAGG
The DNA here is from genome assembly GCF_037046485.1 of Pseudoxanthomonas sp. F11. NCBI lineage: Bacteria > Pseudomonadati > Pseudomonadota > Gammaproteobacteria > Lysobacterales > Lysobacteraceae > Pseudoxanthomonas > Pseudoxanthomonas sp. F11. The sequence continues at coordinate 55,759 of NZ_JBANLZ010000003.1, read as the reverse complement.
GCGAAAGCCGTAGTCGATGGGAAGCAGGTTAATATTCCTGCACCTCGCGTGAGTGCGATGGAGGGACGGAGAAGGTTAGGTGTACCGGGCGTTGGTTGTCCCGGGGAAAGGCGGTAGGTTTGGATCTTTGGCAAATCCGGGATCCTTTAAGACCGAGCACCGAGACGAGCCCTTTAGGGCGAAGTCACTGATACCACGCTTCCAGGAAAAGCTCCTAAGCTTCAGCTCACGCAGACCGTACCGTAAACCGACACAGGTGGGTAGGATGAGAATTCTCAGGCGCTTGAGAGAACTCGGGTGAAGGAACTAGGCAACATGGCACCGTAACTTCGGGAGAAGGTGCACCCCCTTTGGTGGCCCATGCGGGCTATAGCTGAGGGGGGTCGCAGAAACCAGGCCGCTGCGACTGTTTATCAAAAACACAGCACTCTGCAAACACGAAAGTGGACGTATAGGGTGTGACGCCTGCCCGGTGCTGGAAGGTTAATTGATGGGGTCAGCCGCAAGGCGAAGCTCTTGATCGAAGCCCCAGTAAACGGCGGCCGTAACTATAACGGTCCTAAGGTAGCGAAATTCCTTGTCGGGTAAGTTCCGACCTGCACGAATGGCGTAACGACAGCGGCGCTGTCTCCACCCGAGACTCAGTGAAATTGAAATCGCTGTGAAGATGCAGCGTTCCCGTGGCAAGACGGAAAGACCCCGTGAACCTTTACTATAGCTTTACATTGAACGTTGAGTTCGTCTGTGTAGGATAGGTGG
>NZ_JBANLZ010000003.1:0-50000 GCF_037046485.1 Pseudoxanthomonas sp. F11 | reverse complement strand
GCTTCAGCTCACGCAGACCGTACCGTAAACCGACACAGGTGGGTAGGATGAGAATTCTCAGGCGCTTGAGAGAACTCGGGTGAAGGAACTAGGCAACATGGCACCGTAACTTCGGGAGAAGGTGCACCCCCTTTGGTGGCCCATGCGGGCTATAGCTGAGGGGGGTCGCAGAAACCAGGCCGCTGCGACTGTTTATCAAAAACACAGCACTCTGCAAACACGAAAGTGGACGTATAGGGTGTGACGCCTGCCCGGTGCTGGAAGGTTAATTGATGGGGTCAGCCGCAAGGCGAAGCTCTTGATCGAAGCCCCAGTAAACGGCGGCCGTAACTATAACGGTCCTAAGGTAGCGAAATTCCTTGTCGGGTAAGTTCCGACCTGCACGAATGGCGTAACGACAGCGGCGCTGTCTCCACCCGAGACTCAGTGAAATTGAAATCGCTGTGAAGATGCAGCGTTCCCGTGGCAAGACGGAAAGACCCCGTGAACCTTTACTATAGCTTTACATTGAACGTTGAGTTCGTCTGTGTAGGATAGGTGGGAGGCTATGAAACCGAGGCGCTAGCTTCGGCGGAGCCAACCTTGAAATACCACCCTGATGTGCTTGACGTTCTAACCTAGGTCCGTAATCCGGATCGGGGACCATGTATGGTGGGTAGTTTGACTGGGGCGGTCTCCTCCCAAAGAGTAACGGAGGAGCTCGAAGGTACGCTCAGCGCGGTCGGACATCGCGCACTGTGTGCAAAGGCATAAGCGTGCTTGACTGCGAGATCGACGGATCAAGCAGGTACGAAAGTAGGACTTAGTGATCCGGTGGTTCTGTATGGAAGGGCCATCGCTCAACGGATAAAAGGTACTCCGGGGATAACAGGCTGATACCGCCCAAGAGTTCATATCGACGGCGGTGTTTGGCACCTCGATGTCGGCTCATCACATCCTGGGGCTGTAGTCGGTCCCAAGGGTATGGCTGTTCGCCATTTAAAGTGGTACGCGAGCTGGGTTCAGAACGTCGTGAGACAGTTCGGTCCCTATCTGCCATGGGCGTTGGAGATTTGAGAGGGGCTGCTCCTAGTACGAGAGGACCGGAGTGGACGAACCTCTGGTGTTCCGGTTGTCACGCCAGTGGCATTGCCGGGTAGCTATGTTCGGAAGCGATAACCGCTGAAAGCATCTAAGCGGGAAGCGCGCCTCAAGATGAGATCTCCCGGGGCACAAGCCCCCTAAAGGAACCATCAAGACTAGGTGGTTGATAGGTCAGGTGTGTAAGTGGGGCAACCCATTGAGCTAACTGATACTAATGATCCGTGCGGCTTGACCATATAACCTCAAGTGGCCTTGGACTCGACGATATCGTCAGAGAAAATCCAATGCCCGCTACGTCACAAGACCCTATGAGAGATTGGCGCCTTAATCCGTTCCCTGGATGGCGACGCTCCAACCCTCTCCCTGGTGAAATTAGCGCTGTGGTCCCACCCGTTCCCATCCCGAACACGGAAGTGAAACGCAGCCGCGCCGATGGTAGTGTGGCTTAAGCCATGCAAGAGTAGGTCATCGCCAGGGGCTTTATCCCGAAACCCCCGTCCCACAAGGACGGGGGTTTTTTATTGCCCGGCTTTCGCCAACAATCGGGGTTCATCTCACAGGGGCGAAGCATGAAGCGGACTTTGTTGGCCTTGGCCACCACGCTGGCGGTATTGGCAAGCGCTGACATCGCAGCGAAGGACACCAGTGCGGAAGCGGCGCGCATGCATGAGGGTGCGTTGGTGCTCGATACCCATCTGGATACGCCGGCGAACCTGCGACGGCCGGGATGGAGCATTGCCGACGACCATCGCCACGAAGGCGAGCTGTCGCAAGTGGATCTCCCGCGCATGAAGGCAGGAGGGCTGGATGGCGGGTTCTGGGTCATCTACACGGCGCAGGGCGCGCGCGATGAGGCGGGCAAGCGCGCGGCCCGGGATCACGGGTTGGAACGGCTGGTCAGCATTCGCGAGATGCTCGCCGCGCACGCCTCAGACATGGAGCTTGCGCTCACGGCGGCCGATGCCGAGCGGATCGCATCGGCCGGCAGGCGCGTGAGCTTCATCAGCATGGAGAACGCGGCGCCGCTGGCGAGCGACTCAAGCCTGCTGGAGGTCTACCACCGCCTTGGTTTGCGGATGCTGGGGATCACCCATGTGCGCAACAACGAGTTCGGGGATTCATCGACGGATCCGGCGGGAGCGGAGTGGAACGGACTGAGCCCTGCCGGGCGCGCGCTCGTGGAGCAGGCGAACCGGCTCGGCATCCTGCTGGACGCCTCGCATGCGAGCGATGCGGTGTTCGACCAGCTGCTGGAACTGTCGCGCGCGCCCATCGTGCTTTCCCACACCAGTGCGGACGCGGTGTACGACCACCCTCGCAACATCGACGATGCGCGCATCCGTCAGCTTGCTGCGAAAGGAGGCGTCATCCACGTCAATGCCTATGGCGGCTACCTGGTCGACATCCCCAAGGTACCGGAGAGAGAGGCGGCGCTCGAAGCCCTGTCGGAGAAGTTCGGTCCGGAGGAGCGACTGCCGGCGAGCCGCGTGGCGGCCTATCTGAGTGAGCGCCGCGCGATCGAAGCGCGGTATCCCGTCAAGCGGGCGACCTTCGATGACTACATGTCGCACCTGCTGCACATCATCCGCGTCGCGGGCGTCGACCACGTCGGTATCGGTGCCGACTGGGATGGCGGTGGCGGCGTGGTGGGCATGGAGGACGTCGCCGCCCTGCCCAGGATCACGGAGGCCCTGCTGGCGGCGGGCTATTCGGAAGGCGATGTGAGGAAGATCTGGGGTGGCAACCTGTTGCGCGTCCTGAGGCAGGTCCAGGACGCGAGCGACGCTTCCGCACCGTAGCCGTAACTCGGATCGTGAGGCAAAGCCAAAGCGTGGCAGTCCGCGCGATGGGCGAGGACGCAGACCATTGAAGAACGCTTGGAACGCGCAGGGACGCATCGACATGGACGAACGCATCACGCCACGCCGCTTCGACGCCGGGTTGCCTATCGACATTCCCCGGCACTGGCTGCCGGGGAACGAATTCGTATCGTCGCTGCTGAATGCTTACACCATCCTGGTGCCTGCCAACGAGGCGTTTTACATCCGGACCCTCAACGCATGCCTGCCGCATGTGCGCGACGAGACACTGCGTGGTCGTTGCCAGGATTTCATCCGTCAGGAGGCGCAACACGGCGTGGCGCACAAGCGCTACTGGGACAACCTGGATGCGCAGGGCTACGCATACCGCGGGTTCGAGCGCATGGTCGACCGCTGGGTCTTTCGGGTGATGGACCGTTTCGCGCCCCTCTGGTTGCGGGCTTCGCTGGTCAGCTGCGTCGAGCACATCAATGCCTTCCTGGGATACGAGTTCCTGTCCCAGTCGATTCTCGCTTCCGCAGATCCGCGCATGCGCGACCTGATGGAATGGCACTTCGCGGAGGAGATCGAACATCGCGCGGTCGCCTTCGATCTGCTGCAGGCGGTTTCACCCCGCTATCCGGTGCGTCTGCTCGGCGCGCTCACGACGAGCATCCTGTTCTATCTGCTGATGACCGGTCTGGCGGCGGCCCTGCTGGCTCAGGATCGGCGGCTCTGGCGCAAGGCCACCTGGCGGCAGGCAGCCTGGCATCTGGGCACGGGCCATGGCATGGCACGCCGCACGCTGCAGCATCTGTTGGACTACCTGCGACCCGGCTTTCATCCTTCTCGCCTGCCAGGCGCCGACGCGCTGGCGGCGGGCGTACTGACGCGCCAAGCCCGTCGGCAGCCCCCCGTGGTCGTCGCGATGGGCACCCGAACCTGAACGCCAGCTCCACGCGAGCCGGCGCGATCACCCGTGTGCCGCGCAGTACACGGCCTGCCCATCGCCAAGCCATTGATTAATAAGGGGCTCAGGGTCGGGCGGGATGAGGCGCCATCGTTGCAGCGCTGGGACAATGGGGAACTTCCCATGAGGTTAGCAGTCGAACCCCCCGACTGCTAACATCCTTGCCCATGAGCCAGAACACCTCCACTACCGCCCTGGTCGCCAACAACCTGCCGATCCCCAGTGCCCTGGGTTCGCTCGATGCCTATATCAGCGCCGTGCACCAGATCCCGGTGCTGACGGTCGAGGACGAGCGCGCCCTCGCGCAGCGCTACCGCGAAGAGGAGGACCTCGATGCGGCACGCGAGCTGGTGCACTCGCACCTGCGTTTCGTGGTGCACGTGGCCCGCGGCTACAACGGCTACGGCCTGCCGCTGGGCGACCTGATCCAGGAAGGCAACATCGGCCTGATGAAGGCGGTGAAGCGTTTCGACCCCGACATGGGCGTGCGCCTGGTGAGTTTCGCGGTGCACTGGATCCGTGCCGAGATGCACGAGTTCATCCTGAAGAACTGGCGCATCGTCAAGGTCGCCACCACGAAGGCCCAGCGCAAGCTGTTCTTCAACCTGCGCAAGTCCAAGACGCGCTTGGGCTGGATGAATGCCGAGGAAGTCAGCGCGATCGCCAAGGACCTCAATGTGTCCGAGCGGGAAGTGCTGGAGATGGAAGCGCGCCTTTCCGGTCGCGATATCGGGTTCGATGCCCCCGCGGACGAAGACGAGGACCACGCACCGCCGTCGCCGGCCAGCTACCTGGTCGCGCACGACGAGGATCCTTCGCAGGCCTACGAACGCGCAGACAGCGAAGACAACCAGCTGGAACTGCTGCGCGAAGGCCTGGCCAACCTGGACGACCGATCGCGCGACATCATCAAGCGTCGCTGGCTGGATGGCGATAGCAAGGTCACGCTGCAGGAACTCGCCGACGAGTACGGCATCTCCGCCGAGCGCGTGCGCCAGGTCGAGGCCAATGCGCTGAAGAAGATGAAGGCCCTGTTCGCCGCCTGATCCGCGTCGCACGATGTTTTCGAGAAGGCCCCGCAAGGGGCCTTTTCCATAGGCGTGTTCATCATCCGGTGGAAGTGTGGTCCACTACGCCGCGATCCGCATCGGGCGGCAGACCGGCAAAGGAGCACGGCATGGGGTGGGGCGGCAGGCGGTGGGCGAAGCTCGCGTGGGCGGCGGTGGCGGCATTGGGCCTGGCGGCATTGCCGGCGATCGCGGCGACGAATGCGGCCGAGGGCGGAAACGAGAAATCAGACAGTACCGAACGTGGCATCCGCTTCGGCATCGATCGTGAGGAATACGACGCGCAGGCGCGTGCGGCGATGCAGGTCGATCCCGTCGTGGCCGCGCAGTTGGGCGCGATCCGCAAGGTGACGCTGGACGAAGCGGCCAGCATGGACGAACCCGGTCCGGACGTACTGGTGTTCGATGTGGAGGGAAGTCGTGGCAAGGGGCGCGTCACCGCGCGTTTCATCACGGTCAGCGCTACTCAGGAGGCGCTGGGTCCGGGCATGCTGGTCATGGCCGACGGCACCCGGCACGCCATCGAGGGCGACGCCGATGCGCTGGCTGCGGAGGACGGCCACGCGCATGACCATGAGCATGATGAGGATGTCGAAGCGGGCGCCGGCCTCTTTACCCGGCAGGCACAGGAAGCCGCGCAGCGTTACCCCCTGATCCGCCAGCACATCGGGCAGATCACGACGTTCGAGATCGATACCGACGCCACCGGCGCCGCGCCCGGCATGAACACCTTCGTGTTCGACGTGGCAGGCGACAAGGGACGCGGGCGCCTGCAGGCCGATTTCATCACCGTCGATGCGGGTACCGAGCGCCTGGGCAAGGGCGTGCTGACGCTGGCCGATGGCCGGCGGCTGGCATTCGAGGGCGAACCGCCCGGCGAGGGCGAGGCAGCCGACGAGGGCGCGGGCGTCGACGATCTGTTCGGCGACATGCAGGACAACATCTTCACCCGCCAGGCCCGCGTGGCCGTGCAGCGTTATCCGCTGGTGCAGCAGCACATCGGTGCGCTGCAGACCTTCGAGTTCGACATGGCCGCGACCGGCGAAGCGGAGGGCGTCAACGAGTTCGCGTTCGCACTGGTCGGCGACAAGGGGCGCGGGCATATCGTGGCGGAGTTCATCACCGTCGATGCGGATACCGAACGCCTGGGCAAGGGCGTGCTGACGCTGGCCGATGGGCGCGAACTGGCATTCGAGGGCGAGCCTCCGTTCCCGGGAGAGCAGGTCGGAGGGGACGTTCCCGAGACCTTCGCGCGCCAGGACGGCATCTTCGTGCTGCAGGCCAACGCGGCGATGCAGGCGCACCCGGTGGTGCGGCGCCATATCGGCGACATTCGCGAGGCGGTCTTCGATCGCGACGCGTCCTGGGCGGCAGACGGCGAGCGATACATCTTCGACCTGACAGGCAGCAAGGGTCAGGGACGTCTGGAAGCCGAGTTCATCACCGTCGACGCCGACAGCGAGCGCATCGGCGAGGGCGAGCTGGTCATGGCCGATGGCACGCGTTATCCGTTGGACTAGAAACGGGCCGAACAAGATCCGGATAGCGCCGCTCTGACGGCGGCGCGAGCATGGCGTCCTCTGTTCCGGAGCCTGATGCCATGTCGTTCGTGATCCACGGGCTGTCGCCCGACACCTTCCAGCCGTTGTTCGCACTCGACGACGGCGCGCTGGCGGCGCGCAACATACGCCGCGTCGTCGCCGACGCCGACCGGGGATTCCCGTGCCGGGGCACCCTGGAAGACGCGCGGCAGGGCGAGACGCTGTTGCTGCTTCCGTTCCTGCACCACGACGTTTCAGGTCCCTATCGTGCCAGCGGTCCGATCTATGTGCGCGAGGCCGCCATGCAGCAGCCTGCGGCGGTGTTCCGCGACACGCTGCCGCCCAGCTTTCCGCGACGCCTGCTGTCGCTGCGCGCGTACGATGCAAACGGCCTGATGCGCGATGCCGATGTGGTGGAAGGAAGCGACGCACTCTCCCACCTGCGACGCCTGCTCGCCGTGCCGGACGTCGCCTACCTGCACGTCCACAACGCGCGACCCGGCTGCTATGCCTGTCGCGTCGATCCGGCCTGATCCTCGTCCTTGCCCAGGATGATCCGCGCACCGCGCTGGTAGCTCCAGTACGCCCAGCACCAGTTCAGCAGCACCACCAGGCGGTTGCGGAAGCCGATCAGGAAGAACACGTGCGCCGTCAGCCAGAACCACCAGGCCAGCAGGCCGGAGAACTTCAACCGGCCGAAATCCACCACGGCCGCCATGCGGCCGATGGTGGCCAGGTTGCCATAGTCCTGGTAGCGGAAGTCGCCGGGCGATGCCCGCCCATCCAGTCGGGCGCGCAGTACCTGCGCCACGTGCCGGCCCATCTGTTTCGCCGCCGGCGCCACGCCGGGTACGGGGCGCCCGTCCGAGGTCACGGCGGCGAGATCTCCCGCGACAAAGATGTCCGGATGCCCCGCGACACTGAGATCGGGCTGCACCGGCACGCGGCCTGCGCGATCCAGTGGCACGTCGAGCGAGCGCGCCAGCGGTGATGCCGCCACGCCGGCCGCCCACACCACCGTCTTCGCCGGCACGAACAGGTCGCCCAGCCGGTAACCCTCGTCGGTGATGTCGCTGACCGGTGTGCCGGTGACGACCTCGACGCCCAGCCTTTCCAACTGCCTGCGCGCCTTCTCCGACAGCGTGTCGGGAAAGGACGCAAGCACGCGCGGCCCCGCCTCCACGAGCCGTACACGCGCCTGCGAGGGATCGATGCGGCGGAATTCGTTCTTCAGCGTATGCCGCGCGATCTCGGCCAGCGTGCCGGCCAGTTCCACGCCGGTCGGTCCGCCGCCGACGATGGCGAAGCTGAGCCACGCGGCACGTCTCCCGGGATCGGTTTCGGCTTCCGCGCGCTCGAAGGCGAGCAGCAGGTGGCGGCGCAGCTGCAGGGCGTCGTCCAGCGTCTTCAGGCCGGGCGCATGCCGCGCCCACTCGTCGTGGCCGAAATAGGCATGCGTCGCGCCCGTGGCCAGCAGCAACGCGTCGTAGGCGATCGTCGTGCCGTCGGCCAATACGACATGCTTCTTCTGCGGCGCGATCGCAGCGACCTCCGCCAGCCGCACTTCCACATTGGCCTGCTTGCGCAGGATGTGGCGTAGCGGCGCGGCGATGTCGGGTGCCGACAATCCGGCGGTGGCCACCTGGTACAACAGCGGCTGGAACAGGTGATGGTTGTGCCGGTCGATCAGGGTGATGCGTACCGGTGCGGAGGCCAGCGCGCGCGTGGCCCAGAGGCCGGCGAATCCGCCGCCGACGATGACGAAATGGTGTGCTGCCTGCATGCCGTTTCTCGCGGCCACGGGCTGCGTGGCGCCTTGCGACGGATTGTCGCATGTACCCCTTGCGCACGCTCAATGCGGATCGCGGTCGATCAGCGACGTTTCGCGCGTGTCCGGCATCCACAAGTAGACCAGCAGCGAACACGCGATGCAGGCGGTGACGTATCCGTAGAAGCCGGCCTCCATGCCGATCTTCTTGAACCACAAGGCGACCATGTCCGCCGTTCCGCCGAAGAGCGCGACGGTCAGTGCATACGGCAGGCCCACGCCCAGGGCGCGGATCTCCACCGGGAACATTTCCGCCTTCACCACCGCGTTGATCGCGGTGTAGCCGCTGAGGATCACCAGTGCCGCCATGACCAGCCAGAACGCCTGCGCCGGGCTGGACACCGTCTGCAGCGCCGACAGGATCGGCCATGTGCACAGCGTGCCCATGACGCCGAACGCGATGAGGATGCGCCGACGGCCGATCCGGTCGGACAGCGCGCCGACCACCGGTTGCAGCAACATGAAGAAGAACAGGGTGGAGGCGTTGATCAGGCTGGCCGTCTCGCTGGCCATGCCGGCGCTGTTGACGAGGAACTTGTGCACGTAGGTGGTGTACGTGTAGAAGGCCAGCGTGCCGCCCATCGTCAGCCCGACCACGGCGAGCACCGCGCGTGGGTGCTGCATCAGCGCGCGCAATGTGCCCTGCGCCTCCTGCTGGTCCGGCGTGCCGGCGGCCTCGCGGCGGGAGAAGGACTCGGTTTCCACCATGTTCCGGCGCAGCCACAACGCCACCAGCGCCGCCACCGCACCGATCGCGAACGGGATGCGCCAGCCCCACTCGCGCAGTTGCTCGTCGGTGAGGAACACACGCTGCAGCGCGATCAGCACGGCCAACGCAATCAGGTGCCCCATCACCAGCGTGACGTACTGGAAGCTGGACCAGAAGCCGCGATGCGCGCGCGAAGCCATCTCGCTGAGATAGGTCGCCGACGTACCGTATTCGCCGCCGACCGACAGGCCCTGCAGCAGCCGCGCCAGCACCAGCAGGATCGGTGCGGCCACGCCGATGCTCGCGTAGCCCGGCGTGCAGGCGATGATCAGCGAACCGCCGCACATCATCACCACCGACAGCATCAGCGCGCGCCTGCGGCCATGGCGATCGGCATAGCGGCCCAGCAGCCAGCCGCCGAGCGGGCGCATCAAAAAGCCCACCGCGAAGATCGCAGCGGTCTTCAGCAACTGGCTGGTGCGGTCGCCGCCGGGGAAGAACACTTCGGCGAAGTACAGCGAGAACGCCGCGTAGACGTACCAGTCGTACCACTCCACCAGGTTGCCGACCGAGCCGCTGAAGATACTGCGCAGGCGTTGGGCGGGCGTCAGGTCGGCGCGGGACGTGGGCGTCATCAGTACAGGTCCATGGGGTCGACATCGAGCGACCAGCGCGTTCGGCGGGCTTCCGGTAGCGCGTGGATGTCCGGCAGCGCGATGTCGAGCGCGCGGTGCAGGGCGCGCCGCTCGGGCGAGGACAGCAGCAGCTGTACGCGATGCAGGCCTGCGCGGCGCGGCATCGGCGCAGGCAGCGGGCCGTGCATCTCCAGCGAGGCATCGTGTGCGCGCAACGCGCGCTTCGCCGCCTGCAGGAACTGCTGCGCGGCGTCGATGTGCCGGGCTTCGGCGCGCAGCAGCGCCAGGTGCGCGAAGGGCGGGAAGCCGGCCATCTGGCGCTGTTCCAGTTCGGCCTCGGCGAAGGCGTGGTAGCCGCCGTTGATCAACGTGTTCAGCAGCGGGTGATCGGGGTGATGCGTCTGCAGCCAGACATCGCCGCGCTTGCCCGCGCGGCCGGCGCGGCCTGCCACCTGGATGAGCTGCTGCGCCAGCTTTTCGCCCGCGCGGAAATCGGTGGAGAACAGCCCCTCGTCCACGCCGACCACGGCCACACGGGTGAGGTGCGGCAGGTCGTGGCCCTTGGCCAGGATCTGCGTGCCCACCAGGATGCCGGGCGTGTCGCCCAGCTTCGCCAGTTGCTGCGCCAGGCCGTCGCGCTTCTGCGTGGTGCCGCGATCCACGCGCAGCACCGGCACGTCTGCGAACTGTTCGGCCAGCAGTTCTTCCAGCCGCTCGGTGCCGATGCCCTGCGGTTGCAACGCCAGACCCCCGCAATCGGGGCAGGCTGGTGGCGCCGCCTGCCGCGCGCCGCAGTGGTGGCACTGCAACCGCTTGCCACCCGCGTGCACGGTCATGGGGCTGTCGCAGCGCTTGCACTGCGCGCTCCAGCCGCAGTCGTGGCACAGCAGCACCGGCGCGTAGCCGCGGCGGTTCTTGAACACCAGCACCTGGCCGCCAGCGTCCAGCGCCTGGCGGATCGCCTGCAGCGTGTCCGACAGCAGGCCGGCCTGCTGCGCGCGCTTGCGCATGTCCAGCACGCGCACGGCCGGCGGCTGCGCCTCACCGGCACGACGCGCCAGGCGCAGGTGCGCGTAGCGGCCGCTGCGTGCGTTGTGCAGGGTTTCCAGCGATGGCGTGGCGCTGCCCAGCACCACCGGCACGTCCAGCGCCTTGCCGCGTACCAGCGCGAAGTCGCGTGCGTGGTAGCGGATGCCGTCCTGCTGCTTGTAGCTGCCGTCGTGCTCCTCGTCGACCACGATCAGGCCGGCCTCCGGCAGCGGCGTGAACACCGCCGAGCGCGTGCCCACGATCACACGCGCCTCGCCGCGCAGGCAGGCGGCCCAGGTGCGGGCGCGCTCGCCGTCGTTGAGGCCGGAGTGCAGCGCATGCACCGGCACGCCCAGCCGTTCGCGGAAGCGCGACAGCGTCTGCGGGGTCAGGCCGATCTCCGGCACCAGCACCAGCGCCTGGCGGCCGCGCCGCAGGCAGTCGGCGATGGCGTGCAGGTAGACCTCCGTCTTGCCGCTGCCGGTCACGCCGTCGAGCAGGAGGGCACCGAACCCCGAAGTGCCGATGATCGCGTCGGCGGCGGTCTGCTGTTCGTCGTTGAGCGCCGGACCGGCGCGCGGCGACGCGGCGACGGCCGCGGGTGCGGCCGCGAAGCGCTCCGCCAACCCGCGCTTGCCCAGATCGCGTGCGGCGGTGCGTCCTGCGTCCAGGTGCAGGTCCAGCACGTCTTCATCCAGGGCGCCATGCTGCGCCAGCAGGTCCGCCAAGCGCCGGGGACGGCTACCCGCACGCAGGCGCTCGCGTCCCGAAAGGCCGGCTTCCGTCAGGCGCCAATGCCAGGCATGGGTATCGGGCAGCGGCTCGCCCTGGCGCAGCAGCACCGGCAGGGCGGTGGCCACCACCTCGCCCAGCGGGGCGTGCGTGTAGCGGGCCAGCCAGTGCAGCGATTCCAGCAGTTCGCCGTGCAGCAGGGGGGCCCCGTCCAGCAGTGCGTCCGCCGGGCGGAGGTCCAGCCCGGGATCGCCCGGCGGGCCGACCCCGGCGACGAACCCGGTCAGCGCCCGGTTGCCGAACATCACGCTCACCCGCTTGCCGACATCGCCGGCCGAGGCAGCGTGGCCGACAGGGGGCAGGTAATCGAACAGCCGTGGCAGCGGCACGGGCAAGGCGACTTGAAGGGCACGATCGGGCGGCATCGCGTGCAGTGTATCGGCCCCTTCCGATGGCGGTCAGGTCTCACACAGTTGCGGCGATGTCCTGCCGGAATCTTGACGAAAATCACGCAAGTGCCGATCCCCAAAGGGGATTCCGGTTTATCCACACAGGTTGTGGATAAATCTGTGCATGGCGCGAATGCTTCACGGCGCAATGACGGTCCCGCAAGCATCCGGGTCGGGTTGGCGAAAAAAGCGCCAGCGACATAATTTAAAATAAAATCAATAACTTGGCCGTGAAACCGAAATGAAACATGGGCGCCAGGGGTGGGTCAGCGGCCACGGATGACGGATCGATGACCGCTGTGCACAACGTTGTTTCGTCGAAACCCTTGTGCCATCGGGGAGAGCAGATTCTGGCGCGCTGTCAAGCGTCCATACGGGCCGGATGGGTGACTATCATCGGTCATCCGCAACCGATTCCATGATGGCTCCCCAAGACCCCGTCGGCTCTCCCGCCCCCGCCGCCCTGGCCGCCTTCCTGCGTGGCTGCGAGCGTCGCGGCGCCGTGTTCGCCGAACTCCAGTGCGGCGATCCGGACCGCGGCGATGTCGCTCTGGCGGCCGCCCTGCGTGCCTTCCGTGGCAATGCGGCGGCGCTGCCGATGGCCGACTGGCCGGTGCGCTTCTGGTCGCTGCTGTCCGCCGCGCCGCCATTGCGGACGGTTGCCCCTGACGCGCGATGGCCGGGCGCGCTGTCCGCCCTGGCCGCGGCCGCGCCGCTCGATCGCGCGGCGCTGTTGCTGCGGCTGGCCGGTGGCCTGCAGGAAGCCGACGCCGCCGACGCCCTGGGACTCGATGGCGCGGCTTACCGCGATGCCCTGGCCCGTGCCTGCCCCCGCGACGCGTTGGGCCATCCCGATGCCGCCGCGTGGCGCGCGGTGGCCGAGGCGATCCAGACGCTGCTGCGCGAACTGCCCCCAGACCGGCTGGCCAAGCTCGCCCGCCTGCGCGAGGACGCCCTGGCCGGCACCCGCGTGCCGGCCAGGGCGCCGGTAAGGGCGCCAGAGTCCGGGACTGTCGATACCCGGCGCCGCTGGTCGTGGATCCTGCTGGCCGGGATCCTGCTGCTGGCCGCCGCCGGTGCGGCGCTGTGGTGGTGGCAAGGGCAGGCGCCACCGCCGGCATCGACACCCACAGGGGCTCCCGCCGCGGAAGAAGGGGTCTCGGCGCTCCCGCCTGCTCCGGTCATCGCGTCGGTTCCCCTGCCCGCGGCCGAGGCGCCCGCTTTGCGCGCAGACAACATGATCGCCGCCGAGGCCCATGGGGATTTCGCGCTCCTGGCCGATGCCGATGACGAGGCATATGCCCGCGAAGCGGATTTTCTCGCCTGGTACGTCGCCGGTGCCGGCGCGACGTCGGCGGCACCGGCGTCCACTGCCGATGCCGGAGCCGCGGGCGATGTGGCGCGCTGACCGCAGGCGGGCGCGCCCCGCGATCGCGATCACTGTCATCGCCCTGGTGGCGGCCATCGCCGCGTCGCCCGCGCAGGACGCAACGAATGCGTCCCGTTGGGCCGCCATGTCGCCCACGGCGCAAGCCGAGTGGCAGCAGCGTCGCATGGCCTGGGATGCCTTGCCGCGGCACGAGCGCGATGACCGTCGCGCACGCTACGCCGCCTGGCGCGCGCTGGACGAGATACAGCGCGCGCGGTTGCGCGCCGCCGCCAGCGAGATCGCGGCGCTGCCGCCGGAGCACCAGGCCGCGCTACGCACGCAGTTCGGCATGCTGGACGCGATGCAGCGGCAGGGCTGGCGGCTGGGTCCGGACCTGGGCGCCGACTGGCCGCGCCTGCAGCCGCTGTTCGCTTACGTCCCGCCCGCCGAGCGCGATGGCCTGCTGGCGGTGCTGCGACGGTTGGATGCGGAGCAGCGCGACGACCTGGCCGCGCTTGCGCAGCGGCTTCAGCCGCAAGAGCGGGATGCGTTCCGGCGTGAATTGCTGGCGGTGCCTGATGGCCGGCGCCGCGCATGGCTGCAGCAACGGCGTGAACGCTAGCCGGGGATTCTGTCGCAGCGGGTCCGCCGCACCCTGCACCAGGCGATCGATCGAGCGATCGCAAAGGCACAGGTTCTCCCCGGAAAGCGCGGTACGGCGTTCCTACGCATTCACCAGGCTGGTCAGGGACAGCAGGACCATGGCCGTGACGACCAGCATGAAGTACAGCATGCCCAGCGCGAGGTACTTCAGCAGCGTGACGACCGGGTGCTGGCGATAGACGCGCTGCTGCATCCAGAACAGGTAGACCGGCATCCAGAACATGACCAGCAACTCGGCCAGCCACACCGGCGCCCGCGCCACGGTCGCCTGCGTGGGCAGCAGGCTGTCGATGAAGGAGAGCAGGAAGAACGCCAGCACGCACAGGCACAGGTAGGCGTGGCTGTAGAGCGCCACCACCAGGTGCTCCAGATACAACCGGCCTGTGCCGATGTAGGCCAGCTTCAACAGCAGCGCGAACACCGGCACCAGCACGAACAACGCCGACGGCACGGCCCCCATCATGGCGTTCTTGAACAGTTCCGGGTCTTTCTGCAGGCGTGGGATGTTGTCCTGCGCGCGAGCGATCTTCTTGTTCAACCAGCGGTTGCCGAACTCCGGAAGCCAGGCCACGCGCACGGGATTGTCGACCGGATGCCAGGGCTTGCCGTTCTGCGAGAACAGCGAGCCCGTGCTGTCGGGCATCGGCCCGTTCTCCGGGATCCGGTCGGGCTGGGCCAGCGCCGGGTGGTCGGGCTGCAGTTCGACGATGCGCGCGCGCGCCCGCGCCTGGGTGCCGCGGATGTTGTCTTCCACCCGTTCGCGAGCGAACACGAGCGTCGGCGGAATGGTGGCGCGCGCAGCTAGCAGCCCGTCGATGGTGCGGTCGCGCAGGCGCACCACTTCGTCGGGGTCGGTCAACGATGCGAAGTCGACGCCTTCGCCCCCCCCGCCCGTCACCTGGACCGTCGTGCCGCCCTTGCCGTCCGCCACGGCAGGCGGGCTCAGCACATCGCCGCTGCCCATGGCGAACTTGCCCACGAAGAACGTCAGCACGCTGAGGATGACGAACAACCGCAGTGGCGCCACGTACGGCGCGCGGTGGCCGGCCAGGTAGGCGTTGGCCAGCCTGCCCGGCGACAGCAGCGTGCGCAGGGTGCGGAAGATGCGGCCGTCCAGGTGCCAGAACGATTCGAATACCTCTTCCACCGCATGCCCGAAGCTGCGCAGCGGGTTGTGCGCATTCTGTCCGCAGACGTGGCAGAACCCGCCCTGCAGCGGCGTCTGGCAGTTCTCGCACGCGCTGGCGTGCACGGCATCGTGCGATGGGGTCATGGGGCGTTCGGGCGGCGCAGGTGGCGAGCGGGTAAGATACCGGCCTCCCGTGACCCGGTGCCAGCGCGAAACCGCGCGACCGTAGTCCGGCGGTTGATCCCCATGTCTGTGTCTCCCTCCCCGACCCCGCGCTTCGGCCAGGAAGTGCGTGCGACGGCCACGCTCGCCCTGCCGCTGGTGCTGGGCCATGTGTCCACCGGCCTGATCGGCTTCGTCGACAACGTGATCGCCGGCCACCACGCCACCGCCACGCTGGCGGCGGTGACCGTGGGCACGGCGCTGCTGTGGCTGCCGATGATGGTGCCGATCGGCACGCTGATCTCGCTGACCGCCTCGGTCTCGCAGCTGGACGGCGCGAACCGGCGCGACGAGATCGCGCCGCTGTTCCGCCAGGCGCTGTGGCTGTCGCTGGGCCTGGGCGTGCTGATGTTCGCCTTCCTCAGCGTGGCGCCGCACGCGCTGGCGGCGTTCGGCATCGCGCCCGACATCATTCCCGGCGCGACGGCCTTCCTGCACGGCATCCGCTGGGGCGTGCCGGCGCTGACGCTCTACTTCTGCATGCGCTATCTCAGCGAGGGCACGCACTGGACACTGCCCACGATGATCCTGGGCTTCGGCGGGCTGCTGGTGCTGGCGCCGGTGGGCTACGTGCTGACCTTCGGCAAGCTGGGATTTCCGGAAATGGGCGCAGGCGGCCTGGGCATCGCGTCGGCGCTGACCATGTGGCTGCAGGCCATCGCATTCGCGACGTATCTGGCGCGCGCGAAGCGGTTCGCCGACCTGCACCTGTTCGCGCATTTCGATCCGCCGCGCCGCGGGCCGATCATGCAGCTGTTGCGCACCGGCCTGCCGATCGGCATCACCGTGCTGATGGAGGGCAGCCTGTTCATCGTCACCGCGCTGCTGATCGCGCGCCTGGGAGCCACCCCCGCCGCCGCGCACCAGATCGCCATCAACGTGTCCGCTCTGTGCTTCATGGTGCCAATGGGCGTGGCCGAGGCCACCACCGTGCGCGTGGGCCATGCGGTCGGTTCGGGCGACGGGGCCGGCATCCGCCGCGCCGCGCACGCGGGTTACGTCATCGTGCTGGCCACGCAGGCGATGTCGGCGCTGTTGCTGCTGCTGGGGCACGATCTGGTGGTGGCGCTGTACACCGACGACCTGGCGGTGGCCGCGTTGGCGGGCACGCTTCTGCTGTTCGCCGCCGCCTTCCAGTTTCCCGATGGCATCCAGGTCCTGTCGGCCGGCGCGCTGCGCGGGCTGAAGGACACCCGCGTGCCGATGTGGCTGGCGGTGGTGTCGTACTGGGGCCTGGGCATGCCGCTGGGCGCCGGATTGGGCCTGGGGCTGGGCTGGGGGCCGCAGGGCATGTGGCTGGGCCTGATCGTGGGCCTGACCGCCGCGGCCGTCTTGCTGGGCTGGCGCTTCGAGCGCAGCAGCCGGCGCCGGGCCATCGTCATGTCAGCTTGACGGGTGACCATCGGGGCATGAAAGCCCGATGGCCGCACGCTACAGTGGTCCCAGTTTCCCGGAGTTCCCCATGAGCCAAGTCGCCCCCGCACCTCGCCGCAGCCCGGTCGCCGCCTTCTTCGTCGGCCTGTGGGACGTGGCGAATTTCACCCGCAAGCTGGTCCTCAACCTGATCTTCTTCGGGCTGCTGTTCCTGGTCTTCATCTTCTTCATCATCGCCGCCGGCAGCGGCGGGGTGAAGCCGCTGATGGAGCGCACCACCTTCGTGCTGGCGCCGGAAGGCCGCCTGGTGGAGCAGTTCACCGCCGATCCGGCCACCCGCGCGCTGGCCAAGGCGCTGGGCGACAAGAGCGCCGAGGAAGTGCAGCTGCGCGACCTGCTGCGCGCCATCGAGGCGGCGCAGAAGGACGAGAAGATCGAACGCATGCTGCTGCGCGTGGACCAGCTGCAGCCCACCGGCTACGCCTCGCTGCGCGAAGTCGCCGCCGCACTGGCGAAGTTCCGTGCGTCCGGCAAGCAGATCGTCGCCTTCGGCGAGAACCTCAGCCAGACCCAGTACCTGCTGGCCGCGCAGGCCGACGAGGTCTACCTCGATCCGATGGGCAGCCTGATGCTGGAGGGCCTGGGCCGCTACCGCCAGTACTACCGTGAAGGCCTGCAGGACAAGCTGGGCGTGGACGTGCACCTGTTCAAGGTGGGCGAGTACAAGTCCGCGGCCGAACCCTACGTGCTGGACGCGGCGTCCAAGGAGGCCAAGGAAGCCGACCTGTTCTGGATGAACGATGTGTGGCAGCGCCTGCTGGCCGACATCGCTAAGGTCCGCAAGACCACGCCGGAAGCGCTGGCCGCCGGCATCGACACCCTGCCCGAGGGCATCGCCGCCGCGGGCGGCGACCTGGCCAAGTACGCGCTGCAGCAGAAGCTGGTGGACGGCCTGAAGACCCAGGAAGAAGTCGAGGACCTGCTGATCGAACGCGGCGTGGCCGACGAGGATTCGGACACCGGCTTCCGCGCCATCGGCCTGACCGGCTACCTGACCCAGCTCGACGCCAAGATCAATCCGCTGGACAAGCGTCCGCAGATCGCCGTGGTGGTGGCCGAAGGCGAGATCACCGACGGCGACCAGCCGGCCGGCCGCGTCGGTGGGCTGTCCACCTCGGCCCTGCTGCGCGAGGCGCGCGACGACGACGACGTGAAGGCCGTGGTGCTGCGCGTGGATTCGCCCGGCGGCGGCGTGTACGCCTCCGAACAGATCCGTCGCGAAGTGGCCGCGCTGAAGAGGGCCGGCAAGCCGGTCGTCGTGTCCATGGGCGACCTGGCCGCGTCGGGCGGCTACTGGATCAGCATGAACGCCGACCGCATCTACGCCGACCCGTCCACCATCACCGGCTCGATCGGCATCTTCGGCATGATCCCCACCGTGCCGCGCACGCTGGAGAAGATCGGCGTGCGCACCGACGGCGTGGGCACCACCCGCTTCGCCGGTGCGTTCGACATCACCCGTCCGCTGGATCCGGCCGTGGGCCAGGTGATCCAGTCGGTCATCGACAAGGGCTATGCCGATTTCACCGGCAAGGTCGCCGAGGCACGCAAGAAATCCGTCGAAGAGATCGATGCCGTCGCCCGTGGCCGCGTGTGGAGCGGTGCGCAGGCCAAGGAACGCGGGCTGGTAGACGAACTGGCAGGTTTGGATGCGGCCCTGGCCGATGCCGCCAAACGTGCCAAGCTGGGAGAGCCTGGCAAGTACCGCGTACGCTACATCGAGAAGATGTCCTCGCCGTTCTCGCAGTTCATGGGCGGCTTCGCGGGCAGCCGCATCGGTGCGGCCTGGCTGAAGGATTCGGACTTCGCGCGCGCGCTGCTGGCGCGCAGCCTGCCCGAGATGGAAGCGCAGCTGCGCTTCGTCGAGGAAGCCGTCAACGACCGCCAGGGCGCGCCGGTGAAGACGCTGGCGTACTGTTTCTGCGGCTTCTGACCGCGACCGGCATCGCGTGATCCAGCGGGCCGCCCGGGTGACCGGGCGGCCCGTTCCGTTTGCGCCATGGGATGGCCGTCATACCCGCAATCCGCGTTGTAGGCAGCATCGACGGCGTGTGGAGTGCAGATGAAGCGCATGAAGGTGGCCGTGCTGGCGATGATCGCGCTGGCATACGCAGCTGGCGCCCGGCCGACGCAGCCCAGCCTGCCCGGCCTGCCCGGCTTGCCGTCCTGCGCGCATGCGTCGGCGCCGGAAGACGCAGGCCTGGTGGCGACCCCCGGGGGCTTCATGCTGGTGCATCCACGGAATGCGGACCTGCCGGACGACTACACCGGCTGCAAGACGCTGTGGGTGATGGATGTCGATCCCGAACCCTGGCACTGGGCGACGCTGTGGTTCAGGGACGGTCGACTGCAGCGGGTGGTGAGCACCTCGCGGGGTGCGTCGGCGCCACGCGTGTGCGACATGCCCGGCATGGCGCTGCCCGAAGGATTCGCGCCGGCGCCGGCCTGCGAAGGACTGGACGACCATCCCTGGGCCGCCCTGTGCCTGCCGAGCTGGCCGCGCGCCTGCGCGGGCGACGCGCCGCCGGCGGTCTGCGAGGGAGAACCGGAATGAGGCCGATGATGCGTGTCGTCACCGCGCTGGCGCTCGCGTTCGTCAGCACCCTGCCATCCGCACGGGCGGGGGATGCCGACACGGAATTCGATGCGTTTCTCGCGCGCTGGCGCGCCGCCGTCGCCGCGAACGATGTCGATGCGGTCGTCGCCATGACCCGGCTGCCGTTCCTGTTCGAAGGCCGGGACCATGCCCGTGAAGGCATGGCGCGCGAGGTGGTGCCGGCCCTGTTGACCGTCGAGGTGCGCCACTGCCTGCGTACCGCGGCCCCGCTGCGCGAGGACGACCGCTACGTGCTGTCCTGCGCGCCCTACCAGTTCCACCTGGGGCGCGTGGACGGTGAGTGGCGCTGGGTGGAGTTCGCCGCCGACGGCGAAGGCTGAGGTTCAGGGCGCGCTGGCGTTGCCGGCGGCGTCGGCCTCGGCGGCCTCGGTCCGGTCGGCGGCGGCCTGTACCTGCGCCTCCACCGCCTGCGCCTGCTGGATGGGCGCCTGTATCGCGTCGCGCAGCTCCGTGCCGGAGGGCGTGGCGGACGCCGTGGCCTGCGGCTCGGGCGGCTCGTCGGTGGGCGGCGGCTCTGGTGCGCGGCAGGCCGTGGCCGCCAGGGCGAGCGAGGCGAGCAGGGCGAAGCGGATCCCGGGCATGGCGACGATCCTCGTGTGACGTGGCGCTATGCTACGCCCAACGAGGAAGGAGGCGCATGTGGTGGCGAACCGGTGGCGACTGGAAGGGCAGCGGGCGCTGGTGACCGGTGCCAGCGCGGGCATCGGATTGGCGATCGCGCGCGAACTGCTGGGCTTCGGCGCCGACGTGATGATGGTGGCGCGCGATGCGGATGCCCTGCAGGACGTGCGGCACGATCTGGCCGAAGAGCACCCCGAGCGCGAGATCAGCATGCTGGCCGCCGACGTGGCCGACGACGAAGACCGCCGCGCCATCCTTGACTGGGTGGAAGACCACGGCGACGGCCTGAACATCCTGGTCAACAACGCCGGCGGCAACGTCACCCGGGCCGCGGTGGACTACACCGAGGACGAGTGGCGCGGCATTTTCGAGACCAACCTGTTCTCCGCCTTCGAGCTGTCGCGCTATGCGCATCCGCTGCTCACCCGGCATGCCGCTTCGTGCATCGTCAACGTGGGCAGCGTATCGGGCATCACCGCCGTGCGCAGCGGCGCGCCCTACGGCATGACCAAGGCCGCCCTGCACCAGCTGACCCGCAACCTGGCCGCCGAATGGGCCGAGGACGGCGTGCGCGTGAATGCGGTTGCGCCCTGGTACATCCGCACGCGCCGCACCTCGGGGCCACTGTCGGACCCGGACTACTACGACGAAGTGATCGCACGCACACCGATGCGCCGCATCGGCGAGCCGGAAGAAGTCGCCGCCGCCGTCGGATTCCTCTGCCTGCCCGCCTCCAGCTACATCACCGGCGAATGCATTGCGGTGGATGGTGGATTCCTGCGCTACGGGTTCTGATTGACGTTCGTTTGATGCGCGCCCGCTAGCGTGTGCCCGTCACAGAGCGGGGACACGAAGATGGGACGATGGATCAAGCGGGTCGCGATGGCGGGCGGTGCGCTCGTCCTGATCATGGGCATTGCCGGCTTCGCGTACATGCGCGCACTGGACCTGGACAGCCAGCCCCCCGCGGGTGCGCGCAGCACGGTGGCCGATCTGGACTTCATGCGGAACGCGGTGGCCGGGCCGCGTGGCCGCATCCTCGCCGTGGTCACCAGCACGTCGCACTTTCCCGGTGGCGAAAAGAAGTCGGGCTTCGAGCTGACCGAACTGGCGCGTGCGTACTACGTGTTCCAGGCCAATGGCTACGAGGTGGACATCGCCAGTCCCCGCGGTGGCCCGCCACCGATGCGGCGGGACGACGAGGACATGGTGGCCGCCGACTTCGCCTTCCTCAACGATGCCGGGGCGCAACGGAAACTGGCCGCGAGCCTGCGCGTGGCCGACGTGGATGCCTCGCGCTATGCCGCGGTCTATTTCGTCGGCGGCAAGGGAACCATGTTCGATTTTCCCGACGATCCCGGCATCCAGCGCCTGGTGCGCGATGTGTACCAGCGCGGTGGCGTCGTCGGCGCCGTCTGCCACGGTCCGGCCGCGCTGCTCGAGGTGACGCTGGACGACGGCACGCCGCTGCTGCGTGGACGTCGCGTGGCGGCCTTCAGCAACGCCGAAGAGCTGTTCCTGATCGAGGATGCGCGTGCACGATTCCCCTATCTGCTTCAGGACCGCATCCTGGAGAAGGGCGGGCGTTACATGGAAGGCCCGATGTATCTGGACAACACGGTGGTCGATGGCCGCATCGTCACTGGGCAGAACCCGTGGTCGACGTGGTCCACGGCGGAGGCCATGGTGCGTGCGCTGGGCCATGTTCCGGTCGCCCGCGCACCGGGGCGCGACGAGCAGGCGGTGCAGGTGATGGCGGCCTACCACCGGCATGGCATGGCGGCCGCACGCGAGGCGAGGGCCACTCTGCCCGAGGCGGACAAGCGCCTGTTGCTGATGCACGCCCTGGTCGCGGCCATGCAGGGGCGTGCGGGGGACGCGTGGCATCTCCAGGCGCTGGCGCTGGGCTGACGCGGAACTACTCTCCGCAGTCGCTTTCGGACAGGATGCGCGCCACGCGCTCGTACTCGGCGCGGTTCCTGTCGACATTCTCACGGCGCGCGAAACGCCAGGCCACCTCGGTTTCGTCGCGGCGCTTCTTCCATGCATCGCACAGTGCGCCGTCGGGCACGCGGGCGCAGGTGTCGCGTACCACTTCGCAGGCCTGGCCGGCGCCGCCCTGCGGGTTGCCGTCCAGTCCGGTCGTGCGCAGCACGACGCAGCGGGAGGCGGGTTCGCTGTCCTCGGTGACGTAGGTGTCCTTGTCGTAGGTGGTGCATTGGAACAGGACCGGTGGCGGCAGTCGGGGGGCATCGGCCGCGGGCGCGGCGGGTGCGGGTTCCCGCGAGGCGGGTCGGGCGGGGGCGGCCGGTTGTATCTGCGCAGTGGTCGGGGGCGAAGCCGAGTTCGCCGGCGCCATCGGCACGGTGTTGACGCCCTGCAACGTGCGTTGCTCCTGCTTCATGCCCTTGGGGCATGGTGCATTCTGCAGCGTCAGGGCACCGCTGGCGTCGGTGCAGCGGTAGATGACGACGTCTCCGGCCCGGGATCCGGGCGCGATGGCGGCGCCGAGAAAGATCGCCAGCAACAGCCGGCGGGCGTAGGGAGCGGGGATACGGCTCATGGGTTCCTGCAGTCGTTGGCGATGCGCGCGTCGATGTCGCGCTGTTCCAGATCCAGCGCGCGTCGTTCGCTCGACATCGCGCTGCCGTAGCGCCGGAGTATTTCATAGCGCCGGTCGGACAACCGTGCACAGACTTCCGATTGCGGCAGCGCGTGGCAGGTGTCGCGGATCCATACGCCACCCGGCGCGTAGCCGGCACCGCCGTGGCCCGGCCGGGGCGGATGCGGTGGGCGTGGCGGTCGGGGATCGCCGCTCTGGAACGACAGCGTGGCGTTGCCGATGGACACATTGCCCGACACGCTGGCGGAGCCCGTGTGGCGGTCGCGCGACCACGCAGGATAGCCGGCCGACCAGTACGGCACCCAGCGTGGATTCCCTTCACCGTCATCGCTGGTGTAGGTCTCGCCGTCGGGCGTCACGCACTCGTACAGGGGGCGGGGCGGTGTGAGGTACACCACCTGGACGGTGGTGTTCGGGACCGGTGCGGCCGGCGTCGGCGTCGGTGCAGGCGGCTGCGCCGACGGCGCCGGATCGCGTGGACGTTGCATGGTGCGGACATCCTGCTGCTCGCCCTTCAGGCAAGGGGAGTCGCGCAGCGTCAGCGCGCCACGGGCATTCGTGCAGCGGTAGATCGTGACGTCGGTCGTGGCGGCCGGCTTCGACGCCTGCGCGGAGGACGGCGACGGGATCAGGAGGACCGGCAGCAGGAGCAGGGCAAGGCGCGGCATGCCGTCATGGTGCGCGCGTGGACAGGGGATGGAAAGCCGAGCGCCGTGAACGGCCGCCGGTCATTCACGCAGCGCTTGGCCGGTCAGTGCGTCGCGGATGGCGGTGGGGCGAGCCAGGCCGCCGGTCTGGCCGGGCACGGTGGCGTCCACGCGCTCCAGCAAGGCCGGGTCCAGTGCGTCGTAGTCGCTGACGGCAGGCTGGCCGCTCAGGTTCGCGCTGGTGGACACCAGCGCGCCGCCATAGGCCTGGCACAGGCCGACCACGGTGGGGTGTTCGCTGACCCGCACGGCGATGCCGCGATGCTGGCCGGTGATCCAGCGTGGCGCCTGCGCGGTGGCGGGCATCACCCACGTGTACGGGCCAGGCCAGCTGGCCAGCACCTCGGCCAGGCGGTCGGTGGGAACGGCGGCGAAATCGATCAGCGGACGCAGCTGTTCCAGCGTGGCGGCGATCAGGATCAGGCCCTTGTCCACCGGTCGCTGCTTGATCGCGAGCAGCCGGTGGACGGCGCCCTCATCGAACGGATCGCAACCCAGGCCCCACACGGCTTCGGTGGGATAGGCGACGATGCCGCCGCTGCGGATCACTTCCGCGGCTTCCTCGATGGTCCGTTCGATGGGCATGGCGTGCGTGGTGGCAGGGATCAGAACGGTGCGTCGTCTCCGGCATCGGCCTTGGCGACGGATTTCTTCGCCACTTTCTTGGTCGCTGCCTTCTTCGTCGCGGTTTTCTTGGTGGCTTTCTTCGCCGCCTTCTTCGCGGGCGTTTTCTTGGCCGCCGTCTTCTTCGGCGCCGCTTCCTTCTTCACCGCCACCTTCTTCGCGGCGGCTTTCTTGGCGCCGAAGCCGCGACGCACGGGCTTGCCCGTCTCCTCCAGCAGCTTCTGCACCTCGTCCAGCGTGAGTGACGCCGGTTCGCGGTCCTTCGGAATCTTGCCGTTGAGCTTGCCGTCGCTGATATACGGGCCGAAGCGGCCGTTGAGCACCTGGATGTCGCTGCCGTCGAACTCCTTGATGATGCGGTTGCGCGCGATCTCTTCCTTCTCTTCGATCAGGAACACCGCGCGCGCCAGGTCGATCGTGTACGGGTCGTCTTCCTTCTTCAGCGACGCATATACGCTGCCACGCTTGGCGAACGGGCCGAAGCGGCCGATGCCGACGCTGACCTCTTCACCCTTGTCCTGGCCCAGCTTGCGCGGCAGCTTGAACAGCTCCAGGGCGTCTTCCAGGGTGATGGTATGCATCGACTGGCCGGGACGCAGCGAAGCGAACTCCAGCTTCTCGTCGGTGTCCTTGTCGCCGATCTGCGCGTACGGCCCGTAGCGGCCCAGACGCACGCTGACCGGCTTGCCGGACTTGGGGTCGGTGCCCAGCTCGCGCGCGCCGGTGGCTTCGCTGCGGTCGACGGTTTCGGCCTTTTCGGTCACCAGTTCCTTGAACGGGCCCCAGAACTTCTCCATCAGCGGGATCCACTCTTCCTCGCCACGGGAGACGGCATCCAGCTCGTCTTCCAGCTTGGCGGTGAAGTCGTAGTCCACGTACTGCGTGAAGTGGCCGGACAGGAACTTGCTGACCGCGCGGCCCACGTCGCTGGGCTTGAAGGCGCGACCTTCCATTTCCACGTACTTGCGGAAGATCAGCGTCTGGATGATCGAGGCATAGGTGGACGGACGGCCGATGCCGTATTCCTCCAGCGCCTTGACCAGTGCCGCTTCGGTGAAGCGCGGCGGCGGCTGGGTGAAATGCTGGTCGGCATGGATGCGGTCCAGCGGCACCGTATCTCCCGGCTTCATCGGCGGCAGCTTGCGGCCTTCGTCGTCGTCCTCGGCGTTCTTCTGGTCCTTGCCTTCCTCGTACACGGCCAGGAAGCCGGGATCGACCACGGTGGTGCCGCTGGCGCGGAAGCTGTGCTGGCTGCCGGCGGCCAGGTCGACGCTGACGGTGTTGAGCGTGGCCGGCACCATCTGGCAGGCGACGGCGCGCTTCCAGATCAGGTCGTAGAGCTTGCGCTCGTCCTCGCTCAGGTAGCGGGCGACCTGCGCGGGCGTGCGCAGCGCGCTGGTCGGGCGCACGGCTTCGTGCGCTTCCTGTGCGTTCTTGGACTTGGTCACGTAGACGTTGGGCTTGTCCGGCAGCGCCTGCGTGCCGTAATCGCGCGCAATGACATCGCGGATCTCGGCCAGCGCCTCGGCGGACAGGCTGACCGAGTCGGTACGCATGTAGCTGATCAGGCCGACCGTGCCTTCTTCGCCGATGTTGACGCCTTCGTACAGCTTCTGCGCCACCTGCATGGTCTTGCGGGTGGTGAAGCCGAGCTTGCGCGAGGCTTCCTGCTGCAGGGTGGACGTGGTGAACGGCGGCGCCGGACGACGCTTGCGTTCCTTGCTGCCGACATCGGTGACGTGCAGCGAACCCTGTGCGGCCTGCTGGATGCGCACGCGTGCGGCTTCGGCGGTGTCGCCGTCGGTGACGGTGAACTGTTCGAACTTCTGCCCGTCCAGTTTGGTGAGCTTGGCGGTGAAGGGCTGGCGCGGATGCGCGCACTCGGCTTCGATGCTCCAGTATTCGCGGGCGACGAAGGCTTCGATCTCCTCCTCGCGCTCCACGATCATGCGCAGGGCAGGCGACTGCACGCGGCCGGCGGACAGGCCACGCTGCACCTTGCGCCAAAGCACCGGCGAGAGGTTGAAACCGACCAGATAATCCAGCGCGCGGCGCGCCTGCTGGGCGTCGACCAGGTCGCCGGCGATCTGGCGCGGCTGGGTCATCGCTTCCTTGATGGCGCGCGGCGTGATCTCGGTGAACACCACGCGGTGCAGCGGCTTGTCCTTCAGCAGGCCGCGCTCTTTCAGGATCTCCGCGATGTGCCAGCTGATGGCTTCCCCTTCGCGGTCCGGGTCGGTGGCCAGGAAGATGTCGTCGGCGCCCTTGGCGGCCTTGGCGATGGCATCGACGTGCTTCTCGTTCTTGTCGATCAGGTCGTAGCGCATCGCAAACCCGTTGTCCGGGTCCACCGCTCCTTCCTTCGGCACCAGGTCCCGGACGTGGCCATAGGACGCCAGGACGGTGAAGTCCTTGCCGAGGTATTTGTTGATCGTCTTGGCCTTGGCGGGCGACTCGACGATGAGCAGGTGCTTGGGCATGTCAGGGGTTCAGGGGAGTTCGGGTGGGCCGTCCGGGGCCGGCTAGGGTGGCCCAAATGCGGGCGCCAGAGAAGCGGACGCCCGGGGCGCGGGCCCCGGGCGTTCAGATTTCCTATTTATAGTGGTGTCACGGCCGCCCCCGGCCTGTCAAGCCGGCACACCCGGGGCCGCCCGGGTTCCGTGACCCGGGTCGCGGCCTGGGTCGGCGGCTCAACGACCCATCGAGGCCAGCGCGGCGAAACCCACCACCATCAGGATGAAGGCGCCCACGAGCAGCACGCCGCCCAGGATCAGCACGACCAGGGCCACCGTGCCCAGCTCTTCGCGCTGGCGCTCGGGCTGGGCGGTGAAGGCCCACTTGTCGACCACCAGCGTGTCGCACATCAGGTCGTGGAGCCCCTGCTTGCGTTCGGTGAAGGCGGCCATGATCAGGCCGATACAGAAGATCAGACCGCTGAGCAGGTAGGCCCAGTAGCGGCCGAAGCCGCGCAGGAAGCTGATCTTGTCGCCGTCGGTCCTTACCACCTTGATGCCGATGGCCAGTTTCCCGGGCGTCGCGCTCAGGCCGGCGGTCGAGTGGAACCACGCATAGGCGATGGCGGTGAGCAGGTACGACGTGATCGTCTCGCCCGGGTTGAACACCTGGGTCGTGAAGGAGCTGCCCGCGCCCATCAGGCCACCGACGATCATGGCCACGATCGCGACGGGAATGCCGATGGCGAACGCATCGATGATGCTGGCCGCCACGCGCTTCCAGAAACCTGCGTAGACCACATGGCCGTCTTGCACGCGCGCCGTGGAACGCGGCTCGACCACATCGGCCCGGGGCGCGGCGTAGGGCGATGCCGCCGTGGCCGCAGCCGCCACGGCGCCCACCGGGCCCGTCTGCACAGGCGTGTGCTGGGCGTAGCGGGGCTCACTGGCCGTGAACACCGCACGTCCGGTCAGTGGCCGTTCGACCACCGGTTCGGCTGCGGGCTCAGGGGTCGGGTGCGCAGCGACGGGCGCGGGCGCGGCAAGGCCGAGTTCGCTGCCGAGTTCCCCCAGCGCTGTCCACTGACCCATGCCTTCGCGCCAGGCCAGCGAGGCGTCGGTCAGCGCGCCGCTGCGATGCAGCTTCACCAGCGCGTCCTGCGGCACGGGGCCCTGACGCTGGCGAAGGTTGTCGACGTAGTACCACTCGGTCATGCGGGGTCTCCGTGGATCTTTCAGGATTGCAGGGCCATCGGAACGACGATGGCGGCGATCACGGCGATGAACATCAGGCCGTAGAGCACGCCGGCGATCGCCAGGATGACCTTGGTGACGGTGCCCAGCCCGCGCTGCTGCCAGTCCGGGTGCGCCGTGTACGCCCAGCGGTCCACCACCAGCGTGCCCACCACCATGTCGTGCAGGCCTTGCTTGCGTTCGGTGAAGGCGGCGATCAGGTAGCCGACGTACAGCGTGATGTAGTTGAGGAACACAGCCAGCCAGCGCAGCAGCGCACGGCCCAGCGTCAGGCGGCGGCCTTCGGTGTCGGTCACCTTGATGCCGACCGCCATCTTGCCCAGCGTGGCCTGCTTGCCCGACGACTCGAAGCCGGCGTAGTACGCCGCGCTGATCACCGGGTACAGCAGGTAGACCAGCGCCATCATGCCGAACATCGCGGCCATGCCTTCCGTGCTGTCCTGGTTGCGCAGCAGCAGGCTGCCGCCGATGCCCAGCACCACCACGGCGACGATCAGCACCAGGTAGTAGGCGAAGCCCACCACCATCGAGTCGATGAACAGCGCGGCCAAGCGCCGCCAGAAGCCGGCCAGCACCACGTCGCCGCCGGCGACAGGGTGCTGTTCGGAGGCGAGCGGGGCGGTCGGTGGCGCATAGGGCGCATCGGCCGCGGGCGATGTGGCGGACTCTGCCGGCATGGCCGGCGCGCCGAGCGCGACGTCCAGCTCGGACGCCATCGACGCCAGCGGTTGCCAGGTTTCAAGGCCGTCGCGCCAGACCAGCGAATGGGCGACCAGACGTTCCGCCCGGACGTGTCCGGCCAGTTCCTCGGCGCTGAAAGGCCCCTGCCGCTGCCCTTGGGCATCGGCGTAATACCAGTGCGTCATTCCTTCATTCCCCGGTGCAGGGCGTGGCGTGCGTCGCCACGCCGGCGTCGATCAGCCGCGGCAGTCCAGTGGCAGGTACTTGTCGTCCACTTCCGACGAGCAGTGCCACTGTTCGTTGTCGCTGCCCATGTCCCACCAGAGCTTGCGCCCATCGATCTGCGCGTTGCCGGTGTTGCCGAACTCCAGTTCGAACCCGCACGTACCGTCGTCGAACTCGCCGATGGTGGCGCGGGTGACGTAGGTGCCGGCATAGCTCTCGGGCGTACCGAAGTCGCCTTCGCCATTGGTCGGGCAGCGGCCCTGGTCGAGTCGGAACATCTGCACGTCGACCTTCAGCGCCTGGACCTCGGCATTGGCCTGCACGATCTTGGCGCGCAGCGTGTAGTCGTTGTAGGCCGGGATGGCGATGGCGGCCAGGATGCCGGCGATGCCGATACACGGCACCACCATGACGGCGGCCACGATCAGCGCGATCTTGCCGCCGGACATGCCGGGCTTCTTGACGGGCGGCGCAGGCGCGCGCGGCGGTGACGGCTGCGCATGGGGCGATGCGATCGGCGGCACGGGAGGCGGTGGCGTGGGCACCGTATCGACAGGCGCCGTATCCAGGCCCAGTTCGGCGGCGAAATCGCGCAAGGGCCGCCATTGCGGCAGACCTTCGCGCCAGACCAGGTCGCCCAGCGCGATGCGCCCGAAACGGTAATGCGTGACCAGCTCATCCGCCGTCACCGGACCGTGCTGCTCACGGTTCCGGTCGGCGTAATACCAACCCGACATGCTTCCCCCAGAAGCGGATCAACGCCTCAGTGTACCGGTTCGGGCTCGTCGGCAAACATCTGGGTTTCCATCCAGGCGTAGGCGGCTTCCGAGCCGGGCTGGTTGAACAGCACCATCAGCACGACCCACTTCAGGTCGTCCAGGTCCAGTTCGTCCTGGTCCAGCGCCATGGCGCGGTCCAGGACCAGCTCGCGCTGGTCCGCATCGAGTACGCCGTGCTGTTCCAGGAACAGCAGGAAGCCACGGCACTCCACGTCCAGCTTCTCCAGCTCGGGACCATGGAAGACCCGGGTTGGACCACCCACGCGGGGCGTGGAGGCGGCCGGTCGCTGGTCGGCCAGCGCGTCGAGCCAGTCGAACGCCTTGCTGATTTCGGCGGGGCTGAAACCGGCCTGGATCAGGCCGTTCTGGAGAGAGTCGCGGTCGCGGACCGGGTCCGCGTCTTCGGTGAAGTAGTGTTCGAACAGGTACAGCAGTACATCCAGGATGCTCTCTTTCATTGCCCCTCGGCCTGCGTCGTGGACGCTGTGGAGGTGAAGAAACCGGTCTTTCTCTGGTATCGGCCGTGCTCGGCCGTTACTAAGCCATCCAGTTCCATGACCAGCAGCATGGAGGACAGTTCCGCAGCCGTCAATCCAGTGCGTGAGACGAGCTGATCCATACCTGTAGGGTCGTGGCCGAGCCCATCCCACAATCGCTGGTAGTCGGGGTCGAGGCGGAAGAGCGTCTCGCCGTTGCCTGCGATTGTCCCGGATTCAGCCTGCCCAAGCCGTACGCGCAGCGCATCGGCCAGATTGGCGGCCAGCGGCGCCAGGGCAGTGATGATCTCGGCGGCGTCCTCCACCAGCGCCGCGCCCTCCCGGATCAGGCGGTGGCAGCCGCGGGCGCGGGGGTTGTGGATCGAGCCGGGAATCGCGAACACCTCGCGGCCGGCCTCACCCGCCTGGCGGGCGGTGATCAGTGCGCCGGACTGCTCGGCCGCTTCCACCACCAGCGTGCCCAGGGTCAGGCCGGCCAGGATCCGGTTGCGGGCAGGGAAGTGGCTGCGCAGGGCGGGGGTGCCGGGAGGATGCTCGCTGACCACGGCGCCTTCGCGCGCCAAGCGCTCGCGCAGCCGCTCGTGGGCGGGGGGATAGGTGAGATCGGGGCCGGTCCCGACGACGGCGAAGGTGGTCCCCGGCCCGCAGGCCAGGGCCGCCTCATGCGCCTCCGCATCGACCCCGCGCGCCATGCCGCTGGCGATCACGATGCCCGATGCAGCCAGTCCCCGGGCGAAGGCGTGTGCGTTGTCGCGGCCGCCGCTGGTAGGCGTACGGCTGCCCACCACCGCCACCGCCGGTCGCCACAGCAGGGCAGGGTCGCCGTCGATGAACAGCGCCAGCGGTGGGCTGGAAATCGTGCGCAGCGGCGGGGGATAGTCGGCGTCGTGCCAGCCCACCAGATGATGGCCGGGGACCTGCAGCCAGTCCTGTATGCGTGCCAAGGCTTCGCTGATGGCCCGATCCTGGAGGGCTGCGATTTGCGCTGGATCCAGCCCGGACGCTCGCCAAGCGCCGGCACCCGCGGCGAGGGCCGCCGCAGGTGAGCCGTGGCGGTCGAGCAGGTGTCGCCGGCATTGGGCCGGGCCACCGGCCAGTACCAGCCGGGCCAGGGCGGTCGCATCGTCGAGGGACATGCGGCCAGCGTAGGGGCGAGACGACGACGGCGCCCTCGGGCGCCGTCGCGGTGTTGCGTAGGATTTGCCCGACCCGGGTCAGTAGGTCGCGTCGGGGTGCTTCAGCTCATAGCCCACGCGGGTGGCTTCCACGCCCTCCATGACCAGCGCATAGCTGACCTTGTCGAAGGTGCGGAACACCATGGCGTGGCTGGCGTACTCGTCCGGCAGGCTCACGCGGCCGGCGCCCGACTTCGGCGACTCGCTGATGCGCGAGGATTCCGGATGCGTCATGCGATTGGCGGTGTGGCTGCCGTTGCGCCAGATCGAGAACACCGTGCCGTTGTCCACGCCGTCCAGGCGGCCGCCGGAGATGGCGATGACATCGCGCGGGCCGCCGGAGGTGAGGGCATCGGCCACGGCCAGCACGCGCAGCTTGCCGGCCGGGTCCCGGGCGGGCGGATGGGGGAAGAAGTGCAGGTCGTACGGCTGCGCATCGACCGGGATCAGGCGGTCGCCGACGCGGATCTCATGTCCGCCGATATCGGCCACCAGCGTGCTGACCTCGGTGCCGGGCACCACGCCGCGGGTGAACGTGGCCACGTTCACCTTGACCAGTTCGTAGCCCAGGAACGCGCCCTTGCCGGTCTGCTCGGTGATGTCCTTCCACAGGTCCACTTCGCCACGGATCGTCCTGCCGCGGAAGTCCAGGTCCTGCGAGCGCGGGTTGTCGGTGAAGCGTGCGCTGGGACGGACCACCGTGAAGCGCTGGCCCGGCTGGGCGCCGTCCAGGCCGCGCACGTAGATGTTGTGCCCGCCCGAGCTGCGCAGGCGATCCTCGTCCAGGCCGGCCACGTGCGGCAGGCCCTCGAAGCTGTCCACCACGCGGCGATCCTTCAGGAACGGCTCGATGTCGGACAGCGGGATGGCATTCAGCGGCGCTTCCTCGCGCGGGCCGGGCTGCACCGCCACGCGGTCCAGGTAGGCCAGGCTGATCACGTCGCCGGGATAGATGAGGTGCGGGTTCTGGATCTGCGGGTTGGCCTGCCAGATTTCCGGCCACAGCCACGGCTTCTTCAGGAAGCGGGCCGAAATGTCCCACAGCGTGTCGCCGCGCTTGACCACATAGGTGTCGGGATGGCTTCCCGCCATCTCGGCGGCAGCCGCATAGGTGCCGACGGTCAGCACCGCGACGGCGAAAACCGTACGAAAACATTTAAACATGGCGGTATCTACCTGATTCCCCGACAGGTGGTCCGCACTATAGTCCAGAAAACCCGGCGCAACGCAAGCGCCCGCGTTAGAATTCGTGAGGCCTTGCCGGATTCCACTGGCGCCCCCATCCCGAGACGTACCATGGCCCTGCTCCCCATTCTCGAATTCCCCGACCCCCGCCTGCGCACCAAGGCCGTGCCGGTGGAGGCTGGAAACGTGACCACGCCCGATTTCCAGCGCCTGCTCGACGACATGTTCGAGACCATGTACGACGCGCCGGGCATCGGCCTGGCCGCCAGCCAGGTGGACGTGCACCAGCGTTTCATGGTCATCGACATCAGCGAAGAGAAGAACCAGCCCCAGGTCTTCATCAATCCGGAGCTGAGCGACAAGGCCGGCGAACAGGTGTACCAGGAAGGCTGCCTGTCCGTGCCGGGCATCTTCGCCGACGTGACCCGCGCCGACGAGATCACCGTGCGCTTCCTCGACCGCCAGGGCCAGCCGCAGGAACTGCGGGCCGATGGTCTGCTGGCCGTCTGCATCCAGCACGAGATGGATCACCTGGACGGCAAGCTGTTCGTCGATTACCTCTCGCCGCTGAAGCGCGAGATGGTGCGCAAGAAGCTGGCCAAGCAGCGCAAGCACGTGGCGTAAGACGGCGGGGCGGAAACGGGGAACCGGGCATGACGGTTCGCTGCCGCGCCGGCGGTCCCGTCGACGCCACTGTCGCGGTCTTCCCTTCCCCGTTCTCCACTTCCGTACCCTGTCGCCATGAGAATCGTTTTCGCCGGCACGCCGGCGTTCGCCGTGCCCAGCCTTCGCGCCGCGCATGCCCACCATGAAGTGGTGGCCGTCTACACCCAGCCCGACCGTCCTGCCGGCCGCGGGCGGGGATTGACGCCCTCGCCGGTCAAGCTGGAGGCGATCCAGCGCGGCATCCCGGTGCGGCAGCCGCCGTCGCTGAAGAAGAAGTCCACCCAGGACGCGCTGCGCGAACTGCAGCCCGACGTCATGATCGTGGTGGCCTACGGCCTGATCCTGCCGCAGGCCGTGCTCGACATTCCGCAGTACGGCTGCTGGAACGTGCATGCCTCGCTGCTGCCGCGCTGGCGGGGCGCGGCGCCGATCCAGCGCGCGATCGAGGCCGGCGACGACGAGACCGGCGTCTGCCTCATGCAGATGGAGGCCGGCCTGGATACCGGGCCGGTGCTGCTGGCGCAGAGCCTGGACATCGGGCCCGAAGAAACCGGCGGCCAGTTGCATGACCGTCTGGCCGATCTGGGCGCCCAGGTGCTGCGCGATGCGCTCGGGCTGCTGCGCGCAGGCGTCCGCCTGCCGCCGCATCCGCAACCCGAGGCCGGCGTCGTCTACGCGCACAAGCTGGACAAGGCCGAAGCCCGGCTCGACTGGACGCAGCCGGCCGACGTGCTGGCGCGCAAGGTGCGCGCCTTCAATCCCTGGCCCATCGCCGAAGCCCAGGTCGCCGGCGAACGCCTGCGCATCCACGGCGCGGTGGCGGTGGAGCAGGCGCATACCGCCGCGCCCGGCACGCTGCTGGCCGCCAGCCGGCAAGGACTGGACATCGCCTGCGGCAGCGGCGTGCTGCGGTTGCGCGTGGTCCAGCGCGAGGGCGGCAAGGCGATCACCGCGGCGGACTACCTCAACGCCCGGCGCGACCTGGTGACGCCGTGACCACCCAGGCGGGCGTCGCGGTGCGGGTCATCGCGACCCGCGTGGTCGATGCGGTGATGCATCGCGGCCGCTCGCTGAAGGCCGAACTGGCGGCCAATCTCCCCCGGGTGGAGGACACCCGCGATCGAGCGCTGCTCGAAGCGATCTGTTTCGCGGTGCTGCGTTCCCGTGCCCGCAGCGACGCCGCCCTCGCGGCCTGGATGCCCAAGCCGCTGGGACGCAGCGAGAACGAACTGCGCGCGCTTCTGCATGTGGGCTTCGCCCAGGTGGTGGTGATGGGCCTGCCCGCTCATGCGGCGCTGTCGGCCACCGTCGAGGCCGTGCGGGCACTGGGCCGCCCCCACCAGGACAAGCTGGTCAATGCGCTGCTGCGACGCGCGCAGCGCGAGGGCTTGCCGGCGGCGCCGTCCGATGCCCTGTGGCCGGCATGGCTGCGACAGCAGGTGCGCCAGGACTGGCCGGCGCAGGCTGATGACATCTTCGCCGCCAGCCAGCAGGAGGCGCCGCTGTGGCTGCGGGTCAACCGGTTGCGCGGCACCCGTGAGGCCTATCGGCAACGGCTGCTGGACGCGGGCATCGAGGCGGAAGCGCCGGACGGCGTGCCGGACGCGCTGCTGCTTCGCGTGCCGGTAGCGGCGACGGGCCTGCCCGGATTCGCCCAGGGCGATGTGTCGGTGCAGGATGGCGCTGCGCAGCGCGTGGCGGACCTGCTGGACGGGCTGCCCGCGGGCGCGCGGGTGCTGGACATGTGCGCGGCGCCGGGTGGCAAGTCCGCGCATCTGCTCGAGCGTGACCCCACGCGGCGCCTGCTGGCGATCGATGTGGATGCGCGCAGGCTCCAGCGCGTGCGCGAGACCTTCGATCGCGTCGGTGTGCAGGCCGACATGCAAGCCGCGGACGCGGCCGATCCCTCGGCATGGTGGGACGGCGAGCCGTTCGATGCGGTCCTGCTGGATGCGCCCTGTTCCGCCACGGGCATCGTGCGCCGGCAACCGGATGTGCTGCTGCACCGGCGTGCCGACGACCTGGTGATGCTCACCCGCCTGCAGGCACGCCTGCTCGATGCCGCGTGGCAGGTGCTGCGTCCGGGCGGGCGCCTGGTCTACACCACCTGCTCGATCCTGCGCGCCGAGAATGCGCTGCAGTGGGAGGCATTTCGCGCACGCCACGCCGCGGCGCTGGTCGAGCCGCTCGATGAAACGGGGGGGCATGCCGATGGGGGTGGTCGACAGCGGCTGCCGGGTGAATCCGATATGGACGGATTCTTCTACGCCGTCCTGCGGAAATCGTGATTCGCGTAGCAGTACACGGTAACGCCACACGCATGGTGATGCGCCGCTGACGGTCCGTTCCCTGAGTGCGCGATACTGACGACGAAGACAGGGTATCGCTGTTCACCTCGCCTTGACGTGGCGGGAACAGACTAGGCGCAGACTCCGTCGTCATGGTCGGTTCGCACACGCTGCCTTCATGAACGTGTCGTCGCACAGGGAAGGATCCAGGGCAATGCAAGGCAGGAGCCATCGTCGACAGGAGGTCGCGCGCGCGTTCGCGTGGCTGTCAGGATTCAGTGCCCCGGCATTGCTGGTGGTGCCCAAGGGGCTGGGCGCGTTCGCCATGCTGATGCTGGTGGCCACACTGCTCGCGCTGCCGGATGCCTGGCGTGGTCGTGATGCGCGTGCGCCGCGTGCCTTGCATCTCCTGCTGGGTACGGCGCTGGTCGTCCTGGCCGTCGCCGCGCTTTCCATGTGGGGCAGCGGCGCCGACCTGTCCGCGCTCGATAACCCCTCACGCGCTTTGCTGCTGCCGTGGTGTGCCTGGCTGGCATGGTCGACGCGCGTGCGTGCGTCGAGTCTCTGGTATGGCGCGCTGGCGGGCTTGGCGCTTGCGTTCACGATCTCGATGGCGCAGGCGTCGTCGGGCGCGGACCGTGCCGGCGGCGAGGCCAACCCCATCGTGTTCGCGAACGCCGTGCTGGCGCTGCTGGTGGTGGGCGTGTTCTGTCGGCCATCGCGCAACGGGTTCCCGATGCAGTTGTTGTTGGCCACGGTGGTGGCGCTGGCCGCAGTCGCCGTGATCCTCAGTGGCAGCCGGGGCGTGCTGCCCGGTCTTGGGCTGGTGCTGCTGATGCTGCTTGCCGGCAACGAAGCACGGCATCGCGGGTGGCGGCTGGGCGCGACCGGCGTCGCGCTGGCGCTGCTGTTGGCGGCGTTGTGGGCGGTGCCGTGGCTGTCGGCGCAGTTCCGATTCGACCAGTTGCACGCGGACGTGGCGGGTTACGCGCAGGGCCAGGTGGACCAGCCGATCAGTGCCCGTCTGGCATTGTGGTCGGTGGCGTGGGATGCATTCCGTGAGGCGCCGCTCACGGGCGCGGGAATCGAGGCCTTCAAGTCGCGGGTCGACGCCAGCCTCTACTGCCAGGGCGCGTCACGGCATTTCTGCGGACTGGAGCATGCGCACAACGATGTCGCGCAGTGGGCGGCCACGATGGGAATGCCGGGCCTGGCCGCGCTACTGGCGCTGTATGGCGTGCCGCTGGCGATCGCGATTGGCCAAATCCGCCGTAACCGCTTGCACGCACCCGTCGGTCCCTCCTGGGCCGCGGGGATGCTGGTGTTCGCCTACCTGGTGTCCGGGCTGACCCAATCGATGTTCTCCCATGCCCTCAGCACCAGCGCCTACGTGGTGCTGGTCGGACTGTTGCTGGGCATGGGGGTGGCGCCGCGCGACGCTGCGGGGACTGCGGCGGAAAACGGCTCGGAATAGCACTGCCAGCGGGAGACATGCAGGAAGGCGTGAGGCGTCCATTAGGCGCAGTCCATCCGGGCACAGGATGCGTCACCGCAACCCGATGTTCCACGAGCGCCTTACCAGACGCTCGGTGGATCGGCCACGGGTTGAGATGAGGCAGGCATATCCGGCATCTGCATCGGCCCGTGGCGCCGTGGGTGGCCGGCTTCGCCGATGAGCCTGCCCGTGGACACCAGGTCCTGGCTCGGACTGGGCTCGGCGTCGTGCGAGGGCGCGCCTGCCAGCAGCCGCGCATAGACGGCCTCGGTGTGATCGAGGAAGGTTCCGATGCCGAATTCGGCGAGCGCGTGATCGCGGGCCGCCTTGCCGCGGCGCAGGACGTCTTCGCGGTCGTTCAGCATGTCGCGCAGCGCTTCCGCCATCGCGGCGTGTCCATGCACCGGCACGACCCAGCCATCGATGCCGGGGCGGATGTTCTCCGGCAGGCCGGCGTAGTCGGTCACCATCACCGGCTTCCCCATCGCCATCATCTCGCGGCAGGCGAAGGAGATCGTTTCGATGTCATGGGACAACACGAAGCCGGCATCCAGGCGGGCGATCATCGGACGGACGTCGTCCAGCAGGCCGGGGAAATGGAAGCGGTCCTGCAACCCGGATCGCGCCAGCATCTCCCGCTGGGCCGCCGACGGCGGGTGGCCGGCAATGACGACCTGGATGCGGCCGCGCTCGTCCGGCGTCAGCAACGCCAGCGCCGCTACCAGGTCGGTCCATCCCTTGTAGTCCGCCGTGCCGGCGTTGCTGCCGATCCAGAGCTGTCGCGCATCCACGCGGTCGGCTGGTTCGGCAGGTGAATAGAACGCGGTGTCGACGCCGTTGTAGACGGTTTCCGGTCGGCAGCGGCGATACGGGGTGTGGCTCAGTTGGTGGCGCACGAATTCGCATACCGCGATCACCTTGTCCGTCCCGAAGCGGGCACGCCACGCATGTTGCAGGCCGCGCAGCGGCTTGGTGTTGTGCTTCGTCAGCACGACCAGCGGGCGGGGCTGCAGGCCCCTCAGGGCCGCGATCACGAGGCGGTGATCGGCCGACCCGTTCACGTGCACGATATCGAAGCGGTGTTCCTCGAGGTATGCCCGCAGGCGTGCGCAGGCCCGCCTGCGCGCGGGCCGCAGGCGCAGGCCGTTGGGGTAGGCCTGGGCGAAGGCGTGGAGGCCGGGGATCTCCCTCGCTTCGCGCAGCAGCCGGCTGCCTTCCGGCGCCGCGACGTGCACCTCGTGTCGCACCGACAGCCCGCGCGCGAGCTCGCGGATGTACGTGGTGTGTCCCCCGCCGCTGCCGCTGTGGAAATTGGTGTACAGGAGTTTCATGCGGCGTTCGGGGTGGTAGGCGGGGCGCAAAAGCCGCCGCCGCTGTGACGGAAGTTCGTTGGCAGCACTTTCACCGTTTCGCTCGCTGCTTGGCACGAAAATAGAGCTTCACAATACTCAGACTCCTTTCTACCTTCTTGAATATGCTGGTGCGGTCACGCCAACATACCTCCATGTAGCGCCGGGTCTCGCTCCAGTCCGGCGCGGGCTTGGTCTTGTATTCCAGCTTCGCTAGCTCGAGGCAGGAGTCGTCCAGGCCGGCCACGCGCGCGTAGTGCCCGATCAGGCCGCGAGACCGCAAACGATTGAGATAAATCTCTGTATCACCGCGCTGAGACCACCAGCCATTCTTCCCATGGATACGATATTCGACCTGGCCGGTAGGGACGTAGCATTTCCTCGCGCCCTGAAGGCTGGCGCCATACACCAGGCAGTTGTCGGCCGACAGTCGCCATGTGCGTGCCAGTCCGTCTGGGAGGTTCAGTGCCCATGCCGCTACCGCGCTACGCATTGAGAGCGCCGATGTCGGCGCTCCGTACCAGTAAGTGAGCGCATAAGTGCTGATGGCGGTGTACCCGAGATCCACCATGCGTGGCGCAAACCGCAAATGGGCCTGCTCGTTCCCGAACAGGATGATGTCCGAGAAGATGAATCCGACGTCAGGCCGCTGATCGTAGACGTGCGCGATCTGTTCCAGATAGTCGGGACCCCATCGGTCGTCGGCATCGAGGAAGCAGGTGATCGTCGAAGTGACGAGCGACATCCCGCGCTGGAATGCAGCCAGCTGACCACCGTTCTCGCTGAAAACCAGATTGATGCGGCTATCAGCACCAAACTTATCCTGGAGGACTTGCCTGGATGCGTCTGTCGATCCGTCGTCGATCACGATGATCTGGTTGGCCGCGCGCTTTTGCCGCAGAACGCTTTCAATCGCCTCTACCACGAAGCTCTGGTAGTTGTAGTTGGTGATGATGACGGCATACGTAGTCATGCTGCGTCCTGCAGCAGACGGCGGAAGTATGCGATCGTCTCTTTCAGTCCGTCATCCAGGCTTACCTTGGGCTCCCAGCCCAGCTTCCCACGGGCCAGTTCGATGTCGGGCTGGCGTTGGCGCGGATCATCGTGTGGCAGTGGCATGTAGGTCAGCTTCGAGCGTCCACCCACGAGCGATAGCACTTTTTCCGCGAGCTCCAGCATGCTGAATTCGCCCGGGTTTCCGATGTTGATCGGGCCGGTGAAGCCTCGCTCGGTAGACATCATCCCCTGCATCGCATCGATCAGATCGTCGACGTAGCAGAAGCTGCGCGTCTGGCTTCCATCGCCATAGATGGTGATGTCCTCGCCACGGAGCGCTTGCACCACGAAATTGGAAACCACCCGACCATCGTTCGGATGCATGCGCGGGCCGTAGGTGTTGAATATCCGTACCACCTTGATGTCCAGTTTGTGCTGCCGGAAGTAGTCGAAGAACAAGGTCTCCGCGCAGCGCTTGCCTTCGTCGTAGCAACTACGAATGCCTATGGGGTTGACCCGGCCCCAGTAGTCCTCTTTCTGAGGATGCACCTCGGGGTCGCCGTACACCTCGCTGGTGGATGCCTGCAGAATCCGGGCGTCAAGGCGCTTGGCAAGTCCCAGCATGTTGATGGCGCCATGCACGCTGGTCTTGGTCGTCTGCACCGGATCATGCTGATAGTGCACCGGCGATGCAGGACATGCCAGGTTGTAGATCCCGTCCACTTCGACGTACAAAGGAAACGTCACATCGTGGCGCATCAGTTCAAAGGAGGGGTGGCCCAGCAGGTGCGCGATGTTCCGTTTGCTGCCGGTGAAGAAGTTGTCTACGCAGAGGACGTCGTGACCCTGTTCAACCAGTCGCTCGCACAGATGTGAGCCCAGAAAGCCGGCGCCGCCGGTGACCAGAATGCGTTGCATGGGGGGCTGGGGGCAAAGTGATGTGTGATTAACAATTGTCCGGGCTGGGCGCCCCCCGGATAGCCGGGGTCTTGCCATCGAGACAGCCTCCAGTCAGAAAGAGCGCCGCAACGGGGATTCTGCGCCCTCCCCGGGACGACCTACGACCCCTAGAATGTGACGATGCCCAGCTTGCCCCTCTCCCTCGTCGTCATCACCCACAACGAGGGGTTGAACATCGCCCGGTGCCTGGACAGCGTCCCGTTCGCCGCGGACAAGCTGGTGGTGGACAGCGGCAGCACCGACGACACCGTCGCCATCGCCCAGGCCCACGGCGCGCGCGTGGTACACCAGGACTGGCTGGGCTTCGGGCCCCAGCGCAACTTCGCCAGCACCCAGGCCGCCCACGACTGGATCCTGGTGCTGGATGCGGACGAGTTCCTCTCGCCCGAGCTCGCGGCGGACCTTGAGCGCGGGCTGCCCGCGCTGATGGCCTCCGGCCGGCCCGCGGCGTGGCTGCGCCGGCGCACCTGGCTGATGGGCGCGCCGATGCGCTGGTACCGGCCTATGGTGGGGGAGAGGATGGCGCGGCTCTACCATCGCGACCGGGCCCGATGGACCGATGCGCGCGTGCACGAGTCGCTGCGCTTCGACGGGGCGGCGGCCGAGTTCAGCGCCCCCTTCAATCACGCGGACAATCCCAGCCTGGTGCACAAGCAGCTGAAGGTCCTGCGCTACAGCGAACTGAAGTCGCTGGACTGGTGCGACAAAGGGCGTCCGGTGCGGATGTGGCTCACGCCGCTGGTGTACCTGTCCAGCTTCCTCAAGGACTACCTGCTGCGGCTGGCCTTCCTGGATGGCTGGCGCGGTTTCATCATCGCGCAGACGGCGGCCAGCTACGCCGCCTACAAGCGCATGCGCTATTACGAGATGCGGCACAACCCGGCCTCGATCGGCGCCGCGCACGCCAAGCTCGCCAAACACGGACTGGAACACTGATGGCCAAGCACTACCTCCTCTACGGCTCCGAGCGCTACGCGCTGGCCATCCTGCGCCCGATCCAGGACGCCATCCGGGCGCGCGGCGGCGAGGCTGCCTGGTTCTTCGACGGCCCCGGCGCCGAGGATCTGCATCCCGACGAGAAGCTGCTGACGACGACCGAGGAGGTCCGCCGCTGGAACGCCATCGCCGTGATCACCGGCAGCAATGCGGTGCCGCACTTCTTCCCCGGCGTGAAGGTGGAAACCTTCCACGGCTTCGATGCCGGCAAGCCGCGCCATATCTACATCCGGGGATTCTTCGACCTGTACTGCACCACGGGGCCGCGCGACACCGCGCAGTTCAAGGCCATCGCCGACAAGGTGGGCCACTTCAGCGTGGTGGAGACCGGCTGGCCGAAGATCGATCCCTTCATGCAGGAGATCGCCGGCGACGTGCCGCCGGTGCGCCAGCCGCCGGTGATCCTCTACCACTCCACCTTCTCGCCGTCGTGGAGCGCGGCCGAAACGCTGTACGAGGAAGTGAAGCGGCTCTCGCGCACCGGCGAGTGGCACTGGATCGTCACCTTCCACCCCAAGATGAACCCGGACACGGTGGCGAAGTTCCGCGCGCTTGAGAACGAACACCTGCGCTTCGCCGACGACGACAACATCCTCGAGCTGTTCCCGCAGGTGGACATGATGTGCTCGGACACCTCGTCGGCACTCAACGAGTTCCTGCTGACCCACAAGCCGGTGGTGACGTTCAAGAACCGCCGTCCCGGCCCGCAGTTGATCGATATCGACGATCCTGCGCAGTTCGAACCGGCGATCCGCCGCGCACTGTCGCGGCCACCCGAACTGATGCAGGCGATCGTCGCCTACGCCGATAGCATCCATCCCTATCGCGATGGCCGTTCCAGCGAGCGCGTGCTGGACGCCATCGACGCCTTCATCGCTGCAGGCGCGCGCAACCGGAAGCCGAAACCGATGAACCTGTGGCGCAAGCTCAAGATCCGCAAGCGGATCGGCTACTGGGGCCCTGCCTGAGCCGATCTCGCCTGCGGCCCTGAGCGCCGGCCGCCGGCGACCGTCACCACCGCAGCCGGCGGCGCGCCAGGCCCAGCGACAGGCGGTCGAAGGCTTCGCGCGCCTCCGCTTCGGGGACGAAGCGCAGGGCGAGCGGCGCGGCCACACCGCTGGCGCCGGCGGTGTCCAGCCACAGCGAGGCGGTGCCGCAGGCGTGGTCGAGCGGCGAGCGCGACAGCCGCAGCGCCTGCAGCTTGTCGATCTCGGCGAACCGCCAGTAGCGCGACCACCAACCGCTGCGGACCGCGACCAGATGTCCGTCCAGCGACCAGCCCATCCGTGAGGCCTGCCGGTGCGCCGCATAGGCTGACGCCGGTAGCCAGGCCAGGGCGCACCAGGCCCAGGGCCCCAGATGCCATGCGGCCAGCCCGGTCGCGGGCAGCAGCCACGTCAGGGTCGGCAGCAGCAGGCGCCAGCGGGCGGAGGCGGCGACCGGCCGCCAGTCCGCGCGGGGCCATGCCGCCTGCGGCAGCAGGTGGTTGACCAGCGCGTCGCACGCCTCGGGCGTGGCGATCGGCGCCAGATCCTTCAGTGCGCGCTGGTCCTGCTGGCCGGCCTTCTCGGCCACCGCGGTGTCGATGCGCAGCGAGCGCCGGCCGAACCACCGGTGCAGCACGCCTTCGTGCAGCGTCCATGCCTGGATGCGCCGGCGCGCCACGCTGGTACGCAGACGCGCCAGCAGGCCGCGCTCGACCATCAACCTGCGTGCGTCCTCGCTGAGACGGAACCCATAGAACTGCAGGAGCGCCAGCACTACGGACAGCACGCGGACCAAGGCCAGCGCCAGCACTACCAGCGCGGCGACGCCCGCGGCGCCGGCCAGCCAGCCCAGGTGCAGTTGTTCGGCATAACCGAAGGCCTGCTTGGCGCCCTGGCGGAAGAACTGCTCGATCATCCGCTCCGGCAGGATCTGCCAGGCCGCGCCGAAGCCCGCGGCCACCACGATCATGCCGCGGTTGGAGATCAGGCCCAGGCGGATCACCTCGGCCGTCGACAGCGTCAGCAGCGTGGCCGCGTCTGCACGCGATGGCCCATCGGGCGAGGCGGCCTGCGCGGCCGCTTGGCCGCGCGCCTGGTGGCGCACCAGGTCTTCCAGCGCCAGTGCATCGCGCAGGCCCAGCACGCGCATCTGCGCTTCCGGCTTCTGGCCGCCTGCGGATTCCAGCCGCACTTCCGCCACGCCGAACATGCGATGCAGCAGCGACTGGTGCACCACCACGTTGTGGATGCGGGAGAAGGGGATTTCGCGCCGCGAACGGTGCAGCAGGCCCTCGCGCACCGTCAGGCCATCGCGGCCGATCACGTAGCGGTAGGTGAAGTACTGCAGGATGGCCAGCACCACCAGCACGGCGATGCCGATCACGGGTGCGAACGCCAGCCAGGGATCGCCGTCGTCGCCCTTGCGGGCGCCGAACACCAGCAGCGCGACCAGCGGGAAAATGAACTGCTTGAGCTGCTGCAACAGCACGAACAGCCAC
Organism: Pseudoxanthomonas sp. F11; assembly: GCF_037046485.1. NCBI lineage: Bacteria > Pseudomonadati > Pseudomonadota > Gammaproteobacteria > Lysobacterales > Lysobacteraceae > Pseudoxanthomonas > Pseudoxanthomonas sp. F11. The sequence goes on along the minus strand of NZ_JBANLZ010000003.1, from coordinate 6,665 downwards.
GACCACGGGTGCAGGCGGCGTTCCGGGGCGTCGGTGTCCATGGCAGGTTCGTCCATCACAGCGCGTCGTCGTGGTCGACCTGCGTGGCCAGGCGTTCGCGCAGGCGCTCGGCGTCGTCCGCGTCCAGCCCCGACAGCGACACGGCGGCCATGCGCGTGCCGGCGGTGTGCACCACCAGCGTGGACAATCGTGCGCTGCGTTCCAGCGGGCCGCGCTTCACGTCCAGGTGCTGCACGCGCGAAATCGGCACGTGGGTTTCGCTCTGCCACCAGTTCCCGCGGCGGACCGCGAAGCCCCGGTCGTCCAGGCGCCAGCGCGTGCGCCGGTGCCGCTTCACCGCGACCCAGGCGCCGAGCAGCGCGCCCACACCCGCGGCCACCGGCACGGCCAACCAGGGCGACACCAGGTCGGTGGCACGGGAAAGGAAGAAAACGGGAAACGCGAACGGAAACAGCAACGCCGCACCGCCCAGCGCGGCCAGCCACGCGCCCCGCACAGGCAGCGCCTGCCAGGCGTCGGTGGGCGCCGGCGGGATGGGGGTGTCGGTGTCGGTCTGCATCACAGCCTGCCTGCCCTCATCTCGTCGATGGCGCGGTAGTCCAGCACGTAATCGCGGTCGTTGCGATACTTGCCCAGGCGTGCGCTCATCCGCTTCCGCGTGGCGGCCCGCCTGTCCTTGGAGAGGTCCTCGTCCGCGGCCATCTTTTCGAGGGCCAGGGTCTGGAGCTGCGTCGCCCCGGCGAAGTCGCCATTGGCGGCCAGCGCCGCGGCCACCGTGTCCAGTTCGTGCCAGTCCAGTTCGTCCCTGCGCTGGATCATGAACTCCGCCAGTTCCAGGGCGCGGACGGTGTCGCGCTGGCCCGGTACCGGGCAGGTGGCGAGGATCCATACGCGCTCGTTGCGCGCCTGCTTCGCGCCGGCTTCTTCCGCGCGCGCGGCCCACGCTTCGGCCTGTCGGCAGTCGCGCGCCATGCCGGCCAGACCGTCATGGTGGTACTGCGCCATGGCCAGCAGGGCCTGCGGTTCGGTGCCGTGCGCAGCGGCGCGGGTAAGGTGGGGCAGTGCGCGCTGCATGGCGTCGTCGGAGAACGCGCCCTCCTTGGTGATGGCCACCGAGGCAGGCCAGGCGGCCTGCCCATGGCCGCCCTCGCTGGCTTTCTCCAGCCAGGCCAGGCCCTCGGCGGTGTCCTTGGGCACCATCTGCGGCATGCCACCTCCGTACTGCAGCGCGCCGAAGGCGAACTGGGCGAACGCATCGCCGGCCTCGGCCTTGCTGCGCACCGCGCGCAGGCGCCAGCGCAGCGGTGCGGCGTAGTCCGGCCAGGTTTCGTTGAGGCGGGTGCGCATGCCCGCATCGTCCAGCGGCGTGCGGTCCAGCAGGGCCAGGCTGGGGGGCTCGCCCTCCAGCATCGCGGCCAGCGCAAGTTCCATGCTGCGCACCTCGCCCAGCCCGGACTGCCGGAAGGCCTGGTCCATGAAGGCCGAGACGTCCGGCATCATCGATTCGTAGCGGTACCGCCACTGTCCGCCCTCGCGCACCAGGACGGGGCCGAACTGGAATTGGCTCTCCGTCGGCGGTGCCACTTCCCCCACCGCCAGGTCGTCGATCACGGTGACATTGGACAGGGCCAGGAGCGGCTGGTCGTCGGTGGCCGATTCCACCCCGGACCACCCCTCGACCAGGCACAGCCGCGCGACCGCACGGTCGTCCATCGCCTTCAGTGCGGCGGGCGGCTGGGTGGCGCGCAGCAGGTAGACCACGATGCGGTCGCCGCTGGGCAGCCGGCGAAGTTGTTCCGGCGAGGCATAGAGCGCCATGTCGCGCAGGAAGCCGAAGTGCGCCAGGCTGGACGCCGCCAGCAGGTCCACGCTCTCGGGCTTCTCCTGGCTGCTCAGTTCCGCATAGCGGTCCCATGCCTGCGAGACTTCGTTCAGCGCGGCTGGACCCTGTGCCGCCATCGCTGGAACCACGACCCACCCCGCCAACCATCCTGTCAGCCATCTGCGCACGCGCATCGATTCCCCCTTGTCGATCCCCTTCAGCGGTAGGGATTGTCCTCGCCGCTGCCCTCGGGCCGCAGGGTATAGCGTTTGTAGGTCCACTGGTACTGCGCGGGGTCGCGGCGCGCGATGCGCTCGACGGCCTGATTGAGCGCCGTCACGGCGGCAACCGGGTCCGGGTCGGCGATGCCGGGCGGGGCCGGTTCCACATGCAGCGCGAAGTCGGGACCGGGGCCGATGCGCTCGCACCAGGCGAACAGCACCGTCGCGCCGGTGCGTTCGGCCAGGCGCGAGACCAGCGTCATCGTCAGTGCCTGCGTACCGAAGAAGGGAGCGAACTCGCCATCGCCGGCCTTGGGCTGCTGGTCGGGCAGGATGCCCACCGCGCCACCGTCCTTCAGCACCTTCCAGAGCTGGCGCACGGCAGGGCCCTCGGCCCGCACCTGGCGGATGTTGTCCGCACCGCGCACGCGCAGCAGGAAGGCGTCGCCCACCGGAGACTCCGGCGGGCGGTAGACGATCGCGATGGGCCCGCGCGAGGCCAGCCACTGGTTGAGCAGTTCCCAGTTGCCGAAATGCGGCGCTGCCACGATCACGCCCTTGCCGCTGGCCAGGGCCGCGTCGTACAGCGCTTCGCCATGCCGCTCGCGCAGCAGGCGCAGGTTTTCGGCGGGCGGCCGGGTCCAGAAGCGCAGCGTCTCCAGCGCCTGGCGGGCCGTGGTGCGCAGGATCGCCTGATGGAGATCCTCGCGCTGTCCGGGCAGCAGGTCCGGAAAGGCGATCTCCAGGTTGCGGCGCGCCACCCGGCTCTCGCGCGCGTCGGACCGGCGCCAGGCCCAGGCCATCGCATCGCCGAGCGTGCGCAGCCAGGACCAGGGAAGACGGCCGACCAGGGCGGCGGCGTGGTAAGCCAGGGAGGCGAGGGTGGCCGGTTTCATGCGGCCAGTGTAGCCAACCGGGGCGGCACCCCGCCCCGGCGCGCCGGGGCGGGCAGGGGCTGCGGCTATGCTGTCGCTCCGTCCCGCGGAGCCTCGCCATGCTGTCCCTGATCCAGCGCGTCACCTCGGCCACCGTCAGCGTGGACGGTGAGGTCGTCGGGGCCATCGACGCTGGCCTGCTGGCGCTGGTGGGCGTGGAACCGGGCGACGGGGAGGCCCGGATCGCCCGCATGGCCGAACGCCTGCTGGGGTACCGGGTGTTCGCCGACGAAGCGGGCAGGATGAACCGCTCCCTCGCCGACACCGGGGGCGGGCTGTTGCTGGTCAGCCAGTTCACCCTGGCGGCGGATACGCGCTCCGGCATGCGACCCAGCTTCACCACCGCCGCCCCGCCCGCGGAAGCTGAACAGGGATTCAACCGGCTGGTGGACATCTGCCGGCGAACGCACGCCGGACGGGTGGAAACCGGCCGCTTCGGGGCCCATATGGTGATCAGCCTCGTCAACGACGGGCCGGTGACCTTCCTGCTGCGGCCGTGACGTTCTTCCCTTGTCGGCGGCCGGGATTCAGGAACCCAACCCGGTCCGCGCTGGTATAATACGGGGTTCTCCCTTCCTTACTCCCCGGTGGCGCAACCTCCATGGCCAACGAACGTCCTGCCCAGCAGTCCGACATCAAGCTCTTGATCAGCAAGGGCCTGGAGCAGGGCTATCTGACTTACGCCGAAGTCAACGATCACCTCCCGGACGACCTGGTCGACCCGGAACAGATCGAGGACATCATCGGCATGATCAACGGCATGGGCATCGATGTCCATGAAGTCGCGCCCGATGCGGAAACCCTGCTGCTGGCCGACGGCAACACCGGCAACCGCGAAGTCGACGAGACCGCGGCCGAAGAAGCCGCCGCCGCGCTGACCTCGCTGGACACCGAAGGTGGCCGCACGACCGACCCGGTGCGCATGTACATGCGCGAGATGGGCACGGTCGAACTGCTCACCCGCGAGGGCGAGATCGCCATCGCCAAGCGCATCGAGGAAGGCCTGTCCCAGGTGCAGGCTTCGCTGGGCAACTTCCCGTGGTCCATCGAGCTGCTGCTGGAAGAGTACGAACTGCACAAGGCCGGCAAGAAGCGTCTGGCCGAGGTAGTCGTCGGCTTCAACGACATCGAAGAGCCGGTCGAAGAAGTGCCGGCGGCCGAAGAGGTCGCCGATGCGGCCGAAGACGCCGATGACGACGAGGAAAGCGGCGACGATGCCGCCGAGGAAGCGGCGCCGACGGGGCCGGATCCGGAAGAGGTCGCGCGCCGCATGCAGGTGCTGGCCGACGGCTACGCCAAGTTCAAGAAGTCGCATGCCAAGAACGGTCCGGACAACAAGGCCGTCGCCAAGCTGCGCGCCGAGCTGGCCGAGACCTTCGTCACCTTGAAGCTGCCGCTGCCGCTGACCGACACGCTGGTGCGCAAGCTGCGCGAGGTGATGGCGCAGATCAAGGACCACGAGCGCCGCGTGCTGCACCTGTGCGCCAACGTCGCCAAGATGCCGCGCAAGGAATTCCTGCGCGCGTGGGAAGGCAACCAGACCAACCTGGGCTGGGTGGACGAGGTGTTGAAGCGCAAGCAGAAGTGGTCCTCGGGCCTGCGCGACGTCAAGGACCAGATCGTCGCCGAGCAGGAAGCCACCATCGCCGTCGAGCAGGCGATGCACCTGACCCTGGCCGACATCAAGGACATCAGCCGTGCGATGGCCTACGGCGAAGCCAAGGCGCGCAAGGCCAAGAAGGAAATGGTCGAGGCCAACCTGCGCCTGGTGATCTCCATCGCCAAGAAGTACACCAACCGCGGCCTGCAGTTCCTGGACCTGATCCAGGAGGGCAACATCGGCCTGATGAAGGCCGTGGACAAGTTCGAATACCGCCGCGGCTACAAGTTCTCGACCTACGCCACCTGGTGGATCCGCCAGGCGATTACCCGCTCGATCGCCGACCAGGCGCGCACCATCCGCATCCCGGTGCACATGATCGAGACGATCAACAAGCTCAACCGCATTTCCCGCCAGATGCTCCAGCAGTACGGCCGCGAGGCCACGCCGGAAGAGCTGGCCAAGGAAATGGACATGCCCGAGGACAAGATCCGCAAGGTGATGAAGATCGCGAAGGAACCGATCTCCATGGAAACCCCGATCGGCGACGACGAGGATTCCCACCTGGGCGACTTCATCGAGGACACCAACGTGGAGTCCCCGATCGAGAACACCACCAACATCAACCTGCAGGAAACCGTCCGCGACGTCCTGGCCGGCCTGACTCCGCGGGAAGCCAAGGTGCTGCGCATGCGCTTCGGCATCGACATGAATACCGACCACACGCTGGAAGAGGTCGGCAAGCAGTTCGACGTCACCCGCGAGCGCATCCGCCAGATAGAAGCCAAGGCCCTGCGCAAGCTGCGCCACCCGTCGCGCTCGGAACAGCTGCGCAGTTTCCTCGATATCGACTGACCCAGGGCGCGGTTCCGCACCCTCCAGGCGCGACCCCTCGGGGTCGCGTTTTTTTTTGCATCGATGCTTCCTGCGTGCGATGGCGCCTCGTCGCGGTCCTCGGATCGCGGGTTCCATGGGGCACGCTTCACCACGGTCAAGAGAGTCGCTTGCAGCGACGGGACGCACTTAGGAGCGCGCGCGCTAGAAGCGATTCCCCGCCATCGTCCTTGCGCGTCCTGTCACCGCCCGATGCGCCCACCCACCCCGCAATCGACCTGGCCCCATCCGGTACAATCCCGGCGCAACGGGCCTATAGCTCAATGGTTAGAGCAGAGGACTCATAATCCTTTGGTTCCAGGTTCGAGTCCTGGTGGGCCCACCAGAAAGCAGAGAGTGAATTTTTTGGGAAAGCGCGACTGGACCGCGACTTAAAGGCACAGAGCCGCCGCAGATCTCAGGCGAAGCGCGCTGCCCTACGGCCGAGCAGAATGCAGGAATGCGCGCACTCCGTGCCGCCTGGTGGGTGCGCCGGGCGTGGGAAGTTCGACAGCGGGATTCGGCGGTCCCAAGAGTGGCGGTCGGGCTGGAGACAGCCCATCGATCTTGTACTCGCGAGTTGTAAGGTGAAGGCCGCCGCGCCACAGTCTGTACGCGATGAGGTCGAACCGGTTCCTCCAGCAGCGCGTGACCTACCTCGGCCAACCCAATCGCTGCATCTACGGACAGTCCGCGTGCGTCCGCCCATCGGGATCACCCGCCAACAATAAGCAGTTGCCGTCGTTCGACCGCCGGTCCCTCACCGCTACGGCCGCTCCGGCCTCACGCAGGCGGCCGATGATCTGCTCTTCGGGCTCTTCAACCGACGAATGTCTGGTCAAACCGCTTCTTCACTAGCCATCGCTGTCTCGTCGGAGATCGGACTCCGAATCGCCGTGCTGCTCGAAGCGGGCAGGCGTCGACGCCGCCTGATGCACTAGCGCTCGACCACCACATCGATCAGCTCCCCAATACGGCAGTGAGACTCCAGGGGGTGCCGCAATGGCACGGCCCGATCGATTCGGTAGGTGTTTTGCCGCCCGTCCCGGTGCCGCTCCAGAACCCCCGCGGCCTCCAGTTCGGCCACGATGCGCTGCACGGCCCGTTCGGTGATTCCGACCTTGGCCGCCACCTCGCGCAATGTCTGCTGCGGCTCTGCCGCCAGGCAGAAGAGCACGTGGCTGTGATTGCTGAAGAAGGTCCAGCCGGTGGAG
>NZ_JBANLZ010000002.1:0-1001273 GCF_037046485.1 Pseudoxanthomonas sp. F11 | reverse complement strand
CAGCATCGCCTGCCGCCGGCGCGGCCTCGTTGCGAAGGGCGCCCCCAGGTTGTTGCGGGCCGGCTGATCCTTCACGGCCGCTACGTATGCAAGGCGCGCAAGCCCGATTGCCCGCAATGCGTGATCCGCGACCTCTGCCGGTTCAAGGACAAGACCGTCGCCTGACGCGGCAGCATCGCCTGCCGCCGGCGCGGCCTCGTTGCGAAGGGCGCCCCCAGGTTGTTGCGGGCCGGCTGATCCTTCACGGCCGCTACGTATGCAAGGCGCGCAAGCCCGATTGCGCGCAATGCGTGATCCGCGACCTCTGCCGGTTCAAGGACAAAACCGTCGCCTGACGCGGCAGCATCGCCTGCCGCCGGCGCGGCCTCGTTGCGAAGGGCGCCCCCAGGTTGTTGCGAGCCGGCTGATCCTTCACGGCCGCTACGTATGCAAGGCACGCAAGCCGGACTGCCCGCAGTGCGTGATCCGCGACCTCTGCCATTTCAGGGACAAGACGCCATCTGGGTGAGCGACGGCAGGCACGTCTGGCGCAGGCCACGAGGTCAGCGTTGCGTGGGAGCGACGTGAGTCGCGATCGACTCTCCGGTAAAGCCCCATCGCGACTTGCGTCGCTCCCACAGTGACCTTTCAGAAAAAAAGCCCCGGGACATGCCCGGGGCTTTTTCGTTGCTGGTCCCGCGACGCTTACCAGCTGAACTGCGTGCGCAGCGCGTACTGGGCGGTCTCGTCGCCGGTGACCTCGTTGTCGCCCTGCGTGTAGTTCAGCATGAAGCGCAGGTTGGGGTTGACGTAGTAGTTGACGCCGAAGATCCAGCTGGTGACTTCGCGGTTCAGCGTCTCGTTCTCGGCGTAGTCGTAGCGGCCGGTCAGTTCCCACAGGCCCTTGTCGGCGACCTTGGGCGAACCGAACACGCCGGTGGCGCCCTTGTACGGCTTGTGGCCGCCGTTGAGCATGAAGCTGCCCTGCACGTAGTAGCTGGTCACGTCCTGGTCGCGGCCGAGCGGCTGGCCGAAGGTGGCGTCGGCGTATTCGGCCTGGAAGAAGGCCGGACCGAACGAACCGGCGGCCTCGACCGCGTACACGGTGACTTCGTTGCGGCTGGCCCCCGTCGTGGTGGCGATGCTCTGCGACGGACCGCGGCGACCGGCGTAGTTGAAGGAGGCCGACAGGTTGTCCGAGCCCTGGTTCGCGTTCTCGTAGCTGTACCACGCGCCCAGGTGCAGGGTGTTGTTGTCGTTGTTGATCGGCGCGAAGGTCACGCGACCGGAGGCGCCCATACCCTCATTGCGCGAGCTGGCCGCGCCGCGAAGGTTGAACACGGCCGCACCGGCGGTGTAGTTCTCGCCCGCACGCAGATAGCCCACGCCCTGCTGGAACTGGCGGCCACTGAACAGGCCGGTAGCGGAGGCGAACGGGCGCTCCATCATCAACAGTTCGTTGGAGCTGGTCAGCTCTTCCATCGCGCGGTAGGGCTTGAAGTGACCGATGGTGAACTTGCCGCCCAGCGCGCTCTTGGCGATGTAGGCGTCGCGCAGACCGTCCAGGTTGGTACCCGCGCCGAAATCCTGCTCCAGCTTGTACTCCCAGCCGTAGGCCTTGCCGCCCAGGGTCAGGCGCGCGCGGCGGAATTCGGTGGTGCCGGTGGTGCTGGCGATGTCGCGATCGAAGGCGTAGGTGTCGAAGTGGATGCGACCGCCGATGCTGGCTTCGAACTTGCCGTCGGCCGAGGTGACCTTGACGCCGCCCTTGGTGTCGATCTTCGGCGAGCCCGTGGTGATCTTGTCCAGCTGCGCGGCGGTATCGATGTTGACGTCGGACTGCGCATCGCTGCGCTCTTCCAGCTCGGCCACCTTGGCCGTCAGCGCCTCCAGCTGCGCCTTCAGTTCGGCGATGGTCTGGTCGCGGTTGTCGGCGGCGGATGCCGAAAAACTGGTGCTGCCCATGGCGACGGCAAGTGCGGCAGCCAGAAGGGAATAACGCATGGTGACTCTCCGGAGGGAAGGTGGAGTAAGAGCGCGGGCTTCGCGGAAGCTTCGTTTCCCTTCGGAAATCATTAAGCGCCCGTCAAAGATGCGCTAAAGCATGGGAGTGAAATCTTGCAGTCACATGTGAGTTTCATGACCGCCATATGACAGTCGACCGCTCCGCGTGCCGTACGCCTATATATAGGTCTGACCGCGTGGCCGGAGCGTGCGCGACGGCCATCGCCCACCCTGCCCGTCCTCCCGCTTGCATGCGCCATGGCCCCTCGCCGGGCGGACCACCCGCCGTCACGGGACTGTCGTGATTACGACACCGGGCTGTCACACAAACGTCGTGGAATGGCCACCCAACGGGCACGCCCGTGCCTTCCACCCTGCCTTCTCCCAGGAGATTTCCGTGCTCAACTCGATCAAATCCCGCGTCGCGCTGCTCGCGCTCGCCTCGGCCTTCTCGGCGCAGGCGTTCGCCGCCGACGTGACCGGCGCTGGCGCGTCGTTCGTGTATCCGGTGATGACCAAGTGGTCCGCCGACTATGCCAAGGCCACCAACAACCGCGTGAACTACCAGTCGATCGGCTCGGGCGGCGGCATCGCGCAGATCAAGGCCGGCACGGTGGATTTCGGCTCCTCCGATGCCCCGCTGAAGCCGGAAGAACTGGCCAAGTACGGCCTGGCCCAGTTCCCGTCGGTGATCGGCGGCGTGGTGCCGGTGCTGAACGTCGCCGGCCTGAAGCCGGGCCAGCTGAAGCTGGACGGCCCGACCCTGGCCAACATCTTCCTGGGCACCATCAAGACCTGGAACGACCCTGCCATCGCCGCGCTCAACCCCGGCCTGACCCTGCCGGCACAGCGCATCACCGTGGTCCGTCGTTCGGACGGTTCGGGCACCACCTTCAACTTCGTCAATTACCTGTCCAAGGTGAGCCCGGAGTGGAAGTCCAAGGTCGGTGAAGGCACCAGCGTGCAGTGGCCGACCGGCGTGGGCGGCAAGGGCAACGAGGGCGTCGCCGCGTACGTGAAGCAGATCAAGGGCGGCATCGGCTATGTCGAACTGTCCTACGCGCTGCAGAACAAGATGGCCTACGCCAGCCTGAAGAACGCGTCGGGCAACTTCGTGCAGCCCAGCGATGAGACCTTCGCCGCCGCGGCCGCCAGTGCCGAATGGGGCAAGTCAAAGGACTTCTATCTGGTGATGACCAACGCCCCGGGCGCCAACTCCTGGCCGATCACCGCCACCAACTTCATCCTGATGTACAAGGCGCCGAAGAAGGGCAACAAGGACGCGCGCGACTTCTTCCGCTGGGTCTACGCCAATGGCGATGCCCAGGCCAAGTCGCTGGACTACGTGCCGCTGCCGCCTGCCCTGGTGCAGCAGATCGAGACGTACTGGAAGGCCAACCTGAAGTACTGATCGCACCTGCCGGCACGGTCTCTCCCCGTGCCGGCACCAGCGTCGCGACCCTCCCGCGCGGCGCCCCCCCCTGGCGGGCCTTCGGGCCCGCTTTCCTTTCCGGACACACGCGCTACGCGTCGCATGACGGCGCGAGATCACAATGTCATCACGCTGTAACAAAAACATCATTTCATAGCGTGGATCACAAACGACCCGTCTGGAGAGCCCATGCACGTCCGCAACGCCCGATTGGCCACCCTGGCCCTGGCCACTGCCTTCTTCGCTGCCGCCTGCGGCGGCAAGACCGACACCCCGGCCGCGACCGCGGGCGCCGAGGGCGCTGCCGCTTCCGCTGATGCCGCGCAGAAGATCTCGGCCGAGATTACCGGTGCCGGCGCCTCCTTCATCTATCCGCTGATGGCGCGCTGGTCCACGGACTACAACAAGGCCACGGGCGCCAAGATCAACTACCAGTCGATCGGTTCGGGCGGCGGCATCGCGCAGATCAAGGCCGCGACCGTCGATTTCGGCTCGTCCGACAAGCCTCTGTCGCCGGAAGAGCTGGCGCAGGCCGGCCTGGGCCAGTTCCCCTCGGTCATCGGCGGTGTGGTGCCGGTGATCAACGTGGAAGGCCTGCAGCCGGGTCAGCTCAAGCTCAACGGCACCGTGCTGGCCGACATCTTCCTGCACAAGATCACTACCTGGAACGACCCGGCCATCGCCGCGCTGAATCCGGGCGTCACGCTCCCGGCCGGCAAGATCAACACCGTGCACCGCTCCGACGGCTCGGGCACCACCTTCAACTTCGTCAACTACCTGTCCAAGATCAGCCCGGAGTGGAAGGACAAGGTGGGCGAAGGCACCAGCGTCAACTGGCCGGGCGGCGTGGGCGGCAAGGGCAACGAGGGCGTGGCGGCGTACGTGCGCCAGCTGAAAGGTTCCATCGGCTACGTCGAACTGGCCTACGCCGAACAAAACAACATGTCGTACGCGTCGCTGCAGAATGCCGCGGGCAACTTCGTGCAGCCCACCGCGGAAAGCTTCGCCGCCGCCGCGGCCAGCGCCGACTGGGCCAACGCCAAGGACTTCAACCTGGTCATCACGAATGCACCCGGCGAGCAGGCGTGGCCGATCACCGCGACCAACTTCATCCTGGTGTACAAGCAGCCCAAGGACGCGGCGAAGGCCAGGCACACGCTGGACTTCTTCAAGTGGGCGTACGAACAGGGCCAGGCGCAGGCCAACGAACTGGACTACGTGCCGCTGCCGCCGGAACTGGTGGGCCAGATCGAGCAGTACTGGCAGACCGAGATCAAGCTCTGAGCCAACGCACCGAGCCACCTAGTCGGGTGGCCCGGTGTCATCACGCGGTAACCCCCCGCCCGTGCAGTAGTCGCCTCCGCTCCCTCCGTCCTTCCCCCACCCCTCGGGTTGCATGAACGCCACCGCCCTCCCCGCTTCCCTGACGGACGTGCGCACTGCGAAAGACGCACGCGCCGACACGATGTTCCGGTTGACGCTCACCGGCGCCGGTCTGTTCGTCCTGATCTCGCTGATCGCCGCGGCGCTTTCCATGCTGTGGGGCGGCCGTGAAGCCCTGCAGACCTTCGGCCTGGGCTTCTTCACCAGCGCCGAATGGAATGTGGGCACGCGCGAATTCGGCGCACTGGTGCCGATCTTCGGCACCCTGGTCAGCGCCGGCCTCGCCATGCTGATCGCCGTGCCGGTGAGCTTCGGCATCGCCGTGTTCCTGACCGAAGTCGCCCCCGCCTGGATGCGCGGCCCCGTCGGCATGGCCATCGAACTACTGGCCGGCATCCCCTCGATCATCTACGGCATGTGGGGCCTGTTCGTGCTGGCGCCGCAACTGAGCGAACACGTCTACCCGTGGATCAACGACAACCTCGGCCAGCTGCCGCTGGTCGGCGCCGTGCTGTCCGGACCGCCGCTCGGCATCGGCATGCTGACCGCCGGCCTGGTGCTGGCGATCATGGTGATCCCCTTCATCTCCTCGGTGATGCGCGAGGTGTTCCTGACCGTGCCTGGGCGTTTGAAGGAATCGGCCTATGCGTTGGGCTCGACGAAGTGGGAAGTGGTGTGGGACGTGGTGCTGCCCTACACGCGCTCGGCCGTGATCGGCGGCGTGTTCCTCGGCCTGGGCCGTGCGCTGGGCGAAACGATGGCGGTGACCTTCGTCATCGGTAACGCCTACACGATCAGCGCGGCGCTGCTGGAACCGGGCACGTCCATCGCGTCCACCATCGCCAATGAATTCGCCGAAGCCACCGATCCGCTGCACAAGGGCTCGCTGCTGCTGCTCGGCTTCACCCTGTTCGTGCTGACCTTCATCGTGCTGGCGATCGCCCGCCTGATGCTGCGCCAGCTGGCCAAGCGGGAGGGCAACTGATGTCCGCTTCGCTCTATACCTGGCGCAAGGTCAAGAACGGCGTCGCCCTGTCGCTGTCCATCGTCGCCGCCCTGTTCGGCCTGATGTGGCTGGTCTGGATCCTGTGGACCACGATCACCAAGGGCATGGGCAGCCTCAACCTTGACCTGTTCACCCAGATGACGCCGCCGCCCAACGAACCGGGTGGCCTGGCCAACGCCCTGTTCGGCAGCGTGGTGATGAGCCTGCTGGCCATCCTGCTGGGCACGCCCATCGGCGTCGCCGCCGGCACGTACCTGGCCGAGTACGCCAACAGGCACTGGCTGGGCGAAACCGTCCGCTTCGTCAACGACATCCTGCTGTCGGCCCCCTCCATCGTGCTGGGCCTTTTCATCTACACCGTGATGGTCGCGCAGATGGGCCACTACTCGGCGTGGGCCGGCGCGGTGGCATTGGCGTTCATCGCCCTGCCGGTGATCGTGCGCACGACCGACGAGATGCTGCGACTGGTGCCGCAGCAGATGCGCGAAGCCGCGCTGTCGCTGGGCGTACCGCAGTGGAAGGTCACCACCCAGGTGCTGATGCGTTCGGCGTTGCCGGGCATCGTCACCGGCGTGCTGCTGGCACTGGCGCGCATCAGCGGTGAAACCGCGCCGCTGCTGTTCACCGCCTTCAACAACCAGTTCTGGAGCACGGACCTCAACCAGTCGATGGCCAACCTGCCGATGGTCATCTTCCAGTACGCGATGAGCCCCTACGACTCCTGGAACTCGCTGGCCTGGGCCGGCGCCTTCCTGGTCACCGGCATGGTGCTGATCCTCAGCCTCATTGCGCGAACCATCCTTCTTCGAAACAAGGTGACCCATGAATGACGCCGCCCGCATCGCCGTGGTGACGCCGCAACGCCACGACGAACACCCCGCCCCGGCCGGCATGAAGCTCGCCGCCAAGGGCCTGGACTTCTACTACGGCGACTTCCACGCGCTGAAGAACATCAATCTGGATATCCCGGAAAAGCGGGTCACCGCGCTGATCGGTCCCTCCGGCTGCGGCAAGTCCACCCTGCTGCGCGTCTTCAACCGCATCTATTCGCTGTACCCCAAGCTGCGCGCGACCGGCGAGGTACTGCTGGACGGCGACAACATCCTCGACGCCAAGTACCCGATGAACCGCCTGCGCAGCAAGGTGGGTATGGTGTTCCAGAAGCCGGTGCCGTTCCCCATGACGATCTACGAGAACGTCGCCTACGGCATCCGCCACCACGAACGCCTGGGCAAGGCCGACATGGACGTACGCGTCGAACAGGCGCTGCGCCAAGCCGCCCTGTGGGACGAGGCCAAGGACAAGCTGAAGCAGAGCGCGCTGGGCCTGTCCGGCGGCCAGCAGCAGCGCCTGTGCATCGCACGCGCCGTCGCGCTGCGTCCGGACGTGATCCTGCTGGACGAACCGACCTCGGCACTGGACCCCATCTCGACCAGCAAGATCGAGCAGCTGATCGAGGAACTGAAGCACCAGTACACCATCGCCATCGTCACCCACAACATGCAGCAGGCGGCGCGCGTCTCGGACTACACCGCCTTCATGTACCTGGGCGAGCTGGTGGAGCACGACGTCACCTCGACGATCTTCTCCAACCCCGGCAAGCAGCAGACGGAAGACTACATTACGGGCAGGTTCGGCTGATGCTGGAACCCGTGAATCGTGATTGGGGACTGGTGATTCGCGAAAGCGAGCACCCCAGCATGAAACGGCACCGGTTCATCCCATCACGAATCACCAATCCCTAATCACTAATCACGGCCTCCCCATGAACACCCAACCGAACGACCATATCGTGAAGAGTTACGACGAAGAACAGCGCCGCATCGTGGCCGAGATCGTGCGCATGGGCGAGACCGCCGTGGCCCAGCTGGAAGCCGCGCTGGACGTGGTCGAACGCCGGGACGACAAGGCCGCCCAGCGCATCATCGCCAACGACGAGGCCATCGACGCCATCGAGCACCAGGTCAGCCACGACGTGATGCACCTGGCCCTGCGCGGCCCAATGGCGCGCGACCTGCGCGAGATCCTCGCCGGCCTGCGCATCCCGGCCGACATCGAACGCATCGGCGACTACGCCGCCAACGTGGCCAAGCGCTCCATCGCGCTGAACGTTTCGCCGCCGATGCCGCAGATCACCGGCCTGCGCGCGCTGGGCAAGCTGGCGGCCCGGCAGGTCCGCGACGTGCTGGTGGCCTACCAGAACGGCGACGCCGAGCAGGCCGTGCAGGTGCGCGCGCGCGACGCCGAACTGGACGCGCACTACACCGCGCTGTTCCGCGAACTGCTGACCTACATGATGGAAGACCCGCGCAACATCACGCCGTGCACCCATCTGCTGTTCATGGCCAAGAACCTGGAACGGATCGGCGACCATGCCACTAACATCGCCGAGAACGTGTGGTTCCTGGTGCATGGCGACCAGCCGCTGCCGCCCCGCGACAAGCGTGACGAGACCAGCACCACCGGCGCGGTCTGACCGTACCGCAGCGCAGCACCGGAACGCCCCGCCCCGCGGGGCGTTTCCGTTTCCACCCGGCGCGCATACGAACCGCTAACAAGGCGCGGCTACAATCCCGGCACGCCGGTGCGGATCCCCCGCACCTTCCCGGGAGAGAGACCAGATGTCCAAGACCACCACCAAACCCGCCGCCGTGGCCGTCGCGCTGGCCGGCGGCATCCTGCTGGCCGGCTCGAGTTTCGCGATGGAACCCCTGGCGCAGGGCTACCTGCTGGCCGCACCCGAGGCCGCGAAGGCCGGCGAAGGCAAATGTGGGGAAGGCAAGTGCGGCGAGGGCAAATGCGGCATGGCCAAGGCCGATACCGACAAGGACGGCAAGGTCTCGCAGGCCGAGTTCGCTGCCGCCCATCCGGACAAGGCCGCCGACTTCGCCGGCATCGACACCAACAAGGATGGCTTCATCGACGCCGCCGAGCACAAGGCCCATGCCGGCGCCAAGGGGGCCGAGGGCAAATGCGGTGAAGGCAAGTGCGGCGAGGGCAAGTGCGGCGGCGACAAGAAGACCGGCGACAAGTGAGTCCGTGAGCGCGGACCCCGGCATCGTGGCCGGGATCCGGCTCCGCACCGCATGACGACACGCCTTCCCTCCGCGTCCGCAGGCCTGGGCCTGCGGCGCGCCCTGCTCGACGACCTGCGGGGAGCACCCGCGGGCACGTTCGACTTCCTCGAATGCGCGCCGGACAACTGGATCGGGGTCGGTGGCCGTCTTGGGGAAGCCCTGCACGACCTTTCATCGCAATATCCGCTGACCTGCCACGGACTGTCGCTGTCGCTCGGCGGCATGGCCCCGCTGGACGACACCTTCCTCGCCCGCACGCGCCGCTTCCTCGACCAGCACGACGTCGTCCTGTACAGCGAGCACCTGAGCTACTGCGCGGACGACGGACATCTGTACGACCTGATGCCGATCCCGTTCACCGAGGAGGCCGTGCACCATGTCGCCGCGCGCATCCGCCAGGCGCAGGATGCGCTGGGCCGGCGCATCGCGGTGGAGAACGTCTCCTACTACGCGGCCCCCTATCAGGCGATGGCGGAAGCCAACTTCATCGATGCGGTGCTGGAAGAGGCCGATTGCGGCCTGCTGCTGGACGTCAACAACCTCTTCGTCAATGCCATCAACCATGGTTACGACGCACGGGATTTCCTGGTCCGCATGCCGTCGGCGCGGATCGTCTCGTATCACGTCGCCGGTCATTACGACGAAGCCGACGACCTGAAGGTGGACACGCACGGTGCGCCGGTGAAGGACGACGTGTGGTCGCTGCTGGCGCTGGCCTACGAACGGCACGGCGTGCACCCCACCCTGCTGGAGCGCGATTTCAACTTCCCGCCGCTGGCCGAACTCGCCACGGAAGTACAGCGCATCCGCGACCTGCAATCCGCACACACCGGCACGGCGGCGCGCATGGCCCATGGCTGACACCCTGCAAGAACAGCAGTTCGCGCTCTCCCGCCACCTGCGCGACCCCTCTCATCCACCGCCGCCCGGCATCGAGGAACGTCGGCTCGCGATCTATCGCGACCTGTTCTTCAACAACATCGAGAGCCTGCTGGCGGGCAATTTCCCGGTGATCCGGCAAACGCTGGGCGACGACGCCTGGCGCCGCCTCGTGCGCAGCTTCTATGCCCGGCATCGTAGCCAGACACCGTTGTTTCCCGAAATCGCGCGCGAGTTCATCCGCTACCTGGAAACCCGCACCGGCGACGGCGACCCGCCGTGGCTGCGCGAACTGGCGCATTACGAATGGGTGGAACTGGCGCTGCAGATCGCCGACGACGCCACGCCGCCGCACGATCCCCACGGCGACCTGCTCGCGGACGTGCCCGTCGTGTCGCCCTTTGCCTGGGCACTGGCCTACCAGTGGCCCGTGCACCGCATCGGTCCGGACTTCCAGCCCGACCTACCGCCGCCGGAGCCGACCCTGCTGCTGGTACGCCGCGACGCCAGCCACCAGGTGCGCTTCGCCGCGATCTCGCCGCTGGTCTATCGCCTGATCGAACTGCTCGGCGAAGGCGGCCGCAGCGGTGGCGACATACTGCGGCACCTGGCGACGGAAGCGGGCGTGGATGACGTGCCGGCCTTCGTCGACCAGGGAGCCGCGATGCTCGTGCGCATGCGGCAGGAAGGCACGTTACTAGGCACCGTCCCGCCTGCACGGTAGGAGCGACGTGAGTCGCGACCGCACGGCTTGGGCGACCACGAATTGTGGCACGCCGAGGGCGGGGGCATCGCTTCTTCCCTTCCTGCAGCGCATCCATTGTCACTGGAGCGGCAGGCTGACGGTCGCGACTTACGTCGCTCCTACAACGGAACGGGTTCTCGGCGGGTTTTCAGCCGGGGAAGCGCCCTCGCCCTCTGCTACCCTTTCCACATGGAAAACACCGCCGAACCCGTCCGCACCACCCCCATGGCCCGCCGCTTCCGCGGCTACCTGCCCGTCGTGGTGGACGTGGAGACCGGCGGCTTCGACTGGAACCGCCACGCCCTGCTCGAACTGGCCGCCGTGCCGCTGGATCTGGACGAGAACGGCCTGCTGGTGATGGGCTCCACCTCCAGCGTGCACCTGCACCCGGCGCCCGGCACCGAGATCGACCCCAAGTCGCTCGAGGTCACCGGGATCGACCTGGATCATCCGTTCCGCTTCGCCAAGCACGAGAAGGAGGCGCTGGACCATGTGTTCGCGCCGGTGCGCGCGGCGGTGAAGAAGCACGGCTGCCAGCGCGCGATCCTGGTGGGCCACAACGCGCACTTCGACCTGAACTTCCTCAATGCGGCGGTGGCGCGGGTCGGCCACAAGCGCAACCCGTTCCATCCCTTCAGCGTGTTCGACACGGTGACGCTGGCCGGCGTGGCCTATGGCCAGACCGTACTGGCGCGGGCCGTCGTCGCCGCCGGCTTCGACTGGAACGCCGAAGACGCGCACTCCGCCGTCTACGATGCCGAGCAGACGGCGCGCCTGTTCTGCACCATCGCCAACGCCTGGCCCAAGCCGCTGGGCTGAAGCGCCCCGCCCGGCGACCCTGCCACTGACCGCGCTCCAGGCCGACATCGTCGCCCGGCGGATCGGCGTCATCGTCATTGCGTCCACCGCTTCCGGCAGGCCGGGCGTGGTGTCCTGCTGCCATCTCCGTACGACCTGGCGCGCTATCGCGCCCTGCCCGCCTAGCCTTCGCCGCTGCCCGCCGAGTCCACCGGCGGCCGTGCGGTCATCGCCGCGCCCGCCGATGCGACGATGATCGCGCCGATCGCCAGCCACTGCAGCACGCTGAGTTGTTCGTGCAGGAACAGCAGGCCGCACAGTGCACCGATGGCGGGTTCCAGGCTCATCAGCATGCCGAAGGTCCGCGTCGGCAGTTTCGTCAGCGCCACCATCTCCAGGCTGTAGGGCAGCGCGGTGGACAACAGCGCCACGCCGAACGCGATGGGCAGCAGCGCGGGCGAGAGCAGCGCGGTGCCCGCATGCGCCACGCCGAACGGCACCGCGACCAGTGCGGCGATGGAGGTGCCCAAGGCGACGGTCTGCGGTCCGTGGTCGTTGCCGGCCTTCTGCCCGAACACGATGTACAGCGCCCAGCACGTACCCGCGCCGAGCGCATAGGCCGCACCGACGGGATCCAATGCCTGCGTACCCTGCTCAGGTACCAGCAGCACCAGCCCCAGCACGGCCAGTGCGACCCAGACCACGTCGCGCAGGTGGCGCGAGCCGAACAGCGCCACCGCCAACGGACCGGTGAACTCCAGCGCGATGGCGATGCCCAGCGGCACCGTTTCCAGCGACTTGTAGAACATCAGGTTCATCAGGCCCAGCGAGATGCCGTACGCCAGCAACGCGGGCCACTGGTGCCGCTGGACACGCATGCGCCAAGGGCGGAACACCGCGACCAGCAGCAGCGTCGCCAGGGCCAGGCGCAGCGCGGTTGCGCCCGTCGCACCGACGGCGGGAAACAGATGCTTGGCCAGCGCTGCGCCCGACTGGATGGAGACCATGGCGACGAGCAGCAGGGCGATCGGCTGCCAGCGCGAGGCGGCGGGAGAAGACGAGACGAAGTTCATGGGGAAAACGGCCTGCCAGGGCACGCGGAGCGCCCTGTGCTTGTGGGGGGATACGATTGCGCACTATATTGCGCAATCGAAGCTTAACTTATGCGCAATATATTGCGCAACCCCTCTCCATGAGCGTACTTGAACACGTGGCCGAGAACGTCCGCCGCCTGCGGACCGCCGCCGGCCTCAGCCAGCAAGCCCTGGCCGAGACGGCGGACGTCAGCCGGCGGATGCTGGTCGGCATCGAATCCGGCGACGCCAATGTCAGCCTGAACACCCTGGACCGCATCGCTGAAGCCCTGCAGGTCAGCTTCGCCGACCTGGTGAAGGCGCCTGCCCGGGATCTGCGCAGGATCGAAGCCCTCGCCTGGAGCGGCAGTACGCCCGGCTCGCAGGCCGTGCTGTTGGCCACCGCGCCCGCGGCGCACGATGTCGAACTCTGGGCCTGGACGCTGATGCCCGGCGATCGCTACACCTCGGGCGCCGATCCTGCCGGCTGGCACGAGATGTTCTACGTCATGGACGGTCAGCTGACGGTGGAACTGCCCAGTGGCGAGCAGGTGATCGACGCGGGCGATTTCTTCGTCTTCCCCAGCGACTGCCGCTACGCCTACCGCAACGACGGCCAGACGCCCCTGCGCTTCATCCGCAACGTCGTGCACTGAGCGACGTGCGCACTACTTCGCCGGGGCGATACCGTGCCGGCGCAGGATATCGCGCACGCGGTCCAGCGGAATCGCTTCGACCGTCTCGCCGTTGCCGCTGACCGTGGTCGCCATGAAGACCGCGTTGTAGATCGCTTCCTCGACGGCTTCCACGCTGGCCTGGAACACCGCGCTCATCTGCTCGTTGGCCAGTTCCGAGGTGTCCAGCTTCGGGGCGTCGAAAGCACGGCGGACCGAGTCCGCGGTGGAGAACGCGAGCACATAGTCGCCACTGCCGTTGGACGCCGAGCTGCCGGTGCGTCCGAGTCCCATCATGCCGCGCGAGGCGAGCCGCCGCAGATTGCGGTCGCCCAGCGGCGCGTCGGTGGCGATGACGATGATGATGGAGCCGTCGCCGCGGTCATCGGCACGGCCGCGCGCACCGTCCGCCTTCACCGCCACGGCGTTCTGGAAGGCGTAGCGGTCGAGTTCGCGTCCGACCGGCGCACCGGAGACCTGCAGCACGCCTCCGAAATTGGCCTGCACGAGCACACCCACCGTCCATCCACCCAGCGACGCGGGCAGCCTGCGCGAGGAGGTGCCGATACCGCCTTTCCAGCCGAACGCCACGGTGCCGGTGCCCGCCCCCACGCTGCCTTCCTGCACAGGGCCGCCACTGGCCGTCTCCAGCGCGCGCCGCACCGCCTGGGCGGTGACGGGGCGCGCACGGATGTCGTTGAGGCCGCCATCGTTGGTCTCGCCGACCACCACGTTGAGCGACCGTACCTGCTGCATGTCCGGACGCTCCAGCATCCAGGCCGCCATCGCATCGGCCGCCTTCCACACGCACAAGGTGCAGGTCAGCACGATGGGCGTTTCCAGTTCGCCCAGTTCGTTCACCTGGGTGCTGCCGATGAACTTGCCGAAGCCGTTGCCGACATGCACGGCGGCAGGCACGCGCGAACGGTAGGGATTGCCGGAATGCGGCAGGATGGCGGTGACGCCGGTGCGCACGGTGTCGCCTTCCACCAAGGTCACCTGGCCGACGCGCACGCCCGCCACGTCGGTGATCGCGTTGTGCGTGCCAGGGGCGAAGATGCCCGGCGCCACGCCGAGGTCGCGTGCACGCGCGCGGGGCGCGTCCTGCGCGAAGGTGCCGGCGGAAACGACGGCCAGCAGCAACGCCGCCAGCCGGATCGGAGAACGGTGCGGCGCTGCAGGCATGCGGATTCCCTTATTGGCGTTGACGGACGGCTTCGAACAGGGTGACGCCGGCGGCGACCGACACGTTGAGGCTTTCGATCTCGCCGGGCATGGGAATCTTCACCAGGCCATCGCAGTGCTCGCGCGTCAGCCGGCGCAGGCCGTCGGCTTCGCCGCCCAGCACCAGCGCGACGTTGCCGCGCAGGTCGAGCGAATACAGCGACGCCTCCGCTTCACCCGCCAGGCCGTAGATCCAGACGCCGAGCTGCTGCAGGTCGCGCAGGCAGCGCGACAGGTTGGTGACCTGCACCACCGGGATGCGGTCGGCCGCACCGGCCGAGGTCTTGCGTACGGTGGCGTTGACGCCCACCGACTTGTCCTTGGGGATGACCACCGCGGTGACGCCGGCGCCGGCGGCGCTGCGCAGGCACGCGCCCAGGTTGTGCGGGTCCTGCACGCCGTCCAGCACCAGCAGCAGCGCCTTGCCTTCGGCGGCTTCCACCAGGCCCTGCAGCTCGCCCTCGTCCCAGGTCTTGGCGGCGGCATAGCGGGCGGCGACGCCCTGGTGGCGCAACGAGCCGGCCACGCCGTCCAGCGCTTGCCCGGTGACGCGGCGCACATCGATGCCCTTGCGGCGCGCGTTCTCTTCGATCTCGGTCAGGCGCGCGTTCTTGCTGCCACCCTCGACCAGCACCTCGCGCACGTTGTCGGCATCGTTCTCGATGGCCGAGGCCACCGCGTTGACGCCGACGATCCACTGGTTCTGCTTGCTCATGCGCTGTACGGCCGCGTTGGGAAGGCCGGCATTATCGCATCGACCACCCGGTCAGCGCGGCGGCCAGGCCGGCGTGTCGTGGTCCGGATGCTGGAAGGAGACCACGCCGGCGAGGAAGGCCGCCGCGGCCTCGTCCTCCTCGGTACGCCGCTGCGGCAGCGCCGGCAGGTCGTCCACATAGGGCAGCTTGCCTTCCACGCCGTACTGCACCCACGGGGCCAACCCGACCGGATCGTCGAATGCGCCCGCCGCCACCGCCACGCCGTCCGGTGCCTCGTAGGTCAACGGCGTGCCGCAGTCGGCGCAGAAGCCGCGGCGGACCACGTTGGACGACTGGAACCGCTTCGGCTCGCCGCGCGTCCATTCCAGTACCGCGCCGCGCGTGGACACCAATGGCGCGTAGTACGCACCGAAGGCTTTCTGGCACATGCGGCAATGGCAGATGGAAGCGTCGTTCAGGTCGCCGGTGATGCGGAAGCGGATGGCGCCACATTGGCAGCCGCCGGTGTGGATCTGGTTGGACATGGGGACATCATCCTGGAAGATGCTACGCCGTGCTGTGGGGCCGTGATCGAGCTGCGTCCCTCTGCAACCCCGTTCGTCATCCCGGCGCACGCCGGGATCCATCTTGATCCTGCTCTTGCCTTTGGATCTCGGGATAAGAAGCAAGATCAAAATGGGTCCCAGCTTGCGCTGGGACGACGACGTACTTGCTCAATACTTCCGCTTCTTCCGCTTGGCCGGCTGGCCACGTGGCGGGGGCGGCGGCAGGCCCTGGTCCTGCTTGTCCTCGACCAGGCGGAAGTCGATCTTGCGCTCTTCCAGGCTGGCCTTCAGCACGATGATGCGCACCCGGTCGCCCAGCCGGAACGACATGCCGCGACGCTCGCCGGACAGCGTCTTGCGGAGCGGATCGAAGTGGTAATAGTCGTGCGGCAGCTGGGTCACGTGGACCAGCCCGTTGACCTTGGACTGGTCCAGCTCCACGAACAGGCCGAAGCTGGTGACGCCGCTGATGACGCCGTCGAACTGTCCGCCGACATGCTGCTCCATCCAGGCCGCGCGGTAGCGTTCGTCGACCTCGCGTTCGGCTTCGTCGGCACGGCGCGCACGTTCCGAACACTGCAGCGACAGCGCCGCCATCTCGTGTTCGGAATACTGGAATTTCTCCGGCTTTCCCCTGGTCAGCGCATATTTGATGGCGCGGTGCACGAGCAGGTCGGGATATCGCCGGATCGGCGAAGTGAAGTGCGCATAGGCTTCCAGCGCCAGACCGAAGTGACCGGCATTGTCCGGCGAGTAGACCGCCAGGCTCTGGCTGCGCAGCACCACCGATTCCAGCAGGGCCACGTCGGGACGCTCACGGATCTTCTTCAGCAACTGGGTGAAATCCCGTGGCTGCACCTTGCCCCAGGGCGGCAGGCTCAACTTGAATTCCTTGAGGAACTCGAGCAGGTCGGCGTACTTGGATTCCGGCGGCCGGTCGTGCACGCGGTACGGCGCGGGAATGCGCGCGCCCAACAGGAACCGGGCGGCTTCGACGTTGGCCGCGATCATGCATTCCTCGATCAGCTTGTGAGCATCGTTCCGCTGCAGCATGCCGGCCTGGGTGACTTCCCCGCGATTGTCCAGTTCGAAGCGGACTTCGGACGTCTCGAATTCGATCGCGCCGCGCTTCTCTCGCGCCTTGGCCAGCAGGCCATACAGTTCGTGCAGGCGCTCGACGTGCGGCAGCAACGCGCCGATGGACTGGCGGGCCTCGGCGTCGCCCTCGCCCACCGCCTTCCACACCTGGTCGTAGGTCAGGCGTGCGTGCGAACGCATCACCGCCTCGTAGAACTTCGACTGGGTGACTTCGCCCTCGCTGTTGACCTGCATGTCGCAGACGAAGCACATGCGGTCCACTTTCGGATTCAGCGAGCAGATGCCGTTGGACAGGGTCTCCGGCAGCATGGGCACCACGAAACCCGGGAAGTACACCGACGTCGCACGCTTCTGCGCTTCATCGTCCAGCGGCGTGCCGGGACGCACGTAGTGCGAGACATCGGCGATGGCCACGACCAGGCGGTAGCCGCTGCGGTTCTTCATGCGCAGGCCCTGGCGATTGCTCTCGCAATACACCGCATCGTCGAAGTCCTTCGCGTCGGCGCCGTCGATGGTCACCAACGGCATGTCGCGCAGGTCGACGCGGTCGCCGATCATCGTCGGCTCGACCACCAGCGGCACCGCGGTGGCCTCGTCCAGCACCTCCTGCGGGAACTCGTGCGGCAGGTTGTGGCCGTGGATCGCAGCCTCCACCACCAGCGACGGTGTCAGGCTGTCGCCCAGCACCGCGATGACCCTGCCGATGGGCGGACGACGCGCATCCGGCGCCTGGGTCAGCTCGACCACCACCAGCTGGCCGTCGCGCGCGCCGCCGGTGGCGTCCTGCGGGATCTGCACGTTGCGCTGGATGCGCTTGTCGTCCGGCGCCACGTAGGCGATGCCGACCTCGAAGCCGAAACGGCCGATCAGCCGGGTGACCCCGCGTTCCAGCACGCGCGCGATGCTGCCTTCGCGGCGGCCGCGCCGGTCGATGCCGGTGACGTTGGCCAACGCACGGTCGCCATGCATGACCTTGCGCATTTCATAGGGCGGCAGGAACAGGTCGTCGCCGCCGCCGGTGTCGGGCCGCAGGAAGCCGAAACCGTCCGGATTGGCGATCACCGTGCCGGCGATCAGCGCGGTGTGCTGCACCGGCGCGAAACCGCCGCGCCGGTTCTGCACCAGTTGTCCGTCGCGGACCATCGCGCCCAGGCGCTTGGACAGGGCCTCGAAGCGGTCGGGTGCCTGCAGGCCCAGCGGGCCGGCGATCTCCTCGGCCGTCTGCGGTCCCTCGGCGGCCTCGAGGAAACCAAGGATGGCCTCGCGGCTGGCGATGGGCTGGTCATAGCGTTGCGCCTCGCGTTGCGCGTGCGGGTCGACGAAACGCCCCGACGTGCGCGTGGGCGCGGCGCGGCGCGTGGCCGGCGCCGAGGACCTCGCCCCACCGCCGGTCGGCGGGAGGTCGGGCATCCAGGGGGGGAGGCTCTTCCCGGTCTTGGCGGGTTTGCCCGATCGCTGCCCGGCACTCTTCGTGCGCGGGGTGCTTCCCTTGCCGGCGCCGCTCTTGCCGCCGTTACGTGTGGTTTTCTTGGTCATGCGTCGATGGTACACCCCGGCTGAACAACGCCATGCGAAAACACCCGTTGACATTCCTCCGCCCGGTCCGCAAAATGCGCGCCTCGCTTACCTGCCCAGGTGGCGGAATTGGTAGACGCACTAGTTTCAGGTACTAGCGGGTAAAACCGTGGAGGTTCGAGTCCTCTCCTGGGCACCACGCATCACGAAGACCCTCGCGCAAGCGGGGGTTTTTCGTTTCCGGCGTCCGGACGCCTCACACACGCATGCCGGCAACCGAAGTAGGCTGATGGCCGGCCGTCAGGCGGCACCTTTCCCCCGGGGCACGCATGGAGTTCCAACAGATCCTTTTCCTGGTCATCCTGGCGGTCACGCTGGGACTGTTCATCAGCGAGAAGCTGCGCATCGACCTGGTGGCGCTGCTGGCCCTGCTGGCGCTCACCCTGACCGGGATCCTGGGACCGAAGGACGCGCTGGCCGGCTTCGCCAGCGAACCGGCGATCATCGTCGCCGCGGTGTTCGTGCTGTCGGCCGGCCTGTCGGCCACCGGCATCACCGACCGCATCGGCGCCGGCATCGGCCGGGCCGCAGGCGGCAGCGAGTGGCGCACCATCGCCGTGGTCATGCCGGCCACGGCGGCGCTGGCGGCGTTCTCGCACCACGTGATGGTCACGGCGATGATGCTGCCCATCCTGATGCGCATCGCGCGCGAGCAGAAGCTGGCCGCATCGCGCCTGCTGATGCCCATGTCGCTGGCCGCATCGCTGGGCACCACGCTGACGCTGTTCAGCGCACCGGCATTCCTGTTGTCCAACGACCTGATCAAGCGTGCCGACCTGCCCGCGCTGGACATCTTCGCCATCACCCCCATCGGCATCGCGCTGGTGCTGCTGGGCACGGTGTACATGCTGCTGGCGCGCTGGCTGGTGCCCAAGCGCGACGGGGAAACGCCGCAGGGGGATTACCTGAAGCTGGACCGCTACTACACCGAGCTGCTGGTGGAAGCGGAGTCGCCCTGGGTCGGCAAGACCCGCGGCGACTTCTCGGACGCGTTCAAGGATCGCCTGCAGGTGGTCGACTGGCTGCGCCACGGCATGCGTCGCCGCCACCAGCACCCCGAAAGCCCGTTGGCCGCCGGCGATGTGCTGCTGGTGCGCGCCTCGCCAGACGAGATCGCCTCCATCCGCGACGAGCCCGGCCTGGCCCTGCACGCCGTGGCCAAGTACGGCGATACCCCCGGCGAGCGCCCCAAGTCCGAAGCGCTGGGCGACGAACAGCTGGTGCAGGCGGTCGTGGCGCCCCATTCGGAGTTCGTCGGCCGCAGCGTGGCCGACATCGACTTCCTGCGCAATCTCGGCGTGGTGGTGGTGGGCCTGTGGCGCCGCGAGGGCTGGCTGCACGGCGAACTGTCCGAAACCGTGCTGCAGGAAGGCGACCTGCTGGTCCTGTGGGGCCAGCAAGAGAACCTGGAACCGCTGGCGACCCACCACGGTTTCCTGATGCTGATGCCGTTCAGCGGCCGGGAGAAGTCGCGCCGGCGCGCACCGGTGGCGCTGCTGATCATGGCGGCCGCCGTGGCCGCCGCGGCCACCGAGACGCTGGCGCCGCACATCGCGTTCCTGGCGGGGGCGGTGGCGATGGTGCTGACGCGCTGCGTGGACATCGAACGCGCCTACCAGGAAATCGACGTGCGCATCTTCGTGATGATCGGCGGGGTGATCCCGCTGGGCATCGCCATGGAAAAGACCGGCACCGCCGCACTGGTGGCCGACCTGCTGCTGCACCACGCCGCGCACTGGTCACCGCTGGTGCTGCTGCTGGTGATGTTCGGTACGGCCGCGCTGCTGACCCAGATCCTGTCCGATGCCGCCACCACGGTGCTGCTGGCGCCGATCGCGCTGGCGCTGGCCACGGGACTGGGCTTGAACCCGGTGCCGTTCGTGGTCTGCACGGCGATGGGGGCGGTGGCGTCGTTCCTCACCCCTATCGGCCACCACGGGAACCTGCTGATCCTCAATCCCGGCCGCTACACCTTCGGCGATTTCCTCCGCGTGGGCGCCCCCCTCACCCTGGCCATCGCCTTCACCACCGCCTGGCTGGCACGCTGGCTGTGGCTGGGCGGACCGCTGCTGCCGGGTATCGGCGGCTGAGACGGGGCGGCGGGTAGAATGGCCGGGTTTTCCGACCCGCAGACCGTACGCCCGCAATGACCGAAACGATCCGCCCCACCTTCCACGGCTTCGAGCAGATCCCGCTGCGCGAGTACGCCGAGCGCGCCTACCTCGACTACTCGATGTACGTGGTGCTGGACCGCGCCCTGCCCTTCATCGGCGACGGGTTGAAGCCGGTACAGCGGCGCATCGTCTATTCGATGAGCGAGCTGGGCCTGAACGCCGGTGCGAAACCGAAGAAGTCCGCGCGCACCGTCGGCGACGTGATCGGCAAGTACCACCCGCACGGCGACAGCGCCTGCTACGAGGCGCTGGTGCTGATGGCGCAGCCGTTCTCGTACCGCTATCCGCTGATCGAAGGCCAGGGCAACTTCGGCTCGCCGGACGACCCGAAGTCGTTCGCGGCCATGCGTTATACCGAATCCAAGCTCACCCCCATCGCCGAAGTGCTGCTGGGCGAACTGGGCCAGGGCACGGTGGATTGGACGCCGAACTTCGACGGCACGCTGGAAGAGCCGACCTGGCTGCCCGCGCGCCTGCCGCACCTGCTGCTCAACGGCACCACCGGCATCGCCGTCGGCATGGCCACCGACGTGCCGCCGCACAACCTCAACGAGATCGTCAGCGCCTGCATCCGCCTGATCGACGATCCTGACGCGACCGTGGCCGACCTGTGCGAGCACGTGCGCGGCCCGGATTACCCCACCAAGGCGGAGATCATCACCGCGGCGTCCGACCTGCGCACGATGTACGAGAACGGCACCGGCAGCGTCCGCGCACGCGCCGTGTGGCGCAAGGACAACGCCAACATCGTCATCGAGGCCTTGCCCTACCAGGTCTCGCCGTCCAAGGTGATCGAGCAGATCGCCGCGCAGATGCGCGCCAAGAAGCTGCCGTGGCTGGAGGACATCCGCGACGAATCCGACCACGCCAATCCGGTGCGCGTCGTCCTGATCCCGCGTTCCAGCCGCGTGGACGCGGAGCAGCTGATGGGCCACCTGTTCGCGACCACCGACCTGGAGAAGAGCTACCGCGTCAACCTCAACATCATCGGGCTGGACGGGCGTCCGCAGGTCAAGAACCTGAAGATGCTGCTGACCGAATGGCTGGCGTTCCGCAGCGACACGGTGACGCGCCGCCTCAAGCACCGGCTGGACAAGGTCGATCGCCGCCTGCACCTGCTGGAAGGTTTGCTGGTCGCGTTCCTCAACCTGGATGAGGTCATCCGCATCATCCGTACCGAGGACGAGCCGAAGGCGGCGCTGATCGCGCGCTTCGCGCTGAGCGAGGAACAGGCCGACTACATCCTCGACACCAAGCTCAAGCAGCTCGCCCGCCTGGAGGAAATGAAGATCCGCGGCGAGCAGGACGAACTGCAGGCCGAGCGCGAGAAGATCGCCGGTATCCTGGAGTCGAAGGCCAAGCTGAAGAAGCTGATCAAGGACGAGCTGACCGCCGACGCGAAGAAGTTCGGCGATGCGCGTCTGTCGCCGCTGGTGCAGCGCGATGCCGCCCAGGCCCTGGACGAAACCGAACTGGTCGCCAGCGAGCCGATGACGGTGGTGCTGTCGGAGAAGGGCTGGATCCGCGCCGCCAAGGGCCACGACGTCGACGCGGCCACGCTGTCGTACCGCGACGGCGACGGCCTGCTGGCGGCGGTGCGCTCGCGCAGCACGCAGCAGGTGGCCTTCCTCGATTCGGAAGGCCGCAGCTACTCCACCGCCGTGCACACGCTGCCCTCGGCGCGTGGCAATGGCGAACCGCTGACCGGCCGCTTCTCGCCGGCGGCGGGCGCGTCGTTCCAGGCCCTGGCCAGCGGCGACAACGACAGCCGCTTCGTGCTGGCGTCCTCGCACGGCTACGGCTTCGTGACCCGCTTCGAGAACCTTACCGGGCGCCAGAAGGCGGGCAAGGCGATGCTCAACCTGACCCCGGGCGCGGGCGTCCTGCAGCCGGCCCAGGTATCGAACGTGGACACCGACCGCATCGTCGCGGTGACCAGCGCCGGCCACCTGCTCGCATTTCCCGTGAGCGAACTGCCGGAACTGGACAAGGGCAAGGGCAACAAGCTGATCGACATCCCGAAGGCCAAGCTGGGTACCGAGCGCGTGGTCGCGATCGCGGCGGTGACGCCGGGCAGCACGTTGCTGGTGAAAAGCGGCCAGCGCACGATGAGCCTGTCGTTCAAGGATCTGGACGAATATGTCGGCGCACGTGCGACACGGGGCGGATTGTTGCCGCGGGGGTGGCAGAAGGTCGACGGACTGGACGTCCAGTGATTCACCGCATGGGCGCGCTGCGGCGCGCCTGCGTCGAGCGAGCTCGACGTTACACCGGGTTGCCACCTTGTTCAGTGGAGTAAGCGCGGGATGGATGCGAACTTCTGGTTGCAGCGCTGGCAGGAAGGCCAGATCGGCTTCCATCGCAGCGACGTGATGCCGCTGCTGGAAAAGCACTGGCCCTCGCTGCAGCTGCCGGTGGGTAGCCGCGTGCTGGTGCCGCTGTGCGGGAAATCGCTCGACATGCACTGGCTAGCGGCGCGGGGCCATCGTGTGTTGGGCGTGGAGCTGTCGCCGCTGGCGGTGACGCAGTTCTTCGAGGAAGCCGGGCTGGAACCAGTGCGGACCACCAGCCGCTATGGCGAGCACTTCAGCGCGGGTCCGGTGGAAATCATCCTGGGCGATGCATTCGGGCTGGATCCGGCGCTGCTCGCGGAGGTGGCCGGGGTGTACGACCGCGCGGCGCTGATCGCACTGCCGCCGGACCTGCGCCTGCGCTATCGCGACACGGTCTATGCATCGCTTCCCGCCGGATGCCAGGGACTGCTCATCACGCTGGAGTATCCGCAGGCCGAGAAGGCGGGTCCGCCATTCTCGGTGGAACAGCCCGAGGTCGGATCGCTGTTCGCTGCGCCGTGGCGGCAGACGCTGCTGGAACGGCGCGACATCCTGGACCAGGAGCCGCGCTTCCGCGAAGAAGGCCTGAGCGCGCTGGCGACGGCCGTGTACCACCTGACGAACGGACGCCTGTAGGAGCGGGCCATGCCCGCGATGCTCTTGCGTACCGGCGTCGACAGCATCGCGCCTAGGGGGCGCTCCTGCCGCCAGCGCGGCATCTTGCGCAACGGTCAGGAAATACGAGGCTAATGCCGAGCGCCAGACCCGCGGTTACGTGGCGGCCGGTTCGCCGTCGAGCTTGGAGGTCAGGTACAGCGCGATGCCCAGGCGCTTGATCAGGCCCAATTGCTGTTCCAGCCAGTGCGCGTGGTCTTCTTCCGTATCCTTGAGCTGCGCCAGCAGGATTTCGCGGCTGACGTAGTCGCCGTGCTGTTCGCACAGCGCCATGCCCTTGGCCAGGTGCGCGCGCACCGCGTACTCGACCTCCAGGTCGCGCTGCAGCATCTCCTCGACGGTCCTGCCGGCCGTGAAGGCGTCCGGACGCATGTCCGGGTCGCCCTCCAGGAACAGGATGCGGCGCAGCAGCGCGTCGGCGTGCTGGGTTTCTTCCTGCATTTCGTGGTCGATGCGGTGGAACAGCGCCTTCAGGCCCATGTCCTCGTAGCGTCTCGAGTGGATGAAGTACTGGTCGCGCGCGGCCAGTTCGCCGCGCAACAGGAACTTGAGGTATTCAACGACGTCCGGGTGGCCTTTCATGGGGGTACGGCTCCTGTAGCAAGGCGCACAGGATGCCCGATCCCGCCGGCCGGCGGCCGAATCGGAATCAGTCGCGTTCGTCGTCGCACCGCGGCGTGGACCGTCATCGCTTCCGTGGAATAATCGCCGCGCCCGCCCCTAGCCTCAGGACCCGCCATGCTGAAGTGGACCCGGCGCATCGCGCTGCTGCTGTTGGCCCTGGTCGTACTGGCGGTTCTGGTCGCATGGTGGATGCTGCGGGGAAGCCTGGCGCAGTTGGAGGGCGCATCGGACCTGGCGGGACTGTCGGCGCCCGTCAGCGTGCAGCGCGACGCTCTGGGCGTGGTCACCATCGATGCGGCCAGCGAATCCGATGCCGTCCGCGCGCTCGGCTACGTGCATGCGCAGGAACGCTATTTCGAAATGGACCTGATGCGCCGCAGTTCGGCGGGCGAGCTGGCCGAGCTGTTCGGCCCCATCGCCATCGGCCTGGACAAGGAGCGGCGCGTGCACCGGATCCGCGCGCGCGTGTCGGCCAACCTCGAGGCATTCGCGGGCAACCGCATGCTCCCGCTGCAGGCCTATGCCGACGGCGTCAACGCTGGTCTCGGCGACCTGCGCGCCAGACCCTGGCCCTATCTGCTGCTGCGACAGGAGCCGCGTCGCTGGGACGTGCTGGATTCGGCGCTGACGGGCTACGCGATGTATTTCGACCTGCAGGATGCGCAGAACGTGCGCGAGCTGGGCCTGTGGCAGATCCGCCGGCATGTCCCGCAAGGCCTGTACGACCTGCTTGCGCACGATGGCACCGAATGGGATGCGCCCCTGTTCGGGGAACCGCGCGGCAATGCCGCGCTGCCGGACGCCCGCCGGGTGGACCTGCGCACGCTGCCGATGCCGAAGACGGATTCCCACCGGCGCCTGGCCGACAAGGGCACGCCCGGCAGCAACAACTGGGCGGTCGCCGGCGCACTGACGGCCGATGGCCGTGCCATCGTCGCCGACGACATGCACCTGGGACTGCGCGCGCCGGGCATCTGGTTCCGCGTGCGCCTGCGCTATCCCGACCCGCATGCGCCGGGCGGCAAGGTCGACGTCTCCGGCTTCAGCCTGCCCGGCCTGCCTGCGATCGTCGTGGGCAGCAACGGACGCGTCGCCTGGGGCTTCACCAACAGCTACGCGGACACCGCCGACTGGTATCCGGTAGTCCCGTGCGAAGGCCACGTCAGCGCGGGCTGCGAGCCCGTCACGCGCCATGCCGAGACGATCAAGGTCGCCGGTGGCGAAGACGTGCCGTTCGAGGTATTCGATACCCGGCACGGCCCGATCGTCCATGCTGCGAAGGGGGACCGTCCCGCACTGGCGCTGCGCTGGGTGGCGCAATTGCCGGGCGCACTGAACTTCGGCCTGTCGGACCTGGCACGGGCCGGCGACCTGTCCGCCGCCCTCGCCGTGGCCCAACGCACCGCTACGCCTGCACAGAACCTGGTCGTGGCCGACCGCAATGGCCGCATCGCGTGGCGCATCCTGGGCCCGTTGCCGTCGCGCGCGGGCGCGTGCGCGCACGCGCTCGACCGGGCAGTCGGCATGCCGCACGACGACGACACGGCAGCATCCTGCACGCCCTGGGACCTGTCCTATCAGCTCTCGCCCGTGCTGACGTCGCCGGAGAACCACCGCCTGTGGACCGCCAACGCACGCGTGATCGAAGGCGATGCGCTGGCGCGCGTCGGCGACGGCGGCTATGCGCTGGGTGCGCGCGCGAAGCAGATCCGCGATGGACTGATGGCGAAGGACCGCTTCACCGAGAGAGACCTGCTGGCGATCCAGCTCGACGACCGCGCATTGTTCCTGGAACGCTGGTGGACGCTGCTGCAGGATGAAGCGGAGAAGCGGCCGGCGGATTCCGCCATCAAGGCCCTCGCCGAGGCCGGCAAAACCTGGGACGGCACCGCGAGCGTCGATTCGGTGAGCTACCGCCTGGTGCGCGCCTGGCGCCTCGCCGTGCACGCGCGCATCGCCGACGGCCTGACGGCGCCCGCACAGGCGGCACTCGGCGACGACTTCGTCATGCCCGATCTGCCGCAGCTGGAAGGCGTGGTTTGGCCGCTACTCGAACAGCGTCCGGCCCACCTGCTCTCGCGCCGCTACAAGAACTGGGACGCGCTGTTGGAAGATGCCGCGAAGGAAGTGCGCGACGACCTGGCCGACCAGGGGCCACTGGCCGAGCGCCGCTGGGGGGAGCGCAACACGGCCAGGATCTGCCACCCGCTTGCCGACGCCCTGCCCGCCTTCCTGAAGCCCCGGCTCTGCATGCCGGGCGAAGCGCTCGCCGGCGACGGCGCCATGCCCCGCGTACAGGGACCGGCTTTCGGTGCGTCCGAGCGCATGGTGGTGTCGCCCGGACGCGAGGCCGACGGCATCATCCACATGCCGGGCGGCCAGAGCGGCCACCCGATGTCGCCGTTCTGGGGGGCGGGCCATGACGACTGGGTGCACGGCCGACCGACGCCCTTCCTGCCCGGCGAAGCGACCCACACACTGACGCTGCGACCCGCCAACACTCGACCCAGATAACGATCCGTCATCGCCAGCCCCTGCTGGCGGAAGAAGCTGAGCGGGTCGAAATAGCCCCGCTGGAACACGATGCGGCCATCGCGCACCTGGAAGAAGCCGCAGCCCCGCAGTCCAGGCGGATCGCGCTACTCCGGGACGGCCCATCCACCATCCTCGAGGATCGGTTCCGCCTCGCACACCATCGTTGCGCGCGCGAATCCGGTGCGGAACAGGGTCGCGGTCGACTCGAGGCCGTGCAGCGGATCGGTCAACACCGGGTGATGGGCGGTATCGTCCTCGTAAAGCGCCGACAGGCCGTCGACGTCCGC
The DNA here is from genome assembly GCF_037046485.1 of Pseudoxanthomonas sp. F11. NCBI lineage: Bacteria > Pseudomonadati > Pseudomonadota > Gammaproteobacteria > Lysobacterales > Lysobacteraceae > Pseudoxanthomonas > Pseudoxanthomonas sp. F11. The sequence continues at coordinate 974,437 of NZ_JBANLZ010000002.1, read as the reverse complement.
GGCTTTGAAACGACGTGCCCATTTGCGCACGACGTCCAAAGGGACATCGTCAGCCTGCCTGCAATGCGGACGCATGCACGCCTGCGACAGCGCGGCCCGACGGATCGGCCATCGTCGCGAAGCTGGCGTCCCAGGCGATGGCGGCCGGCGACGAACACGCGATCGACTTGCCGCCCGGCACCGTCTCGGCGCAGGCCTGGCCCGGGTAGTGCTGTTCGAACAGCGTGCGGTAGAAGTAGGCTTCCTTGGTCTGCGGCGGATTGACCGGGAAGCGCTTGTCGGCCGCCGCCAGTTCGCGGTCGCTGACCTGCGCCTCGGCATGCGCCTTCAGACCGTCGATCCAGCCATAGCCCACGCCATCGCTGAACTGCTCCTTCTGCCGCCACAGGATCGACGCCGGCAGGTAGCCGTCGAAGGCCTCGCGAAGCACGCCCTTCTCCATGCGCCGTGCGCCATCGTTTGTCTTGTCGATCATCTTATGCGCGGCGTCCATCCTCATCGCGACGTCGAGGAATTCGACGTCCAGGAAAGGCACGCGCGGCTCCACGCCCCACGCCATCATCGATTTGTTGGCCCGCAGGCAGTCGTAGTTGTGCAGCGCGTCCAGCTTGCGCACCAGTTCCTCGTGGAATTCACGCGCGTTCGGCGCCTTGTGGAAGTACAGGTAGCCGCCGAAGATCTCGTCGCTGCCCTCGCCGGACAGCACCATCTTCACGCCCATGGCCTTGATCCGCCGCGCCAGCAGATACATCGGCGTGGACGCGCGGATGGTGGTGACGTCGTAGGTCTCGATATGACGGATCACCTCGGGAATCGCATCCAGGCCCTCCTGGAAGGTGTAGGTGAAGCCATGGTGCACGGTGCCCAGCGCCTTCGCCGCGACTTCGGCGGCGGCCAGGTCGGGCGAGCCCTCCAGGCCGATGGCGAAGGAGTGCAGCCGCGGCCACCAGGCTTCCGTCGCGTCGTTGTCCTCGATGCGATGGCGCGCGTAGCGTGCGGCGACCGCCGCGACCAGCGACGAATCCAGTCCACCGGACAGCAGCACGCCGTAGGGCACGTCGGTCATCAACTGCCGGTGCACGGCGCGCTCGAAGGCCTCTCGCAGTTCGTCCTTCGATACCTGCACGCCTTCGACGGCCGCGTAGTCGCGCCAGGGCTTCCGGTAGTACTTCACCAGTTCCCGCGTCGTCGTGTCGTAGTAATGACCCGGCGGGAACTGCGCCACGTCGGCGCAGATCGGCGCCAGCGCCTTCATCTCGGAGGCCACGCACAGACGACCCTCGCGGTCGTGCCCCCAGTACAGGGGGCAGACGCCGATCGGATCGCGTGCGATCAGCGCGCGGCCGGCGGCCTTGTCCCACAGCGCAAAGGCGAAGATGCCGTTGAGGCGGTTGAGGAACGACTCCGGCGTATCTTCGCGATACAGCGCGTTGATGACTTCGCAGTCCGAACCGGTCTGGAAGGCATAGTCCTGCACCAGTTCCGCCTTCAGTTCGCGATGGTTGTAGATTTCGCCATTGACGGCCAGGACCAGTTCGCCGTCGGCCGAGCGCAGGGGTTGCGAACCGCCGGCCGGGTCGACGATGGCCAGCCGCTCGTGCACGAGGATGGCGCCCTCATCGTGGTACACGCCGCTCCAGTCGGGCCCGCGGTGGCGCTGCTTCTGGGACAGCTCCAGCGCCTGCCGTCGCAGGGCCGCAATGTCGTCGCCGGGCTGCAGCCCGAAGATGCCGAAGATGGAACACATGGGGGAAAGCTCCTGAGTGGGGTCGGTGACGGGAGCCGGAAACGAAGAAACCCGCATCTCGCGATGCGGGTTTCTGGTATCCGGCAGGTCTTTCTTTGCCTAGTCGCAGAGCCGCATCGCCCGCGTCCCGTTGTTCGGGCGCAGGTTGTTGCGGTTGGTATTGATGGCGGTGCGGCAAGGCATGGGGCGACCGTAACCGGTCCGACCAGCCCTTGACAAGCCCCGCAAAAAGTTGCGGCTGCAACCACCGGCATCCCTGTAGGAGCGCCCTCGGGCGCGACGCTTTAAGGAACTTGCGGGAAAGGCATCGCGCCCGAGGGCGCTCCTACAAATCTGCGCGAACCGGCAGCATCAGCCGCTCAAGCAGCCTCTGGTACAGGCCGGGCAGCGCTTCGAGGTCGGCGACGCGGACGTGCTCATCGACCTTGTGGATGCTGGCATTGACGGGCCCGACTTCGATGCATTCCGCGCCCAGCGGCGCGATGAAGCGGGCATCCGAGGTGCCGCCGGCCGTGCTCTCTTCCGGCGGCGCGCCGGCGAACTCGCCCAGCACCGCGCGCGCCGTGGCCCGCAGGTGGCCCTCCGGCGTGTAGAAGGGCTCGCCGCCACGCAGCCACTGGATGCTGTAGTCGACCCCATGGCGGCGGAGAATGCCCTCGATCTCCTGTTCCAGCCTCTCGGCCGTCCAGCTGGGATTGAAGCGCAGGTTGAACACCACCTGCAGTTCGCCCGGGATGACGTTGCTGGCGCCGGTGCCGGCATGGATGTTGGAAATCTGCAGGCTGGTCGGCGGGAAGGTCTCGTAGCCTTCGTCCCACTGGCGCGCGGCCAGTTCGTCCAGCGCGGGCAACGCCTTGTGGATGGGATTGAGCGCCTTGTGCGGATAGGCGACATGGCCCTGCACGCCGTGCACGTTCAAGGTACCGGTCAGGGTGCCACGACGACCGACGCGCAACAGGTCGCCCAGTGCTTCCTTGGACGACGGCTCGCCCGTGATGCACCAGTCGATCCGCTGGCCGCGTTCGCGGAACAGTGCCGCAACCTGCTTCACGCCGTCGTGGGCGGGGCCCTCCTCGTCCGAGGTCACCAGCAGCGCGACCGTGCCCGGGTGGTCCGGGTGCGCGTCGACGAAGCGCTCCAGCGCGATCGTGCACGCGGCCACACTGCACTTCATATCGGCGGTACCGCGTCCGTAGAGCACGCCATCGCGGACGGTGGGCACGAACGGATCGCTGGTCCATGCGTCCAACGGCCCCGGCGGCACGACGTCGGTATGGCCCAGCAGTACCAGTACCGGCGACCCGCTGCCATGCGTGGCCCAGAGGTTGTCGGTATCGCCGAAGCGCAGGTGTTCGCAGTGGAAGCCCCATTGCGACAGCCGGGTCGCCAGGACCTGCTGGCAGCCGGCATCGTCCGGCGTCACCGAATGACGGCGGATCAGTTCGCAGGACAGTTCGACGACATCGCTCACGCGCCGGCTCCGAAGCTCTTCTTGAAGCCATTGTCGCTGAAGCCCTGTGAAAAGCCGCCTTCAGCGGTGACGACGACGGGGCGGCGGATCAGCTGCGGATACTCCTTCAGCAGCAACTTCCACTCCGCATCCGACCCCGGCGACTTGCGATTCTCCGGCATTTGCCGCCAGGTCGTCGACGACTTGTTGATCAGCGTGTCCCACCCGCCCGCCTTTTCCGCCCAGTCCTTCAGGGTCTCGGGCGACTGCCGGTTGTCGCGATAGTCGACAAAGGTGTACGCGACGCCGAAGCGGTCCAGCCACTTCGTCGCCTTCTTGCAGGTGTCGCAGTTCTTCAAGCCATACAGCGTGGTCGTCATGATGCTCCTTGAGGGCGTTTGTAGGAGCGCGCCATGCGCGCGATGCTTTCCAAAGGAACCGGACGTCATGTGGAAGCATCGCGCGCGTGGCGCGCTCCTACAGGACGCTAGGGCTAGACCTGCCGCTCAGTCCGCCAGCCCGCGCAGCAGTTCGTTGACGCTGGTCTTGCTGCGCGTCTTCTCATCCACCTGCTTGACGATCACCGCGCAGTACAGCGAATGCGAACCGTCGGCGGCCGGCAGCGAGCCGGAGACCACCACGCTGCCCGGCGGTACGTAACCGTAGGTGATTTCCTTGGTCATGCGGTTGTAGATGCGCGTGGACTGGCCGATGAACACGCCCATGCCGATCACGCTGTGGTGGCCGACCACCACGCCTTCGACCACCTCCGACCGCGCACCGATGAAGCAGTGGTCCTCGATGATCGTCGGGCTGGCCTGCAGCGGTTCCAGCACGCCGCCGATGCCGGCGCCGCCGGACAGGTGGCAGTGCTTGCCGACCTGCGCGCACGAGCCCACCGTCGCCCAGGTATCGACCATCGTGCCCTCGCCGACGTAGGCGCCGATGTTGACGAAGCTGGGCATCAGTACCACGTCCTTGCCGAAGTACGTGCCACGACGCGCGATGGCGCCCGGCACGACACGCACGCCCAGCTTGCGGAAGTCGTTCTCGTCGAACGCACCGAAGCGCGCCTCCACCTTGTCCCAGAAGGGCGCCGGATAGGCTTCGACCAGCTCCATCTCGTTGACGCGGAAGTACAACAGCACGGCCTTCTTCAGCCACTCGTTGACCTTCCAGCCACCCTTGCCGTCGGGCTCGGCCACGCGCAGTTTTCCGCTCTCGAGGCCCTCGATGGCCAGTTCGACGGCGGTACGGGTGGAACCCTCGATCTCGACCGACGTCAGTTCGGCGCGGCGCTCGAAGGCGCTCTCGATGGTGGACTTGAGTTCTTCGGTCTTGGTGGCTTTGCGGGTCATCGAAGGTCCTGCGGGAATGTGCTCAGGTGGGGGTGTCCAGGCCGGCGCGCAGCGCATCACGCAGCGCGGCCTGGGTGTCGGTGTCGGTCAGGGGCTGGTCGTGCTCGTCGGTGATCTGGAACACGTCCTCGGCGCGCTCGCCGAACGTGGCGATGCGCGCATCGTGCACGCGCAGTCCCTGCCGGCGCAGCACCTGCGCCACGTCGGACAGCAGCCCGGGACGATCCGGCGCGACGAGGCCCAGGATCGTGCGACGGCCATCCGGCGTGATGCCGAACTCGATGCGTGGCGCGAAGCGGAAATGCTTGAGCTGGCGCGGGACCGCGCGCCGCGAAGTACGCACTCCCTCCAGCGGACGCGCGAGGGCCTGGCCCAGCCCATGTTCGATGTCGGCAGGATCGCGCGTCGCATAGGCATCCGCGGGCAGCACCTCGAACGTATCGAAGACCGCGCCCTGCGGGCCGACCAGCACGCGCGCCTGGTGGATGGCGAAGCCCATGCGGTCCAGGGTGGCGAGGATGGCGGCGAACAGGCCGTCGCGGTCCGGCGAATGCACGAAGACTTCCATCGCATCGGCGTCGTCCGCGATCCGCCGCGCACGCACGCGCGTCTCGCCTGCCGTGGCGCCACGAATGGCCTGCGCCTGCCAGGCCAGCTGTTCCGGACGGAAGCGCAGGAAGCTCTCTTCCGGCATCGCCGCGAACAATGCATCGGCCTGCGCGGCCGTCATGCCCTGTACTTCCAGCAGCGCGCGCACGCTGCCGCGCGCCTCCACCAGGCGCTCGTCCACGGCGACGGGATTTTCCAGTCCTTCACGCAGCACGCGGCGTGCGGCGAAGTAGAGGTCGGCCAGCAGCCGGTCCTTCCAGGCGTTCCAGAGCTTCGGGCTGGTGCCGGCGATGTCGGCGCAGGTCAACAGGTACAGGTAATCCAGCCGTTCGCGGTCGCCTACCAGCGTGGCGAAACGGTGGATGACCTCGGGATCGGCAATGTCCTGCTTCTGCGCGGTCACCGACATGCGCAGGTGCTGCTCCACCAGCCAGGCCACCAGATCGGCGTCGGATTCGCTAAGCGCATGCGCGGCACAGAACTCGCGCGCGTCGACCGCGCCGAGTTCGGAATGGTCCCCGCCACGCCCCTTGGCGATATCGTGGAACAGGCCGGCCAGCAGCAGCAGTTCCGGCTTGCGCAGGCGCGGCCAGACTTCGTGCGCGATCGAGAAGCGCTCGTCCGCGCGGCCGGCCGCGAAGGCGGCGATGTTCCGCAGCACCATCAGGGTGTGCTGGTCGACCGTGTAGACGTGAAAGAGGTCGAACTGCATCCGCCCCGATACCCGCGCGAACGCCGGGATCCACTGCCCCAGCACGCCGAGGCGCGCCATGCGGGTGAGGGTCTCCACCGCGCGCGGCCCGCGCAGCAGCGCCATGAAGGCATCGCGCTGCGTCCGCGTGGCGGCGGGATAGGTCGACAGCTTGGGCAGCGCCTCGGCCAGCGCGCGCGCCGTGCGCGAATGCAGGCCGCGTACCTGCGGATGGGCCGCCCAGGCGGCGAACAGGGCGAACACCTGGCCGGCATCGTTCCCCGGCCAGGCGGGATCGCGCGCGGCCAGGTAACCGCGGCGCAGGGCGAACCGGTCATCCAGCGGCTCGGGCAGCGCCTCGCCATCGAACTGTTCCTCGAAACGCTGCAGCAGGCGGTCGCTGATCCGGCGCACGATGGCGGCACTGCGATAGAACCCCTGCATCATCTTCTCGACGCCCAGGCTTTCGGCGTCGTCGGCGAAGCCCAGCCGCTGGGCCAGCGTCTTCTGGTAATCGAAGCGCAGGCGTTCTTCCGCGCGCCCCGCGACACGGTGCAGGCCGTAGCGCAGGCGGCCCAGCGCGCGGCGCTCGCGTGCCAGCGCGACCGCTTCGTCCTGGCCCAGGTGGCCCATGCCCACCAGCGGTTCGAGGTCGCGCACGCCGAAGGTGCGCAGCGCCATCCAGCCCAGCGTGTGCAGGTCGCGCAGGCCGCCGGGGCCATCCTTGATGTTGGGCTCCAGGTTGTCGGAGGTGTCGCCGAAGCGGGCATGGCGGATGCGCAGTTCCTCGCGCTTGGCGACGAAGAAGTCGCGCGGCGGCCACACGCGCGCAGCGCCGATGGCGTCGATCAGCAGGGCTTCGTCCACCGGCTCGCCGACGATCAGGCGCTCTTCGATCAGCGCGGTCAGCACCGTCTGGTCGGCCGCGGCCGCGGCCGTGCACTCGGCCGCCGAGCGCACGCTGTGGCTGATCGGCAACCCGGCATCCCACAACATGGCGAAGAAACGCGCCACCGCGTCGTGGTGGCGCTGCTGGGCGTCGGCCGAGGCCAGCACCAGCACGTCCACGTCGGACTGCGGGAACAGTTCGCCGCGCCCGTAGCCCCCCACGGCGAACAGCGCCATCGGCGCCTCCGCCGGAATGCACCGCAGCCAGGCGTCCTTCAGCAGGTGGTCGACCGCCCGTGCGCGCAGCGCGAGGATGCGGTCCATGCCGTCGTCCTGGTCGAAGCGCTTGTCCAGCCGGGCATCGGTATGGGCCAGCGAGGTGCGCGCCGCCGCCGCCCAGGCCGGGTCATCGGCCACGTCCGGGCCGATGTCCGGAAGCCGCGTCGCATGTCCGTTCGCGGCTGGGGGGCTGCTCACAGGTCGTTGTCGTCGCCCGGCACGCGGGTCAGGATCTCGACGCCGTCCTCGGTCACCGCCACGGTGTGCTCCCACTGCGCCGACAGCTTGCGGTCCTTGGTGACCACGGTCCAGCCGTCGGGCAGCACGCGGGTGTGGCGCGCGCCCTCGTTGATCATCGGCTCGATGGTGAAGGTCATGCCGGGCTTCAGCACCACGCCTTCGCCGGGGCGGCCGTAATGCAGCACCTGCGGTTCGTCGTGGTAGACCTTGCCGATGCCGTGGCCGCAGTACTCGCGCACCACGCTGAAGCGCTCGCTTTCGGCGTACTGCTGGATCGCGTGGCCGACATCGCCCAGGGTCGCCCCCGGCTTCACCGCGCGGATGCCGCGGAACATGGCCTCACGGGTGACGTCCACCAGCCGCTTCGCCATCACCGACGGTGTGCCGACGATGTACATGCGGCTGGTGTCGCCGTGCCAGCCGTCTTTGATGACGGTGACGTCGATGTTGAGGATGTCGCCGTCCTTGAGCACCTTCCCTTCGCTGGGGATGCCATGGCAGATGACGTTGTTGACCGAGGTGCAGACCGTCGCCGGAAAGCCCTTGTAGCCCACGTTGGCCGGAATGGCTTTCTGCACGTTGACGATGTGATCGTGGCAGATGCGGTCCAGTTCGGCGGTAGTGACGCCCGGCTTCACGTGCGGGGCGACCACCTGCAGCACTTCGGCGGCAAGGCGGCCGGCGATGCGCATCTGGGCGAGGTCTTCGGGGGTTTTCAGCTGGATGGCCATATTGGCCGATTATCCCCCATTTGGCCGCCGGGCTGAATGTCCAGGCCACCGCGCACCGGTTCAGGCAGGCCTTGATTTGCCGCGACCCGCCCTGCCCGGCTATACTCCCGCGGCTTCGCGCCCGGGTCTGCCCGGCCGGACCGCCCACGTCGGGCGACACCGACGAATCCACACCTGCTGCCCCAACCCGTGCCGGGGTGCCCTTCGCTGAAGGGTTCGGACACGGAAGCCGCAGGGAGGCCCAACCCCGGAACCCCGCCCTCACCGGCGCCGTCCTCCCTATGAACCGGACGGTGGGTTCCCCTTCGATGGAGTTACTGCAATGCCCCAAGTCACCATGCGCCAGATGCTGGAAGCCGGCGTCCATTTCGGCCACCAGACCCGCTACTGGAACCCCAAGATGGCGCCGTACATCTTCGGTGCCCGCGGCAAGATCCACATCATCAACCTCGAGAAGACCGTTCCGCTGTTCAACGACGCGATGAACTTCATCTCGGGCGTGGCCCAGAAGCGCGGCACCATCCTGTTCCTGGGCACCAAGCGCAGCGCGCGCGAGGCCGTGAAGGAAGAGGCCGAGCGTTGCGGCATGCCGTACATGACCCAGCGCTGGCTGGGCGGCACGCTGACCAACTTCGCCACCGTGAAGAAGTCGGTCGCCCGCCTGAAGGAACTGGAAGCCGCCGAAACCGACGGCACGTTCGAGAAGCTGGTCAAGCACGAAGTGCTGGGCCTGCGCCGCGAGCGCGAGAAGCTGCTGGCCTCGCTGGGCGGCATCAAGGAAATGAACCGCCTGCCGGACGCCCTGTTCGTCATCGACATCGGCCATGAAGACATCGCCATCAAGGAAGCCAAGAAGCTCGGCATCCCGGTGGTCGCGGTGGTCGACTCCAACTACGACCCGGCCCTGGTCGACTACGCCATCCCCGGCAACGATGACGCTATCCGCGCCGTGCAGCTGTACGCCCGTGCCGCCGCCGACGCCGTGCTGGAAGGCAAGGCCGCTGCGCCGAACGCCGCCGTTGTGCGCGAGGAAGAGTTCGCCGAAGGCGGCGACGACAAGGGCGCCCGTCGCGCGCCGGCCAAGAAGGCCTCCGGCAAGAAGTCCGACGAAGCCGCCGCCGAGTAATCCGGCTGCAACGCCGCCGCGCCATGCTGCGCGGCGGCCCATGTTCTTCCTTCTCCCCCGGGAGAAGGTGCCCGAAGGGCGGATGAGGGTACGGGCAGCACGTTGACGCTCAGGGCGTCGCGATCCCACCGGACCCCCTCCCCAACCCCTCTCCCGACGGGAGAGGGGCTTTGCCAATCCAAACAGAGGTAATCCCGTGGAAATCACCGCTTCCCTGGTCAAGGAACTGCGCGAGCGCACCGGCGCCGGCATGATGGAGTGCAAGAAGGCGCTCACCGAGAACAACGCCGACATCGACGCCGCCGCCGAGTGGCTGCGCAAGTCGGGCCTGGCCAAGGCCGACAAGAAGGCCGACCGCGTCACCGCCGAAGGCCGCATCGCCGTGGCCCAGGACGGCGGCAAGGCCGTGCTGGTCGAGATCAATTCCGAGACCGACTTCGTCGCCAAGGACGCCAACTTCATCGCCTTCACCGACGCCGTGGCCCAGGCCGCGCTGACCGCCGGCGCTACCGATGTCGAGGCGCTGAAGTCGGCCAAGCTGCCCTCCGGCGAGACCGTCGAGGAAGCCCGTGCCGCCGCCATCGCCAAGCTGGGCGAGAACATGCAGATCCGTCGCCTGGTCGCCATCGACAGCGCCGACAACGTCGCGGCCTACGTGCACGGCGGCAAGATCGGCGTGCTGGTCGAGGTCAAGGGTGGCGACGCCGACCTGGCCCGTGGCCTGGCCATGCACATCGCTGCGATGAACCCCCCGCACAACAAGGCCGCCGACGTGCCGGCCGAGTTCGTGGCGAAGGAGAAGGAGATCGAGCTGGCCAAGATGTCGGACAAGGACAAGGCCAAGCCGGCCGACATCCTGGAGAAGATCATCTCGGGCAAGATCAACAAGATCATCAACGAGGTCACGCTGTACGGCCAGCCGTACGTGCTGGACAGCGACAAGTCGGTCGAGCAGGTGGTCAAGGCCGCCGGCGCCGACGTGGTCGGCTTCCAGCGCCTGGTGGTCGGCGAAGGCATCGAGAAGGTGGTGGAAGACTACGCCGCCGAAGTGATGAAGCAGGCCGGCCTGGCGTAAGCCGCAAGCCGATCCGCTGCGAACCGGAAAAGCCGCGGGAAACCGCGGCTTTTCCGTTTCCGGGCACTCCTCCGGCCGCATCGTGCGGCCGCTCGTCGCAGCCACCTAAAGTTTGCGCGTGAGGCGCCGACACTGGTTACAAAGGTGACACTTCGTCACGCTTTGCTGGCATGCTGCCGGTCACTCTCTCACGCCCAGCGCGCGCCCGGATGCGTCCCGAACTCGAAACCCAGTTGCTGAACTGCCGCAACCTGCCCAGTCCGCCCGGGGTGGCGCTGCGCATCATCGAGCTGGCGCAGGATCCGGACGTGGTAATGGCCACGGCCGCCGACACCATCGGCCTGGACGCGGCGCTCAGCGCGCGCATGCTGCGCATCGCCAACTCACCGCTGTACGCCAGCCGACGCCGCGTGGAGAACCTGTCACAGGCGCTCACCGTACTGGGCCTCAACGCCACGCTGACCCTCGCCCTGGGCTTCTCCCTGGCGCACTGCGGCCCGGGCAGCCATCCGGTGGCCCGCGAGCGCGTCTGGCGCCGCAGCGTGATCGCCGCGCTGGCGTCGCGGCTGCTCGGCCAGCATGCCGGCCTGCGCAAGGCGGAAGAACTGATGCTGGCCGGCCTGCTGCAGGACATCGGCATGCTGGCCCTGCTGGAAGTGCTGGGCGAGGACTACGCGCGGCTGGTCGAACGCGCCGCCGACAACGCCGAGCTGCTGGCGGCCGAGCGCGAATGGCTGGGATGCGACCACGCCACGGTCGGCGGCTGGCTGGCACGGCAGTGGAACCTGCCGGCGCTGTTGCGCGAGGCGATCCTGGAAAGCGAAGCGCCCGCGTCCGATACCCCCTTCAACGCCTGCGTGGCGGTCTCCGGCCACGTCGCCGACATCTGGCTGGCCGGTGCCGACGCATCGCGCAGCGAACACGCCCACCGCGATGCCGCGATGCAGGCGGCGACGCGCCTGGGACTGGACTATGCGTCCTACCTGGCGCTGACCGAGGAAATGGTGTCCTCCCTGCCCGAAGTCTGCGCGATGTTCGACGTACCGCCCGCGCCGCCCGCCCGCATCCAGGCCCTGCTGGACCAGGCGCGCGAACTGCTGGTGGTGCGCAACCTGCGCGAGATCCAGGAAGCCGCACGTGCGCGCAAGGAAGCCGACGAACACGAGGACCGCGCGCGCCGCCTCGCCGAAGAGGTCCGCCGCGACCCCCTGACCGGCGTGTACAACCGCAGCCAGCTGGAAGAGGTGCTGGAGAAGGAATTCGATGCCGCCACCCGCCACGGCTGGCCGTTGTCGATCGCCTTCATCGACCTGGACGACTTCAAGCAGGTCAACGACCGCTGGGGCCATCTGGTCGGCGACGAGGTGCTGCGCAACTTCGCCAAGGCCCTGCTGCGTCACGTGCGCAGCAGCGACATCGTCGCCCGCTACGGCGGCGAGGAATTCCTGGTGGTGCTGCCGGGCATCGGCGAGGACGCCGCCGCGCAGGTCGTGCGCCGCATCCTGTCGGAAGTCTCGGGCGTGGCGATGGCCGACGTGGGCGGACAGCCCCTGCACATCACCTTCTCCGCCGGCCTGGCCACGCAGGGCGCGCTGGAGCAGTTCCGCCACGTCGACGACCTGCTGCGCGCGGCGGACGAGGCGCTGTACGGTGCCAAGCGCGAAGGCCGCAACCGCGTCTCGGTCGGCGCCATGGGCGCCTGACGCACGCCGGCTACGGCCGCGGCTGCAACGCCACCTCTTCGTACGGCTGCACCACCACCCAGCCCTCGCCGGCGAAGCGCAATTGGATGCTCTCGCCCGATCCGCGCCCCATCAGCGTGCCCAGCGAGATGTCGGTGATGATCTCGGGGGCCAGGCCACCGGACCACGCCACGGTCGCATTGGGATCGGTGAACACCGGGCCGGTCTGCGCGTTCACCGGCAGCGTCAGCGGCTCATAGTGCGAGGTGATGGCGACGATGCCGTGCCCGCTCAGCCGCACGTTGAACAGGCCGCCCGACAGCATGCCGGCCACCTTGCGCATCATGGTGATGCGGCTCTCGATGCCCGATTCCACGGCCAGCACGTCGTTGCCGTTGACGAAGATGGATTCGCCGGCCAGGCGCAGCAGCGTGATCTTCTTGCCGGCATCGGCCAGGTACACGCGGCCCTGCCCCTCGACCTTCATCAGCTGCATGCCCTCGCCGCTGACGGCCTTCTTCAGCAGGTTGCCCAGGCCCTGCTCCAGCACGCCCTGGCGGGTGAACTTCACCGCCCCCTTGCGCGCCACCATCGCCCCCGCCTTGGCCCAGACCAGCCCATTCAGGCGCACCTCCAGCAGGTGCGGGCTTTCCAGTTCGAACGCATCCGCGCCGGCGTCCTTCTCACGGGTCGAGGCAAGGAATTCCTGCAGGGTGCGCACGCTCATGGCCGATCCTTGATGGCTACCGAAAGGGAGCGCCATGATAGCGACCCCGACCCGAGACCCCGCCATGCCCCGCATCGTTGCCGTACCGCACATGCCGGATGACGCCACACGCGCACCGGTCGCCGCCGAGCGGCTGGTCCATGGCCAGCCGCTCCAGGCCGTCGCCAATGCGTATTCCTCGCCGGACGAACGGTTCCACTGCGGGGTGTGGGAAGGCGGCGTGGGTGCCTGGCGCGTGCAGTACACCGAGCACGAGTTCTGCCACCTGCTCAGCGGACGCGTGCGCCTGCATGACGACGCGGGTGGGGACGTCGTGGTGCTGGAGGCCGGTCAGAGCTTCGTGGTGCCCGCCGGCTTCAGCGGCATCTGGGAGGTACTGGAACCGGCGCGCAAGCTGTACGCGATCTACGAACCCGGCGACTGGAATGCCGCGCTCGGCTAGAATTGGCGTGTTTGCCCCCACGCCGAGACCTCCCCATGCCCGCTCCCCTCGCCTATCGCCGCATCCTGCTCAAACTCTCCGGTGAGGCGCTGATGGGGGCGGAGGATTACGGCATCGATCCCACCGTGATCACCCGCATCGCCCGCGAAATCATCGAGGCGCGCGAGGCGGGTGCGGAAGTGGGCCTGGTGATCGGAGGCGGCAACATCTTCCGCGGCGCCGGCCTGGCGGCGGGCGGCATGGACCGCGTGACCGGCGACCAGATGGGCATGCTGGCCACCGTGATCAATGCCCTGGCCATGCAGGACGCCCTGGAGAAGCTGGGCGCCAAGTGCCGGGTGATGAGCGCCATCAAGATCAACGACGTGTGCGAGGACTACATCCGCCGCCGCGCCATCCGCCACCTGGAGAAGGGCCGCATCGCGATCTTCGCCGCCGGCACCGGCAATCCCTTCTTCACCACCGACTCGGGCGCCGCGTTGCGCGCGATCGAGATCGGCGCGGACCTGCTGCTGAAGGCCACCAAGGTGGACGGGGTGTATGACAAGGATCCCAGCAAGCACGCCGATGCCAAGCGCTACGACCAGCTGACCTACGACGAGGTCATCGCCCGCGACCTGCAGGTGATGGACACCGCCGCCTTCGCCCTGTGCCGCGACAGCGACGTGCCGCTGCGCATCTACGACCTGTCCGTGCCCGGCAACCTGATGCGGATCCTGCGCGGCGAGCACGTGGGCACGCTGGTGAAAGGCCGCGGCTGAGCGGCCCGCATGACGGGCATGTGCTGTCGCTCGCTGTAATAGTGTCCGGCCACCGCCTGCCGGCACCCTACGCCACCATGGGACATGGACACGATCACGGCCACGCGGCGCATGCGCATCCGCATGCATCGGCAACCCGTGCGTTCGCCTCGGTCACCCTGATCAATCTGGCCTATACCGCGCTCGAAGCGGGTTATGGCTTCCACACCAATTCGCTGGCCCTGCTGTCGGATGCCTTGCACAACCTGGGCGACGTGCTGGGGCTGGCGCTGGCGTGGAGCGCCGCGGCGATCGCCCGTCGTCCCCCGCGCGGCCGGCATACCTACGGCTGGCGCCGCGCCACCCTGCTGTCTCCGCTCGCCAATGCGGTACTGCTGATGGTGTTCTCGGGCGCCCTGGGCTGGGAAGCCTTCCGCCGGTTCAGTGCGCCCCCGGACATCCCCGCCACGCCCGTCATCGTGGTGGCCGCACTGGGCATCGTGGTCAACCTGGGCGCCGCCTGGCTGGTGCGGGACGGGCATGCGCACGACCTCAACAAGCGCGGGGCCTTCCTGCACCTGATGGCCGACGCCGCGGTGTCGCTGGCCGCTGTCCTGGCGGGGGTGGGAATGGCCACGCTGGGCTGGGCCTGGCTCGATCCGGCCACCGCCCTGCTGATCGCGGTGGTGGTGGCGGTCGGGTCGTGGCGCCTGCTGCGCGACAGCTTCGATGCCGCCATGGACGCCGTGCCGGGCAGCGTGGACGCGGACGAGGTGGGCGCATTCCTGCGGGCCCAGCCGGGCGTGGCGGCGGTGCATCATCTGCACATCTGGTCGCTGGGCGCCAACGAGATCGCCCTGACCGCGCACCTGGTGCGGCCGCGCGAGGACGACCACGACGCCTTCATCGACGCCACCGTGCATGCCCTGGACCACCGTTTCGGCATCAATCACGCCACCCTGCAAATCGAGCGCGGCGCCTGCTGTGGCCACGACCTGCACGATGCGGCGCCGCATCATTCCCGTTGAGCGGTGCGGCGGCGGTCGGCAACGGCCCCGAATCGCCCTATAATCGGCCGTTTACAGGCTTTGCAACGGAAAGGGCGATGCTCAACGACATCAAGAAAGACGCGCAGGCGCGCATGGCCAAGAGCATCGATGCGCTCCGCCACACGCTGGTCAAGGTCCGCACGGGCCGCGCCTCCACGGCCCTGGTCGAGCACCTGAAGGTCAACTACTACGGTTCGGACGTGCCGCTCAGCCAGGTCGCCACCGTCACCATCTCCGACTCGCGCTCGCTGACCATCACCCCGTGGGAGAAGCAGATCGTGGGCGCGGTCGAGAAGGCCATCCTGGCGTCGGACCTGGGCCTGACCCCGAACACCGCCGGCACCACCATCCGGCTCAACCTGCCCGCGCTGACCGAGGAGCGCCGCAAGGAGCTCTCCAAGGTCGTGCACGGCGAGGGCGAGGACACCAAGGTGGCGATCCGAAACATCCGTCGCGACGCCAACCAGCAGATCAAGGACCTGCTGAAGGACAAGCAGATCACCGAGGACGACGAGCGTCGCGCCGAGGAGGAGATCCAGAAGCTGACCGACAAGTCCATCAAGGACGTCGACGACGTGGTCAAGGCCAAGGAACAGGAACTGATGGCGGTCTGAGGACTGCCATGTCCCCTGCCGCCTCACCACCCGTGCCCCGCCATCTGGCCGTCATCATGGACGGCAACGGGCGGTGGGCGGAGCGCCGGCGTCGCCCGCGCGTGATCGGCCACCGCGCCGGCGCGCGCGCGGTCAATGTCTGCATCGACTTCTGCCTGGAGCGCGGCATTGGCGCGCTGACCCTGTTCGCCTTCTCCAGCGAGAACTGGGGACGGCCGGAGGAGGAAGTCGGCGCGCTGATGAAGCTGTTCCTCAATGCGCTGGACCGCGAGGTGGAGGAACTTCACCGGCGGCAGGTGCGGGTGCGATTCATCGGCGACCGTGCGCGCTTCTCGGCGGATATCCGCGCACGCATGGACGCGGCCGAAGCCCTGACCGCCGGCAATACCCGGCTGCACCTGGTCATCGCCGCCAGCTACGGCGGACGCCAGGACATCGCGTTCGCGGCCAGGGCGCTGGCGACCGAAGTGGCGGCCGGGCGCCTGCGGCCGGAGGACATCGACGAGGCGGCGCTGGGCGCGCACGTCGCGCTGGCCGACCTGCCCCCGCCCGACCTGTTCATCCGCACCGGCGGCGACCACCGCATCAGCAACTTCCTGCTGTGGCAGCTGGCGTACACGGAACTCTGGTTCACCGACGTGCTGTGGCCCGATCTGGACGCCACGCTCCTGCAGCGCGCGCTGGACGACTTCGCCCGGCGCGAGCGCCGCTTCGGCCTGACCAGTGCCCAGGTGGCCGGCGGCGCCATCGAGGATTCACCCGCATGAGCGCCACCCGCACCCGTGTCATCGCCGCGCTGGTCATGGCGCCCTTCGCCATCGGCGCCATCCTGCTGCTGCCCACCTCGTGGCTGGTGATGCTGGCGGCGCTGGTGTTCCTGGTGGGCCTGTGGGAATGGTTCAAGCTGGCCGAGATCGACGACACCCTGCAGCGCACGGTGCTGCTGACCGCCAACCTGCTGCTGATGGTGCTGCTGGTGTGGGCGTCGCGCGGGTCCACCGACCTGGTGCCGCTGCGGCTGATGGCGCTGGTGGGCGCGGGCTGGTGGCTGCTGGCGCTGCTATGGCTGCGCTTCTTCCATTTCGCCTCCGACCACGAGACCTGGGCGCGCGTGTTCAAGCTGGCCGCGGGCACGCTGGCCGTCGTACCGGCGTGGTGCGCGCTGGGGTTGATCCATTCCTCGCAGCCGAACGGCCACATCTGGCTGTTCGTGGCGCTGGCCATCGTGTGGGCCGCCGACAGCGGCGCCTACTTCGCCGGCCGCCACTTCGGTGGCCGCTGGTTCGCCGGGCGCAAACTGGCCCCGCGCATCAGCCCCAACAAGACGCTGGAAGGCCTGTTGGGTGGACTGGCGGCCGGCATGCTGGTGGCTGCGGCCGGTGCGCTGCTGGCCGGTGCGGGCATGGCCCAATTGCCGGGCGTACTGCTGGTGGCGATTTTCACCGTGCTGTTCTCGGTGGTGGGCGACCTGTTCGAGAGCCTGCTCAAGCGACACGTGGGCGCCAAGGACTCCGGCGACGTCATACCGGGGCACGGCGGCGTGCTGGACCGCATCGACGGCGTGCTGGCGGCCCTGCCCATCTTCGTGTTGGGCAAGGAAGTCTTCGGATTCTGAGCATGGCCACGCACGCACTTCGCAACGTGGCCGTCCTGGGCGCGACCGGCTCGATCGGCGCATCCGCGCTGGACGTCATCGCGCGCCATCCCGGCCGTTATCGCGTCCGTGTGCTGGCCGCCGGCCACAACGTCGATGCCCTTGTCGCCCTGTGCGTGGCGCATCGACCCGATCACGCCGTGATCGCCGACAAGGATGCGTACCTGCGACTGCGCGATGGCCTGGCCGACGCTGGCCTGCCCACGCAGGCCCATGCAGGCATGCCGGCCCTGGATGCGCTGGTCTCCGGTCCGGACTGCGACACCGTCGTGGCCGCCATCGTCGGCGCGGCGGGCCTGTCGTCCACCCTGGCAGCGGCGCGCGCCGGCAAACGCCTGTTGCTGGCCAACAAGGAGTCGCTGGTGCTGGCCGGCGAACTGGTGACCCGCGCAGCGGGCGCATCGGGCGCCGAGATCATCCCGATCGACAGCGAACACAACGCCATCTTCCAGTGCCTGCGTTCACGACAGGCTCAGGCCGATGTCAGCCGCATCGTGCTGACCGCCTCGGGCGGTCCGTTCCGCGGGCGCCGCCGCGACGAACTGGCGCAGGTGACGCGCGAGCAGGCCGTGGCCCATCCCAAATGGTCGATGGGACCCAAGATCTCGGTCGATTCGGCCACCCTCATGAACAAGGGGCTGGAACTGATCGAAGCCCACCACCTGTTCGGCGTAGGACGCGAGCGGCTGGACGTGCTGGTGCATCCGCAAAGCCTGGTGCATTCGCTGGTCGAATTCGTCGACGGCTCCACGCTGGCTCAACTCGGCCTGCCGGACATGCGGACCTCGCTGGCGGTCGGCCTGGGCTGGCCCGAGCGCATCGCCTCGGGCGTCGGCGGCCTGGACCTGCTGCGGCACCCGCGGCTGGAATTCGAAGCCCCCGATACCGATGCCTTTCCCTGCCTGCGTCTGGCCTGGGAGGCGATGGCGGCGGGCGGTACCGCACCGGCCGTGCTGAATGCTGCGAACGAAGTCGCGGTTTCAGCCTTTCTTCAGGGCCGCATCGGTTTCCTATCCATCCCTGCGCTGGTCGAGGATGCCCTCGCCGCGCTGCCCGCAACGCCGGCCGATTCGCTGGACGCGCTGCTGGCGGCGGACGCGCAGGCCCGCCGATTGACCGACCGCAACCTCGCAGGCCACCTCTCCCGATGAGCGCCGATATCCGATGAGCGACCTGCTGGGCTCCATCTGGTGGATGATCGTGGCGCTGGGCGTGCTGGTCACCTTCCACGAATTCGGCCATTACTGGGTGGCGCGCCGCTGCGGCGTGAAGGTGCTGCGCTTCTCGGTGGGCTTCGGCAAGCCGCTGTGGTCGCGGCGCGACCGCCATGGCACCGAGTTCGCCCTTGCCGCGATCCCGCTGGGCGGCTACGTGAAGATGCTGGACGAAGCCGAGGGCGAGGTCCCGGCCTCGCAGCGCGACCAGGCCTTCAACCGCAAGTCGGTCTGGCAGCGCATCGCCGTGGTGGCCGCCGGCCCGCTGGCCAACATCGTGCTGTGCGTAGCGCTGCTGTGGGCGATGTTCGTGATCGGCAAGCAGGACTACTCGGCCACCGTGGGCAGCGTGTCGGGCATCGCGGCCGACGCGGGCTTCCAGCGCGGCGACCGCATCCTGAGGGCCGGCGACCGGACGATCGATACCTGGACCGATGCCTCCATCGTGCTCACCAAGGCCGCGATCGACGGCGACGACTTGCCGGTGGAGGTCGAGACGGCCAACGGTGGCACCACGACCCGCACCCTGCCGCTGTCGCGGCTACCGGTGGGCTTCGACCAGGAGAATGCCGTCGCCCTGAGCGGGCTGGTCTGGCGCCACTGGGTGACCCCTGCCATCGTCGGCAAGGTCGCACCGGGCTCGGCGGCGGACGGCGTGCTGCAGGCCGGCGACATCGTCACGGCCGTGGACGGCCAGCCGGTGCACGGCTTCGGCGACATCGCCGCCCAGGTCGACGCGCTGGGTAAGCGGGGCGGTATGGCGATGGTCGAGGTCGATCGCGCCGGCGAGCGCCTGGCGTTCGAACTGGCGCCGCGCCTGACCCCGCTCCCCGACGGTGCCAAGGGCCAGTACTGGGCACTTGGCCTGGCCGCACCGGAAAAGACCCGCCTGCCCGAGTACGACGCCACCCTGCAGTACGGCCCGCTGGCGGCCGTGCCCGCGGCGCTGCGCGAGACCGGCAAGCTGACCTCCGATTCGCTGGGCATGATCCGTCGCATGCTGACCGGCGACGCCTCGCTGAAGAACGTATCAGGCCCCATCACCATCGCCCAGGTGGCCAATGTGTCGGCCAAACGCGGGCTGGACTGGTTCCTGTGGTTCCTGGCCGCCATGTCGCTGAGCCTGGCCATCATCAACCTGCTGCCGATCCCCGTCTTGGACGGCGGCCACCTGCTGTATTACCTTATCGAATTGGTCAAGGGCAGCCCCTTGAGCGAGCGCCACATGGTGGCCGGACAATACGTGGGCCTGGCCGCGCTGGCGGGCCTGATGGGACTGGCGTTCTACAACGACATCCTGCGTCTGATGACGCGTCTGGTGACCTGATGCCCCTGGACCCCCTAGGGCCGGCACGCTCCAAGGCGGCCTGCCCCTCCCTGGCGACACCCCGGACCGCGGCCCTGCGGTCCACCCCTGCGTTGCAGGAGCCACCCCAACCGGATGTGATGATGACGCGACTGCCCTCCCGCCGCCTGCTTGCCCTCGCCCTGGCTTCGGCCATCGCCATGCCGGCACTGGCCCAGACGACGGAACCCGCTGCCGCACCCGTGGCCTCCGCGCCGCTGGCCACTGCGCCGTTCACCGCCACCGACATCCGCATCGATGGCCTGCAGCGCATCTCCACCGGCACCGTGCTGACCTACCTGCCGATCGAGCGCGGCGACGTGGTCACGCCGGCGAAGGCGGCCGAAGCGATCCGCGAGCTGTACAAGCGCGGCTTCTTCGAGGACGTCAGGCTGGACCGCCAGGGCGACATCCTGGTGGTCACCGTCACCGAGCGCCCGGCGATCAACAAGCTGACCCTGACCGGCAACAAGGACATCAAGACCGAGGACCTGCTGTCGGGCCTGAAGGACATCGGCCTGGCCGAAGGCGAGACCTTCGACCGCCTGAGCCTGGACCGGGTGATGCAGGAACTGGTGCGCCAGTACAACAACCGCGGCAAGTACAACGTCGAGATCACCCCCACGGTCAGTGCGCTGGACCGCAACCGCGTGGACGTGACCATCGCGGTGAAGGAAGGCAAGGCGGCCAAGATCAGGCACGTCAACGTGGTGGGCGCCGAGAAGTTCGAAACCGAGGACCTGCTGGAGAACTGGGAGTCCAAGGAGACCAGCTGGCTGTCCTGGTACCGTCGCGACGACCAGTACTCCAAGGAAAAGCTGTCCGGCGACATGGAGCGCCTGAATTCCTGGTACCTGGACCGCGGCTACGTGGACTTCAGCATCGACTCCACCCAGGTGTCGATCAGTCCCGACAAGCGCGACATGTTCATCACCGCCGGCATCACCGAAGGCGAGCAGTACAAGATCTCCGACGTGAAGGTCACCGGCGACACGGTGCTGCCGAAGGAGGAGATCGAGAAGCTGGTGATCGTCAAGCCCGAGCAGACGTTCTCGCGCATCCTGCTGGAAATGACGTCCGACGCCATCACCGCCACGCTGGGCAACATCGGCCATGCGTTCGCGCAGGTGAACCCCATCCCGACCATCGACCGCGAGAACCGCACCGTCGCCATCAACCTGCAGGTGGTGCCGGGTCCGCGCGTCAACGTGCGCCGGATCGTCTTCAAGGGCAACACGCGCACGTCCGACGAAGTGATGCGCCGCGAGATGCGCCAGTTCGAGGGAAGCTGGTTCTCGCAGGTCGCGGTGGACCGCTCGCGCGTGCGCCTGCGGCGCCTGGGCTATTTCGAGACCGTCGACGTCGAGACCACGCCGGTCCCGGGCACGACGGACCAGGTGGACGTGGTGTTCAACGTCAAGGAAACCACTTCGGGCAGCTTCGTGTTCGGCCTGGGTTATTCGCAGCTGTCCGGCCTGACCACCTCCATCCAGCTGTCGCAGAACAACTTCCTGGGCGGCGGCAACCGCGTGGCCGTCGAGGCGCAGCGCAGCGACTACCTGCAGCGCTATTCGTTCTCGTACACCAACCCGTTCTTCACCGACGAAGGCATGTCGCTGGGCTACAACCTGTGGTGGCGCGAGTTCGACTACTCGGACTTCAACACCGCGCAGTACTCCACGACCAGCGCCGCGGCGCAGGGCATCCTGGGCCTGCCGATCACCGAAAACGACACCGTGTCGCTGCTGTTCGGCGTGGACAGCAACGAGATCCTGACCTTCGGCGGCTCCACGCCGCAGTCGATCATCGACTACATCGACGCGGTGGGTCAGCGCACCTTCCACGCCTGGCGGACGGAGCTGGGTTGGGCGCGCGACACGCGCAACGACTATTTCATGCCTACCGGCGGCACCTACCAGCGCGTCTCGGCGGAGATCGCTCTGCCCGGCTCCACCGTCGAGTACTACAAGCTCAATTACGAGTTCTCCAAGTACTGGTCGCTCAGCCCCTCGTTCGTGCTCAATACCCGCGCCGAGATCGGTTACGGCGACAGCTACGGCTCGGACATCTACCGCTACATCTGCCGCGTGAACGGCTCGGATCCGCAGATCCCCGGGCAGGCGACGACGACGGCACCGGCGGCGGACGGTACCTGCGCAGACGGCGGCACCCTCGACAGGACCCTGGTCGCCAGCGGCCTGCCGTTCTTCGAGAACTTCTATGCCGGCGGCACCCGCTCGGTGCGCGGCTTCCGCGACAACACGCTGGGCCCGCGTTCGGAAGTCATCAGCGGCTACCGCGGGCAGCCGCTGGGCGGTTCGCTGAAGACCACCGGCTCGGTCGAACTGATCTTCCCGAAGCTGTTCGACTCCAATGCCGCACGCGTGTCCGCGTTCTTCGATTTCGGCAACGTGTTCGACGGCGTGGACAACTTCGACGCCGGCCAGCTGCGCGCCTCCACGGGCGTCGCGCTGTTGTGGCGTGCGCCGGTGGGACCGATCTCGATCAGCTACGCCTTCCCGCTGAAGAAGGAGGACGGCGACGAGCTGGAGCGCCTGCAGTTCACCTTCGGCGGCGCGTTCTGACGGCCGCGATGCACGATCCGGCGTGAAGGGAAGGGGGGCTGCGGCCCCCCTTCCGCTGTCCACCATACGCCCCCGTGGAAGCGGTTCTGGGGCAGCAGGGGCTAAACTACACGGCCTATGACCCCTCCCTCCTTCACTTCCGGCGAGCTGGCCGACCGTTTCGGTCTGGAACTGCGCGGCGATGCCGGCCTGGACATCGAAGGCGTGGCCACACTGGCCCGCGCCGAGCCGGGACAGCTCGCCTTCCTCGCCAACAGCCGCTATCGCGGCCAACTGGGCGACAGCCGGGCCAGCCTGGTGGTGGTGCGCGCCGAGGATGCGGACGCCGCGCCCGGCGCCGTCCTCATCGCGAAGGACCCCTACGCCGCGTTCGCCAAGATGGCGGCGCTGTTCGAACGCAGGCAGGCCCGTGAGCCCGGCATCCATCCGAATGCCGTGGTCGACCCCACCGCACGCATCGCACCGGGCGCCCATGTGGGTCCCTTCGTCACGGTGGGCGCCCGCAGCGTCGTCGGCGAAGGCAGCGTGCTCGGGCCCGGCTGCATCATCGGGGAGGACTGCGTAGTCGGCGACGGTTGCGAGCTGACCGCCCGCGTCACCCTGGTCACGCGCGTACGCCTGGGCCAGCGCGTCCTGGTCCACCCCGGCGCGGTGATCGGCGCCGACGGTTTTGGTCTGGCCATGGACAGCGGCCGCTGGATCAAGGTGCCGCAGCTCGGCGGCGTGGTGATCGGCGACGACTGCGAGATCGGCGCCAACACCACCATCGACCGTGGCGCGCTGGACGACACGGTGCTGGAAGAAGATGTGCGCCTGGACAACCAGATCCAGATCGGCCACAACGTCCGCATCGGCGCGCATACCGCGATGGCCGGCTGCAGCGCCGCCGCCGGCAGTGCGCGCATCGGCCGCTACTGCCTGATCGGCGGCGCCGCAGGCGTGCTGGGCCACCTGGAGATCTGCGACCGCGTCGTGGTCACCGCCATGTCGCTGGTAACCAGTTCGATCACCGAACCCGGCGAATACTCCAGCGGCACGCCGCTGACCGACAACCGTACCTGGCGCAAGAACGCCGCCCGCTTCAAGCAACTGGACGCCCTGGCACGACGCGTGCTGGCGGCCGACAAGGAAACCCGATGACCCTGGACCTGCAACTGCCCGTGGACGCGGCCACCATCCGCAAGCTGCTGCCGCACCGTTACCCGTTCCTGCTGGTGGACCGCGTGGTGGAGTTCGAGAAAGACAAGCGCGTACTGGCCTACAAGAACATCACCCAGAACGAGCCCTTCTTCACCGGCCACTTTCCGGACCGTCCGATCATGCCCGGCGTGCTGATCATCGAGGCGCTGGCCCAGGCCGGCGGTTTGCTGACGCAGCTGTCCCACCAGGGCGACACCGCGGGACGCATGTTCTACATGGTGAAGGTGGAGAACGCGCGCTTCACGAAGATGGTGGTGCCGGGCGACCGACTCGACCTGGACGTCACCCTGAAGCGGCTGATCCGCAACATGGCCTTCTACACCGGCGTGGCCTCGGTCAACGGCGAACAGGTCGCCTGCGCCGACGTGCTGTGCGCCGAGGACACCCGCTGAGATGAGCGCCCCCACCGCCATCCATCCCAGCGCGGTCGTCGACCCCGGCGCAACGCTGGGCGAGGGCGTGCGCATCGGGCCGTTCGCCTATGTAGGGCCTGAGGTCGAGATCGGCGACGGCACCATCGTCGGTCCGCATTGCACCATCACCGGGCCCACCCGCATCGGCCGCGACAACCATTTCGTCGGCCACGCCGCGATCGGCGGCGATCCGCAGGACAAGAAGTACAAGGGCGAACGCGTCGAGCTGGTCATCGGCGACCGCAACCAGGTGCGCGAGTTCGTCACCGTGAACCGCGGCACCGGCGCCGGCGGAGGCATCACCCGCGTCGGCAGCGACAACATGCTGCTCGCCTATACGCACGTGGCGCACGACTGCATCGTCGGCAACCACTGCGTGTTCTCCAACAATTCGACGCTGGCCGGCCACGTCACCATCGAGGACTGGGTGATCATGAGCGGCTTCGCCGGCGTGCATCAGTTCTGCCGCGTCGGCGCGCACGCCTTCATCGGCATGGGCGTACTGCTGAGCGGTGACGTGCCGCCCTTCACGATGGTGGCGGGCGACGCCGCCGGTCGGCCGCGCGGCATCAACAGCGAAGGCCTGAAACGACGCGGCTTCGACGCGGACCGCATCGCCGCCATCAAGCGCGCCTACCGCACGCTGTACGTCGCCGGGCTGCCGCTGGCGGAAGCCAAACAGCAGCTGGCCGAACAGGCCGAGGCGAGCGCCGACGTGAAGGCGCTGCTGCACTTCATCGAAAGCGGCGAACGGCCGTTGCAGCGGTGAGTCCCGGGAATCGGGAATCGGGAATCGGGAATGGGCAGGACAGCTCTACGTCCGCGTCCCTCGCGTCCTCCCCCACCCCTTCCACCTTCGCGATTCCCGCCACGCGTGGCGTACGCATCGCGCTTTGCGCCGGCGAAGCGTCCGGCGATGGCCTGGGAGCGGGGTTGATCGCTGCGCTGCGTGCGCGCTTTCCGAACGCCGAATTTGCCGGCATCGGGGGCGATGCGATGCGCGCGGCCGGCTGCGACACCTGGTTCGACGCGAACGAACTCGCCGTGATGGGCCTGGCCGAGGTGTTGCGCCACCTGCCGCGCCTGCTGCGCCTGCGCAAGGCCTTCCGCCAGCGCGTGCTGGACTGGAAGCCAGACGTCTACATCGGCATCGACGCACCCGACTTCAACCTCGGGGTCGAGCGCTGGCTGAAGGAACGCGGCGTGCGCACGGTGCACTACGTCAGTCCGTCAGTCTGGGCCTGGCGCGAGAAGCGTGCCGAGAAAATCGGCCACAGCGCCGACCGCGTGCTGTGCCTGTTCCCGATGGAACCGCCGATCTACGCACGGCATGCGGTCGATGCACGCTTCGTCGGCCATCCGATGGCGGACGAGATTCCGATGGAGCCCGATCGCGCGTCCGCACGCGCCGCGCTCGGCCTGTCGCCCGACGCGCCTACCCTGGCCGTACTGCCCGGCAGCCGCCTGGGCGAGATCGGTCGGCTCGCACCGGCCTTTTTCGAAGCGGCACGCAGGGTGGCCGCGCAGGTCCCCGGACTGCAGATCGTCATCCCGGCCGCGAACGCCGCCTGCCGCGAGGCGCTGAAGGCGCAGATCGCCACGCACGGGGTCGATTCCACCTGGCACCTGCTCGACGGCCGGGCGCGCGACGCGATGATCGCCAGCGATGCGGTCCTGCTCGCGTCGGGCACCGCCACATTGGAAGCGATGCTGTGCAAGCGGCCGATGGTCGTCGGCTATCGCATCGCGCCGCTGACCTACCGCATCGTCAAGGGGCTTGGCCTGCTGAAGGTGGAACGCTATGCGCTGCCCAACGTGCTGGCCGGCGAGGACATCGCGCCCGAACTGATGCAGGACGACTGCACGCCCGAACAGTTGTCCTCTGCCGTGCTGCGCTGGTTCCGCGAACCGGAGGCCGTCGCGGCCCTGCAGCCGACCTACCGGCGCCTGCATGGACAACTGCGGCAGGATGCGTCGGCGAGTGCCGCCGCTGCGGTGGCGGAGCTGGTTCTCCCATCTTCTGCAGGAGCGACGTAAGTCGCGACCGCATGCCATGACCGCCACAACGTCATCGCCTACCGGAAAATGCCACTTGCCATTCCTTCTTGCCAAGAGAAGGATACTGGAAGATGTCGTTGTTCCGGTCGCGACTTACGTCGCTCCTACAGGGAGCTCTTCTTGATGGCCGGCTCCTCGCTGTTCCCGGATCCCATCGTCCGTCTTGTTGCCGGTGTCGATGAAGCAGGTCGCGGCCCCTTGGCCGGTCCCGTGGCCGTCGCGGCCGTGATCCTGGACGAATCGCGTCCCATCGCAGGACTCAACGACTCCAAGCAGCTCAGTGAAGCCAAGCGCGAAGCGCTGTTTCCGCTGATCCAGGAACAGGCGCTGGCGTGGCACGTGACCTTCGTCGAACCCGACGAGATCGACCGTCTCAACATCCTGCAGGCGACGATGGAAGGCATGCGTCGCGCGGTCATGGCGTTGCAGCCGTTCCCCGAACTGGTCCGCATCGACGGCAACCGCGCGCCGAAAGGGCTGAACTGCATGGCCGAAACCCTGATCGGCGGCGATGCGATCGAGCCGGCCATCATGGCGGCCTCGATCCTGGCGAAAGTGTCGCGGGACCGCATGATGGTGCAGCTGCACGCGGCATTCCCGCAGTACGGCTTCGACCAGCACAAGGGCTATCCCACGTCCGCGCACCTGTCCGCGCTGGCGCAGCATGGTCCGTGCGTGCACCACCGGCGCAGCTTCGCTCCCGTGCGCGAAGCGCTCGACCGGCGCTGACCCGGCACGCCGCTTCAGGCGTGACCTCCGGCACGGTGTCCATCGTCACGATGGCTTCCAGCAGGCGCGCGCACTCCCGCCTGCGCGCACCATGGTCCTGCATCCTGCGCACCACCCCGCGCGGGAGCCCTCTCCCCCACGAGGTGCACCATGACCCTGCTGAACCCCGTCACTCCCTCTCCGGCGTCCCCGCCCCGTCCCGTGGACGACGCGCGCGTGCAGTTGTTGCGCAGTCTGCTGGCGGATCGCGACTGGTCGTCCGACGGCGCCGTGCGTACGCGCCTGCAGCAGGCGCTGGCGCTGCTGCGCAGCCAGCACGCCGCCTCGCTGGATGAAGCCACCTGGCTGCTGGTGGCCGACGAGACCGCGCGCTACCTGGACTTCCGTCGCCTGCGCAATCTCGAGGCCCAGCTGCGCGGATGCGCGCACGAGGCCCTGCGCTACACCCGTGCCGACTGGGAAGCCGCACGCAACGCCGAAGCGGCGCTGGAAACGCATCTGAGGCATGTGCGCTTCGGCAGCTACGCCCCCGAACCGGCACCGATGTTCCGCATCCACTGACGCGTGCGCGGCCTGCGCGGCCGCGCCCAACCCACCCCGACCCCTCGGGCTTTCCCCAATGCCGCCCCACCCGGGCGGCTCTTTTTTGCTCCTCCCCGCCCGTTCCGCGGACCGGGAATGTCAAGCCTTGCCCCACCCCACCCCCGCCGGTACGCTGCCCCGACAGCACTCCGAGCCGGCATGTCTTCCCGTTTCGTCCACCTCCACCTGCACACCGAGTTTTCGCTTGCGGATTCGATCATCCGCGTGCCCGAAAAGCCGGACCATGCCGATCCGAAGAAGGCCAAGCAGGCCAACCTGCTGAGCCGGGCGGTGGAACTGGGCATGCCCGCACTGGCGGTCACCGACCGCAACAACCTGTTCGCGCTGGTGAAGTTCTACAAGGCCGCCGAGGGTGTGGGCATCAAGCCCATCGCCGGCGCCGACGTGATGGTGGCCGAGGGCGGCGAAGCGCCATGGCCGGTGACCCTGCTGTGCCGCGACCGCGAAGGCTACCTGTCGCTTTCGCGGCTGCTCTCGCGCGCGTGGATGGAAGGCCACCGCACCGACGGCGTCGCCATCGAACCGGAATGGCTGCGCGCAGACCACCAGGGCCTGTTCGCCATCATCGGCCGGCAGAGCCTGGCCGGTCGTCTGGCGCTGACCGGCCGCCACGACCTGGCCGAACAGCACCTGGCCGACTGGCAGCGCACGTTCGGCGAGGACCTGCACCTGGAACTGACGCGCACGCAGCGCGAGGGCGAGGAGGCGTTCAATGCCTTCGCCTTGCACGCCGCAGGCACGCGCGGCATGCCGGTGATCGCCAGCAACGACGTGCGCTTCCTGTCTCCGGACGATTTCGATGCGCATGAAGCGCGTGTGTGCATCGCCTCCGGCCGCGTGCTGGACGACCCCAAGCGCCCGCGCGAGTACAGCGCCGAGCAGTACATGAAGTCGGCCGAGCAGATGGCCGAACTTTTCGCCGACGTGCCGGACGCCATCGACAACACGCGGGCGCTGGCGCAGCGCTGCAACATCGAGATGCGGCTGGGCACGTACTTCCTGCCCGCGTATCCCGTGCCCGACGACGAGACGCTGGACAGCTGGATCCGCCGCCAGTCGCACGATGGCCTGAAGGCGCGCCTGGAGAAGAATCCGCTGGCGCCCGGCCATACGCGCGAGGACTACGAGAAGCGGCTGGACTTCGAGCTGGACACCATCTGCAAGATGGGCTTCCCCGGCTACTTCCTGATCGTGGCCGACTTCATCCAATGGGGAAAAAACCACGGCATCCCGATCGGCCCGGGCCGCGGTTCCGGCGCCGGCTCGCTGGTGGCGTGGGCGCTGCAGATCACCGACCTGGACCCGCTGCCGTACGGCCTGCTGTTCGAGCGCTTCCTCAACCCGGAACGCGTGTCGATGCCCGACTTCGACATCGACTTCTGCATGGACCGGCGCGACGAGGTGATCGACTATGTCGCGCGCAAGTACGGCCGCGACCGCGTCAGCCAGATCATCACCTACGGCACGATGGCGGCCAAGGCGGTGGTGCGCGATGCCGGTCGCGTGCTCGGCTTCCCGTACGGCCTGGTCGACGGCGTGGCCAAGCTCATCCCCAACATCCTGGGCGTTTCGCTGAAGGATGCGATGGGCGAAGGCAGCAGCGAGGCCGCGTCGCAGGAACTGATCGACCGCTATCGCGACGAAGACGACGTCCGCGACCTGATCGACCTGGCGCGGCAGCTGGAAGACCTCACCCGCAACGCCGGCAAGCACGCCGGCGGCGTCGTGATCGCACCCTCGCCGCTGTCGGACTTCTGCCCGCTGTTCGCCGAACACGACGAAGGCGGCCGTGGCAAGAATCCGGTCACCCAGTTCGACAAGGACGACGTGGAAGCGGTCGGCCTGGTGAAGTTCGACTTCCTGGGCCTGCGCACGCTGACGATCATCGACTGGGCGGTCAAGGCGATCAACGAGCGCCACGCGCGCGCCGGCATCCCGCCGCTCGACATCACCGCGATCCCGCTGGACGACGCCAGCGTCTACCGCGACGTGTTCGCCAACGGCAACACGGGCTCGGTGTTCCAGTTCGAATCCTCGGGCATGCGCCGCGCACTGAAGGAAGCCAAACCCGACCGGTTCGAGGACCTGATCGCGCTGAACGCGCTGTATCGCCCCGGCCCGATGGACATGATCCCGTCGTTCGTCGAGCGCAAGCACGGCCGCGAAGAATTCGAATACCCCGACCCGCGCACGCGGACCATGCTGGAAGAGACCTACGGCATCATGGTCTACCAGGAGCAGGTCATGCAGATGGCGCAGATCGTCGGCGGCTACTCGCTGGGCGGCGCCGACCTGCTGCGCCGCGCGATGGGCAAGAAGGTGCCGGCCGAAATGGCCAAGCACCGCGAGATCTTCCGCGAGGGCGCGGCCAAGGGCGGCGTGGATCAGCGCAAGGCCGACGAGATCTTCGACCTGATGGAGAAGTTCGCCGGCTACGGCTTCAACAAGTCGCACGCCGCCGCGTACTCGCTGGTCGCCTACCAGACCGCGTGGCTGAAGAAGCACTACCCATCCGAGTTCATGGCCGCCACGCTGTCCTCGGACATGGACAAGACCGAGAAGGTGGTCGGCTTCCTCGACGAAGCGCGCGGGCTGGGCCTCGACGTGCGGCCGCCGGACGTGAACCATTCGGACTTCATGTTCGTGGCCACCGATGCCGGCACCATCCGCTACGGCCTGGGCGCGGTGAAGGGCGTGGGCCAGGGCGTGTGCGAGAGCATCGTCGAGGCACGGCGGGAAGGAGGCGAGTTCCGCGACCTGTTCGATTTCTGCAAGCGCGTCGATTCGTCCAAGCTCAACAAGCGCGCGCTGGAAGCCCTGATCAACGCGGGCGCATTGGACGCACTGGGCCGCAACCGCGCCTCGCTGGCGCTGCAGTTGCCCGAAGTGCTGAAGGCCATCGACCAGATCAGCAAGAACCGCAGCGCCGGCATCGTCGACATGTTCGGCTCCAGCAGCGGGGGCGACGACATCCACGTCGACCTGCCGGTGACGGACGAATGGCCGCTGATACAGAAGCTGCACGGCGAACGCGAGACGCTGGGCCACTACCTCAGCGGCCACCCGATGGATCCCTACCGCGACGACCTGCGTTCGCTGGTCGGCAGCGACCTGAGCGAGCTGGACCGCCTCTGGTCCAGCTCTTCCGGAGGGGACAAGAAGGGCTGGCGGCCGGAGGTCAGCGCGATCGTCGCCGGCCAGGTGGTGGGCATCCGGCGCAAGGGCGACAGCCAGGTGTTCGTGCAGCTGGAGGACGGACGCGGGCGTATCGAGTGCAGCGCGTTCTCCGACGCGCTGTCCGAGTTCGGTGCGCTGCTGACGCGCGACCGCGTGCTGGTCATCAAGGGCGGCCTGCGCGAGGACGAATTCAGTGGCGGCTACAGCCTGCGCATCCGCCAGGTGTGGGATTACGCGCAGCTGTGCCAGCAACATGCGCAACGCCTGCAACTGCGCCTGGACCTGCGCGTGCCGGGCCTGTGGGAGCGCGTGGACGCCCTGCTGTCGCGGCATCGTCCCGGCGGCACGCCGCTGCGCCTGGACCTGCTGATGGGCGCCGGCGACGGCGTGATCGCCGGCATGCTGGACCTCAACGGCCAGAAGGCGGTGCGCGTGGATGCCGAACTGCTGGACGCCCTGCGCGCCATGCCCGGCGTGCGTACCGCCAAGCCGGCCTTCTACCGGCCGTGGGCGAACTGACGGCGCCACGTGCGCGGCGTCACGGCCCTACCCCCCCGTACGTGACCGCCGGGGTGCTTCGGCTACACTTTCCCCCTTTCCGGCCCACGGCCCGCAGATGAATCCGAACTACCTCGACTTCGAACAACCCATCGCCGACCTGGAAGCCAAGATCCAGGACCTGCGCGCCGCCAGCACCGGGCCGGCGGTGAATGTGGATGCCGAGGTGCATGCCCTGCAGGACAAGCTGCGCATCCGCACGGCGCAGATCTTCCGCGACCTGACCCCCTGGCAGGTTTCGCAGCTGGCCCGCCACCCGGCGCGCCCGTACACGCTGGACTACATCAAGGTCTTCTGCGACGAGTTCCAGGAACTGGCGGGCGACCGTGCCTTCGCCGACGACAGCGCCATCGTCGGCGGCCTGGGCCGCATCGACGGCCGCAGCGTGATGATCATCGGCCACCAGAAGGGCCGCGACACCAAGAGCAAGATCGCGCGCAACTTCGGCATGCCGCGTCCGGAGGGTTACCGCAAGGCGCTGCGCCTGATGAAGATGGCCGAACGCTTCAAGCTGCCGCTGCTGACCTTCATCGACACCCCCGGCGCGTATCCCGGCGTGGGCGCGGAAGAGCGCGGCCAGTCCGAAGCCATCGCCCGCAACCTGATGGAAATGGCGGAACTGAAGATCCCGATCATCTGCACGGTGATCGGCGAAGGCGGCAGCGGCGGCGCGCTGGCCATCGGCGTCGGCGACCGCACGCTGATGCTGGAGTACGGCACGTACTCGGTGATCTCGCCGGAAGGCTGCGCGTCGATCCTGTGGAAGGACGCCGCCAAGGCCAAGGACGCCGCCGAACAACTGGGCCTGACCGCCAAGCGCCTGCATGGCCTGGGCCTGGTCGACAAGGTCGTGCGCGAGCCCATCGGCGGCGCCCACCGCAACCCGCGCCAGATGGCGGTGCGCCTGAAGGCTGTGCTGCTCAATGAACTCGATGCGCTGGAGCGGCTACCCGTCGAGGATCTGCTGGCCAAGCGCTACGCGCGCCTGCGCGGTTACGGCGCGTACGAAGCGGCCTGAAGCCATCGCCGGGGATGGCCAGGGTCAGAGCCCTCCTCGTGACGCTGCTGGTTGTCGCCGGGTTCGTCGTGGCCCTGTGCTTCGGCCTCTACGCGGTCGGTGCATCGGACTTTCCCGATCATCGTGCGCCCAACCGCTACCGCGCCACGCCCGACCTGCG
This sequence comes from Pseudoxanthomonas sp. F11, assembly GCF_037046485.1. Taxonomy (NCBI): domain Bacteria; kingdom Pseudomonadati; phylum Pseudomonadota; class Gammaproteobacteria; order Lysobacterales; family Lysobacteraceae; genus Pseudoxanthomonas; species Pseudoxanthomonas sp. F11. Next base: position 942,275 of record NZ_JBANLZ010000002.1, on the reverse strand, counting down.
CGCGCTCTATCTGGATGCCGAGGCGTGCGGCATTGAGGATGTGCCGCGCCTCAATCCCGTAAGCGCGTGGGGTTACCGGCTGTGGCAGCTCTCGGGCTGGCAGGGTGCCCCCGTCGACTCCCAGTTGGGACTGCTCAGTCGCGCGGGGCGGACCCTGGCCATGCGACAGGCGCATCCGACACGCGGGCTGCGCGGGCATCTCCTCGACTCGGCCGCTGCCATCCGCGCCAGTCGCGACTGGCCCCTGGAACGCATGGTCGACACGATACTGGCAGAGTCAACGTTCGGTCGCGGCGCCAGGGGCATCGAACAAGCCGCGCTCGCGTGGTACGGCCGGCCTTTGGACGACCTGGTCCCCGAAGAGCGCCTGTTGCTGATCACGCTGATGAAAGGGCCGTCCTACTACCATCCCGTCTGCCGGCCGGAGCGATTCGCCCAACGCTATCCATGGGCGGCGAAGCGCGCGGGTTTCGTCGATGCGGGGAGCGCCCTGCGCGTGGCGCTGGCTAGAATGCGGCCTTCCGCCTGTCCGGAATCGGGAGCCGCACCCGCACCATGAGTCCACTCCTGCTGCTGTCCTTCGCCCTGCAGATCGCCTGCTGCGTGCACGTGGTGCGCACGGGACGTCCGCTGTACTGGGTCTTCATCCTGCTGCTGTTCTCCTTCCTTGCGGTGATCATCTACTTCATCGCCGAGATCCTGCCCGAGCTGCGCCACCATCCGTCCGCACGGCGCACGGTACGCAGCATGCGCGATCGCATCGACCCCGACCGTGATCGGCGCGACGCCGCCAGGCTGCTGAAGGCCGCCGATACGCCTGCGAACCGGCGGCGGCTGGCCGAGGAGAGCCTGCGCAGCGGCGACTATGCGCACGCATCGGAGCTCTACGGGCAGGCGCTCAAGGGCCTTTACGCCAGCGATCCGGACCTGATGCTGGGACTGGCGAAGGCACAGTTCGGCCTGGGCGAGTCGGCCAAGGCCCGCGCCACGCTGGACGCGCTGATTGCCGCCAATCCCTCCTTCCGTTCCGTCGACGGCCACCTGTTGTATGCGCGCGCAGTGGAAGACACCGCCGACGCCGCGGCCGCCATCCATGAGTACGAGGCCGTCGTGCAGGGTTATCCTGGCGAAGAGGCCCGCGCGCGCTTCGGCCTGCTGCTGAAGCGTCTGGGCGAGCATGCACGGGCGCGCAGCCTGTTCCAGGAGATCCTCGACCGCTCCGATGCGGCACCCCACTATTACCGCCGCGAACAGCAGGACTGGATCGCCCTCGCCCGGCGCGAGCTCGCCTCGCTGGACTGACCGCGTCCGCGACGACGGACGGTTGACCACGATCAAGGCCGGCGCGCGCGCGGTGCGCGATGATGTATCCAGGCCGGCGCATTGCCGGCCACGCACGCGGGAGAGTGGGATGGACCTGCTGTCGTTACCCTGGTGGATGCTGCCGACGGTCCTGTTCGTACTACCGGTGATCGTGGCGCTGGGGGTGAACCGCTGGCGCTTCCATCGCGCGGGCGTAAGCCAGCATCTGGTGCTGGGTCTGTTCGTCGGCGCGTGCTGGACCGGCGCCCTGATCGTCATCCTGCAACAGGTCAGGTAGACGCCGCGCGCGGCACGGCCCGCGCGATGCGGCCGACCCATCGTTCCGTTCGCCGGAGTCGGCTTGCGAAGCACGGGAGCCCGGGGCGCAGGCGCGGCCGCGATGGTGGACCCAGGCTGCGTGCCGACCGCTTCATCGCTAGCATGCGCGGATGCGCCCTCCGTCCCCGTCCCCGTCCCTGCCCCTGCTGCCCGCCGCCACGGAAGGACGCGTGTGGGTGGCGTTGAGCGGCGGACGGGATTCGTCCGTCCTGCTGCATCGTCTGGCGCAGGATCCGGATCTGCGGCGCCGCGGACTGGGCGCCGTCCACGTGCACCATAGGCTACAACCCGAAGCCGACGCCTGGGTGACGCACTGTGCCGCGGCCTGCGCGGCGCTGGAGGTGGCCCTGCAGGTGCGGCATGTGCGGGTCGATGCCACCCGGGGCGAGGGCCCTGAAGCGGCGGCGCGGCATGCGCGGCGCGAGGCGTTCGCCGCCGTCATGGCGCCCGGCGACATTCTGGCCACGGCCCACCATCTGGAAGACCAGGCGGAGACCTTCCTGTTGCGCGCCCTGCGTGCCTCGGGCCCCGACGGGCTGGCGGCGATGCGGCCCTGGCGCCGCTTCGGCCCGGGATGGCAATGGCGACCACTGCTGCACACGCCGCGCGACGCATTGCAGGCCTACGCCTCTGCACATGGACTGCGCTGGATCGAAGACCCCAGCAACGCCCGCACCGATGCCGACCGCAATTTCCTCCGCCACGACATCCTGCCCCGCCTGCGACAGCGCTGGCCGCAGGCGGATGCCGCGTTCGCGCGCAGCGCGACACTCAGCGCAGAGGCCGCGGACCTGCTGGCGCGCCAGGATGCACGCCTGCTCGCGGAAGCGGCCACCGCCGACCCCGCCGCGCTGACCATCGCCCCGCTGCGCGAGGTCGCACGCGCCCAGCGCGCACGCGTGCTGCGCCGATGGATCGAGGGCCTGTCGCTGCCGCCGCTGCCGGCGGAAGGGGTGGCGCGCATCGAAGCCCACCTGATGGACGCACGGGCCGATGCGCAGGCGGAGTTCGCCTGGCAGGGTGCGGTGGTGCGTCGATGGCGCGGGCTCCTGCATGCCGAGCGCATGCACAGCGTCCTACCCGCGGACTGGCATGCCGACTGGGACGGGACGGGCCCGCTCGCACTGCCGGATGGCGGCACCCTGTCGCTGGAGGGCGGCGATCACCGGTTCGGCACGCCCTTGCAGGTGGGTGCGCGCCGCGGCGGCGAGCGCATCGCCTTGCCGGGCCGGTCCCACCGTCACGCCCTGAAAGACGTGCTGCTGGCGCTCGGCATCCCGCCCTGGGAGCGCCGCCAGCTTCCGCTGCTCTGGCGTGGCGACGCGCTGTGGGCGGCGGGCGACCTGGTGCTGTCGGCCGACGCCGACACCTGGTTGCGGACGCACGGTGCGCGACTGGTATGGCGGCGCGGCTGAGTCTGTCCTGCGTTTGACCTGACCGCGCCCGATCCCCACACTTGCCGCATGCCCAAGAAGACCCCCGCAGACGCCTCGCCCGTCGCCCATTTCGAGCAGTCGCTGGACGAACTCGAGCAACTGGTCGAGAAGATGGAACACGGCGACCTGAGCCTGGAAGCCTCGCTGGCCGCCTACGAACGCGGCGTGGGCCTGTATCGCCAGTGCCAGGCCGCGCTCGAGCAGGCGGAACTGCGCGTGCGCCTGCTCAGCGATCCGGAACAGCCGGAGAACGGCGACGCCTTCGCGCCCGCGCCCGATGGCCGCTGATCCGCGTTTCGCCGCCTGGTCGGCAGCGCTGGAAGGCCATCTGGATCGCGCCCTGCCACCGGCCGACACCGCCCCGCGACGCCTGCATGCCGCCATGCGCCACGCCGTACTCGGTGGCGGCAAGCGCATGCGCGCCCTGCTGGTCTATGCCGGCGGCACGCTGCTGCAGGCGGACGAAGCCACACTGCATGCGCCGGCCATCGCGGTCGAGCTGATCCATGCCTATTCGCTGGTGCACGACGACCTGCCGGCGATGGACGACGACGATCTGCGCCGCGGCAAGCCCACGGTGCACATCGCCTTCGACGAAGCCACCGCCATCCTCGCCGGCGATGCACTGCAGACGCGCGCGTTCGAAGTGCTGGCATCGGCTGACGTCGCCGCGACGCTGCGGGTGGACTGGCTGGGCACGCTGGCGCAGGCCTCCGGCGCGGCCGGCATGTGCGGTGGCCAGGCGCTGGACATCGATGCCACCGGGGCGCGGCAGACGCTGGACGACCTGCAGCGGATGCATGCCCTCAAGACCGGCGCCCTGATCCGCGCCGCCGTGCGCATGGGCGCGCTGGCCGGCGCAGCCGACGCCGCCACGCTCGCGCGGCTGGACGATTTCGCCACGGCGCTGGGGCTGGCGTTCCAGGTGCGCGACGACATCCTCGACATCGAGGCCAGTTCCGAACAGCTGGGCAAGACCGCCGGCAAGGACGTGGCGCAGGCCAAATCCACCTATCCGGCCCTGCTGGGCATGGACGGCGCGAAAGCGAAGCTCGCCGAACTGGACGCGCGCATGCGCGAGGCACTGGCTCCGTACGACGGTGATGCCGATGCGCTGCGCGCGCTCGGCGAGCTGGCGATCCATCGCGCGCACTGAGCGAGGGCATGAAAAAAGCCCGGCGATGCCGGGCTTTTTTCTTCCCCGCGACGATCGCTTACTTGATCAGGCGCAGGGCGAACGGATAGCGGTAGGACTCGCCGTTGTTGGCCTTGATGCCGGCGATGATGCACAGCACCAGGTTGGCGATGCCGACCAGCGGCATCAGCAGCAGGCCGATCAGCACGAAAGCCAGGATCCACGAGATGACGATGGCGATGAACACCGTGATCTGGAAGTTCAGCGCTTCCTTGGACTGGTCCACGACGAAGCCCTTGGATGCGTCGTCCTTGCTGACCAGCCAGATGATCAGCGCGCCGATCGGGCCGGTGACGATGCCCAGCAGGTGCGCCAGCAGCGACATGGTGCGCTGGTCCTGGGGCGCATCGCCTGAGGTCGGCGGCGGCGGTGCGGTGACGTTGTCGAATTCGCTCATCTAGGTGATTCCCCTAAGTGGTGGGTGGGCGGTCGAGTGCCGCGAACCCCCGCAGCACTCCGCATGCCAAGCATAACGGGTAACCGCGTCGGCGGCGGCCACGGCCCCGCCTACCGCCTATTCGCCCGCCACGGTCATGCGGCCTACGAGGACCGAGCCCACGCCGACATGGGAGCGCCTGTCCACATCGCGCCCCACCGCCTCGATGCCTGCGAAGATCGTCTTGAGGTTGCCCGCGATGGTGATGCCGTCCACGGGGTAGGCGATCACGCCCTGCTCCACCCAGAACCCGGCCGCACCGCGCGAGTAGTCGCCGGTCACGCCGTTCACGCCCTGCCCCATCAGCTCGGTGACCAGCAGCCCGCTGCGCATGCCGGCCAGCAGGTCGTCGAAACCGCCCGCGTTCGCCTTCACCTGCAGGTTGTGCACGCCGCCGGCGTTGCCGGTGGTCTGCAGACCGAGCCTGCGCGCCGAGTAACTGCCCAACACATAGCGCTCCAGCACGCCATCGCGGATGAGGTGGGAGCGCCTCGTCGCCACGCCCTCCGCATCGAACGCGGCCGAACGCAGGCCATGCGGCAGCAGCGGCAGTTCCTCGATGGCGAACCAGTCGGGGAAGATGCGCTGGCCCACATGATCCAGCAGGAAGCTGGCTTTCCGGTACAGCGCGCCGCCGGAGACCGCGCCCAGCAGGTGACCGACCAGCGAACGCGCCACCTCCGCCGAGAACAGCACCGGATACTCGCCGGTCGCCAGCGAACGCGGCTGCAGGCGGGCCACCGTCCGCTCGGCGGCTTTGCGGCCGATGGCCGCCGGATCTTCGAGTTCCTGATACGACAGGGCGGTGCTGTACCAGCCGTCGCGCTGCATGGCATCGCCCTGCCCGGCGATCAACGCGCAGCCGATCGTATGCTGGGTGTCGCGCTCGCGGCCGATGAAGCCGTGCGAATTGGCGTACACCGACAGGCTTTCGCCGCTGCCGATGGAAGCGCCGTCGGAGTTCTCGATGCGCGCGTCGGCGTCGCGGCCCGCCGCTTCGCAGGCCAGCGCCAGATCGACGGCGCGGTCCATGTCCAGCGCCCAGGGATGCCAGACATCCAGCTCCGGGAACTCGCGCGCCATCAGCGCGGCATCGGCCAGCCCGGCGGCCTCGTCGTCCTCGGTGAAGCGTGCGATGGCGCAGGCCTGTTCCACCGTGGCCTCCAGGCTCTCCTCGCGCAGGTCGGCGGTACTGGCGCTGCCCTTGCGCTTGCCGAAATAGACGGTCACGCCGATGCCGCGGTCGCGGGTGGACTCCACCGTTTCCACCTCGCCCAGGCGCACGCTGACGTTGAGGCCGGTTTCCTCGCTGCAGCTCACCTCGGCCTGGGTGGCACCGTGGGACCGCGCGCGGTCCAGCAGGCGCCGTGACAGCGCCTCCAGGCGTTCGAGCCGGGCGAGGCTGTCGTCGGGGGAAGTCAGGGCGGTGGCGTTCAATGCTTTATCCTTGTGTCCAGTGATCCGCGCACGGGCGGCGGATCGGCATTCGATCAGGCTTCCACGGCGTGACGTGGAAGCGACAGAGAGGCTTCACCATGCGCGGACGCGACCCCGAAACCGGCGAATTCTATAGCCCAAGCCGTACCCAGCAGCGGATCGAGGCGCTGGAGATCCGCAGCCTGGCCGAGAAGCTGGTGGCGCTTCCCGCCGCGCAGCTGGCGCGCCTGCCGATTCCCGACGAGCTGATGCCGCACATCGTGGAAACGCAGCGCATCACCTCGCACATCGCGCACAAGCGCCAGTTGCAGTTCCTCGCCAAGCAGATGCGACGCGAGGAAGATGAAGTGCTGGAAGCGATCCGCGACGCGATGGACGAGGGCGGCGAAGCCGCGCGCCGCGAAACCGCCCTGCTGCACCAGGCCGAGCAGTGGCGCGACCGTCTGCTGGCCGATGGCGACGACGCGCTGGCCGCGCTGCTGGAGGAATTCCCCACGGCCGACCGGCAGAAGCTTCGCCAACTGGTCCGCAACGCCACCGACGAACGCGCGAAGAACAAACCGCCGCGTGCGTTCCGCGACCTGTTCCGCGAGGTGCGTGAGCTGCTGTCCTCGACGGACACGCAAGACGACGAAGCCGCCGCCGAGTAGCCCCTCTCCCGTCGGCGACCGAAGGAAGTCCCTGCGGGGGAGAGGGGTTGGGGTGCGGGGCGACGAAAGTCGAGACGCATCAAACATCGTGACTCCGCTCGCCCCTCATCCGGCGCTTCACGCCCCCCTCTCTCGAAGGGAGAAGGCACAGACAGGCAGGTATCACGCCTTCGTCCCGCCCACCGTCAGCCCTTCGATCAGCAACGACGGCTGACCCACGCCCACCGGCACGCTCTGGCCGTCCTTGCCGCAGATGCCGACGCCCTGGTCCAGCGCCAGATCGTGGCCGACCATCTTCACCTTCTGCATCGTCTCCGGCCCGTTGCCGATCAGGGTGGCGCCCTTCACCGGCGCGGTGATGCGGCCGTCTTCGATCAGGTAGGCCTCAGTGGCGGAGAACACGTACTTGCCGCTGGTGATGTCGACCTGGCCGCCGCCGAAATTGACCGCGTACAGGCCCTTTTTCACCGAGCGGATCATGTCTTCCGGATCGTCCTGTCCGGCCCGCATGTAGGTGTTGGTCATGCGCGGCATCGGCAGGTGCGCAAACGATTCTCGACGGCCGTTGCCGGTAGGCGCCACGCCCATCAGGCGTGCGTTGTGGGTGTCCTGCATGTAACCCACCAGCACGCCATCCTCGATCAGCGTGGTGCAGTTTGTCGGTGTACCTTCGTCGTCGATGTTGAGCGAACCGCGGCGACCCGGCAGCGTACCGTCGTCGACGATGGTGACGCCCTTCGATGCGACCTGCTGCCCGATGCGGCCGGCGTACACGCTGGTGCCCTTGCGGTTGAAGTCGCCCTCCAGGCCGTGGCCGACGGCTTCGTGCAGCAGTACGCCGGGCCAGCCGCTGCCCAGTACCACCGGCATCACGCCGGCCGGCGCATCGATCGCCTCCAGATTCACCAGCGCCTGGCGCAGCGCTTCGCGCGCGAGGTCTTCGGGCTTGCCGTCGGCGAACAGTTCCGCATAGCCGTAGCGGCCGCCCATGCCGGCATAGCCGGATTCGCGACGACCGTTCTGTTCCACGATGACCTGCACGTTCAGGCGCACCAGCGGACGCACGTCGGACGCCAGCACGCCATCGCTGCGCGCCACCAGCACCGTGTCGATGCCGCCGGACAGGCTGACGGTGACCTGCTGCACGCGCGGATCGGCGGCGCGCAGGAAGCGATCCACCGCGCGCAATGCCTCGACCTTGGCATCGTTGGCCATCGCATCGATGGGGTCGTCGCCGGCGTACAGTGCGCGGCCGCCGCTGCGCACCAGCGCGCGCGGCGCGTGCGCCGCACCGTCGCGGGCGATGGCGCGCGCCGATTTCGAGGCATCGAGCAGCGCCTGTGCGTTGATGTCGTCGGAATAGGCGAAGCCGGTCTTTTCGCCGGAGATCGCGCGCACGCCCACGCCCTGCTCGATGGAATGCGCGCCGTCCTTGACGATGCCGTCCTCGACCGTCCAGCTTTCGCGGCGCGCATGCTGGAAATACAGGTCGCCGAAGTCGATGCCCGGCCCCAGCAGTGTGCCGAAGGCGCGGTCGAGTCCCGCCGGGTCCAGGCCGGCGGGCAGGAGGAGACGGGTTTCGGCGAGCGGGATCGGCAGGGTCATGTCTTCACCATGGGGGCGGAAGGCGGCCGCGACAAGCGCGGTCGCCGACGCGCGGGATGTCAGGGGGCGCCGACGCTATCGGCGCGGTCGTGCTGGCGGACGCGCGACTGTTCGCGCCCCACCACCTCGACCTTGGGCGATTTCCACGGGCCGGTGACCCGGTAGGTCTTGGCACCCATTTCGGCCAGCGGCTTCTTCAGCACGGCGTTCGCCACGGCACCCACCGCGGCACCGATGGGGCCACCCGCCACCGCGCCGACGGCGGTCAGCACGTTGGCGGATTTTGGCTTCACGTCGACCATCTGGTCGAACTGCTCGCTGCGCAGGTCGGTGTCGCCGCGGATCAGGATCTCGGCCGCGGGCCCGTCGATCACCAGGTTCTCGCTGCGCGCCAGCCCGCCCGTGATGCGCAGATCGCCATCGATGCGGTTGAACGCGAATCCCTTCGAGAAGAAATCACTGAAGTCGAGCATCAACCGACGCCGCACTTCTGCCACGCTCAGCAGGCCCAACACGCGGCCCGCGCCGGGCTCGACTTCCAGCAGGTGGCCATCGCGCGCGGCCAGCTTGACGCTGCCTTCCAGCGACGCGAGGCGGAAGGCGGCGGGGCTGCCCGGCCAGGCGGCCTGGGCGGTGATCTGGCCGTGGCCGCCGCCGACGCGGTCGCCCAGTCCCAGATCGTCCATCAGCACGCCGAAGTTCTCGCTCTTCACCTCGGCGGCGAAACGGGTGCGGGCCGCTGCCCCCATGCCGGTCCACTGCCCGCTCACGTCAATATGCTGGCCCGGCGAACGCAACTGCAGCTGGTCGACATGCATGCCGTCGGCCTGCTGGCGCGTGCGCAGCTTGGCCGCGCCCAGTCGCGCGTCGCCGAAACGCAGATCTTCGATGTCCAGCGACAGCGGCGGGATGTCCGCCGGGTTGAGATCGTCGGTAGCGCCGCGTGCGGACGCGACGGCAGCGCCATTGTTGAGCGCGGGCGCCTTGCGCCAGTGCACGCGCGCCAGCTTGCCGGCGATCGCCGCGCCCTTCGCGTCGGGGACCAGCAGCGCGCCGGACAGCGCTTCGCCATCCAGCGACACCGCCAGCGCCTGCTGCGCGGGTGCCAGCTGCAGGCGCGTATCGGGGAAGACCGAGCCGATCATCAGCAGACGCTCGGCGGTGACGTCGATGTGGCGCAACGGCAGCGATCCCCCTTCACCGCCGCCCTTGGCCAGCGCCACCCACTCCATCGCATCCAGCGTGCCGGCGCGGCCGGTCGCGATCAGTCCTGACGCCGGCGCGGCGTCCTGCACTTCATGGCTGCCCAGCACGACGCGCACGCCGGTCTGTCCGTTGCTGGCGCGTGCGCGCAAGGCGAGCAGGTCTCCGAACGCCACGTCGATCTGTCCGCTGCCCATCGGCAGCGGCGCACGAACGGTGGTTTTCAGGGGCGAGCCAGGCGCCTTGCGCAGCGGCGCCGGCAGGCTCATCGCGGTGCCCACCAGATCGGAGGTGAGGTTGAGCTGCGTCGGCGGTTCAGGCTTGCCCGTCGACGTGCGCGGAATGTTCACGCCCACCGTCCACGACGAACGTCCGTCCATGTAAGGCTTCAGCCACGCCATCTCGGGCGCGCGATCCAGCAGGCGATCGGCATCGACGACGGCGGACAGGTCCGCCTCGAACGCCTGGTTGCGGTCGCGCGTGCCGCTGCCGGCGCGCAATCCGAGCACGCCCGCCTGTCCGTCATGCACCACCTGCAACGGCCCCGACGCGAAGCCGCCATCGTCGTACTTCGCCTTGCCCCGCACGTTCTCGAACACCAGATCCCAGCGTTTCTCCGCCAACTGCGTACCCTTCAGGTCCACGGTGCCGGCGAGCTTGCGGCGTGACTGTGCGTCGGCGTGCAGCGGCTGCAGCAGATCGAAAGTCGCCGCCACCGGCCCCTTCGCCTGCAGGTGGTCCAGCGTATCAGCGTAGGTCTTGTGCAGCGGACTCTGCCGCAACATCGCCAGCAGCTTGCCGGCATCGGTATCCGTGCGCGCAGTGATCTTCAGGTCGCCCTCGCCGAAATCGGCGATGCCGGCTTCGAACGCCGGCACCGCGACATCCGCCAGCATGCCGCCCGCCTTCAGCAGAAAGCCGTTACCGATGAAGGCGATGTCGCCATGCACCTGCTCCACCTGCGGCCAGTCGTGCTGGAACTTGAACTGCCCGCCCTCGATCCGCGCCACCGCTTCGAAGCGGCCGTTCTGGCGCGTGAACGGCCAGTCGTCGAGATCGCCGGTGACGATGGCGCGTCCGTCGCGCACGGTGCCGCCGACCAGCGCGCCGTTCAACCAGTCGACGGCGGCCTTGGACATCTTGTGGTGGATCCAGAAACCCTTCGCCGCCGGCACCGGGGCGTCGTCGAGATCGGCCGCCAGGTCGATCCACGGCCGCGTACCGTCGCCCTGGAACCACAGGCCGCCGCGCACGTCGGCGCCGTAGTCCTTGCCCCGCACTCTCAGAGCCGAGGTGCCCACGCGCCAGCCCTGGCCTTCGCGCCAGCCCAGGACATCGCCCTGCAGCCTGACGTCGTGTACCACGGCGAAACCGCTGGGCCAGTCGAAGCGCATGCGCGAAGTCGGATCGAGCTTCAGGCGGAAACCCGACGCATCGCCGTCGAAGTCGCCCGCCAGTCCGCTGAGTCCGGGTGCATCCCCGACCGGTGCGAACGAGATGTCACGCAGCGTGCCTTCGCCCTGCATCGCGCCGTCACGGCGCCCCGTCAGTGCGAGCCGTGCCAGCCGCGCGCCCGGCTTGGCCTGCACCAGCCAGCGGCGCAGGCCGGGTTCGACCCTGTCGCTCAATCCCAGCACCGCGAACAGCGGGGCCGCGTCCACTTCATCCGCCAGCACCGCATAGCGCGCACCGCCGGCCAGCACCAGGCCGTCCAGCGTCTGTACCGCGGGTGCGCTGCCGACGCGCAGGCGCGGAGCATCCAGGCGCCAGCCGCCGTTCACCAGCCGCCAGCGCATGCGACCTTCCAGTTGATCGAACGCCACACGGGTCGGCGCGGTGGATGCGGGGAGCGGCGCGCCACGCAGGCCGACCTGGCGCAACTGCGCGTCCGCCGTCACCAGCACGACGCGATGTCGGCGCAGCTCCGTCCATGCGCGCACGCGGCCATTGCCGCGTTCGGCCACCACACCGGCGTAGCGCAGCAGCGGCGACCACGCCCCGATGTCCTCGGCCGCCACGTCCAGATAGGCACGGCCGTCTCCGGCCTTGCGGTCGAAATCGATGGCGACGTTGAGCGGCGCCGCGTCCTTGCGGATCCAGGCGCGCGTGCCCGCGCGCACGCGGTCGCCCTGCACGCGCAGGCGCAGGTCGATGTCGGGCACCTGGATATCCCACCCCAGCGACGGCGCGACGATGGCCAGGCGCCCGTCGATCACCTGCAGCTCGCCCAGGCCTTCCAGACTGGACAGTGGGTCGTCGTCCGCCTGCTGCTGGCCGGGCAGGCCTTGCACGGACCATGCGCCGTCATCGCCGCGCTGCAGCGTCAGGGCCAGCCCGCGCAGGCGCAGTTCGGTGAAGGAACGCCCCGGCAACAGGCCGCCATACATCGATACCAGCACCTCGGCCTGGCCGATGCGCACGCCGCTTTCGCCGGCTCCCAGCCGCAGGCCATCCAGCTGCAGCAGCGGACCACGCCGCGTCCACTGGGTCTTCACGGCATCGAAGGCCACCGGGCGGCCTGCGCGTTCGCTGAGCCAGGCCGCGATGCGGTCCGGATGGCGTTCGGCCAGCGGCAACACCTGGCTGGCGATCCCGAGCACCACGGCCATGCACACCAGCACGACCGCGGCGCCGTAGACGGCACCCTGACGGGCCAGGCGCAGGCGGCGGCGCAGCGGTGTGGGCATCAGTGGGCCGGGACTCGGGAATGGGGAATAGGGAATGGAAGCGTCAACGCCATGGCGGCCCTCGGGCGATCACTCGCTCGATTCCCGACTCGCCATTCCCTATTCCCTGCTTCACAGCAGCACGACATCGAACTGCTCCTGCAGGTACTGGTCGTCGGCCTGGAAACGGATCGACTTGCCCAGGAACTCTTCCAGCTCCGCGACCGCCGTCGATTCCTCGTCGGTGATGCGCGCGACCACCTTCGGCGAGGCGATCACCAGCAGGCGCGCCGCCTCGAACTGGCGCACGGCGCGGGTGATTTCGCGGAAGATCTCGTAGGTGACGGTCTCGGTGGTCTTGATGCTGCCGCGCCCGCCGCATTCCGGGCACGGTTCGGACAGCTGGCGGGCCAGGCTCTCCACCGTGCGCTTGCGCGTCATCTCCACCAGGCCCAGCGGCGAGAACTCGTACACCGTGGTCTTGGCATGATCCTTCGCCAGCGACTTCTCCAGCGTGCGCAGCACCTGGCGGCGATGCTCCGGATCGTCCATGTCGATGAAGTCGATGATGATGATGCCGCCCAGGTTGCGCAGCCGCAGCTGGCGCGCGACCGCCTGCGCGGCTTCCAGATTGGTGCGGTAAACGGTCTCTTCCAGGTTGCGCTGGCCGAGGAACGAACCGGTGTTCACGTCGACCGTGGTCATCGCCTCGGTCTGGTCGATCACCAGGTAACCGCCCGACTTCAGGGGCACCTGCTTGTCCAGCGCGCGGCCGATCTCGTCCTCCACGCCGTACAGATCGAAGATGGGACGCTCGCCCGAATACAGTTCGATGCGCTCGGCCAGCACCGGCATGTACTTGGCGACGAAGGCCTGCAGCCGCTCGTGGGTTTCCTTGGAATCGACCTTCACCTTGTCCACGTCCTTGCGGATGAGGTCGCGCACCGCGCGCAGCGGCAGGCTGAGGTCTTCATACAGAATGCTGCACGAGGGCGATTCGCGCCCGCGGCGTTCGACCACGTTCCAGACGCGCGACAGGTAGGCGATGTCCTCGGCCAGCGCCTCGACCGGCTGGCCCTCGGCGTTGGTGCGGATGATGTAGCCGTGGCCCCCGTGCAGGCCGGCCAGTTCGGTGACGGCCTGCTTCAGGCGATGACGCTCGGCTTCGTCCTCGATCCGTGCGGACACGCCGATCACCTTGGACTGCGGCAGCAGCACCAGGTAGCGCGAGGGGATGCTGATCTGCGTGGTCAGTCGCGCGCCCTTGCTGCCGATCGGGTCCTTCACCACCTGCACGACGATGTCCTGCCCGTCGCGCAACAGGTCCATGATCGGCGCCGGCGGCGGCGTGGGCAGGGCGGCCTCTTCGCCATCGACCACGGCGTCCGGCGAAGAACGCACGATGTCGTTGGCGTGCAGGAAGGCGGCGCGCTCCAGGCCGACTTCGACGAACGCCGCCTGCATGCCCGGCATCACCCGCTGCACCTTGCCCTTGTAGATGTTGCCCACCACGCCGCGGCGCCAGCCGCGTTCGATGTGCAGTTCCTGCAGCATGCCGTTCTCGATCACCGCCACGCGGGTCTCGCGCGGGGTGACGTTGACCAGGATCTCTTCCGACATGGGGTCCTTCCTCAGGCTGACGCGGTGGCGGCGGTTGCCGTTGGATGGATGCCGAAGCCGCGCAGCAGCTTCGCCGTCTCGTGCAGGGGCAGACCCATCACGGCCGAGTAGCTGCCGGCCAAGCGGGTGACGAACTGCTCGGCGCGTCCCTGGATTCCATACGCCCCGGCCTTGCCCATCGCCTCTCCGCTGACGACGTAGGCCGCGATGTCGGCCTCGTCCAGGTCGGCGAAGGTCACGTCCGTGACCACCAGCGCCTGCGCCTCGCGCCCGGCACTCACCACCGAGACGGCGGACACCGCCTGATGGGTGCGGCCGGACAAGCGGCGCAGCATGGCGGCAGCCTCCGCTTCGTCGGCCGGCTTGCCGAACACCTCGTCCTCCAGGATGACTTCAGTGTCGGCGCCCAGCACGACCGCGCCGGGGGTGGCCATGACCTTCAGCAACCCGGCACCGGCCTTTTCCCGGGCGACGCGGCGCACGTAGTCGATGGCCGGTTCGCCTGGCTGGCGCTGTTCGGGGATGTCCAGGTCGATCCGGCCGAACGACAGCCCCAGGCGGGTCAGCAGTTCGGCACGTCGGGGGGATTGGGAGGCCAGATAGAGCATCACGGAAGAATAACCCGCGGCGCCTGACTGAATGACCGCTGATGCCGGCCGCATCCAGGTAACCCTGCCGCAGATCACGGCCCGTTCATGTCATCGTGAACACCCTTGCGCGTCGACGACGACCGGGTGTCCCGCCATCCGAACCACGAAAAGGAGATCCCATGCGCCTGCCCCTGATCCGCCCCCTGCTGCTCGCCCTGACCCTGTCCCTGGGAACCACCGCCGCCATGACCAGCCACGCCCAGACCTCCCCTGCCTACGCCATCCCCTCCGACGGGACCCTGCTCAACGTGTCGGCGCAGGCCGAGGCCTCGCGCGTGCCCGACATCGCCACGATCTCCGCCGGCGTGGTCACCCAGGCCGTGGACGGCAACACCGCCATGCGCCAGAACAGCGAGCAGATGGCGAAGGTGGTCGCGGCCATCAAGGCTGCCGGCATCGCCGACAAGGACGTGCAGACCAGCGGGATCAGCCTCAATCCGCAGTACCGCTACGCCGAGAACGAAGCCCCCAAGATCACCGGCTACCAGGCCAACAACACGGTCAGTGTGAAGGTCCGCGACATCGCCAAGCTGGGCAAGGTGCTGGACGCGCTGGCCGGCGTGGGCGCCAACCAGATCAACGGGCCGAGCTTCGAGATCGACAACCCGGAACCGGTCTACGACGAGGCCCGCCTGGCCGCGCTGAAGAAGGCCCAGGGCCGTGCCGAGACCTATGCGAAGTCGCTGGGCCTGAAGGTGCGCCGGATCGTCAGCATCTCCGAGGGCAACGGCGGCTTCCGTCCGGTCCCGATGATGGCGATGGCCAAGATGGAAGCCCGCGACGCCAGCGGTGCGCCGCCGGTCTCGCCGGGCGAAACCACGGTCTCGGTCAACCTGGATGTGGTGTTCGAACTGGGCAAGTGAGCCCTGTCACGCGACAACCCAGACGGCGCCCTCCGGGGCGCCGTTTTCGTTGGCGGCCGGCCATCCCGGACTACGCCCAAGGTCGAAGCCCTCCCCTCTTGCAGCCAACGTGCGGGGGAGTACAGTCTGGACGTGCGGCGCCAGGACGTTGCAACCCCACTCCTCGCGGCCGAGCGTTGTTCCGTTCACAGCCCTCAGGAGGTGGATCATGGTTCGCGCACTACCCCACGGTTCCGACACCCGCATCGACAGCGGCCGCATCGCGGCCATCGCCGCCGCCCTCGCGGTCCACGCCGTCGCCCTGCTGATGTTGCTCATGCCCATGGCGGCGGCGCCCTTGAAGCCGCTGGTCGTGGACGCCCCGAAGAAGCCGATCTTCCAGATTTATGAAAAGAAGGTCCTTCCCGACCCTGTCCCGGTGGTCGAGGAGCGAAAGATCGTTCCGGAAAAGAAGCCTGACGTGATCCAGAAGCGGGTCGATGTCGTGACGCCGGTGGCGGATACCCCCGTGATCGTCGAAGGGGGCAGCGAGCCCGTCATCGAGCAGTCCATGGTCGACACCGGCGACATCACCGGCCCCGTCATGGGCGGTCCACTGCCCTCGGCTACGCTGGAGTACGTCCGCGCCACTTCACCGCGCTATCCGATCAACGAGCTGCGCAACGGCGTGCAGGGCACGGTGCTGCTGCGCGTACTGGTGGACGTGGATGGCACACCCGTCAGCGTGACCGTCGAGAGCAGCAGCGGCAACCGCAACCTGGACAAGGCCGCGCTCCAGCACGTGCTGAAGACCTGGCGTTTCAAGCCCGCCATGCAGGATGGACAGGCGGTGCAGGCCTACGGCCTGGTGCCGATCGCCTTCAGCCTGCAGTAGCGTTCACGACATGAGGAGACCAGAGGCCCGCGTCCGGCGGGCTTCTGGTTTGTCCACCTGTAGGAGCGGGCCATGCCCGCGATGCTCTTCCATCCCGTAGCGAAAAAACATCGCGGGCATGGCCCGCTCCTACATGAAAGCCAGCGCTCAGGCGCGGTGGTACGGGTGGTTCGCCAGCATCGCCGCCGCGCGGTACACCTGCTCGGCCACCACCAGCCGCACCAGCATGTGCGGCAGCGTCAGCGGGCTAAGCGACCATTTCTCGTGCGCCGCGGCGACCACGTCGGGCGCATGACCTTCCGGCCCGCCGATCAGCAGGGCGATGTCGCGCCCGAGCGTACGCCAGTGCTCCAACCGCTGTGCGAGCTGTTCCGACGAATAAGGCTTGCCGGTGACCTCCAGCGCCACGACGTGGGCGTTCTTCGGCAGCGCGGCGAGCACGCGCCTGCCTTCGTCGTCGATCGCGCGCTGCGGATCGCGGCCCTTGCCGCGCAGGCCCGGCTCGATCTCGACCAGTTCGAACGGCAGCCAGTGCGACAACCGCTTCTGGTACTCGGCGAATCCCTGGGCGACCCACGATGGCGCACGCTCGCCGGTGGCGATGAGACGGCATTTCATGAGGCCATGATAGCCGCCCCACACACGACGAAGGCGCCCGAGGGCGCCTTCGCACGGAAACGACATGGCGTCAGAGACGCGATTCGTCCGCCGTTTCCACGTCTTCCGGCGGCTGGTCGCCCACCGTCCACAGGCGCTCGAGCGCGTAGAACTCGCGCACGCGCGGCAGCATGACATGGACGATGACGTCGCCCAGGTCCACCAGCACCCATTCGGCCTCGCGCTCGCCCTCCACGCCCAGCGGCATGACGTCCAGCTTCTTGGCGAACTTCACCACTTCATCGGCGATCGACTTCACGTGGCGCGTCGAGGTGCCCGAAGCGATGACCAGGTAGTCGGCGACGCTGGACTTGCCGCGCACGTCGATTTCGACGACGTCCTTGGCTTTCAGTTCCTGCACGGCCGCATGGACGTTGGCGAGCAGGTCCGGCAGGGCCGGCGGCGGGCTGGGGAGGCGGGTCTTGATGACGTGGGCTTGGCTGGACAAAGGCTTGGTGGCTCTGGAGATACGGAACCGATTATAGCGGACCGTGCGTCGCGGCCCGGTCAAGGTAGAGCCTTTCGTCGGCGATCGCCGTGGCCACGCGCGCCGGCACCAGGTGGCGCCAGGGCTCTCCGGTAGAGATCCGGCGCCGGATGTCGGTGGCCGATTCGGGCTGCAACGGGTGATCCAGCCGGTACACCAGGCCGGCGGGGGCCCTGCCCAGCGCATCGGCGCTGGAGGTCCAGCGCGATGCCAGCGCATCGGCCAGATCGGGCGGCAGGCCAGCATCCAGCGGGTTGCCGGGCCGGTTCGCCACCACGAAATGCGCCAGGCCGAACAGCGCCCGCCATTCGTGCCATCCCGGCAGGCCCAGCAGGCTGTCGGCCCCGATCAGCAGGGCCAGGGGGGCCGCGTCACCCAGTTCCATACGCAGTTCGCGCAGCGTGTCCACCGTGTACGACCGCGACCCCGGCAGCCGTGCGGCCCGGCGCAGTTCGCGCCGGTCCACGCACAGGCCCTCCTCTCCCTGTACCGCGAGATCGAGCAGGTGCGCGCGCTGCGCTGCGCTCGCACCGGGTGGCGCGCGGTGCGGGGGGTCTGCGGCCGGCATCAGGCGCACGGTCACGCGCAGCGCGTCGCGCGCCGCGCGCGCAATGGCCAGGTGTCCGTTGTGGATGGGGTCGAACGTGCCGCCGTAGAAGAGCCGCAGCATCGCGCGTGCCGTCAGGCCACCAGCAGACGCACGGCCTTGGCGTCGGCGATGGCCAGCAGCAGCCGCTCCAGCGCCACCCAGGCATCGCCCTCGCCGCGTCCCTTGGCGGTGCGGTCGATCTTCGACGCCTCGGCGACGAAGCGGTCCCAACGCGCCGGCGAGGCGTGCCGTTGCAGTGCGCGCTTGAACGGCGCCTGCTTGGCCTCCCAGATGCCCTGCGACTTCATCTCCGCGGCCAGATTGCCGCCACCGGCCTGCACGCGCGCCAGCGCGGCCGTGCGCAGCAGTTCCTTCACCACCATCGGCATCAGGCCCGCGACCATGTCCCCCTCGGCCCGCAGGCCGGCGAGGATGCGCGATACCTGTGCGCCCTGCCCCGCCAGCACGGCATCGGTCAGGCGGAACACGTCGTAGCGCGCCGCATTGGCGACCAGCGACTCCATGCGCTCGGCATCGAGCACTTCGCCGTTGCTGAGCAGCGCCAGCTTGTCGATCTCCTGCGCCGCGGCGAGCAGGTTGCCTTCCACGCGGTCGGCCAGCAGCTGCACGGCGTCGCGGTCGGCCCGCAGGCCCTTGCTGCGCAGGCGGCTTTCGATCCAGCCCGGCAGTTCGTGCGGCTTGATGGCCCACGCTACCGCGACCACGCCGACGCGTGCGATGGCATCACTCCACTTGCCCTGGTAGGCCTTGCCCCATTCGCCTGCGGTGATCAGCAGCACCACGTCGGGCGGCGGGTTCGCGCAGAAGGCGCTGATGACCTCGGCGCCTTCCTTGCCCGGCTTGCCACCGGGCAGGCGCACTTCCACCAGGCGGCGGGCACTGAACAGGCTGGGCGCGTTGAAGCTGGCCTCCAGCTGGCCCCAGTCGAAATCGCGCCCGTCCGCATCGAAGACTTCGCGCTCACCGATGCCCTGCGCCCGCGCCTGTGCACGCACGGCATCGGCCGCCTCCAGCACGCGCAGCGTTTCGGGACCGGCGATCAGGTAGACCGGATGCAGCGGCTCGGTGGTACCGCGTGCCGCCAGCTGTTCCGGCTTCAGCTCCATCAGGGCGCCGCGTTCACCGGGCTGGAACGCACGACGCCATCGACGCGACGGAGGATGGACGCCGCCATTTCGCGACGCAGCTCTTCCGCCAGCACCTCGCGCTCGGTCGTCGTACCCGTCGCATCCTGCGGCGGCGACACGTAGTCGCGCGACAGTTCGACCACCTGCTGCGGTACCAGGTCGGTACCGTCGGCCTTGGTGAACGCGAACACCACGGCGTAGCGCAGACTGAATTCCTGGGCGCGGCCGAACTGGTCCACCGCAATGGGTAGATCGCCCCACCGCTCGGACATGATGCGCAGCGTGGCGACCTGCGCGTCCTCTGCGGCGGCGGCGTCTTCCCCCGGCGGCGCGGCAAGCGTGGCGCCGGCAGCCTGCAGACCACGCGACAGGCTGGTGACCAGCGCGCTGTACGACGTGGAAGCGCCGACCACCCGGACCGGACCCAGATCGGACGGCAATGCGATCCTGTTGCGCAGGTGGAAGCCGCAGCCGGCCAGGAAGACCAGGGCGAGGACGAGGACGGGCAGGCGGAATCGGATCATGGGCGAAGTCTGGACGAGCCCGTCATGGGCGGCAATAGCCTAGCCGGACCGCAGGTGAACGCCGGGGCAAGGCGCCCCGGCCCCTCATCCGGCGACGATGTTGACGATCTTGCCGGGCACCACGATCACCTTCCTGATCGCCAGTCCCTCCAGGAACTTGGCGGTGTTGGGCTCGGCTTTCGCCAGCGCCTCGACCTGGTCACGCGGCGCATCGGCGGCCACCTCGATCGTGCCCCGCAGCTTGCCGTTGACCTGCACCGCCAGCGTCACCGAATCGCGCACCAGCGCGGCCGCATCGACCTGCGGGAACGCCACGTCCTCGATCAGCGTCTCGGCGTGGCCCAGTACCTGCCACAGCGCATGGCTGGCGTGAGGGGTGATGGGGTTCAGCAGCAGCACCGCCGACTCCAGCGCTTCCTGACGCACCGCGCGCCCCTGAGGGCTGGCATCGTCGAACTTGCCCAGCGCGTTCGACAGCTCCATCACCGCGGCGATGGCGGTATTGAAGCTGTGGCGCTTGCCGTAATCGTGGCCGACCTTGTCGATGGTCTCGTGGGTCTTGCGGCGCACCGCCTTCTGCTCGGCCGTCAGGGACGCCACGTCCAGCGCCGGCGCGGGGCCATCGGCGGCGTGCTTCTGCACCTGCGTCCACAAGCGGCGCAGGAAGCGCGCCATGCCCTCCACGCCGGCCTCGTTCCATTCCAGCGACTGCTCGGGCGGCGCGGCGAACATCGAGAACAGGCGCACGGTATCGGCACCGAACTTGTCGACCATCGACTGCGGGTCCACGCCGTTGTTCTTCGACTTGGACATCTTCTCGACCGCACCGATCCTCACCGGCTGGCCGTCGGCCTTCAGCGTGGCGCCGACAACGCGCGCCTTGTCGTCGCGCTGTATGTCCACGTCGGCCGGATTGATCCAGTCCTTCGAGCCGTCAGCGTTGTCGCGGTAGAACGTCTCGGCGATCACCATGCCCTGCGTCAGCAGGTTGGTGGCCGGTTCATCGCTGTCCACCAGGCGCGCGTCGCGCAGCAGCTTGTGATAGAAGCGGAAATACATCAGGTGCAGGATCGCGTGCTCGATGCCGCCGATGTACTGGTCCACCGGCAACCAGTAGTTGCCGCGCTTGTCCACCATGTCCTTGGCGCCAGGCGAGGTGTAGCGCGCGTAGTACCAGCTGGACTCCATGAAGGTGTCGAAGGTGTCGGTCTCGCGTTCGGCGGCGCCGCCGCATTGCGGGCACTTCGTCTTGCGCCATTCCGGGTCGGCCTTGATCGGCGACTTCACGCCGTCCAGGGTGACGTTCTCCGGCAGTACCACCGGCAGATCCGAATCAGGCACCGGCACGGCGCCGCAGCTGTCACAGTAGATCACCGGGATCGGACAGCCCCAGTAGCGCTGGCGGCTGACGCCCCAGTCGCGCAGGCGGTAGTTCACCCGGCGCTGGCCCTGGCCCTTGCGCTCGAACCGCTCGGCCAGCGCTTCGAAGGCGCCGCGGTAATCCAGTCCGTCGAACTCGCCGGAATTGACCAGCTCCAGGTCGTCGCGGGTCTTGTCGCCGTACCAGTCGCGCCAGGTGGTCGGATCGTAGGTCTTCTCGTCGTCGTTCCGCGGCGACTTCAGCGCGATGACCTGCTGGATCGGCAGCGCGTACTTGGTGGCGAACTCGAAATCGCGCTGGTCGTGCCCCGGCACCGCCATCACCGCGCCGGTGCCGTAGCCCATCAGCACGAAGTTGGCCACCCACACCGGCACCTTGTCGCCGGTGATCGGATGCACGGCGCGCAGGCCGGTATCCATGCCGCGCTTTTCCTGCGTTTCCAGTTCCGCTTCCGACACGCCGCCATGCTTGAGTTCCTCGAGGAACGCGGCCAACGCCGGATTCGCCGCCGCGGCCTTCAGCGCCAGCGGGTGTTCGCCGGCGATCGACACGAAGGTCACGCCCATCAGCGTGTCGGGGCGCGTCGTGAACACCGTCAGCGGTTCGTGGCCCTCGACGTTGAACTGGATTTCAAGGCCTTCGGAACGGCCGATCCAGTTGCGCTGCATGGTCTTGACCGCGTCCGGCCAGCCAGGCAGGTTGTCCAGGCCGTCCAGCAGTTCCTGCGCGTAGTCGGTGATGCGCAGGAACCACTGCGGGATCTCGCGCTTCTCCACCAGCGCACCGCTGCGCCAGCCGCGGCCGTCGATCACCTGCTCGTTGGCCAGCACGGTCTGGTCCACCGGATCCCAGTTCACCACCGAGTTCTTGCGGTAGGCCAGGCCCTTGCGCAGCAGGCGGGTGAACATGCGCTGCTCGTGCACGTAGTACTCGGGACGGCAGGTGGCGAACTCGCGCGACCAGTCGATCGCATAGCCCAGCGACTTCAGCTGGCTGCGCATGTGGTCGATGTTGGCGTAGGTCCACTTGGCCGGCGCGGTCCTGTTCTTGATCGCCGCGTTCTCGGCCGGCAGGCCGAACGCGTCCCAGCCCATCGGCTGCAGCACGTTGTGACCGGTCATGCGCTTGTAGCGGCTGATCACGTCGCCGATGGTGTAGTTGCGCACGTGGCCCATGTGCAGCGCACCGGACGGATACGGCAGCATCGACAGGCAGTAGTACTTCGGCTTGTCCGACCGCTCGTCGACCTCGAAGGCGCGCCGGGCCTCCCAGAAGGCCTGGGCCTGGGACTCAACGGTTTTCGGATCGTAGGAAGCGGGTTCGGCGGCAGTGGACATGGTGGTGTGCGGCAACGGCGACGGCAAAGCGGCCAAGGGTACCGCAGCGCACCATGGCCCGCCATGCCAGCGGTTAGCATGGACGGGTCGAAACCGGGGATTCCAGATGAACAGAACCGCCCTTGCCCTCGCTCTGGCCGCCTGCGGCCTGCCCGCCGCCGCGGATGCCCTGGCCACCGGCCTGGCAGCGCCCGGCACCCTGGCCCTGCACTGCGAACGCGTGTTCGACGCCCGCAGCGGTCGGGTCCTGGGCGAGCACACCCTGCTGGTCCGCGACGGCCGGATCGCAGAGGTCATCCCTGGCCGCGCCAAGCTGGCCGACGCCGAATCCATCGTCCTGGCCGACCACACCTGCACGCCGGGATGGACCGACCTGCACGTGCACCTGGACGGCGAATCCAGCCCGCAGAGCTATTCGGAGGGCTTCCGCCTGGATCCGGTGGACTTCGCCTACCGCTCGGTGGGCTATGCAGAGAAGACGCTGATGGCCGGCTTCACCAGCGTGCGCGACCTCGGGGGAGACGTGACCCTGCACCTGCGCGACGCCGTCAACCAAGGCGCCGTGAAGGGGCCGCGCATCTTCGCCGCGGGCACCTCCATCGCCACCACCGGCGGGCACGCCGATCCCACCAACGGCTTCAATACCCACCTGTCGCACCTGATGGGCCCGCCCGGGCCGACCGAGGGCGTCATCAATTCCATCGACGACGCCCGCCAGGCCGTGCGCCAGCGCTACAAGGACGGCAGCGACGTCATCAAGATCACCGCCACTGGTGGGGTGCTGAGCTACGCCAAGTCCGGCGACGCGCCGCAGTTCACCGTGGACGAAGTGAAGGCCATCGTCGACACCGCGCGCGACTACGGGTTCCGCGTAGCGGCGCATGCGCACGGCAAGGAGGGCATGAAGCGCGCCATCCTCGGCGGCGTGACCAGCATCGAGCACGGCACCTACATGGACGACGAGGTGATGCGGCTGATGAAGCAGCACGGCACCTGGTACGTACCCACGATCTCGGCGGGCCGCTTCGTGGCCGAGAAGGCGAAGATCGACGGCTACTTCCCGGCCGTGGTCCGGCCCAAGGCCGAGCGCATCGGCGCACTGATCCAGGACACCGCCGGCAAGGCCTACCGCAACGGCGTGAAGATCGCCTTCGGCACCGACATGGGCGTGGGCCCGCATGGCGACAACGCGCGCGAGTTCGTCTACATGGTGGAAGCCGGCATGCCGGCCGCCTATGCGCTGCAGGCGGCGACCGTACGTGCCGCGGAGGTGCTGGGCGTGGACGACCAGGGCGTGATCGAAGCCGGCAAGCGCGCCGACATCGTCGCCATGCCGGGGAATCCGCTGGAGGACATCAACGCCGTGCTGAAGGTGGACTTCGTGATGAAGGACGGCAAGGTTTACCGGCAGCCGTGAAACCTCACCTCGCCTGGCGGCCGCCTAGCGGCGCCAGGCCGCCACGCACAGCCACCACAGCCAGGCTGCATAGCCCACCCGCTGCGCGATGCCCGCGGGCATCAGCGCGACCGCGATCAATGCACTGAACAGCACCACCGTACCCGCCAAGATGCTGGCCATCGCCATAGGCCGCCACCGGCCTTGTCCGCGCATGCCAAAGGCGAACAGCGCCGCGCCCGGGACGAACGCCACCCACCACAGCAGCCACGCCGTCGCATGCAGGCTGCTGGCCTGGTTGTGCAGATCGTCCGGATCCAGCGGCAGCAGGCCCAAGGCGATGAAGCCCGCCGCGGACAGCAGCAGCAACTGCGTGCCGACGCGCGCGGGCCAGCCCGCATCGGCCGGCAGGCGGTGCCGCAGGTCCAGCGCGGTCAACGCCGCCAACACCCCCGTCAGCACGAAGCCCAACAGGTTGAACCCCAAGGCATGTGGCACGCCTTTCGCGCCGAGCACCGCGACCGGATGCCAGACCTGCGAGTAGCCCGACAACGCCACACCGAATCCGGCAACAGCGGCGACGAAGACGATGGCGGCGAGCGCACCGGTCACGGGCAGGAGTCGGGGCAGGAGAGCGGTCATGCAGGTTCGCAGAGGTTGAAATGACACGGGCAGGCCGTCATGGCCTGCCCGATCGGTGACGCATCTTAGCGCTGGCGCGTCATTCCTTCTCCCAGCCCGTCCGGCCGCCCTGCGCCGTGGCGTGATTGTCCTTCAGGTAGTCCAGCGCGAGCGAGGCGCTGCGCACCAGCATGCTGTTGTCCGCCGCACCAAAGGTCCATGCACCGGCCATGCCCTTCGCATGCTGATAGAACTCGGGTTCGGCGATGACCTGCCCCGTGGCCTGGTCGGTGAGCTTCATCTTCACCAGGATGCGCGAACTGCCGGCGAAGGCACCCGCCCAGAAGCGCGCACCGCCGCTGATGAAGCGGATCTTCTCGATGCGCGGCTCGACGACGAGGGTACGCACGGGCGAATGCGCGGCCGGCGCTGCATTGCGTTCGGCGACCCACGCGCCAACCCGTTCGTCGAGGTTGCGCTGGAACGACGCCAAGGCCTCCTGGTTGGCCTTGTGCCCGGCGTAGGCGTCGGACAACGTGGGGGGCCTGAGTTCATAGCGATCGAACGCGGCCAGCGCCTCTGCCGGGGGAGGATTCACCTCGGCCGACGCCCGGATCTCATCCTTCGCCAGCGCCTGGCCGACCACAGCCCCCGCCAGCACCATGCCCAGCACGAAACGACGCACACCCATCACAGCCTCCGGTCCGATTGATGATGCGGCCAGCCTAGCAACGCCGTTGCCGACAGCGCCCGTGCCGAAAGGCCGGCCCGGGTCCGTCCACGCCCGACGCACGGCCTGCACCGCAGGGCACGAAGGTTAATTTTCCGCTAGCTCACCTTGTATCCTGTCGGCCACGCCACCATGTCGGCACGACCCCTGAGCCACGAACCTGCCCGATGAGCGAACTGCCCCACGTATTCGACGCCACCACCGACACCTTCGAAGCCGAGGTCCTGCGCAAGTCGCTGGACGTGCCGGTGCTGGTGGATTTCTGGGCCACCTGGTGCGGGCCGTGCAAGACCCTGGGACCGATCCTGGAAAAGCTGGCGGGCGAGTACAACGGCGCGTTCGTGCTGGCCAAGGTCGACGTGGACAAGGAGCAGCAGATCGCCGCGGCGTTCCAGATCCGCTCCGTGCCCACCGTCTTCCTGGTGAAGGGGGGACAGCTGGTCGACGGCTTCCCTGGCGCGTTGCCCGAAGGCCAGCTGCGCGAGTTCCTGGCATCGCACGGCATCCAGCCGGCCGAAGCGGCCGACGCCCCGGTCGAGGCCGCGCCGCTGGACCCGCAGGCCCAGGTGTCCGCCCTGCGCGAAGCCATCGCCGCCGAGCCCGACAAGGACGAACTGAAACTGGACCTGGTGCTCGCGCTTCTGAAGACCGGTGAGGCGGCCGAGGCCGAGCGCCTGCTCGACGCCCTGCCCGCCAATCTGGCCACCGACGACCGCGCCGTGAAGGCGCGCGCGCGCCTGGGATTCGCGGCCGCACTGAAGGACGCGCCGTCGCCGGACGCCCTGCGCGCCGCCCTGCAGGCCGATCCGGACGACCTGCGCGCGCGCCACCTGCTGGGCGTGCATGCGCTGGTGGCCGGCGATTCGGAACAGGCGCTTGAGCAATTCCTTGACATGCTCAAGCGCGACCGCGCGTACGAGGACGGACTGGCCCGCAAGAGCCTGATCGATGCGTTCCGGGTGATCGAGGACGAGGCGCTCGTCGGCCAGTACCGCAGGAAGATGTCCTCCCTCCTGTTCTGACGCCGAACCTCGCCGTATCCGTTCCCTCCCCA
This sequence comes from Pseudoxanthomonas sp. F11, assembly GCF_037046485.1. Lineage (NCBI taxonomy): Bacteria > Pseudomonadati > Pseudomonadota > Gammaproteobacteria > Lysobacterales > Lysobacteraceae > Pseudoxanthomonas > Pseudoxanthomonas sp. F11. The sequence continues at coordinate 916,075 of NZ_JBANLZ010000002.1, read as the reverse complement.
CGCGCCGTTTTCATGAAGCCCACTACCCTGCGGCACATCTTCAATGCCTGGCCGCCGTTCCTGCTCAGCGGCATCCACGTGACCGAAATGGCCCGGGACTGGAGTTTCGCCCGCGTCGAGCTGCGCATGCGTCCGTGGAACCGCAACTACGTCGGCACCCACTTCGGCGGCAGCCTGTTCGCCATGACGGACCCGTTCTGGATGATCCTGGCCAAGGAGCGCCTGGGCCGCGACTACTACGTCTGGGACAAGGCGGCCGAGATCGAGTTCGTGAACGCGGGCAAAGGCACGCTGCACGCCGAGTTCCGCCTGGACGCGCACGTGCTGGACGAGATCCGTGCCGAAACCGCCAACGGCCAGAAGTACCTGCGCTGGATGCCGGCGGATGTCTTCAACGCGCAGAACGAGGTCGTCGCCCGCGTGCGCAAGCAGATCTACGTGCGGCTGAAGCCCGAGGCGCGGACCGCGACTGGCTGAACCCCGGCGAGCGCCACGGCACGCCCGCAATGACGCTACAGCTGGACCCGCGCGCCGGCCTACAATAGCGCCATGCCCCCCGACCATCCGCCGCACCGCGCCTCGGTGCAGAAGCTCTTCATCACCGGCCTGCTGACGCTGCTGCCGATCTGGCTGACCTGGGTGGTCATCAAGTTCGTCTTCGTCCTGCTGTCGGACATCAGCAAGCCATGGGTGGACCCGCTGTCGCACCGTATCGCGGCGACCTTCCCGCAATCGCTGGGCTGGTTCAGTGGCCTGTGGGTGCAGAACACCATCGCCATGGTCGCCACGCTGTTCGTCATCCTCGCCGTCGGCGCGCTGACGCGCCGCGTGGTGGGCCAACGCCTGCTGCGCTGGTTCGAGGCCCTGATCGCCCGCGTGCCGCTGGCCAACGTCATCTACACCAGCGCACGCAAGCTGCTGGACATGTTGGAGACCAAGCCCGGCAGCACCCAGCGCGTGGTGCTGATCGACTTTCCGCACCGGGACATGAAATCGGTGGGCCTGGTGACGCGCGTGATCCGCGAGGAAGGCAGCGGACGCGAACTGGCCGCCGTCTACGTACCCACCACGCCCAACCCGACATCGGGTTACCTGGAGATCGTGCCGGTCGAACTGCTCACGCCCACCGACTGGACGGTGGATCAGGCGATGAGCTTCATCATCTCCGGCGGCGCGGTGGCGCCGGACGCGATGCCGTTCACCCGCGCGGGGGACCGCTGAGCCATGCACGCGGCGCGCACGCTGGATGATCGCGCAGTCCGCCTCTTCATCGTGCTGGCCGCGGTGTTCTGCGCCAATGCGGTGCTGGCCGAGTTTATCGGCGTCAAGATCTTCGCGTTGGAAGACACGCTGGGGGTCGCGCCGCTGGAATGGAACCTGTTCGGCCAGACCGGCTCGCTCAGCTTCACTGCGGGCACGCTGCTGTGGCCGTTCGTGTTCATCCTGACCGACACCATCAACGAATTCTTCGGCAAGCGTGGCGTGCGCTTCATCTCGTGGCTGGCCGTGGCATTGATCGTGTACGGCTTCCTGTTCGCCTTCGCGGCCATCGCACTGGCGCCGGCCGGCTGGTGGGTGGAAGCGGCGCAGGCGCAGGGCGTGCCCGACTACCAGAAGGCGTTCGCTGCGATCTTCGGCCAGGGCATGTGGACCATCGCAGGCTCGGTGCTGGCGTTCCTGGTGGGGCAACTGATCGATGTGTCGGTGTTCCATCGCATCCGCGCGGCCACCGGCGAGCGCTGGGTGTGGCTGCGGGCCACCGGTTCGACCGCGATCTCGCAACTGGTGGACAGCTTCGTGGTGATCTACGTCGCCTTCGTGCTCGGGCCGCAGAAGTGGCCCACTTCGCTGTTCCTGGCGGTCAGCACGGTCAACTACGCCTACAAGATGCTGGCGGCCATCGCGCTGATTCCGCTGCTGTACTTGATGCGCCACGGTATCCGCCACTATCTGGGGCGCGAACGCGAACGGCAACTGCGCGCGGAAGCCGCCCTGGACTGACACCAGGACCGGGCACGGCGCGCGAAACGGGGGAATGCGATGAAAGCGACCTGGCTACTGGGGATGGCGATGATGTCCACCGGCGCATACGCCGCCACGCGTGAGGAAACGATCGATGCCTGGATGCGCGACTACGCCGGCCAGGTCCCGGGGGCCTCGGTGCTGGTACTCGAAGGCGGTGAGGCGGTATTCCAGCGCAGCTATGGCCTGGCCGACCTGGAGGCGGGCGTGGCCAGCTCGCCGACGACCAATTACCGGTTGGCGTCGGTCACCAAGCAGTTCACGGCCGCCAGCGTGCTGCTGCTGGTCGAGGACGGGGTGCTGACGCTCGACGATCCGGTGCGTCGCTGGCTGCCTTCGCTGCCGGTGGCGGCCGAAGGCATCACCCTGCGGCACCTGCTCAGCCACACCTCCGGCCTGGTCGACTACGAGGACCTGCTGCCGCCGGATCAGGCGGGCCAGGTACACGACGCCGATGTCCTTCGCCTGCTCGAGCGCGAAGACCGCCTCTACTTTCCGGCCGGCAGCGACTACCGCTACAGCAACAGCGGCTATGCGCTGCTGGCGCTGGTGGTGGAGCGCGCGTCAGGCCGGCGATTCTCGGCCTTCCTGCAAACACGGATCTTCTCACCGCTGGGCATGACGGCGACGCTCGCACGCGAGGACGAGGGACCTCCGGTGCCGGACAGGGCGTTCGGCTACAGCCTCATCGGCGGGCGATGGGAACGCACCGACCAGAGCCCGACCAGCGCGGTGCTGGGCGATGGCGGCATCTACTCTTCGAGCAACGACCTGGCGAAGTGGGATGCCGCCTGGTACGACGACCGTCTGCTCTCCGCGCCGTCACGCGCGCTGGCGGTTCAGGCGTCGACGGCCACGCCCGAACCCGATGTGGCGCACTACGGCTTCGGCTGGCGCCTGCAGGGGCGGATGCAGTGGCATTCGGGCGAGAGCATCGGCTTCCGCAACGTGCTGCTGCGCTTTCCGGCGCAACGCCTGACCGTGATCGTGTTGAGCAACCGCGATGCGCCCGAACCGTACCGGCTGGCGCGGCGGATCGCCGCTCTCTGGAACGGCATACCCTGATGACCCGCCTCACGGCCTCTTAACCCAGGCTAATGTGATGCGAGAATCGAGAAACGCCAGCCGGTTCTGCGGCTGGCCCCCCTTCTATAATTGTGACCGGCTTGACATTTGCGCTGGAGCAAAGGGGATGCAGATGCCGTCGATCAAAGGAAGGGCGTGGTGGCGATGGAGCCTGGTCTGGCTGCTGGCGGCGTCATCAGCAGTGCAGGCACAGGACTGGGCCTACCGGGTCCGCCCCGGCGACACCCTGTGGGACGTGGCGGGCGCCCACCTGAAACCCTCGATTCCGTGGCAGCGCCTGCAGGAACACAACCGCATCGCCAATCCTTACCAACTGGCGCCGGGTTCCACGTTGCAGATCCCCCTCGCCTGGCTGGATCGCCAGCCGGCCCGCGCCAAGGTGGTGGCCATTCGTGGCAACGCCACGTCCCGCTCCGCCGCCGGGCGGGATGCGCCGGTGACCGCGGGCATGTCGCTGGGCAGCGGCGCCGTGCTGAGGACCTCGCCGGACGCCTCGCTCAGCCTGGAGTTCGCCGATGGCTCGCGCCTGCTCCTGCTCGGCGACAGCGAGCTGTTGCTGGACCGTTTGACCCGCTTCGGCCGGTCCGGCATGGCCGACACCCGCCTGCGGCTGCAGCGCGGCCGCATCGGCAACGAAGTGCGTCGCTTGCGCGGACCCGCGGCCAACTTCGTCGTCGACACGCCCAGCGCGTCCTCGGCAGTGCGCGGTACGCAGTTCCGCGTGGAAGCACGCCAGGGAAGCACGCATACGGAGGTCCTGGAGGGCCGGGTGGCCGTGAACGCGCAGAACCAGCGCGGCACGCTGCTCCGGCATGGCTTCGGTGCGGTCGTTGTCCCCGGCCAGGCCGCCATCGCGCCCGTCGCGTTGCTGCCGGCACCGGACCTGTCGCGCATCGCGCCGCTCACGCAGAGCGTCCGCCCGGAGCTCGCATGGCCCGAGGTCGCGGGCGCGCACCGCTATCGGGTGCAGGTCAGCGACCACCAGCGCTTCGACAGCGTGCGCGTCGACATGGAAGTCGAGGCCCCGCGTGCGCGGTTACCGGCGCTGGATGCGGGCGCTTACGTCATCCGCGTGCGCGCGATCGACAAGGATGGCCTGGAGGGTCGCGATGCGGTGACCGCGCTGCGGGTCGACGACCAGCCCGCGCCGCCGTATTCCATCGCGCCGGCCGCTGGCGGTGTGGTGCGCACGCCGGAGGTGGTGTTGCGCTGGACCCAGGCACCGGCTGCCGTGGCCTACGACTACGAAGTCGCGGGCGCTGCCGGCTTCGCGCAGCCGGTGGCACACGGGCGCGTGGACGATACCGCTTCGGTCCGCCTGCCCGAGCCGTTGCCCCCTGGCGACTATGCCTGGCGCATCCGCAGCGTCGATGCCAGCGACAAGACCGGACCCTTCGGTGACAGCCTGGCTTTCACCGTACGTCCGCTGGCCGAGGTGACGACGATTGACACCGCGGCCGCCACCGACACCCACGGGGTGACGTTCCGCTGGCAGGCGGGCCAGCCCGGACAGCGCTACCGGTTCCAGATGTCGCGCACGCCGGACTTCCGCAAGCTCGAGGTCGACATGCGGGTCGACCAGGCTGAAGTCACGCTTCCAAGGCTGCGTAGCGGCATCTGGTACCTGCGCGCGCAGACGATCGACGTGGACGGCTTCGAAGGACCGTTCCCGGCCCCGCAGCAGATCGAGGTACCCTGCCGCTGGTGCCGCATTGGCGCCGGAGCGGGGGCATTGCTCATACTCTTGGCCCTGTGAACACGCCTGCGCCCTCGCCCAAATGGAAGCCCCGCCTGCTGACGGCAGTGGGCGCGGCTGCGCTGGCGATCCTGGTGACGCTGTCGGGCGTGACCGCCCCGTTCGATGCCTGGGTCTACGACCGGCTGGTGCTTGGCGCGGCGCCGGAAGCCGACCCGCGCATCGTGGTGGTGGACATCGACCAGAAGAGCCTGGCCGAGCTGGGCCGCTGGCCCTGGTCCCGGCGCACGCATGCGCAGCTGGTCGACCGGCTGAGGGTGGCCGGGGCCAAGGGCATCGCGTTCAACATCCTGCTGTCGGAGCCAGCGCTCTTCGATCCGGAAGGCGACGCCCTGCTCGCTCGCGCGATCGGACAGAGTGGCCGCGTCGTGCTGCCGGTACTGGCCGAATCGGTCCAGCTCAACGGCCCCAGCGTGGAACTGATGCCGATCCCCGAGTTCGCCGCGTCGGCCGCCTCGTTGGGCCATGCCGAGATGGTGCTGGACGACGACGGTGTCGCCCGCAGCGTCTACCTGCGCGCCGGGCTGGGCTCGCCGCACTGGCCTGCGCTGGCGCTGGCGCTGCTGCAACTGGACCAGCCCCCCGGCACGGCCACCGAACTGCCCGGCCGGCGGCGGGCGAAGACCGGACTGCCCGCGGCCTCGCCGTTCGATTGGGTGCGCGACCATGAAGTCCTGGTCCCGTTCACCTCGCCCCCCAATGCGTTCCGCCACGTGTCCTACACCGATGTGCTGAACCAGCGCATCCCGTCGTCGTTGCTGCGCGGCAACTGGGTGGTCGTGGGCGTCAACGCCACGGGCATGGGGCCGCTTGCGCGCGCGCCGGGGCAACCGCCCACCGCGAGCATGAGCGGCGCCGAGTACCAGGCCAACCTCTTGAACATGCTGCTGAAGGACGCCGCGATCACGCCGATGGCGGAAGGATGGCAGGCCATGCTGGCGGCACTGGTGGCCGGCCTCCCACTGCTGCTGTCGCTACTGCCGGCGTTGCGCCGCATCTGGCTGCCCACCGTGGCGACCATGGCCGGCACGCTGCTGCTTTCGGTCGCGCTGCTGCGTTTCGGGCATGTCTGGTTCTCGCCGGTCCCCGCGTTGCTGGTCCTCGCCCTGGGCGCCTCGCTGTGGATCTACCGCCTGTTGCGGAAGACCCACAAGCAGGCGCAATCGGATGCGCTTACCGGGCTTGCCAACCGCGCGCGCTTCGACCAGTCCCTGGACCAGGAGTTGCGCGCTGCGCGCCGCAGTGGACAGCCGCTGTCGCTGCTGGTGATGGACATCGACCACTTCAAGCAGTTGAACGACAGCCAGGGCCATGCCGCGGGCGATGCCGCGCTGAAGGCACTCGGCCGCATCCTGCGCAGCCGCGCGCGGCGACCCCGGGACCTCGTCGCGCGGCTGGGGGGCGACGAATTCGCCGTGCTGCTGCCGGAAACCTCCGCCCAGGCCGCCGCGACCATCGCCACCACCATCCATGTGGATCTGGCCAACCTGGGCCGCAGGACGCAGGGTACGAACACCGGCAACGCACCGCCCTTCACCGCCAGCATCGGCATCCACACGCACATGACGGGCGACGATGCGGGCCCCGAGGACGTGTTCGACCGCGCAGACGCCGCGCTGTACCGGGCCAAGCAGACCGGCCGCAACCGCAGCGTCAGCCATGCCGGCGAACCGGCACCCGTCGGGACCTCCGCGACCCGCGTATGAAGCGCCTGCGCCGCGGGGTCAGACGTCCAGCACCATCCCCGGCCGCGCCAACTCGGCGGCCACGCCGTAGCGTTCGCCGATCTCGCCCGCAAGCGCTTCGCGCGCCTTGTCTTCGCCGTGCACCAGGACCAGCGGCGGCGCAGGCTGGAAATGGCCGTACCACGCCAGCAGTCCCCGCTGGTCGGTATGCGCCGACAGCCCGCCCACCGTGTGCCGCTGCGCATTGACGCGATAGTCGCGACCGTGGATGCGGACCCACTGCGCGCCATCCACCAGCCGCCGTCCCAGCGTGCCCTCGGCCTGGTAGCCGACGAACACGATGTGCGCATTGCGCCGCCCCAGGTTGTAGCGCAGGTGGTGCTGGATGCGCCCGCCATTAGCCATGCCCGAACCGGCGATGATGATGGCGCCGTTCTCGATCTGGTTGATGGCCATCGACTGCTGGGTCGTCTCGGCCACGTGCAGGTTGGGCAGACGGAACGGATTGGGCGACTGCGCCCAGACACGCCGCGCGTCCTCGTCGAACAGGCCATGGTGCCGTCCATAGACGGCCACCACCTTGGCCGCCATCGGGCTGTCCAGGAAGACCCGCCAGCGCGCCAGCTTCCACGTCTCCCAGTGGCGGGCGAACCAGTACAGCAGCTCCTGGGTGCGCCCCACCGCGAACGCGGGGATCAGCACGTTGCCCCGGTCGCGCCAGGCGTGCTCGAAGATCTCGCCCAGCTCGCGGATGGTATCCGGGCGATCACGATGGTTGCGGTCGCCGTAGGTCGACTCCATCAGCAGCAGGTCGGCCTGCTTCACCACGGCGGGATCGCGCAGGATGGGCGTGCCCTTCGGTCCCAGGTCGCCGGAGAACACCAGCTTGCGGCCGTCCGCCCACAGTTCCACGATGGCCGAACCGAGGATATGCCCGGCATCGCGCAGCGCGATGTCCACGCCGGGCAGGATCGTCGTGCGCTGGTCGTAGGCCAGCGGCTGCACCTGCCGCAGCGTCGCATGCACGTCCTCGGCGGAAAACAGCGGCTGCGCTTTCGGCTCGCCCCGCCGGCGGTAACGGTTGGCGCGCTCGGCCTCGGATTCGGACAGCGAAGCCGTATCCAGCAGCATGATGGGCAGCAGCTCGGCGCTGGCCCCCTGGGTGTAGATGGGCCCGCGATACCCGCGTTTGACCAGCAGGGGCACCCGGCCCACGTGGTCGATGTGGGCGTGGCTCAGCACCACGGCGTCCAGCGTGGCGGGTTCGAAGGGGAAAGGGTGTTCGTTGCGCGCTTCGGACTCGCGGCTGCCCTGGATCAGGCCGCAGTCCAGCAGGATGCGCCTGCCGGCGGCCTCGACCAAGTGCATGGACCCGGTGACCTCGCCGGCCGCGCCGTGGAAATGGACCTGCATGGCAACTCCCTTCTTCCCGTTGCCGCCAGTATGGCGCCGCCGGCCGCGGCTGAGGGAAACGGTCCGTACGCGGCGACGGCCCTGCCCCCGGGTGCCGGGTTCCACGCGCCGGCCCACCATGACCTTCGACACACCTGACCCACCCCCGACAGGCGTAGAGTCGCCGCACGCCCCCGCCCGGGGGTTCCTTTTTTCGACTGCCCCCGTCCGGGGCCGGAGTAGACCGTGATTGCCCGCAAACCCCAGATCCTGATGCTCTCGCTCGCGGTGGCCGCCGCGCTGGCCGCCTGCGCCAAGAAGGAAGACGCCGCCCCGGCCGCCGACATGACCGCGAAGGCGCCGGATGCGCTGCAGCTGAAGCTCGACGAGAGCAGCTTGCCGGGCGTGAACCGCTTCCAGATCGGCGACCTGGACACCACCAAGAACGCCTGCACCGACTTCGCCGGTTACGCCAACGGCAAGTGGCTGGCCGCCAACGCCATCCCCAGCGACCGCACCAGCTGGGGCGCTTTCGAGATGCTGGACGAGCGTTCCACGGCCGTGCAGAAGCAGTTGGCCGAGCAGGCCGCCGCGCACCCGGGCGCGACCGGCGTGGAGAAGATCGTCGGCGACCTGTGGGCCACCGGCATGGACGAGGCCAAGGCCAACGCACAGGGCATCGAGCCGATCGCGCCGATGCTGAAGGCGATCGACGGCCTGCAGGACAAGGACGCCATCGTCGCGTATCTCAACCAGACAGCCGCCAAGGGCCAGGCCTTCCTGTTCGGCTTCGGCGCCGAAGCCGACTTCAACAAGCCCGATACCAACATGGCGTACGCCTTCCAGGGCGGCCTGGGCCTGCCGGACAAGAACTTCTACTTCGACGCCGACAAGAAGAACATCCGCGACGAGTACGTGAAGCACATCGCCAAGGTGCTGGAGCTGTCCGGCGTGGCCGCAGCCGACGCGCAGAAGCAGGCCAGCGACATCATGGCGTTCGAGACGCGCCTGGCGAAGGTGTCGAAGTCGAACGAAGAAATGTCGCGCGACGTATCGCTGTACTACAACCCGGTCACGCTGGCCGACGCAGACAAGCTGACGCCCAACTTCTCCTGGACGAAGTTCTTCGAATCGCAGGGCGTGGCGCCGCAGGAGAAGTTCTCGCTGGCCGTGCCCGCCTTCCACCAGGAAGTCAGCAAGATGCTGGGCGACACTGACCCCGCCGCATGGCGCGCCTACCTGCGCTTCCACACCATCGACGGTGCGTCGCCCTACCTGAGCGATGCCTTCGCCAACGAGAACTTCAATTTCTACGCCAAGACGTTGCGCGGCCAGAAGGAGATCGAGCCGCGCTGGAAGCGCGTGCTGTCCACCATCGAGAACCAGAGCGGCGAAGCACTGGGCCAGATGTACGTGAAGGTCGCCTTCTCGCCGGAAGCCAAGGCCAAGATGGAAACCCTGGTGGCGAACCTGGGCACGGCGCTCAAGGCGCGCATCCAGAACCTGACTTGGATGAGCGACGAAACCAAGGCCAAGGCGATGGAGAAGCAGGCCGCCTTCACCACCAAGATCGGCTACCCGGACAAGTGGCGCGACTGGACCGGCCTGTCCACCAGCCGCGACAGCTACATCGGCAACGTGCTGGCGGCGATGGAGTTCAACTACAAGTGGAACCTGGGCAAGATCGGCAAGCCCGTGGACAGGACCGAATGGGGCATGCCGCCGCAGATGGTCAACGCGTACTACAACCCGCTGCAGAACGAAATCGTGTTCCCGGCCGCCATCCTGCAGCCGCCGTTCTTCGACCCCAACGCCACGGATGAGATGAACTACGGCGGCATCGGCGCGGTGATCGGCCACGAGATGACCCACGGTTACGACGACCAGGGCAGCCGTTTCGGGCCCACCGGCAAATTCGAGAACTGGTGGAGCGATGCCGATTCCAAGGGCTTCAAGGCGCTGACCGGCAAGCTGGTGGCGCAGTTCGACGGCTACCGCACCGCCGACGGCCAGAAGATCAACGGCAACCACACCCTGGGCGAAAACATCGCCGACCTCGGCGGCCTGGCCACGGCCTACGACGCGATGAAGAAGGCCACCGAAGGCACGCCGGACCCGATGACCGACGGGCTGACGCGCGACCAGCGTTTCTTCCTCAACTGGGCCACGGTGTGGCGCCGCAACTTCACCCCGGAAGAGCTGAAGAACCGCATCGCCACCGACGAACACGCCCCGGCGCAGTTCCGCGCCATCGGTGCGCCGTCCAACCTGCCGACGTTCGCGGCCGCGTTCTCCTGCAAGCCGGGCGATGCGATGGTGCGCACGGGCGACCAGCAGGTCGTGATCTGGTAAGCACACACCCGTGTGTTACCCGGAAAGGCCCGGCATGTCCGGGCCTTTTCCTTTTCCGACCCGACGGATGCCGGCCCGGCGGCCCAGTCTGTGACACAGGGCGGATTGGCGACGCCAAATGTGGCGGCATTTGCGCCACGGCGCGACGGGGCCGGCGCGGCGCGCTTGCTAGAATCGCCCGACCCCTGAATCACGGAAGCTCCTGATGTCCCTCCCGCGCACCGCACTCGGCCGCCCCACCCTGATCGCTTTCGCCCTTGTCATCGCCCTGGGCGCCCCGGATGCCGAAGCCCAGCGCAAGAAGCGCGCGGCGCGCGCGCCCGCCGTCAGCGCCGAGTGCACCGACTTCTACACCGCGACCAATGCGGACTGGCTGAAGAAGAACAGCGTGCCTGCCGATGCCGGTTCGGTCAGCGTGCTGGGCGCCTTCCGCGAGCGCACGCTGGAACAGCAGCGCGCGCTGCTCGACAACGCGATGCGCACGCCGCAGGGCAACGTGCAGAAGCTGCTGGGCGACTTCTGGGCCAGCGGCCTGGACGAAACCGCCGTCGAGGCCGACGGTTCCAGGCCGATCGCGCCGCTGCTGGACCGCATCAACGCCATCAAGAAGCCCAAGGACGTCGCGCCGGCCATCGCCGCGCTGCACCAGGTGGGCATCCCGGTGGCCTTCAACTTCAGCCCCGACGTGGACCTGCAGGCGCTGGACCGCCACATCGGCTACTTCATGCAGGGTGGCCTGGGCCTGCCCGACCCGGCCTACTACACCCGCACCGATGCCGACACCCGCGAGCTGCTCGGCCGCTATCGCGGCTATGTCAAGCAGGTACTGGCGCTGACCGGCACCCCGGCCAACCGGCTGGATGCCGAATCGGCGCTGGTGATCGACCTGGAGACCAAGCTGGCGCAGGTCTCCAAACCCGTCGTCGAACTGCGCAGCCCGTTCGCGAACTACGCACCGGTGCCGACCAAGGACCTGGGCAAGCAGTACCGCAACCTGCAGCTGGACGCCTTCCTGAAGGCGCAGGGCGTCAGCGACGACACCGTATCCCTGGCCGACCCGGCGCTGTTCAAGCGCCTGGACGGCCTGGTGGGCAGCCTCAAGCCCGACCAGTGGAAGGCCTATCTGCGCTGGCGCGTGGGCGATGCCATGGCGCCGTACCTGGCCAAGCCGTTCCGCGAGGCCGAGTTTGAGTTCCGCGGTCGCGTGCTGCGTGGCGAAGCCGCGCCGGCGCCGCGCTGGCGCCAGGTGCTGGACGCCATCAACCTGGCCGCAGGTCCGATGCTGGGCAAGGAATACGCCGCGCGCTACGTGCCCGCCGACCACAAGCGGCGCGCCGAGCAGATCGCCGGCCAGGTGCGCGACGCCCTGGACCGCGGCATCGAGCGCAGCCCCTGGCTCAGCGATGCCGCCAAAAGCGAAGCCAAGGCCAAGCTGGACAAGCTGAAGATCGAAGTCGGCACGCCCCGCCGCGACCTCGACTACAGCGTGCAGCCGATGGGTCGCGGCAGCTTCGGCGGCAACATGCTGATCGCCTCCACCTGGCGCCATCGCGAGGAGATGAAGCGCATCGGCAAGGGCAACGCCGACCGTCGCTGGGACGTGCTGCCGCAGCAGCCCGCGCTGGCCTACGACCTGGCGCAGAATCGCCTGATCGTCACGGCGGCGGTGCTGCAGGAAGAGATCTTCGATGCGAAGCAGCCGGCCGCCGTGCAGTACGGCGCGTTCGGTGCCCTGGTGGGCCATGAACTGAGCCGCGGCTTCGACGTGAAGGGCCGCATGGTCGACGCCCAGGGCCAGCTGCGCGACTGGTGGACGCCCGCCGATGTGGCCGCGTGGAATGCGCTGGGCGACAAGGTGGTTGCTCAGTACAACGGCTACGCCTTCCCGGTGCTGAAGAACGTCAAGGTCAACGGCGCGCTGACGCGGGACGAGAACCTGGCCGACCTGGCCGGCGTGGAACTGGCATGGGACGCCTTCGCCAGCGCCGAACCGCAGGCCAACGCCGCCGCGAAGCAGTCGTTCTACAAGGCCTGGGCCACGCTGTGGGCGCAGAACCTGTCGGACACCGAAGCCGCGCAGCGTGCGGCCGTCGACGTGCACGCGCCGGGCCAGTGGCGCGCCAACGGCCCGCTGACGCAGCAACCGTCCTTCGCGCAGGCCTTCGCGTGCAAGGCCGGCCAGCCGATGCAGGCGAACGAAGCCGGACAGATCCGCATCTGGCGCTAAGACCATCGCGAAGGACGGCATGAAAACGGCGCGGATATCCGCGCCGTTCTTCTAACGCCGCATCACTTGACGATGCGCATGCGCGGCGGACCTTTCCCGCTGCGCCCGAACGGCGGCTGCCCACGCCAGTAACGGATCATCAGCCAGCCGAACACCATGCCGCCCAGGTGCGCGAAATGCGCCACGCCCGGCTGCAGGCCGGTGAAGCCCAGCACCAGCGCGATCACGGCATAGAAGATGACCAGCGTGCGTGCCCGGATTTCCATGGGCAGCGGAAACACGATCATGCGCTGGTTGGGGAACAGCATCCCGTAGCCCAGCAGCAGGCCGAACACGCCACCCGAGGCGCCGACCGTCGGGTACGGAGGCGCGCCCCCGGCCATCATCCACCCGCCCACCGCCAACTGCAGCAGCCCCGCACCGGCCACGCAGACCAGGAAGAACGTCAGGAAGCGCCTTCCACCCCAGGTCTGCTCCAGTGGCGACCCGAACATGTAGAGCGCCAGCATGTTGAACGCAAGATGGCCGATGCCGCCGGTATCGTGCAGGAAGCCGTAGGTCAGCAGCTGCCATGGCATGAACCCGTACCCGAGCGGCCACAGCGCGAGCCAGTCCATCAGGACGTTGCCCGCCACCAGCTGCAACAGGTAGACGGCGACGTTGGCGATCAGCAGCGCGCGGGTGACGGGGAGAAGTCGGGGGAACATGGCAGGCCTCGGAACGTCCGCCTCACATCATACGGGACGCGCCTCAACGTTCGCCTGGCCCCCACAGCGCCTCGTCCAGCGTATCGGTCCTGCGCGGGCGCTTCACCCGCCCGTTCTCCACCGTCACGCCTTCCGCACGAAGGCGCTGGCTCTGCTCGCGATACGCCCGCGAGCCTTCCGGGAACGCAATGCGTCCATCCGACCGCAGCACGCGGTGCCAGGGCAGCCCGGGATCTTCGTTCTGGCTGAGGATGCGTGCCGCCAGCCGGGCGCGGCCGGGCAGTCCGGCGCGGTACGCCACTTCGCCATAGCCGGCCACCTGCCCGCGCGGGATGGCGCGGATCGCGGCCAGGATGCGGTCTTCGGGAGACTTGGCGCTCATGCCGGATTAGCATAGCGGCATCGGCAACACGGGAGCACGCCATGCACAACTTCGAACAGGTCCGCGGCCACCTGAATTCATCGGGCTACAAGGTCACCATGCACGACCCCTTCGTCGCTTGCGTGGAACTGTCGCTGGGCAACGGCAAGCGGCACCAGGCCATCTTCCTGTCCGAGCTGGGCAACGACGACGAGCGCGGTTACCTGCGCGTGAGTACGGTCATCGCGCCGATGACCGGCATCGACGCCAAGCGTGCGCTGAAATTCAACTGGCAGAGCAGCGTGGGCTACCTGGCCATCGGCGAACTCGACGGCGTGCCCTACCTCCAGCTGTGCGAGAACCGCCCCTACGAAAGCCTCAGCCCGGCGGAAGTGGACCGGCTGGTGCTGGAGATCGGCGGACTCGGCGACAGCATGGAGCGTGCGCTCTCCGCCGAAGGCGATCTGCTTTAAAGCCGGGATTCTGGAATCGGGATTGGAGATTCGAAGGATCAACAGCAAAAGAAACGGCGCGTCTTCGACGCGCCGTTTTACGTAGAGCTCGATAAATAACGCGTGGCGCGCCAGTGCCGGCGAATCCTCAATCCCGGCTCACGAATCCCGGCCTTTCAAGCCCAGCCGATCGCTTCCAGCAGGCGCAGCAGGCCGTAGGCGATGCCGCCGGCGGCGGGAATGGTCAGCACCCAGGCCCAGAGGATGCGCTCGATCACGCTGAACTTCAGCGCGCGCGGATTCTTGGCGAAACCCACGCCCATGATGGCGGTGGAGATGCTGTGGGTGGTGGACACCGGCATGCCGAAGTGCGCGGCCACGGTCAGGATGGTGGCCGAACTGGTCTCCGCCGCGAAGCCGTTGATGGGGTGCAGCTTCACCATCTTGTGGCCGAGGGTCTTGATGATCTTCCAGCCCCCCATCGCGGTGCCCAGCGCCATCACGATGGCGCAGGTGATGACGATCCAGGTGGCGATGTCCTGCTCGCCCGCCGCGCCCGGATGCAGGAACGCGAGCCAGCCCGGCAGGTCGTCCAGCGCACCGCTGGCCTCCGCGCCGAACAGCGTCAGCGCGATGATGCCCATGGTCTTCTGCGCGTCGTTGTGGCCGTGGGCGTACCCCATGTAGGCGGCCGACAGGATCTGCGCCTTGCCGAAGAACCGGTTGACGAAGTGGGGACGCGCCAGCCGGCCGAGCCAGCCGCCCAGACGCGACAGCAGCGCGATCAGTCCCCACAGCGCCACCATCACCAGGATGCCGAGCAGGAAGCCCGCGATCGGCGAGGTGATCATGGGCAGCACCACCTTCCACAGGATGCCCTTGTTCTTGGTCCAGTCGCCCACGGCCTCGGACCAGATCAGCGCCGCCCAGTCGTTGTGGGCCGCTGCCAGCGCCGCGCCGCACAGGCCGCCGATCAGCGCATGCGAGGACGACGACGGCAGTCCTTTCCACCAGGTGATCAGGTTCCACACGATACCGCCCAGCAGGGCGCACAGGATGACCTGCGAGGTCACCTGCACCACATCGGTATTGACCAGGCCCGAGGCGATCGTCTTGGCCACGGCGGTGCCCATCAGGGCGCCGATCAGGTTCATGCCCGCCGCCAGCATCACCGCCTGGCCCGGCGACAGCACCTTGGTGGCCACGACGGTGGCGATGGAGTTGGCGGTGTCGTGGAAACCGTTGATGAACTCGAAGATCAGCGCGGCCAGGATCACCACCAGCACGAGGGTCAGCATGACGGAGCGCCCTTAGCTGTTCTTCAGCACGATCTGGTACGCCACCACGCCGGCCTCGCGGCAGCGGTCGATGGCTTTTTCCAGGATCTCGAAGAACTCCTTCAGCAGGAACATCTGCAGGTGGTCCAGGCGGCCGGAATAAATGTCGCGGTACAGCTCCAGCATCAGCCGGTCGGCCTCGTTCTCGATCGCGCGCAGCTTCTCGTTGAGCGAGGTCATGCGGTCGATGTTCATCTTCTTGATCTCGTGGACCATCTCCACGACCACGGACGCCGCCTGCTCCAGCATCGCCGCGCGCGGCGCGAAATCGATGCCCTCCAGGTGCTGGATGGCCAGCGAATAGCGATCGGCGAACTTCTCCACCTGCTTGGGGATCTTGTACAGCGCCGAACCCAGCGCTTCGATGTCCTCGCGCTCGATCGGGGTGATGAAGCTGTCCACCAGCGCCTTGCCGATCTTGTCCGAGGCCGCGCGCTCGCGCAGGCGCGCCAGCTTGAAGGCATCCAGCGCCGGCTGGCGGTCGGTGGCCTTCATCATGGTGTGCAGGGCCTTGGCGCTGTCGTGGGCGGCTTGGGCGGCTTCGTCCAACAGCGTGTAGAACTGCTGGCCGGAGCCGAAGATCGTCTGGAGGGAGAACATCGGGCGGTCCCACCGTCACGGGATGGACGGCTTCAGGGGCGGAATTATGACCGTTTCATGACTCGGGCGGACAGTCCGGCCGCCGGGGCAGGCCTCCGATTAGCCAAACGTCTTGTTCAGCTTCGCGCCTTGTCCACCAGACCGTTTGCTAAACTCGCCCCGCGCCTCCGGGTGCACCCTATGGACGACGACCCTTCCTCCCCGCACTGTCCCCCGCGACAGACCCCGCCCGCCCTGCCGGCCCTCCCCACCCTGAACGGAGGCGCCCGTGCTTGAGCTGATGATCGTGTTCGCCCTGGTCCTGCTGAACGGCTTCTTCGCCATGTCCGAGATGTCGGTCATGACCTCGCGCAAGAGCCGACTGAAGCAGATGGCGCAGACCAGCCATCGCGCGCAGCGCGCACTGGACCTGTCCGAGAAGCCCGAGAGCTTCCTGTCCACGGTGCAGATCGGCATCACGCTGATCGGCGTGCTGACGGGCCTGTTCGGTGGCGAGGCCATCGGCATGGCCATCGCCGAGCGGCTGCAGGGCCTCTTCCCCTCCCTGGCCGCCAGTTTCACCCTAGTCGGCGAACCTCAGCCCTGGTCGGAGTTGATCGGCAAGACGCTGGCAGTCGCCCTGATCACCTTCATGACGCTGATCTTCGGCGAGCTGGTACCCAAGCGCCTCGCCATCACCGCGCCGGAGACGATTGCCGGCGTCGTGGCGGTGCCGATGGGCTGGCTGGCGAAGGCCGCCTTCCCCTTCGTCTGGCTGCTGTCCCACAGCACCCGCCTGGTCCTGCGCATGCTGGGTCTGGGCAAGGACGAGGCCACCACCATCAGCGAAGAGGAAATCCGCATGCTCGTGTCCGAAGGGCACGAGGCCGGCGTGATCGACGCCGACGAGCGCAACATGATGAACCGCGTGCTGCGCCTGGGCGACCGCACCGCCGACAGCCTGATGACGCCGCGCAAGAAGATCACCTGGCTGGACGCCGCGGCGTCCTACGAGGACAACCTGCAGACCATGCACGAGTCGGCGTTCTCGCGCTTCCCTGTGTACCGCGGCGACGACCAGGACGTGATCGGCGTGCTGGAGGTGAAGTCGCTGCTGGACCGCTTTGGCGTGGAGAAGCCGGACCTGTTCGTCAAGTTGCGCGAGCCGCTGTTCGTCTCCGAGTCCACCCATGCGATGAAGCTGCTGGAGATCTTCCGCGAGGAACAGCAATCGCTGGCGCTGGTGGTGGACGAGTACGGCGAGATCCAGGGCCTGGTGACCCAGAGCGACCTGATGGGCGCGGTGGTCGGCCGCCTGCAGGCCGCCGAGAACACCGAGGACGCGCCGTTGGTCGTGGTGCGCGACGACGGCTCGCTGCTGGTGGACGGCTCGCTGCCCAACGACGACCTGCGCGAACTGCTGGGCGGCGTGGCGCTGCCGGACGACGACGAATACAACACCCTGGCCGGCATGATGATCGAGCGCTTCGGCCGCATCCCGCACGTCGGTGAGCGCCTGGACTGGGCGGGCTGGCGCTTCGAAGTGGTCGACCTGGATGGCGCGCGCATCGACAAGCTGCTGCTGCACAGGTTGCCCGACGCCGACGACGAAGACCTCGTCGCCTGACATGAGCCACGAAGACAACCACACCACGACGGTGGCGCTGCTCGATGGCTTCGCCGACGGCGATCCCGAGGATGTGCTCCGGCTGGGTGATCTGCTCAAGGACTTCGGGCCCGCCGCTTTCGGCATGCTGCTGTTCCTGGGCGTACTGCCCGCCTTCATCCCGGTCCCGGGCGTAGGCGGCGCTGTCGGCGGGCCGCTGGTGATCCTGGTCGGCGTGCAACTGCTGCTGGGGATGCGCAAGCTGTGGCTGCCCGGGTTCCTCGCGCGGCGCGGCCCGCATCGCAGCGCGATGATGCGGTTCCGCCAGCGCATGGCGCCCTGGCTGCGGCGCCTGGAAAAGCTGGTGCGTCCCCGCATGACGGCCTTCCTGGACAATCGCATCGCCCTGAGCTTCACCGGCCTGCTGCTGGTCCTGCTGGGCGTGCTGCTGGCGCTGCCCATCCCGTTCACCAACTACGTCTTCGGATTCCTGCTGTTGCTGTTCGCCTTCGCGCTGCTGGAACGCGATGGCGCCCTGCTGCTGGTGGCGTGGGTGGCCGGTGGCATCGCCGTCGTGGTGTTCGGTTTCCTGTCGGGCAACCTGGTGGAGGCGACCAGCGCGCTGCTCGCGCGGTGGTTTTGAGCAGGCATGGTTCTATAGGAACCATGTAAGTCGCGACCGCAGGTCTTCAGCATCTTGATGCCGTCACGACACGGATAACGTGTGGTCGCGACTCACGTCGCTCCTACAACAGCGCCGCTTCTCACGCCACCAGCTGCGCGAACTCCGCTGCGGTGACCGGATACCCCAGCCAATAGCCCTGCGCCAGGTCGCAGCCGCGTTCGCGCAGCAGGTTGAACTGGCCTTCCTTCTCCACGCCCTCGGCGACCACGGTGATGCCCAGCGAGTGCGCCATGGCGATGATCGCGGTGGTCAGGGCCAGGTCGTCGGGATCGCGCAGCATGTCGGCGATGAAACTGCGGTCGATCTTCACGCCATCCACCGGTACGCGGCGCAGGTGGCTGAGGCCGGAGAAACCGGTGCCGAAGTCGTCCAGCCACACCTTCACGCCCGTGCGGTGCAACGTGGCCAGCAGTGCGCTGGCATGCGCCTCGTCGCTGATGACGGCGGTCTCGGTGAGTTCCAGGTGCAGGCGCGAAGCCGGCAGGCCGGTGTCGCGCAGGCACTCTGCCACCACGTCGGGCAGGTCGCCGCTGCGCAGCTGGCGCGGCGACACGTTGACCGAGACGAACAGCGGATCCATCGCTTCGCGGTTCCCACCCCAGCGCGCGGCAGCCGCACAGGCCGCGCGCAGCACGCGCGGTCCGATGATTTCGATCAGGCCGCTCTGCTCGGCCACGTCGATGAACACCGATGGCGCCACCATGCCCAGCTCGGGATGCTGCCAGCGCAGCAGCGCTTCGGCACCGACGATGCGGCTGTCGGCCATGCGGAACACCGGCTGGTACATCAGGCTGAGTTCGCCGCGCTCCCAGGCGCCGCGCAGCTCCTGCTCCATGCGCACGCGGCGCTCCACGGCCTGGTCCATCGCGCGGCTGTAGAACCGGTAACAGTTCTTGCCCGCCACCTTGGCTTGGTACATCGCGATGTCGCCGTTCTTCATCAGCGCGGTGGCGCCGGACGCATCCTCGGGGAACAGGGTGATGCCGATGGACGTGCCCAGGAACACCTGGCGGTCCTGCACCACGATCGGACGGCCCAGTTCCGCCACCAGCTTCTCCGCCAGCCGCGTGGCGCTGCCGCGCACGTCGCCGTCCTGGATCAGGATGACGAACTCGTCGCCACCGAAGCGCGCCAGCAACGCATCGTCGCCGCCCATCTGGTCGACCGCGTCGCGGATGCGGTGGGCGAACTGCTGCAGCACCTCGTCGCCGGCCTCGTGGCCCAGGGTATCGTTGACGCGCTTGAAGTCGTCGATGTCGGCGAACAGCAGCGCCAGCTGCCGACCCGCGCCACGCAGCATCATCAGCCGGTGGTCCAGGCTCTCGCGGAACGCCAGCCGGTTGGTCAGCCCGGTCAGCGAATCGGTATAGGCCATGCGCCGCACGTCGCGGTCGTGCCGGGCGATGCTGTCGCTCATCGTCCCGAACGCGCGCACCAGTTCGCCGACCTCGTCCTGGCGCTCGCTCACCATGCGCTCGCCGTTGTAGTTGCCCACCTCGATGTCATGCGCCGCCCGGGCCAGCTCGCGGATGGGCCGCACCAGGGTGCGCTGCGCGTACACCATGATGGCCACGCAGACCAGCACCAGCGCCGCCAGCAGCAATGCGATCCAGCCCAGGTGGCGCGCGCCGAGTTCGTTGAGGCGCGCGCGCGCGGCGTTGATCGCCTTCTCCTCGTACGCGCGCACCGAGGCCACCGAATAGCCCACGCGCACGCCGCCTATGCGCTCGCTGCCGATCATGATCGGCTCGGACACGTCGACGATCTGCGCCGACCACTGCGTATGCATGCCGCGCGCGTTGACCGCCTCGTAGGCCAGCGGGTCGGTCATCGTCTGGCCGTACACGGCGATGTCGGCCGTGCCGTCGTGGATGATGCGGCCCTGGTTGTCGTAGACCAGCACGTAGCTGACGTCGGGTTCCTTCTGCGCGGAACGCACGATGCTGCCGATGGCATCCAGGTCGAAGTAATACAGCGGGTTGGCCAGCGCATCGCCCAGCTGGTCGACCGTGGCCTCGCCGTGCCGGCGCAGGCTGTCCTCGACCATGCTGTGCATGGCATCCCGCCCCAGGTCGGCGACCTCCTGCTGCATCACCTTCTGCCGGTGCAGCAGGGTCCCCAGCAGGGCGAGCACCACCGCCAGCATGATCGCCATCGCCGCCAGGAAGCGCGCCTGCAGGCCGAAGCGCATCGACTTCATTCCAGCTGCTCCCGGACGCGCGCCACACCGCGGCGAAGGTCGTCCAGGGCCTGCTGGGAGGCCGGATCCACTGGCAGGAAGCGGGTCGTGCGGAAGAACACGCTCAATGCCTCACTGGCGGCGGGATCCTGAGCGGCCTCGAGCAGCACTTCGCGCAGGCGCGCCTCAATCTTGGGGTCCAGGTCGCCGCGCACCATCTCCAGCGCACGCGGGAAATCCTGCGTCTCATGGATGACGCGGAAGTCGCGCCGGAATGCCGGTGGCATCCGGCGCACATCGTCCCAGTCCAGGTTGCTCACCACGCCGGCGTCGACCAGCCGCTTGTGCACCCAGGCGGCGATGTTGAGCTCCGACCGTGCGAACACGTAACCCACGGCATCGGCCGAGGGCCGGTCCATGGGCGAAAGCAGGATTTCCAGGCGTTGGCCCGCATCGAGCAGCGCGGTCGCCGGCGCGAAATAGGCGCTGGTGGACGCCGTGTTCTGGAAGGCGATCGTCCTTCCCTCCAGATCCGACAACCGCTCCAGCCCACTGTCGCGACGCACGAAGAAGACGCCATGGTAGCGACTCACGCCGCCGCGCTCGGTGAGCAGCAGCGGACGGGCACCGGCGCGCTGCTGCAGCTGCATGCCGGTACCGGCCGTCTCGGTCACCCAGTCCACACGACCGCGGCGCAGGTAGCTGGTCATCTGCTGCGCGTCGCGCGCCATCAGGATGCGGCCCTCGGTGATGCCGACATCGCGCATCCGCGGCACCACATAGTCCAGCAGGGGCTTGAGCTGCTCGTAATGCGCCTTGGGATCGTCGCTGATGCGACCCAGCACGAGTACGCGCTCGTCGCCGGCGGCATGCGCCGGCGCAGTGAGGGCAGAAAGCAATGCTGCGCCGATCGCGGCCAGCGCCAGGCTGAACCAGGTTGTACGCAACGATAGACGCCCGCCAGAACGATGGCGGCAGCCTATCGGAAAACGTGACTTCAAGACAGTGATCCGGTCCCGCCCCCACCTGCCAGGCGGGCCATGCGCTGGGCATCGGCCAGGATGCCCCGAAGCAGGCGGACCTCCTGCTCGTTCAGCTGGGCCTTGTTGAACAGCCGCCGCAGCTTGCGCATGGCCGAATCGGGCGTACGTCCCTTGTGGAAGTCGATGGCGTCCAGCGTATCGCCCAGCTGGGTGAAGAAACCCTCCATGTGGGCATGGCTGGCCAGGACCTCGTCCGGGTGGACCGGCTCGGCGGTCGCCGGCGCGGCACCCTCCAGCAACGCGAGCCTCAGCTCATAGGCCAGCACCTGCACCGCGGCGGCCAGGTTCAACGAGCTGTACCCGGGGTTGGCCGGGATATGCACGGCCGCGTGGCAGAGCTGCAGTTCCTCATTGCTCAGGCCGGTGCGCTCACGGCCGAACACCAGCGCCACTTCCCCGCCTGCGGCGGCACGCGCCACCGCCACGGCGGCGGCCTGCCGGGGGACGTGCTCTTCCAGCTGCACGCGACGGCTGCGCGCCGTACAGCCGAGCACGAGGTGGCAGTCCGCCACGGCCTCGGCCAGCGTGTCCACCACCGGAGCATCGCCCAACAGGTCGTCGGCCCCGGCAGCGCGCCGGTAGGCCTCCTCGGCCGGGTAGTCCTCGGGAGCGACCAGCACCAGGCGCGCCAGGCCCATCGTCTTCAGCGCGCGGGCCGCCGCACCGATGTTGCCGGGATGCTGCGTGCCCACCAGCACCACGCGCAGACGGGCGGCAGCAGCCAGGGAAGCGGGATCCGCAAAGGCGGAATCGATGAAGGAAGGAGGCGTGTTCATGGGGGCAAATGGTAAACTGCGCGGGCCGGCCGCTGCGCCGCGCTGCTCTTTTCCACTTGTTCGCCCCGCTCCCACGCCTGTCCGAGGTCCGTTCGCATGCAGAAGCCCGTCGTCACCGTCATGGTCAAGGCCGCCCGCCTGGCAGGCAACGTGCTGTTGCGGAGCATCAACAAGCTGGACGCTCTGAACGTGGTGCAGAAGGAGCGGATGGATTACGCCAGCGAAGTGGACTCCGACGCCGAGAAGGTCATCATCAAGGAGCTTCGCCGGGCCTATCCGGATTACGGCTTCGTCGGCGAGGAGAGCGGCGCCCAGATCAACGGGCGCTACACCTTCGTGATCGACCCGCTGGACGGCACCAGCAACTACCTGCGCGGCTTTCCGCACTACTGCGTGTCCATCGCGCTGGTGGACAACGGCGAACCCACCGACGCGGTGATCTTCGACCCGCTGCGCAACGATCTGTTCACCGCCAGCCGCGGCGCCGGCGCCCAGCTCAACGAGCGCCGCATCCGCGTGACCGACCGCAAGGAACTGACTGGCGCCATGATCACCACCGGCTTCCCGCCACGCGAGCGCGCCCGCGCCGGGGCGCAGCTGGAATGCGTGCGCGAGCTGCTGGTGCATGCCGAAGACATCCGCCGCACCGGCTCGGCCGCGCTGGACCTGGCTTATGTGGCCTGCGGTCGTTCGGATGCCTACTTCGAAGCCGGCGTGAAGGACTGGGACATCGCCGCGGGCGTGCTGCTGGTGCGCGAAGCCGGCGGCAAGGTATGCGATTTCCGCGGCGCCGCGCTGGGCAAGATCGACGGCCGCACCGCCCTGCCCCGCCAGATCGTGGCCGGCAACCTGAAGGTCGCCGAGGCGCTGCAGAAGACCATCGTATCTTCCGGCTACGCCGCTTCATTCAACGGCTGAAACACGACACCGTTCTGCTTTCTGTAGGAGCGACGTGAGTCGCGACCGGGAACTGGAACACCCGGCGTACGATCAGCCAAGGGGCCTTCCTGGCCCGGTCGACCATTTCCAAACTGTTTGAACCGGTCGATCTGGCCGTGCGGTCGCGACTCACGTCGCTCCTACAGAGACGACACCAACAAAAAAGGCCGCGCACTGCGCGGCCTTTTTCTTTCGATCATGTGTTCCGCTTACGGACGGCGCGCCAGCAGCGCCTCGTCCTTCGCCTTCGGCATCAGGTCCTGCTTGGTGACCTTCAGGAAGCCGATGGTCAGCAGCGGACAGGCCACGAAGATCGAGGAGATCGTACCCAGCACGATGCCGATCATCTGCGACAGCGCCATGCCCTCCAGCGAACCGCCTCCGTACAGGTACAGCGCCAGCACGGTCAGGAAAGCCACGAACGAAGTGATGATCGTGCGCGACAGCGTCTGATTGATCGAACGGTTGAGGATCTCCATCGGTTCGGCGCGCAGGTTGCGGAAGTTCTCGCGCACGCGGTCGAACACCACGATCTTGTCGTTGATCGAGAAGCCCATGACCGACAGCAGGCCGGCCAGGATGGTCAGGTCGAACTCGATGCCGCTGAAAGCGAAGAAACCCGCCACGATCAGCACGTCGGCCAGGGTGGTAACAATGGCCGAAACGGCGAATTTCCACTCGAACCGCACGGCAATGTAGATCAGGAAGCCCACCACCACGAACAGCAGCGTGTACAGGCCGTTGAGCGCGAGTTCCTTGCCGACCTGCGGACCGACGAACTCGCTGCGCATTACCGTCGCCTGATTGCCTTCGCTGGATGCCAGGCGCAGCACGTCCTGTGCGGTACGGTCACTGGCCTCCGCACCGGCCGCCGTCCCCGCGTCCTCGCGGGGCTGCAGACGTACCAGCAGGTCGCTTCCGGTGCCGAACGTCTGCACTTGAGCGCTGCCATAGCCGCCGGCTTCCAGACGCTCGCGCACGCCATCCACATTGGGCGGGGTCTGGAAGCGCAGCTCGACCACCGTACCGCCGGTGAAATCCAATGCGAAATTGAAGTTCTTGACCACGATGGCGCCGATAGCGGCGATCGCCAGCAGCGCCGCGATGCCGATGGACACCCAGCGCACACGCATGAAGTTGAAGTTGGTGGTGTGCGGAATCAGCCGCAACGGGAAAAGGCTCATGGGTACTGTCTCCCGTCAGATGGCAATGGACTTGAGCTTGCGACGGCCACCGTAGATCAGGGTGGCGATGCCGCGCGACACGGTGACCGCGGTGAACACGGACGTCAGGATGCCGATGACCATCGTCACCGCGAAGCCCTTGAGCGGGCCGGTGCCAAAGGCGTACAGCGCCACGCCGGCCAACAGCGCGGTCATGTTGGAGTCGAAGATCGTGCCCGACGCCTTGTCGTAACCGGTGGCGATGGCGGCCTGGGGCGGCACCCCCGCCCGCAACTCCTCGCGTATGCGTTCGTTGATCAGCACGTTGGCGTCCACCGACATGCCGATGGTCAGCGCCAGTCCGGCGAAGCCCGGCAGCGTCATCGTCGCACCGAACAACGACATTACCGCCACCACCATCACCAGGTTGAGCAACAGCGCGATGCAGGTGATCAGGCCGAACATCCGGTAGTACACCAGGAAGAACGCCAGGGCGAAGACGAAGGAGAACACCACCGCCTTGGTGCCGCGGGCGACGTTCTCGGCGCCCAGGCTGGGGCCGACCACGCGCTCTTCGATGAAGTCCATCGGCGCCGCCAGAGAGCCGGCGCGCAGCAGCTTGGCCAGGTTCTCGGCCTCGGCCTTCTCCAGTCCCGTGGTCTGGAAGTTCTTGCCGAACACACCGGCGATGCGGGTGGGCGCCAAGGCCTCCTCGCGCACGCGCACGCTGCGCACTTCCTTGCCATCGACCATGGTCACGGTCGGCACGCGCTCGATGTACACCACCGACATCAGCTTGCCTACATTGGCGCTGGTGTAGTCGAACATGCGCTGGCCGGCGACGTTGTTGAGGGTCACGTCCACGGCCGGCAGGCCGTTGTTGTCCACGCCCACGCGGGCGTTGACCATCTCGTCGCCGGACGCCAGCACACGCTTGTTCAGCAGCACCGGGCCGCCGTTGTCGCGCAACTGGTAGACCTTGGCCTCGGGCGGGATGCGGCCGCTGGCCACGGCATCGGCGGCATTGCCTTCCACCACGGCGCGGAACTCCAGCGTGGCGGTCGCACCGATCAGGCGCTTGGCCTCGGCGGTGTCCTGCACGCCGGGCAGCTGCACGACCACGCGGTCGTTGCCCTGGCGCTGGATGATGGGCTCGGCCACGCCGATCTCGTTGATCCGGTTGCGCAGCGTGGTCAGGTTCTGCTCGATCGCCTCGCTGGCGATCTGCTCCAGCTCCGCCTGCGGCAGGCCGATGGTGATCTGCTGGCCGGCGGCCTGGTAGGTCAAGCCCGATCCCGTGGCCAGCGTACCCGCGGCATTGCTGCGCGAGCTCAGCGTCTGCGCCAGCGCCTGCTGCGCGGCCGCCGCGTCTTCATCCGCGGCCAGCGTCACCACGATACTGTTGTTCGGACGGCGCTCCACGGACGTGTAACGGATGCGCTTGTCGCGCAGGGTGACCCGGATGTCCTCCAGATAGCCCTCCACCCGCTTGTCGAGTGCCGCCTTCTGGTCGACCTGCAGCACGAAGTGCACGCCACCCTGAAGGTCCAGGCCCTGCACCATCGGGCGTGCGCCAAGGTTGCCCAGCCAGTCCGGCACCGTGGAAGCGAGATTCAGCGCGACCAGGTAGTCCTCGCCCAACGCCTTGCGCAGGGCGTCGTTGGCGGCGGTCTGCGCTTCCAGGCTGGGCAGACGCACGAGCATGGCGCCGGCCTCGGCATCGACCTCCTTCGCCTGCACACCCGCGTCCTTCAGGGCGGCATCCACGCGTCCGCGCAAGGCGTCGTCGATGGCGAAGCCACGGTTGGCGGTGATCTGCACGGAGGGATCCTGAGGGTACAGGTTAGGCAGCGCGTACAACGCGCTCGCCAACACGACGATCAGGATCAGGACGTATTTCCAGCGTGGGAATTCAAGCATCGGGGCGACCCGCACAGGCCCTTCCCGGGCATGCGCTCAGCAGTGGTTCGGATGGAAACGCGGAATCCGCTCCGCCGCCCGCGCGGCGGAGCGGGATGGATCAGGCGGACTTCAGCGTGCCCTTCGGCAGCACGTTGCCCACGGCGGCCTTCTGCACGCGCACACGCACGTTGTCGGCCACTTCCAGGGTGACGAAGTTGTCGCCGATGTCGGTCACCGTGCCGGCGATGCCGCCGGAGGTGATGACCTCGTCACCCTTGGACAGCTTGTCCAGCATGGCGCGGTGTTCCTTGGCGCGCTTCATCTGCGGGCGGATCATCAGGAAGTACATGATGGCGATCAGCGCGATCGGCATCAGCAGGCCGAAGCCGCCCATGCCCGGCTGGGCCGGCGCGGCCTGGGCGAACACGGGAGCAACGAAGAAATCAAGCAGATTCATGGACTTGTCCAGTCGGTATCGAAAGCAGCCGGGGATTATGCCACGCGGCGGGAAGCCCCGCCCGGGCCTCCCCGTCGGCCCGGACCAGAAATGACCGCATCGGCGCCGGATGGTTCCCGGCCGGCGCTGGCATGCGGCCCCGCCGAAGGGCTCCGCCTCGCCCCCGAAGCCTGCTGGAGCGCCCCAGGGGCTCGATGTTCTTCCGCACGCCCCAAGGAGAGCATCGCGGGCATGGCCCGCTCCTACAACAGCCTCTGAGGGCGCTTCGCGGGCAGGCCGCGCCCCACAGACCCATGTTGATGCGTCGTGGGCAATGGCGACCTCCCCGGCGCCGAACCTCGCTTTGTAGGAGCGCCCCATGGGCGCGATGCTCTTCCGCATGCCTCAAGGAGAGCACCGCGGGCATGGCCCGCTCCTGCAAAAGCCTCTGGTGACGCATCGCGGGCATGGCCCGCTCCTACGGGGCAGCGGTCAAGGGGAGATGCGACCGGTCACAAAGGCGCGGGGGCCACGCCCCGCGCCGCGTAGAAGGCGGCACGGAAAGCCGAGAACCGGCCCTCCGCGATCGCCGCCCGCATCTGCGCCATCAGCTGCTGGTAGTACCAGAGGTTGTGCAGGGTGCCGAGCATCGGGGCCAGCATCTCGTTGCAGCGGTCCAGGTGGCGCAGGTAGCTGCGGGTGAAGCCGTTGCGACAGGCATAGCAGCCGCAGCCGGGCTCGATGGGCTGCAGGTCGTGCTCGTACTTCGCGTTGCGGATGCGCACCGTGCCGAACGAGGTGAAGTAGTGGCCGTTGCGCGCGTTGCGGGTGGGCATGACGCAGTCGAACATGTCCACGCCGCGCGCGACCGCCTCCACCAGGTCTTCGGGCCGCCCCACGCCCATCAGGTAACGCGGCTGGTCCGCCGGCAGCTGCGGGCAGGTGTGCTCCAGCATGGCATTGCGTTCGGCCTCGGTCTCGCCGACCGCCAGGCCGCCGATCGCGTAACCGTCGAAACCGATGCCCTTCAGCCCGTCCGCCGAGCGCGTGCGCAGGTCGTGGTGCACGCCGCCTTGCACGATGCCGAACAGCGCAGCGTCATTGCCTTCATGGGCGTACTTCGATCGCTCCGCCCAGCGCAGCGACAGTTCCATGGATCGCTCGATGACGCGTTTGTCCACGGGTTTGCCGTCGATATTCACCGGAGGGCATTCGTCGAAGATCATCACGATGTCGCTGCCCAGCACCTGCTGGATGCGCATGCTCTCTTCGGGCCCCAGGAACACCTTCGCCCCGTCCACCGGCGAGGCGAACGTCACGCCCTGCTCGGTGATCTTGCGGCGATGCGCCAGCGAGAACACCTGGAAGCCGCCGGAGTCGGTGAGGATGGGCTTGTTCCAGCGCGCGAAACCATGCAGGCCGCCGTGTTCGCCGATGAC
Source organism: Pseudoxanthomonas sp. F11 (assembly GCF_037046485.1). Classification (NCBI taxonomy): domain Bacteria; kingdom Pseudomonadati; phylum Pseudomonadota; class Gammaproteobacteria; order Lysobacterales; family Lysobacteraceae; genus Pseudoxanthomonas; species Pseudoxanthomonas sp. F11. The sequence goes on along the minus strand of NZ_JBANLZ010000002.1, from coordinate 887,951 downwards.
CTCCAGCCCGGGCCGCAGGTACAGGTGGAAGGTGTTGCCCAGGATGATCTCCGCGCCCAGGTCCTCGACGTGCTCGGGCAGGATGCCCTTCACCGAGCCGTAGGTGCCCACCGGCATGAAGGCCGGCGTCTCGATGGTGCCGCGCGGGAACGTAAGCCGGCCACGGCGGGCCACGCCGTCGGTGGTCAGCAGATCGAAGGACATGCGGCTCATGCGGCAACCCCGCCGCGCGCCTGACTCCCGTCATTCCAGCGAAAGCCGGAATCCATTTGGCTCTTACCGCTCGGCTGGGATGCCAAGATCAAGATGGATTCCGGCTTTCGCCGGAATGACCGCAAGAGGACAATGTGCCGGCACTTCACTTGGCATACTCCGGAAACAGGAGCATCGCATCTCCGTAGGAAAAGAACCGGTACTGTTCGCGCACCGCATGGGCGTAGGCGGCCATGATCCGGTCCTTGCCGGCGAACGCGCTGACCAGCATCAGCAGCGTGCTTTCCGGCAGGTGGAAATTGGTGACCATCGCATCGACGCTGCGGATGCGGTAGCCGGGGAAGATGAAGATCTGCGTCTCGCCGGCGAAGGGCTGCAGTTCGCCATCGCGCATGGCCGATTCCAGTGCGCGCACGACCGTGGTGCCCACTGCGACGACGCGGCCGCCGCGGGCGCGCGTCGCGCGCACCTGCTCGACCAGTGCCGCGCCGACGTTCAGCCACTCGCTGTGCATGCGGTGCTCATGGATATTGTCCACGCGCATCGGCTGGAACGTACCGGCGCCGACGTGCAGCGTCACGTGACCGAATTCGACGCCGTGGTCGCGCAGCGTGGCAAGCAGCGCATCGTCGAAGTGCAGGCCCGCGGTCGGCGCCGCGACCGCGCCCAGTTCGCGCGCGAATACGGTCTGATACCGCTCGTCGTCGTCCTGCCCGGGCGCACGCTGTATGTAGGGCGGCAGCGGCAGGCGCCCGGCCTTCTGCAGCCAGCTCTCAAGAGCGCCGGACACATGGAAGCGCAACTGGTAGAACTCGCCGTCGCGGCCGACCACTTCCGCTTCGCCGCCGGCATCCAGCTGGATGCGGCTGCCCGGCTTGGGCGACTTGCTGGCGCCCACCTGCGCCCGCGCGGCATTCTCAGGCAACAGGCGCTCGATCAGGATCTCCACGCGACCGCCGCTTTCCTTCTGCCCGAACAGGCGCGCCGGAATCACGCGGGTGTCGTTGAAAACCAGCAGATCGCCCGGCTGCAGCCATTCGGGCAGGTCGCGGACGTGGCGATCCGCGAACGGCGCGTCGCCCGGCGGCACCACCAGCAGGCGGCTGGCGGAACGCTCCGGCAGCGGCGCCTGGGCGATCAGCGCCTCGGGCAGGTCGAAATGGAAATCGGACTTCTTCACGGTCAGTGCCTTACGGGGGCGTGCATTGTACGTGACCGGCCCGCGCGGCCCGGCGCCGCTCAGCGCTCGAACTTGGTCGACAGCACGATGGACGAGGTGGTGCGCTCGACGCCTTCCAGCGCGCCGATGCGGTCGGTCAGCAGGTCCATGTCGCCGACGCTGGGCACCGCCCCGATGGCGATCAGGTCGTGGCTGCCGCTGACCGAGTGCAGCACGCGCAGCTCCGGCATGGCGCGCAGGGCGGCCACCACCGAGGTCATCTGTTTGGGATGCACCGCGATCATGATGTGCGCGCGCAGGTGGCTGCGGTCGTACTCGTCATGGACGCGGACGGTGTAACCGCTGATCACACCCTCGCGTTCCAGCCGCTCGATCCGGCTCTGCACCGTGGTCCGCGAGAGGTTCAGCCGGCGGGCGATCTGGGCGGTGGAGGCGCGTGCGTTCTCACGGAGCACTGAGAGCAGTTGCTGGTCGGCGTCGGTGAGCTTCATGGGGGCGCTTCATTTCGTCGAATCGACGAAATATCCATGAATTTAGCGCAGATCACAACTGTCAAGCGACGAGTTAATCCCGATAATAGAGGTTTGCCCCTCTTTTCCGGAGCTACGCCATGGCCCTGACCGACGCCCTCGCCCCCCTGCGCGCCCACACGGGCCAGCGCCTGACCCACGGCCTGGACGATGCCACCGTCGAACGCCTGGCCAAGGGCCACCCGGACCTCGCCGCCGTCATCGAGGCCGCCGCCGCCGAGCACGCGCGCCTGAAGGACGAGTTCGCCGAACTGTTCGACCTCGATGAGGCCGAGCAGCTGCGCGCCGTGCAGGCCGGCTACGTCAACTTCTATGCCGACGACGCGGTCAATCCGTACATCGCACTGGCCGCGCGTGGTCCCTGGGTGGTCACGCTCAATGGCGCCGTGCTGTACGACGCCGGCGGCTACGGCATGCTGGGCTTCGGCCACACGCCGGCCGCCGTGCTCGATGCGATGGCGCGGCCCCAGGTGATGGCCAACATCATGACCCCCAGCCTGTCGCAGCTGCGCTTCGACCGCGCCCTGCGCAAGGAAATCGGCCACACCCGCGGCGGCTGCCCGTTCGCGAAGTTCCTGTGCCTCAACTCGGGTTCCGAATCGGTCGGCCTGGCCGCACGCATCGCCGACATCAACAGCAAGCTGATGACCGATCCGGACGGCCGCCACGCCGGCCGGACCATTAAGCGCATCGTGGTGAAGGGCAGCTTCCACGGCCGCACCGAGCGCCCGGCGCTGTATTCGGATTCCTCGCGCAAGTCCTACCAGCAGCACCTGGCCAGCTACCGCGGCGAAGATTCGGTCATCGCCATCCCGCCGTACGACGTCGATGCGCTGAAGCAGGCCTTCGCCGATGCGGAGGCCAAGGGCTGGTTCGTCGAAGCCGTGTTCCTGGAACCGGTGATGGGCGAAGGCGATCCGGGCCGTTCGGTGCCGCCCGCGTTCTATGCCGCCGCGCGCGAGCTGACCCGCAGCCATGGCAGCCTGTTCCTGGTCGACTCCATCCAGGCCGGTCTGCGCGCGCATGGCGTGCTGTCCATCGTCGACTACCCGGGCTTCGAAGGCCTGGACGCGCCGGACATGGAAACCTACTCCAAGGCGCTGAACGCCGCGCAGTACCCGCTGTCGGTGCTCGCCGTGAACGAGCGTGCGGCCGGCCTGTACCGCAAGGGCGTGTACGGCAACACCATGACCACCAACCCGCGCGCGTTGGACGTGGCCTGCGCCACCCTGGCCCAGCTGACCCCGCAGGTACGCGACAACATCCGCAAGCGCGGCGTCGAAGCGGTGCAGAAGCTGCAGCAGCTGCAGGCGGAACTCGGCGGCCTGATCACCAACGTGCAGGGCACCGGCCTGCTGTTCTCGTGCGAGCTGTCGCCGGCCTTCAAGTGCTACGGCGCCGGCTCCACCGAGGAATGGCTGCGCCAGCACGGCCTGAACGTCATCCATGGCGGCGCCAACTCGCTGCGTTTCACCCCGCACTTCGCGATGGACGCCGAAGAGCTGGACCTGTTGGTCGGCATGGTGGGCAAGGCGCTGCGCGAAGGTCCGCGCATCAGCCAGGCCGCGGCGGCCTGACATTCCGCCAGTGTTTCAGAAGAAGGCGAGCCTCGGCTCGCCTTTCTCGTTGCAGGAGGGGCGTCTCAGTCGTTCGCCAACTGGCCGAAGCGCTCCAGCGAGGCCTGGATCACCGCCTTCGCTTCCTTTGCATCGCCATAGCCGTTGAGCTGGACCGGATTGCGCCCTTTCGGCAGATCTTTGTAGACACGGAAGAACGCCTCGATGCGATCCCGTTCGATCTGCGGCAGGTCGGCCAGGTCGCGGATGCCGGCATAGGTGGGATCGACCTTGTCGCTGGGCACGCCGATGATCTTCTCGTCGTGCTCGCCGTCGTCGAGCATGCGCAGCACGCCGATCGGTCGGAACCTCACCAGCACGCCCGGATGCAGGGGCTCGCGCGTCAGTACCAGCGCGTCCAGCGGATCGCCGTCGCCGGCGAGCGTGCGCGGCATCGACCCGTAATTGGCCGGATACGCCACCGGCATCGACTGGAACCGGTCGACGAAGACCAGCCCCTCATCGTTGATCTCGTACTTGGTGAAGCTGCCCGCCGGGATTTCCACGGCCAGCAACATCTCTTCCGGCGCCGACTTGGGCTGCTGGGCGAGGAACGGGTGGCGGATATGGGCTTCGCGCGCGGAGGCGCTCGCGCAGAGCAGAAGCAAGGCGACGGCGGCAACGTGCTTCATGGTCGACTCCTGTAGAGGGAAACCGGAGAGCGGAGCTTGCTCCGCTGCTATCGAGTGGATCGGCGATACATAAGGCTGCGCGGAGCCGAGCAAGCTCGGCTCGACGGGAAAGGGGTCATTCCCAGCATCGGTCGGCGCGGCCCTTCAGGGTCTCGGCACGGGTGCAGGTACGTTCTTCGATGCGGCCTTCCGCATGCTCGACAAGCTGCTTGCCGGCCGCACCGCCATCGACAAGGTCGAAGGCATCGTAGAGGCGACCTGTCGCCGTGCGCGCTTCGTAACGCAGGCGCGGACCGTCGAAGCGCAGTATCTGGAACAACTGGGTGTCCTCGGCGACGGGCCGCATGGTCTTGCGTGCTTCCTCGGAGAGCCGGTACTGCTTGGCGCCGGTGACCGACACGACGAACACAGGTGTCGGCGCTTCGTTCTTCCGCCGGCCGTAGACATGGTCGTGGCCCTGCAGCACCAGGTCCACCTTGCGCTTGCGGATCACCGGCAGCAGGTGCTGGCGCAGCAGCACGTTGTCGCGCCCTTCGCGCGGGGAGAAGAACGGCTGATGGGTCAGCACGATGCTCCAACGGTGCGGATTCGACGCCAGTGCCTGGTCCAGCCACGCGGCCTGCGCCTTCGCCGTACCCAGATCGAGCGCGGAGGTGCCATCGATCACGACCACGCGCACGTCCTGGTAGTCGAACCAGTACGTCGTGCGCCTGGCCTGCGCCACGCCATTACCCGGCAGCGCGAACGTCACCGGCCAGTGCGCGCCCAGCACGCGGCGCTCCTGCGGCGTGTCCTCGAACTCCTCGAAGTACTCGTGATTACCCGGCGCCGGCGCCACGACCAGCGAGGTCGGCAACACCTCGTTGGCTTCGAACCACTCGCCCCACTCGGTGTCGTCCTCGCCATCGCCGCCGCTGACCAGGTCGCCGGCAAACAGGGCAAGGCGCGCCTCCGGTGCCGCGCGCATCGCTTCGCGCACCACCCGCGTGGTCAGGCTGACGTTCTTGTTCTGGGTGTCGCCGAAGTACAGCAGCGTGAGCGGCGCAGTCGCCGCGGCCGCCGTGCGGGTGTGATGCCAGGCGCTCCAGGTGCGGTCACCCTGTACGCGCCAGGCGTACAGCGTGTCGGGCTGCAGGCCGTCGACGTCCGCGCGATGGTGGTGGGCTTCGCCGTTCTCGGTCTTCAGCGGCGTACTGGTCGCCTCGATCCGGCGCGGCTCGCCCATGTCGGGCGAGTCGCCGGCGACGACGATCTCCAGCTGCGGCGCACTGACGCGCGTGTCGGTGCGCCAGGCCACCGAGAAGCCCGTGGACGCATCCTGCGCGGGCGAGGCCACGATACGGTCTGGAAAGCCGCTCGGCGTGTAACGCACCACGCCCTTGGGCACGCGCGTGTTCGGTTCGGGCCGGCGCGCTTCCTGCGCCAGGGTCGTCGCGCAGAGGCCCAGCAACAACGCGGACAGCACCCACCTCATTCCTGCATCCCCTGCACGCTTCATTCCGCACGGCACTCCGGCAATGACAGCGCCTTCGCTATATCGCGCCAATCGAACGCCGCCACCGCCTGGTCATCGTCCACGGCATAGAACGCGCCCTGCGGGAAGCGCGCATCGGCGCTCTGGTCCAGCCATACGCCATCGGTGTTCGCGGTCCTGTTGCCCGCGAACGCGCCCTTGTATACCAGTGTGGTGCGGTCGAACACATGGAACACGCTACGGTCCTTGAACTGGTCGGTCGCGACCCAGTAGCCGGTGCCGTCCGCGCACTGCGCCAGCGCCATGCCCTCGGCCTGCGCCTTGAACAGGTCCGCACCGATGTCGCGGCCGCGATAGGTGCCATCCAGGCCGTACTCGCGCAGGCGCGTGCCGACGGCGACGTCCTCCTCCGCAAGCAACAGACGGTCGTTCGCGGCATCGCCGAACACCGACTCCGCGATGCGGATCGCGCCGGCTTCGCCGGTGTCGCCAAAAGTGTCGGCAAGCGTGGCCTTCCAGCCGCCCTCGGCGCGCTGCAGGTGATACCGCTTGAAGCGCTGGCCCAGCTCGGCCAGCGGCGGCGGCAGGTCCTCGTTCTGCGGCGACATGTAGTTGTCGCTGACGATCACCTCGTAGGCGTCCTTCTGCGGACGGACCCACAGGCCGTACGGCTGTTTCAGCTCGTCCGCGCCGAACGCCAGCAGCGGCTTGAAGTCCGGCAACTGGAACACCTGCACGCGCCGATTGTCGCGCTCGACCACCAACACCAGATCGTCGATCACCGCGATCCCGTTCGGCCGCTGCATCTGCCCGAGCTCGCTGCCCGGGCCGGACACGGTGCGCAGTTGCTTGCCCGTGCTGCCGTCGTAGACGACCAGGCGGTGCGTGTCCTTGGCGGTGGCGATCAGCCAGCGCGTCCCATCGCGCGCGCGCCAACTCGCGGGCGAATCGACGTTCTCCGCCGGCGTCGCGGGGGTGATGAAGGCTTCAGGCACCACGACGTGGGCGATCTTCGCCTCGCTCAGCAGCGGATCCTTCTCGACGTTCTCGTCGGGCTCTTTCTCGCGCGCAGGCGCCTGTGCCACCGGGTCGGCCGCAACCGGCGCATCGGGCTTGCCGCCGCAGGCGGCCAGCAGGAGAGGGATGGCAAGCAGGACGAGACGTGGTTTCACCGGGTTCCCCATGACATGTAGGCGTCAACAAACTGCCATGTTCTACGCAGGCGTGATGACATTTTCGTGTCAGCGCACTGCACGCAATTACCTGTCATCGCGCGGGAACCTGCCTGTCATGTGGCCGCCATGTGACGTGCTTACAAAGTGCCGTTTATTTTCGTCACGGGGACGACACACATGAAACGCAATGCCTTGGCCGCCTCGCTCGCGCAGGCGCTGTTCTGCGCTGCCCTGCTTCCGGCCAGCCTCGCTGCCTCCGCCCAGAACCAGGCGCCGGACGCGGGCACCGCAGGCGATCCCAAGCAACTGGACACGGTGGTGGTGCAGGCCGAGATCGCCTACCGCGACCGCACCGACGACATCGCGCCGACCCTGGTCTACGACCTGGAGTATTTCCAGCGCTTCGAGCCCAACACCGTGGGCGACATGCTCAAGCGCGTGCCGGGCGTGGGCTTCGTCGGCTCGGACATCATGGAATACGACGGCGTGCAGCTGCGCGGCCTGGGCGGTGGCTATACGCAGGTGCTGATCAACGGCAAGAAAGTGCCGGGCGCCGGCGACGACCGCTCGTTCTATGTCGACCGCATCCCCGCGGAGATGGTGGACCACATCGAGATCAAGCGCAGCGCCAGCGCTAACCGCAGCGGCGATGCGATGGCCGGCGCGATCAACATCGTGCTGCGCGATGCCTACGAGTTCACCGGCAGCTACATCCGCGTCGGCGTGAACCGCTGGGACGATGGCGAGATCAACCCGACCTTCGGCGCCGTGACCTCGTTCGAAGCGCTCGGCGGGCGCCTGCTGGCCGGCGTGAACGTGCAGGACCGCTACCGCGCCAAGACCAAGCGCTCGGACCGCTTCACCGACAGTACGCGTGAAGAGAAGGTCAGCTGGGAAGACCAGACCGAGGTCAAGGACGGGCGCGACTACTCGGCCAACCTGTCCTATACCGCGGACGTGGGCGACACCGGACGCTTCAGCATCGACGGCTTCTACGTGAAGACCGATCGCGATGTCACCGAGGTGTCGTTCGAAGAGGAACTGGACGACGACGAGACCGTCAACATCCGCGTGCCGGGCCGCGACCCGTACGACCAGAAGAACTACGGCATCGGCGCGGAGTACACGTTCGACATGGCCGGCGGCAGGACCGCCGTGAGTGTGGACTATGCCCGCTTCGAGAACTCGCAGGCCACAACGGAAGGCGAGCAGGTTTACGTGAGCGGTGCGGAGAACTGGGACGACACCTGGAGCATCCCGGCGGACGCGGAGTGGGACGAAACCGTCTATGAAGCCGAATCCGTCACCGCCAAGGACGCCGAAACCGGCTTCCGGCTGACCCATGCGCGCCCGCTGGGCGGCGCCGAACTGGAGTTCGGCGTGGACTACCGCACCAAGAAGCGTGAAGGCCTGCTCGTCACGTACGAGTGGGAGGCCGAGGAGGAAGGCCAGACCCCGGCGCTCCTGGCGGACTACGACCTGGACGGCAGCGTGGCTTCCGTGATCGAGGAAAAGCGCCTGGACCCGTACATCATGCTCAGCGGCAAGGGTGACGCTTTCTCGTGGGAAGCCGGTCTGCGTTACGAGACCACCAAGTCGGAGGTCGAGTATCTCGAGGATGACGAAAGCGAAGGCCGCGTCAGCAAGGACTACAACGAACTGCTGCCGTCGGTGAACCTACGCTGGAACCTGGGCGATGCCGACCGCATCAGCCTGTCGCTGGCCAAGACCATCAAGCGCCCGAACTTCAACGAACTACTGCCGGCCCTGCTGGACGGCGAGTTCGGCGACAACGACTACATCGGCAACCCGGAACTGGATCCGGAGACCGCCAATGGCCTGGACCTCGGCTTCGAGCATCGCCTCGGGCGCAAGGGCGTGGTCGGCGTGAACTTCTTCTACCGCGACGTGAAGGACCTGATCGAGATCATCAATACCGGTGTGCCCAGCGAAGAGATGCAGGACACCTGGGAAGAGATGATCGAGGACGGCGACGCCGTCGACCTGGCCGATGCGATGGCGCAGGAGCCGGCGTCGAGCTGGCTGTACACGTCCTCCAACGTCGGCGACGGCAAGGTTTACGGCTTCGAGTTCGACGTGTCCACGCCGCTGTCGGCCATCGGCCTTGAGAACACCGGCATCTTCGCCAACTACTCGTGGGTCAAGTCCAAGGTGGACGACTTCCTGGGCGAGCGCCGCTTCAACGACCAGGCCAAGTCGGTCTACAACATCGGCTTCATCCACGATCTGCCGACCCTGGGCGCCAGCTTCGGCGCGACCTACCGCAAGCAGGGCGACGCCTACACGCGCCTGCTGGGTGAAGAAGTGCTCATCCGTTACGGCGGCGAACTGGACGTCTTCGTCGAGAAGCGCTTCGGCACGAATGTCTCCGTGCGCCTGAGTGCCAACAACCTGCTGGATGCCAGCAAGGACGAGTTCTTCGACAAGTTCGACACCCTGCAGGACCAGATCGACCGCGACTACGACGAGTACGAGCTGGAAACCGAGGAAGCCGGCCCGAGCTATCAACTGGTCATGCGCTGGGCGTTCTGATCCGGATCTGCAGCATCTCCATGCTCCAGGCAGCAAGCCGGCGCATGCCGGCTTTCTGCTTTGTGGGGCAGCCGTGTTTGATGCAGACTTCCCGCATCGCCAGCCGCCCTGCCCTCGCCATGAAGACCGTCGAAGTCCGCCACCCCCTCGTCCAGCACAAGATCGGCCTGCTGCGGAACACCGGCCTCAACACCAAGGATTTTCGCGAACTGGTGACCGAACTGGGCACGCTGCTGGCCTACGAGGCGACGGCCGACCTGGAGCTGACCACCGAAACCATGGCGGGCTGGGCGGGTCCGGTGCAGGTGAAGAAGATCGCCGGCGCCAAGATCACCCTGGTGCCCATCCTGCGCGCCGGCCTGGGCATGCTGCCCGGCGTGCTGGCACTCATCCCCACCGCACGCGTCAGCGTGGTGGGCCTGCAGCGCGACGAGGAAACCCTGCAGCCCGTGCCCTACTTCGAAAAGCTGACCGGGCGGCTGGAGGAACGCGATGCGCTGATCCTGGACCCGATGTTGGCCACCGGCGGCACCCTGATCGCGACCATCGACATGCTCAAGCGCGCGGGGGCGAAACGGATCAAGGGCATTTTCCTGGTCGCCGCTCCCGAGGGCCTGAAGGCGCTGGAAGCCGTGCATCCCGATGTCGAGGTCTACACCGCGGCCATCGACGAACGCCTCAACGACAAGGGTTACATCCTGCCGGGGCTCGGCGATGCGGGGGATCGCATCTTCGGTACGCGGATCGTCTGAAACTTCATCGGTCGTAGCGACGTTTCTTGTTGTGGGAGCGACGTAAGTCGCGAAGATATCGCTCCGTCGCGACTCGCGTCGCTCCCGCGGCTTCGGACGTCACGCCGCCAGGGATCGAGCGTGCAGTTCCGCTACCTCATGGGCGACGCCGAACCTGCCCTTCTCGTCGCGGGTGACCTGCGCCAGTGCGCACCCCGGGTCGTGGGTGAAGAACAGATGGACGTTGCGGACGAGCTTGTCTTCCAGGAAGGCGCGTTTCTCGTCGATCAGCAGTTCGGCATTGCGGTCGTAGCCCATGGTGATGGGCACGTGCACCCAGGAGCGGCCGGGGATCAGGTCGGCGCAGAACACCACGCCGCCGTGCGGCTGGCCGTCGATGCGTTCGGCGCCGACGATTTCGGCCAGCATCAGCCCCGGCGTATGGCCATCGCTGAAGCTGAAACGGACCGCGTCGCCCAGCGCGTGCGAGTGCTCGCCCGACACGAGCTCCAGCCGTCCACTGGCTTCCAGCAGCGGCTGAAGTTCCGGGATGAAACTGGCGCGGTCGCGCGGGTGCGGCTTCAGCGCACGCTGCCAATGCTCGGCGCCGACGATGAAAGTCGCGTTCGGGAACAGCAGCTCCGGCGCACGGCCATCCTGCCACGGTGCCAGCAGGCCGCCGGCGTGGTCGAAGTGGAGGTGGCTGAGCACCACCACGTCGATGTCCTCATGGGTGAAGCCGGCCTCGCGCAGCGAATTCAGCAGTACGTGGCGGTCTTCCTGCACGCCGAAGCGTGCGCGCAGCTTCGGCTCGAAGAACGCGCCGATGCCGGTCTCGAACAGCACCGTCTTGCCGTTGAGCGGCTGCGCCAGCAGCGCGCGGCAGGCCAGCTCGATGCGGTTCTCCGCATCGGGCGGCGACCATTTTTCCCACATGGCGCGCGGCGCGTTGCCGAACATCGCGCCGCCATCGAGTTTCTGGGAATTGCCCAGCAGCGACCAGAGTTTCATGGCCCGGATTCTACGCCTCTCAGCGCGACGGGGCCGACTCGACGACCTTGGCGGCGCCGACCGGATTGCGCGGGTCGCTGCCACCCATCAGGGTGTTGGTGGTCTTGTCCCATTCCACCGTCTGCAGGTTTCCCCAGACATGGCTGGAACCGCGACCGCCCTGTGCGGCGTTGCCCGGCACCTTGAACCTGTGGCCCATCGCCTCCAGCGTCTGCTGCGTACCGGGGCTGAGTGCGTCGGTCTCCATCTCGATCAGGTCCGGCATCCACTGGTGGTGGAAGCGCGGCAGCGCGGCGACCGCCTGCGGCTCCAGCCCCGCGTCGTAGCCCAGGATGCCCAGCAGCACCATGGTGATGATGCGGCTGCCACCCGGCGTCCCCAGCACGGCGACCTTCTGCGGCGACTCCAGGAAGGTCGGTGTCATCGAGCTGAGCATGCGCTTGCCGGGCTTGGGCGCATTGGCGTCGTAGCCCATCACGCCGAAGGCGTTCGGCGTGCCGGGCTTCAGCGCGAAGTCGTCCATCTCGTTGTTCAGCAGCACGCCCGTGCCCGGCGGGATCAGGCCCGAGCCGTACAGCAGATTGACGGTCTGGGTACCGGCGACGCGGTTGCCCTCGGCGTCGATGATGGAGAAGTGGGTGGTTTCCTCATCCTCCAGCGGCGTCTGCTGGCCCGACAGCTGGTCGCTGGGCGTCGCCCTCTGCGGGTTGATCGTCGCGCGCAGGCCGGCCGCGTAGTACGGGCTGGTCAGCGTCTTCATCGGGATCTGCACGAAGTCCGGATCGCCCAGATAGAACGTGCGATCGCGGAAGGCGCGACGCATCGACTCGACGATCAGGTGCGTGCGCTGCGCCTCGTCGAGCTTCGACAGGTCGTAGGCGTCCAGGATCTGCAGCATCTGCGTCAGCGCCACGCCGCCGGACGACGGCGGCGGCGCGGTGGTCACCTTCCAGTCGTTGTACTGGAACGTCAGCGGCGCACGCTCGCGTACCGTATAGCCGGCCAGTTCCTTCGCCGTCCACTGCCCGCCTTCGGCCTTCACGCCGGCCAGCAGGCGCTTCGCGGTTTCGCCCTTGTAGAAACCGTCGAAACCCTGTGCAGCCAGGCGTTCCAGGGTGCGCGCCAGGTCCGGCTGCCTGAAGAGGTCGCCTTCCTTGATCGGCTGTCCGTTCACGAGGAAGACCGCGCGCGTGCCCTTGTACCGTTCCATCACTTCGCGGCGCGCCTGGTAGCCACGCGCCATGCGTGCATAGACGGAGAAGCCTTCGCGGGCCGCGCGTATCGCGGGCGCGAGCGAAGTCGCCAAGGGCAACCGGCCGTATTTTTCAGCCAGATGGACGAAGGCGGCCGGCAGGCCAGGAATGCCGGCGGCCCAGGGACCGTTTTCTGCGCGGTCGCGGTCGAATTCGCCGTTCGGCAGCAGGTACTTGTCCGGCGTCGCAGCCGCGGGCGCGGTTTCGCGCGCATCGATGAAGACGTCCTTGCCGGTCTTGCCGTCGTGCAGCAGGAAGAATCCGCCGCCACCCAGGCCCGAACTGATCGGCTCTACCACCGACAGCGTGGACGACACCGCGATGGCCGCGTCGAAGGCGTTGCCGCCCTGCGCGATGACATCCAGCCCCGCCTGCGTGGCGAGGGTGTGCGCGCTGGCGATGGCGACGCCGGGCGGATGCGCCGGGGCGGACGGACGGACGGCGTCGGCCGCCGGTGCGGCGGGCACGAACGCGACGAGCAACAGCAGGGCGAACAGATGGCGCTGGATCACGATGTCTCCTGGACGATAACCGGCACGGAACACCGCCAGCGGAGCGGATCAGCCGGCCTGCAGCCGCAGCATCTTCGCCAGCAGTGCTTCGTGGGTCTCAGGATACGCCGGATCGGGATCGATGCACTCCACCGGGCACACGACGACACATTGCGGTTCGTCATGATGACCGACGCATTCGGTGCAGCGCGCCGGATCGATCACGTAGATCGTCTCGCCCATCGAGATGGCCTGGTTGGGACAGGCCGGCTCGCAGACATCGCAGTTGACGCAGAGCTCGTTGATCTTGAGGGACATAGGGATTGCCGTCATCCCGGCGCAAGCCGGGACCCAGTGACTTTCATCCGGTATTCGTCGGCAGCGTTCATTCCGATGCCCCGTCGCTGCAGGATGGTTGTAGGGCCCGACTGAAAGTCACTGGATCCCCGCCTGCGCGGGGATGACCTTCCGGCAAAGGCGTGGCCGCCATGCGGCGGCCACGCGCCGGAAGGTCACTTGGCTTCGACGAACACGTACTCGGCGCCGCTAGGGGCCACCGCGGTCTTCACGCGCTCGCTGTCCTCGGCCTTGCCGATGAACAGGATGCGCACACCCTTGAAGGTGTCGGCTTCCACGCCGGCGAACGCGGCCACGGCCAGGTCCGCGATCTTGACGCTGGACGGCGAACCGAACGCGATCAGGTTGCCGCTGGTCACGCCACGCGCCACCGCGCCCTTGGCCTGCTCCAGCTGGCGGCCGTACTTGGCTTCGAACTCCGGATCGGTCTCGGCCGGCAGGTAGTAGACGTACGGGGTGTTGGTGATCGTGCCCATGTTGGCGTCGACCACCTTGCTCAGGTATTCCTTCCACGGGCCGTCTTCGGTCGTGGTCGGCGCCACCAGGGCGACTTCGGCCGGCTCGGCCGGGGCTTCGTCCTGCTTCTTGCACGCCGCGAACGGCAGCACGAGGCAGGCGGTCAGCAGCATGCGGGTTGCGATGTTCTTCATGGGTGTTCCCCCTCCTGTTGGATCTGTTGTCGGAATGCGGGCGCTCAGGCGCCCTTTTGTGACTGCCATTGTGCCTTGAGCGCGGCGACCACCGCCGGCGGCACGAAACCGGACACGTCGCCGCCCAGGCGCGCGATCTCGCGCACCAGCGACGAGGAAATGAAGCCGTACTGCTCGGCGGGCGTGAGGAACAGCGTTTCCACCTCGGGAATCAGGTGGCGGTTCATGCTGGCCAGCTGGAACTCGTACTCGAAGTCGGACACGGCGCGCAGGCCGCGCAGCAGCACGCCGCCGCCGACCTCCTTCACGAAATGGGCCAGCAGCCCGTCGAAGCCGCGCACCTCCACGTGGGGGTGCCGGGCCACCGCGTCGCGGGCCAGCGCCACGCGCTGGGCCAGCGGCAGCGCCGGGCCCTTGCCCGGGCTTTCGGCCACGCCGATGATCACCCGCTCGAACAGCGGTGCGGCGCGGTCGATCAGGTCGATATGCCCGTTGGTGATGGGGTCGAACGTGCCGGGATACACCGCCGTCCGGTTGCGTGCCACAGTCATTCAGTCGTCGCCGGCGAATCGTCGTGGCGCAGTGTACCAGCGCCCTGCGGGGCCGGGGCGCGGTACAGGGCGTAACGCACGTCGCGCGTCTGGCCCTGGCGATGCAGGGCCCAGCCCGGCGGCACGGGTGGCACCGTCCCGGCCGGCGACTCCACGTAGACCCACGCACCCGTCGCCAGGCGCGGCTGCAGCGACGCCAGCGCCGGTTCCCACAGTCCGTCGGCGAACGGCGGGTCCAGGAAGACCAGATCGAAGGTCGCCTGCTGTCCTGCCAGCCACGTCAGCGCGTCCTGCGCCACCACCGTCGCCTGGGCGCCCAGGCGCATGCACGCGTCGCGCAGCGCGGCCGCCAGGCCGGGGTCGCGCTCCACCAGGGTGGCGTGTACGGCTCCCCGGGACAGGGCCTCCAGCCCCAGTGCACCGGTCCCGGCGAACAGGTCCAGTACCCGCGCGCCCGGCAGCACCGGCATCAGCCAGTTGAACAGGGTCTCGCGCACGCGGTCGCTGCTGGGGCGCAGGCCGGGACGGTCCGGCACCGCCAGCTTCGTGCCCCGCCAGCGGCCACCGATGATCCGCACCTGGCCGCTTCCGCGCGGCGCGGATGCAGGGGCTGGAGGGGAGCGGCGGGGGCTGCGGGCCATCGGCAAGACGGTGATGGGAGGTCCCGCATGATACGTCCCCCGCGCGGGTCGCACGGTTGAGAAAGCCGGGCCCGGCCCATACACCGGAACCCATCGGCCGCAGCCTGCGGCCCGCAACCGATCCACGGAGCACGACCACGATGACCACCGAAACCCGCAAGGAAACACTGGGCTTCCAGGCCGAAGTGAAGCAGCTGCTGCAGCTGATGATCCACTCGCTGTACTCGAACAAGGAGATCTTCCTGCGCGAGCTGGTCTCCAACGCCGCCGACGCCGCCGACAAGCTGCGGTTCGAAGCGCTGAAGGACCCGAAGCTGCTGGAGGAAGACCCCAGCCTGCGCATCCGCATCGGCTTCGACGCCGACGCGCGCACGGTCACCATCGACGACAACGGCATCGGCATGAGCCGCGACGAGGCCGTCGCGCACTTGGGCACCATCGCCAAGTCCGGCACCGGCGAGTTCCTGCGCGCCCTCAGCGGCGACCAGAAGAAGGACGCCAACCTGATCGGCCAGTTCGGCGTGGGCTTCTACAGCGCCTTCATCGTGGCCGACCGCGTGGATGTGTTCAGCCGTCGCGCCGGCCTGCCCGCCAGCGAGGGCGTGCACTGGTCCAGCGCGGGCGAAGGCGACTTCGAGGTGGCCACGGTCGACAAGCCCGAGCGCGGCACGCGCATCGTGCTGCACCTGAAGGAGGGCGAGGAAAGCTTCGCCGACGGCTGGAAGCTGCGCGGCATCATCAAGAAGTACTCCGACCACGTCGGCCTGCCCATCGAGATGCCGAAGGAGTACCACGGCGAGGACAAGCCCGCCGCGCCCGAATGGGAGGCCGTCAACAAGGCCAGCGCGCTGTGGACGCGACCCAAGGCGGAGATCAAGGACGAGGAGTACACCGAGTTCTACAAGCACATCGCCCACGACTTCACCGACCCGGTGGCGTGGAGCCACAACAAGGTCGAAGGCAAGCTGGAGTACACCTCGCTGCTGTACGTGCCCGGCCGCGCGCCGTTCGACCTGTACCACCGCGACGGCGCCAAGGGCCTGAAGCTGTACGTGCAACGCGTCTTCATCATGGACCAGGCCGAACAGTTCCTGCCGCTGTACCTGCGCTTCCTGCGCGGCGTGGTGGACTCGTCCGACCTTTCGCTCAACGTCTCCCGCGAGATCCTTCAGTCGGGCCCGGTGGTCGATTCGATGCGCTCGGCACTGACCAAGCGCGCGCTCGACATGCTGGAGAAGCTGAGCAAGGACAAGCCGGAGGACTACAAGGCGTTCTGGAAGCATTTCGGCCAGGTGCTGAAGGAAGGCCCGGCCGAGGACTACGGCAACCGCGAGAAGATCGCCGGTCTGCTGCGCTTCGCCTCCACCCACGACGCCTCCGGCGAACCCAGCGTGGCGCTGGCCGATTACGTGGCGCGCATGAAAGAGGGCCAGGACCGGATCTACTACCTTACCGGCGATGCGTACGCGCAGGTGAAGGACAGCCCGCACCTTGAGATCTTCCGCAAGAAGGGCATCGAGGTGCTGCTGCTCACCGACCGCGTCGACGAGTGGATGATGGGCTACCTGAGCGAGTTCGACGGCAAGTCCTTCGCCGACGTCGCCCGCGGCGACCTGGACCTGGGCGCGCTGGACAGCGAGGACGAGAAGAAGGCCCACGAGGAAACCGCCAAGGCCAAGGAAGCGCTGGTGGAACGCCTGAAGACGGTGCTGGGCCTGGACGTGGCGGATGTGCGCGTCTCCCACCGCCTGACCGATTCGCCCGCGATCCTGGCCATGGGCCAGGGCGACCTGGGCGTGCAGATGCGCCAGTTGCTGGAGGCCAGCGGCCAGCAGGTGCCGGAGAGCAAGCCGGTGTTCGAGTTCAACCCCGACCACCCGCTGATCGCCCGACTGGACGCCGAGGGCGACGCGAACCGCTTCAACAGCCTGACCCGGGTGCTGTTCGACCAGGCCGCGCTCGCCGCAGGCGAGAGCCTCAAGGACCCGGCCGGCTACGTGAAGCGACTCAATGCGCTGCTGCTGGAATTGTCGGCCTAGTCAGCCAGCTGAGCAGCCGCATCCCCTCTCCCCGTGAAACGAGGAGAGGGTGCTAAGGCGGGTGAGGGGCGAGCGGAGGCAAGAGACTTCCACGCGCCCGATGACGATCCAGGCCAGCAACCTGTTTTGCTACAAGAACACGCTTTGCGCAAAAAACGCCCCTCATCCGCCCTTCGGGCACCTTCTCCCCGCTAGCGCAGGGAGAAGGACATCAGACCCTGACATCCAGCAAGCTGCCCAGCGTCTGGTCCGCGACCTTCAGCACGAACACGTTGGCGCCGGCCATCGCCTTGTAGTTCAGCGTGGCGGCCACATCCTCGACCGGAGCGGCCGGATCGGGGGACGCCTCGACCATGGCCGCCGCAACGCCACCCGTCGGGCCGGCCGACAGCACCACCGCCTGCCGCGCGGCGTCCGGGGTGGCCAGGTTGGCGAGGTTGTGGGCCGCGGCCTGCATGCCCAGCGCGGCGGCGCGCAGGCCCGAGGTGGCGATGCCGGCGATGGGGGCCATGCGATGACTCCGGAGGGTTTGCAGCCTCGATATCGGCCACCGCCTGCCCCACTTTAGCCCGGCGTCCACGGTCCGCCGGCAGGCCGGTGGTAGCATGTCGCACTCTTCGAGATACCCCCTGAAATGATCGGTTTTTTCCGCCGCAAGAAGCCCCAGGACGGCCCGGACGCCGCCCAGACCCGCCCCAGTACCGAGGAACTCGCCGCCGCCTTCCCGCGCGCGCCGGGCGAAGCACTGCCAGCGGACACGAACCCCGCTTCCGACCGGGCGGCGGAAGCACCGGTGCCCGCATCGGCAGTGGCCAGCCTCGAGGCCGCACCGGTGGCCTCGCCCGTCACGCCCGCCGTGCCGGCCGAAGATCGGGAGCCCGCCGATGCGGTTCCCCCGGCCGCCGCAGGCAAATCCGGCTGGCGCGACCGCCTGCGCCGCACCAGCGCCGCACTGGGGCTGGCCGGCCTGTTCACGCGCAATCCGCGCCTGGACGACGACCTGCTGGACGAGATCGAGACCGCACTGCTGACCGCCGACGTGGGCGTACCTGCCACCACGGCGATCGTCGAGGATCTGCGCAAGCGCATGAAACAGCGCGAGTTCGCCGACGCGCAGGCGCTGCTGAAGGCCCTGCGCACCGACCTGATCGCGCTGATCGCGCCGGTGGCCAAGCCGCTGGTGATCGATGCTTCGCGCAAGCCCTTCGTCGTGCTGACGGTGGGCGTCAATGGCGTGGGCAAGACCACCACCATCGGCAAGTTGGCGCGCCGCTTCAAGCAAGATGGCCACAGCCTGATGCTGGCCGCCGGCGACACCTTCCGCGCAGCGGCCGTCGCCCAGCTGCAGACCTGGGGCGAACGCAACGGCGTGCCCGTGGTCGCGCAGGGCCAGGATGCGGATGCCGCGTCGGTCGCGTTCGATGCATTGCAGTCGGCCAAGTCGCGCGGCTTCGATGTGCTGATCGCCGACACCGCCGGTCGCCTGCACACCCAGACCGGCCTGATGAACGAGCTGGGCAAGATCCGCCGGGTGCTGGGCAAGATCGACGACACCGCACCACACGAGGTGCTGATGGTCATCGACGGCACCACCGGGCAGAACGCGCTCTCCCAGCTGCGCCAGTTCCACGCCGCCGTCGGCGTCACCGGCCTGGTGGTCACCAAGCTCGACGGTACGGCGAAGGGCGGCGTGGTGTTCGCCCTGGCGCGCGAGTTCGGCATCCCCATCCGCTATGCCGGCATCGGCGAGCGCGTGGAAGACCTGCGGGTGTTCGATGCGGAAGCCTTCGTCGATGCGCTGCTGCCGGAAGCGCTGGGTGGCGGCTGAGCTCGCCACACCCCCTGTAGGAGCGGCCCATGGCCGCGATGCTTTCCCCTTCCGATCGCGCAAGAGCATCGCGGCCATGGGCCGCTCCTACAGGTGCATTTCCGGATGATCTCCGACCGCCTTACCTTCGCCTCCCGCCTGCTGGCCTGGTTCGACCGCCACGGTCGCCACGACCTGCCCTGGCAGCATCCGCGCACGCCGTATCGCGTATGGCTGTCGGAAATCATGCTGCAGCAGACACAGGTGGCGACGGTCATTCCGTACTTCCTGCGTTTCATCGAACGCTTCCCCACCCTGCCTGATCTCGCCGCGGCCTCCACCGACGACGTGATGGCGCATTGGGCCGGGCTGGGCTACTACGCCCGAGCGCGCAACCTGCACGCGGCCGCGAAAGCCTGCGTGCGCGACCACGGTAGAGGACTTCCGCGCGACATCGAGGCCTTGCACGCGCTGCCGGGGATCGGTCGCAGCACCGCCGGCGCGATCCTGTCGCAGGCCTGGAACGACCGGTTCGCCATCCTCGACGGCAACGTCAAGCGCGTACTGGCCCGCTTTCATGGCATTGCAGGATGGCCCGGGTTACCGGCGGTGGAAAAGCAGCTGTGGGCGCTGGCGGAACGGCACCTGCGCGACGTACCCGACGGCCGCCAGGCCGATTACACCCAGGCGCAGATGGACTTCGGCGCCACCCTGTGCACGCGCGCAAAGCCGGCCTGCGCCGTGTGTCCCCTGCAGGAAGACTGCGTGGCACGCCGTGACGGCCTGGTCGACGCGCTGCCCACATCGAAGCCGTCGAAGCAGCTGCCCGAGCGCGAGGCCACCGCGCTGTGGCTGGAGAATCCCGCCGGCGACATCCTGCTGCAACGGCGCCCCGAAACCGGCATCTGGGCCTCGTTGTGGACACTGCCGCAGGCCGATACCGATGCGGACATGCGTGACTGGTTCGCGCGCGAGGCGAAAGGCGACTACGACGCGGCCGAGACGCTGCCGGTGGTGGTGCACACCTTCAGCCACTACCGCCTGTACCTGCAGCCGTTGCGGCTGCGCAAGGTCGCCCTGCGCGAGCGGGTGCGCGACAATGACGGCCCCGTATCCAGTACGGGGCAAGCTCTGCGCTGGGTCGCGCGCGGCGAACTCGCCACGCTGGGCCTGCCGGCGCCCATCCGCAAACTGCTAGGGAATTGACCGATGGCCCGCACCGTCTTCTGCCAGTACGAACAACGCGAAACGGAAGGGCTGGATTTCGTGCCTTATCCCGGCGAGCTGGGCAAGCGCATCTTCGCCAACGTCGGCAAGCCCGCCTGGGCGGCATGGCTGGCGCACCAGACCATGCTGATCAACGAGAACCGGCTGTCGCCGCGCGACCCCAAGCACCGCGCCTTCCTGGAGACAGAACTGGAGAAGTTCCTGTTCGGCGGCGGCGCGGAGAAGCCGGCAGGCTACGTGCCCACGCCATAGGGCGTGTCCCGGCGCTTCAGGATTTCGTTTCGCGCTCCACGGCCGACGCCTCGCGCAGTTCCTTCTCGCTCGCCCGCAAGGCCTTCACGTCGAGGGGGCGGATGGTCTGGATGCGGCAGGGGATCTTGATGCTGGAAGTGCCGGCGCCCAGCGGCAGCACGTCGTCGAAGCGCGCCGACACGCGGTTGCCGAACTGGGTGATGCTGATGGCCATGGCGTACTCCAGGTCCGGGCAGCGGCCACTCAGTTCCAGCAGATAGGCTTCGCTGGGCTTGGTCCAGACGGCCAGGGCGGCGTCGCCCAGGGGGCTCCAGCCGTTGAGGGTGCCGAAGTAGCGGAAATCCTTGACGGGTTCGCCGGCGTGGTCGCGGTAGAGGGCCAGCTTTTCGGTGGTGCTCAGCTTGGGGCCGGTGGCGCAGCCCGCCAGCAGGGTGGCGGTCAGCAGGGCCAGGGGGATCAGGCGCTTCATGGGGCGGACTCCTGTCGTTCCGGTGGGGGCTTTCGACAACGCGGATGATGCGCCGTGGGTGGACAGGTGGCGCGCCGGGGTCGGCGCCACGTTCAGCCGTGGTGCGGCTTGCCATCCCCCGCGCCGATCCGTATCATCTGCGGCCTTCGCACCGGCTCGGCCGTCCTGCGACAGATCCTGGCCTGGTAGCTCAGTTGGTAGAGCAGCGGATTGAAAATCCGCGTGTCGGTGGTTCGAATCCGCCCCGGGCCACCATATCGATTCCGGAAGGCCTGCAGCGATGCAGGCCTTTTGCGTATCCGTCGCCACCCTCGCCTCTTGCAGCGCCGCGCGGCGCGCCCCTCTCCGCCTCCCGAGCCCTCCGGTCCCCATGTCCGAGCCCGTCCGCCTTGCCAAGCGCGTTGCAGAACTGACCGGTTGCTCCCGCAGCGAAGCCGAGCAGTACATCGAAGGCGGCTGGGTCACGGTGGATGGCGAAACGGTCGAAGCGCCGCAGCACCCGGTCACCGACGAGCGGGTGGAGATCGATCCGGCGGCCGAACTCGGCGCCGCCGAGCCCGCCACGCTGCTGCTGCACAAACCCGAAGGCATCGCTTGGCAAGACGCGGCGGCGCTGGCGACGCCAGCCACGCACATGGCAGGCGACGACAGCGGCGTGCGCCCGTTGAAACGCCACCTGCACCGCCTCACCGCGCTGGTGCCGCTGGATACCGAGGCCAGCGGCCTGATGGTGCTCAGCCAGGACGGGCGCGTGTGGCGCCGCCTGACCGAGGACTATGCGCAGATCGAGCAGGAGTTCCTGGTGGAAGTCCGCGGCGAACGCGGGCCGTACACGCTCAGTCGCGTCGGCCACGCGGCCGCTTATCAAGGCCGCGGCCTGGCGCCGTGCAAGGTCAGTTGGCAGAACGAGGTGCGGCTGCGGTTCGCCATCAAGGACGTGCAACCCGGCGAGTTGCACCACCGGTGCCGCGAAGGCGGGCTGGAGGTGGTGTCGATCCGCCGCCTCCGGATTGGCCGCGTCGCCTTGGCGAAGGTGCCGGTGGGCCAGTGGCGCTACCTTCCCCCGGGCACGCGCTTCTAGCAGCGCCCCTGTCCCCGCGGCGATCGATGTTCTGAATCGCCGCGGGTTCAGTAGACATCTCCCCGTCACTCCTCACGGCCATCGGAGGTGGACATGCAGGGGAAGCGAAATGCGGCCGACTCCAGCGCCGTGGCGCTTGCCTTGACCCGACCGTGACTTACGACCCACGACACGGCGGGCCTCACCGGCAAGACTCGGCCCCATGCACCCGGATACTCCCCCGACATCCGTGTCCTACCGCTACGGCCTGGCCACCTTCATCAAGGTGCAGGAAGGCGCACGGGACGCATTCATCGACGTATTGGGCGAAGTGGCCACCGTCGCCTGCCAGACGCCCGGTTGCCTGGAGTACATCATCAGCCAGGTACCCGGGGAACCACATGGCATCTTCGTCACCGAGTTCTGGCGCAGTCTCGACGATCAGCGCGACGCGCTGCACCGACCCGAGATCGTCGCCCTGATCGAACGCTGTTCGCCCCTGATCGATCATGTCGAACAGAGGGCCCTGGAGCCCCTGGCCTGACGCCACCGGCGCCGCGCACTTACGGCTTCGGCGCGTCCGGCTTCGGAATATCCGCCTTCGGCGCACGACCCGAACCGATCATCGCCACCGCCCGCAGTTCCACCACCGCGCCCGGCGACAGCAAGGCCGACGTACCCACGGCGCTCCACGCCGGATAGTGCGAGGAGAAGAACTCGTGGTGGATCGGCGCGAAACGCGCGAACTCGTCCTGGAACCCCGCCGCATCGGTCGGCCCCGTGTGGAACGTGGTCAGTTCCACCACGTCCGCATACGTCGCCCCCGCCTGCGCCAGGTCCTTGCCCAGTGCCACGAACATGCGCCGCACCTTCTCTTCGTAGGTGCCGGGCCCGGCGGCGGGAATGCCCGACACGATGACCATCTGGCCCACCTTCACCACCGGCGTGTAGTGCCAGTCGTGATAGGCGGCTTCGTGCCCGGGACGGGCGAAATGCTCGCGCGTGGGGGCTTCCTGCGCGAAGGCAGGCAGGGCGGCAAGCGACAGCAGCAGGCAGGTCGAGCGCAGCGGCATGGCATTACTCCGGATGGGGACGCGCGAGTCTTGCCCCGGCACCGGCCATCGCCATGTCCCATCCGTCACGCCTTCCCCACGTCGTTCACCTGCGGCTGAATACCGCGCCGGATGCGGCGGTCATCGCGGATCGCTTGACGCAGCCTGCACGCGCAGTGCCGCAAGGTCTGGACAGCCGCTTTCCGGAGCCCGCCATGGACATCGTGATGAAGAACGCCCCGCACGCACTCCCCGAACGCTTCGTCTGGCACCGCACCCCCGAAGGCTGCGAACTGCGCCTGGACGATGTCGTCATCGCCCAGGTCAGGCCCCTCAACGCGGGGCTGGTGCTGCGCGTGCTGGTGGAGGCCGGCGACATCGCGCCGTTCGAAATGGCCGTGCGTTGCGAAGAGCGCGCGATCGGCTGGGCCACGCAATGGGCCCGCCAGCGCGCCGGGATGCTCTGCCGGCACGTGGACCGACAGCGCACCGTCGCCTCGGCAGCGCAGGCGCACGAGGCGGACGCCCCCTCACTCGCCCTGGCCGTCTGATCGGTCGACCGTCGGTGGCGGCGTTTCTGCACGCCCCTCGCGCAGGCCGTGCAGAAACGCCACGCTGCGCTCCATCGCCTGCCGCCCGGCCTCGCTGTCCAGGTTGAACTGGTATTCGTGCGGCAGCGGCGGCGCGTGATCCTTGGGGAAGAACAACGTGTCCACGCGCACGCCCTGTTTCGTCAGGGCCGCGGCCAACGCATGCGAGTGCGGCTCCAGCGGGTCCGCGTTTCCGGCGCTGATGAAAGCGGGCGGAAAGGCGGGCGTGACATGGTGCACCACGGAAAACGTGTCCAGCCGTGGATCGTCGAGAAAATCCTTGCGTCCCATGTAGGACCACAGGACGGTCCGCATGAAGCCGGCGAACGGGCTGTCCCATTGCACCAGGCCGGCATCGTAAGGCCCGCAGAACAACAGCGTACCGGCGAGCTGCCGCGGCGCCAGCGCAGGCGTGATGCCGATGCGGCGCGCATGATCCGGCGAGGTGATGGCGTTGGCCAGCTCTGCTGCGATCTGCGCGCCGGCCGAATCGCCGGCCAGCACGATGCGGTCGGCATCGATGTTCAGGGCACCGGCGTGCGCCTGGAGGTAGGACAGTGCGGCGTTGACCTGACGCGTGGGCGTGGGCCAGGTGGCGCCGGGGGCGATGCTGTAGTCCACGTTGGCCACCACGAACCCGCGCGCGGCGAGGATCTTCAGATAGTGGGCCACGTCCTCCCGCCGGCCGGACACGAAACCGCCGCCATGGATCCACACCACGGTGGTCAACCGGTCGGGGCCGCCCTGTACGTTCGGGGGGTAATACACGTCAAGTAGCGCGCCCGGATCGGTCGCGTCGTAACGCACCGCGGCGCGTTCGGTCACTCCTGCGGGCAGATGCTTGCGCAGCGCCTCGCTGGCATCCGCCGCGCCCCGATCGAAGACCCAGCGGATCAGCAGCACCGAGGGCCAGGGACTCAGCTGGAACGCCGCCCAGGTACCGACACCCAACACACCCAGCGCCAGCGCCACGCGCAGCGCCCAGCGGCGCACGTTTCCCCCGCGTCCCTTTCCTGCCCTCATGTCCGCCCCACCGGCCGTTCGCTGGCGCCGATGGTGCGCCATTGCGCGCCGGATGCAAGGGGGAGGCATGAAAAAGCCACCGGGCTGGAGAGTCGCCCGATGGCCTGGAGATGCGCGCCGGCCTCTCGCCGGCGCGCACCGCACTCAGTGGCCGTTGCCCGCCGCCAGCTTGTCCAGGTCGATTCCCTGCTTGCGCAGCGTCCGCGTGGCTGCGATCGCGTAGAACGCCAGGTAGGCGAAGCACAGCACGCCGACGATGAAGCTGTAGTGGATGCCCACCTTGTCGGCCAACGCACCCTGCGCCCAGCTGACGATACCGCCGCCCATGATCATCATGATCAGCAGGCTGCTGCCCTGGTTGGTCTTGTTGCCCAGCCCGGTGATCGCCAGCGCGAAAATGCAAGGCCACATCGTGCTGCAGAACAGGCCAACGCTGATGAAGGCGATGACGCTGGTCATGCCGGTGGTGAACATGCCGATCAGCTGCGCCGCGATGCCGCAGATGGCGAAGTAAAGCAGCATGCGGGCCGGGTTGCCCCTGCTCGCAAGCGTGGCCAGGATCATCAGCACGATGACCGCGGCATAGCCGAAGAACTGCGAGGGGTCGTGACCGGTGATGGCGTTGACGGCGAGAAATACGCCGAACGCGAGGTAAGGGAGTATCAGCATCAGCATCTTCTTCACGCCCGCGCCGACATCGAATGCGCCCGCGGCGCCGCTCCAGCGACCGATCATCAGGCTGGCCCAGTACAGCGACACGAAAGGCGCGATCAACGCGGTTTCGATGCCCAGTCCGCCTTTCTCCACCGGCAACTCGAGGTAGGCCGGCAGGTTGTCGATGGTGGAAACCTCGACGCCGACGTACAAGAAGATCGCGATCATGCCCAGCACCAACTGCGGATACGACAGCGCCGACTTCTTGTGGATCAGCTTGCTGCTGTCCTGCGCCTCTGTTTCCGACAGCTTTTCCAGGTCGATATGGTTGGGCACCGACGAGAACTTCAGGAAGATCGCCACGAGGACGAAAGCGGCGCCCAGCACCAGGTAGGGTGTCTTGACGCTCTCGATGCTCGCCTCGGTATTGCCCGAGGTGACGCTACCGAAGATCGCCACGCTGACCAGCAGCGGGCCGATGGTGGTGCCGAAGTTGTTGATGCCGCCGGCCATCGTCAGGCGCTGCGCGCCCGTCTTGGGGTCGCCCATCACGATGGCCAACGGATTGGCCGCGATCTGCTGCAACGAGAAGCCCAGGCCGACGATGAACAGGCCGGACAGCATGAGATTGAACGAGCCGGTGTTGGCTGCGGGATAGAACAACAGAGCGCCCAGCGCGGAAATCACCAGGCCCAGACAGATACCGTTCTTGTAGCCGATCTTGTTGAGCACATCCTGGCCCATCGCCTTGGAAACCGCGACGTAGATCAGTGACCCCACGGTGTAGGCCACGTAGAACGCCAGCGCCACGTACATGCTCTGCGCCTGCGTCAGGTCGAACGCCTTCTTGAACACCGGGATCAGGATGCCGTTGCTGGCGGCCACGAAACCCCAGAAGAAGAACACGGTGATCAGCACGCTGAACTGCGACCATCGGGTGGTTTGGGTGGTCATGTATTGGTATGCCTACTGGTAAGGTATCCGGACGGAACGGCCAGCCTACGTAGCCGCCGCGCGATTGCAACTTGCACTGCGGCAGCGCCCCGCGGTGATATCGCGGGACGCTGCGCGAACGGCCTTACTGCGCGCACTTCACCACGTCGGCGCCATCGGCGGCGCCCGCCACCACCTGGATGTCGGTAAAGGCCGCGGCGAACGGTGCATCGGCGGTGACGCTGAAGGGCGTATCCACGCCGGTCAGGTCGGCGCCCAGCTTGCCGAAGCAGGCCAGCGGCACCTTGACGGTCTGCTTCCTGCCGACGGCGTCGCCGGAGAACGTCGCGGTCAGGTCCAGGCTCGCACCGCAGTCGGCGCCGCAGCCCAGGGTGAACCGCACCGGCTTGGCCGGCGCCTGCTTGACCACCACGTCGAACTGCACCACGCCGCGCGCCGTGGCCATCGCGGCCAGGTTGTTCTTCGACGGGTTGCGGGCGAAGAAGCGCGCGGGCGCCAGCCAGGTGACCTCCTTGGCATCCTGCTGCGTGTTGACCTGCACAGTGGCCACCTGCAACGCGGGCTTGGCCTGCGGCCAGCGCTGCGTGGCGTTCACGTCGTTGCCCACGGCCTGGGTCGCGTCGCCGGCCTCCATCTGCAGGGTGAAGGGCGCGATGTCGGACTGCTTGAAGATGCCCAGCGCTGTGGCCGCGCCGCAGCTCGCTGTCGCGTCCTCGGGCAGCTTGCCGACCGGCTTCGTGTCGCCGTAACGCAGGCCGGCGTCCAGCGCGAACTGCGGCGTGCTGTCGGCATTCGGACAGGCCACGGCGGGCCAGGGGAACGTCAGCTTGCCGCGGAAGTCATGCGCCGGCTTGCCGTCCTCACCCGCCACCAGCACGTCCGTGATGCCCTTGCCTTCCGTCCCCGGCAGCCATGCCGCGACGAAGCTGCTGGACAGGTTGAGCAGGTCGTTCGCGTACAGCGCGCGACCGGACAGGAACACCGTGACCACCGGCTTACCCGTGTTCGCCGCAGCCTTCAGCACGGCCAGGTCTTCGGGATGGCGACGGCTGTGGGCCATCGTGTCGGACGGCACGATGTCGCCGTTGGTCTCGGCATACGGCGTTTCACCGATGGCCGCGACGATGACGTCGTAGCTGGCCGGGTCCACACCCTCCGCGCTGTCGCGCAGAATGACGTTGGCCTCGCCCAGCTGCTCGCGCAGGCCGGCGGCGATGCTGTCGGCGTTGGGGAAGTCGGCGTTGGTGTTGTCGGTGCCCTGCCAGGTCAAGGACCAGCCACCGGTCTGATGGGAGATGCTGTCGGCGCTCTTGCCGACCAGCAGCACGCGCTGGCCTTTCTTCAGCGGCAGGGTGGCGCCATCGTTCTTCAGCAGTACCAGCGACTCACGCACGGCGCGGCGGGCCAGGTCACGATGCACCAGCGACTCGGGCTTGCCGGCGAACTGGCTGGCGGACGGCTTGTGATCCCACAGGCGCGCGCGCAGCTTCACTCGGAGGATGCGGGCGACCGCGTCGTCGATGCGGGCCTGCGGGATCTCGCCGGACTTCACCTGGGCGATGGTGTTGGCGATGAAGGACTTCCATGCATCCGGCACCATCACCATGTCGATGCCGGCATTGATCGCCTGCGGACAGCTGTCGTCCCTGCAACCGGCGACCTGGCCGATGCCGTTCCAGTCGGACACCACGAAACCGTCGAAGCCCATCTTCTCCTTCAGGGCCACGGTCAGCAGGTCGCGGGAGCCGTGCATCTTGCCGTAGTCCTTGCCGGCTGCGATGTCGTTCCAGCTGTTGAACGAGGCCATCACCGTCTGCACGCCGGCCTCGATGGCACCGTAGTACCCCTGCCCGTGCACGTTGATCATCTGCGCCTGCGTGACCAGCGCATTGCCCTGGTCCTTCCCGCCGTCGGTGGCGCCGTCGCCGATGAAATGCTTGGCGGTGGCGACCACGTTGCCGTCCTTGTCCAGCAGCCCCTGCATGCCCTTGACGTAGGCGGCGGCGTATTCGCGGATCAGCGCGGGCTGGGAGGAATAGCTCTCGTAGGTGCGTCCCCAGCGCGCGTTCTGCGCGACCGCGACGGTCGGCGCGAACGTCCAGGTCACGCCGGTGGCGCGCGTGGACTGGCCGGTGGCCTCGGCGATGCGCTCGATCAGTTCGACGTCATGCGCGGCGCCCAGGCCGATGTTGTGCGGAAAGATGGTGGCGCCGTAGACGTTGCTGTGTCCGTGCACCGCGTCGGTACCCCAGATCACCGGTACCGGGATCTTCGCATCCGTACCCATCGAGGCGTCGTAGTAGGCATCGGCCAGCGCGACCCAATCCTGCACGCTGGCGTGCTTGTTCTTGGCCGGCCAGGAACCGCCACCGTTCAGCACCGAGCCGATGTAGTACTGGCGCACTTCCTCAGGCGTGATCGACTTGATCTCCGGCTGCACCATCTGACCGACTTTCTGCTCCAGCGTCATGCTGGCCAGGATTTCGGCCACGCGGGCCTCGATGGCCGGGTCCTTCGCGAACCGGCTTTCCAGCGCCGGCCAGTCCTTCAGCTCGGCGGAGGCGTCCCCGGCGGCGACGGGCGGGGTTTCGGCATCCTTCTGGCCGGTACACGACATGCAGGCCAGCAGGCTGGCCCCCAGCAGGGTCATTCGGATCGACTTCACTCGCATCTTCCTCGGTGTTGGCAGCGCGCGCGCCGTCCGCGACGGGACCTGCGCGGCGCCGGAATGGCCGACGGGACGCGGGGGCATGCCCCGCATCCCGTCAGGTGCTGCAGCACTCACACGTTGCGTGCGGTCACAGCTTGTAGCGGAAGCCCAGCAGGTACTGGCGGCCGTATTCGGTGTACTCCTCGGGGAAGAACAGATCCGGGTGCGTACCCGAACTCACTTCCGTGCGGAATGGTTCGTTGTTGACATTGTTCACCTGGAACAGGATCGACAGGCCCGACAGACGGCTCGACTCCGGGAAGTCGTAACCCAGCTGCAGGTCGATGGTCCGCTCGTTCAACGTGTAGCGATACGTGCGCTGATTGAAGATCGATCCGTACTCGCCGCGGTAAGGGTCGCGGAAACGCTGACTTACGCGCGCGGAGAAGCCATGCTTTTCGTAGTACACCGTGGCATTGGCGACGATCTTCGACAGACCCGGGAATGTGTCGGTACCCGAGCCGATGCCCGGACCGTCGGGATCGATCGACGACTCCGTGTAAGAGGCATTGAACAGCAGACCGAAGCCATCGAGCGCATCGTGGATCAACTCGCCGCCCAGCGCGGTGGAGAACTCGTAGCCGCGCATGTAGCCGCCGGTACCGTTGGCCGGCGTGGAGAACACGCCGATGTCGGACGCCGGCGGCTGATCGCCCTCGTAGTCGTAGCCGGAGAAATCCCACGGGATCTGACGCGTGTAGATGTAGGAGTCCATGTCCTTGTAGAACGCCGCCAGGGCGACATAGCTCGCTTCGCCGAAGTACTTCTCGATCGAAAGATCGTAGGCATTGGCACGGTAGGGCTCGAGGGCCGGATTACCGCCGCTGCCACGCCATTCGGAGGGGCCACCCTGCGAGGTCTGTACATAGACGCTGGCACGCGCACCCATGTCGTTGATGCGCGCGCGCATCATCTCGCGGGCCGCACCGAAGCGCAGGTTCCATCCGTTGCCGAAATCCGCGACCAGATTGAGGCTGGGCAGAATGTCGCCATACGATGCGCCTGCGCTACCAGCCACGAGCTCCTGGCCGTTCTGGTTCCGTTGGATGACCACGCCTTCGGAAGTCTGCTCGGTACGGATGTACTGCACGCCGGCATTACCGCGCAGGCGGACCGTATCGGTAAGGTCCATGTCCAGGTTGGCCTTGAAGTAGAACGTCTTCACGTCCTCTTCCGTGATAGCGTCCTTCTGCAGGTCGTCGTTGGACTCGCTGATGTACACGTTGTAATAGCGGGACAACAGCGCTCGCGGGTCGTAGGTGATGACATGGCCCATGCCGGCGAACCCGAGATCCGTGGGCGAGGACAGCAGGGAGGGATCGATCAATGTCGGCGTGCGGCCCGGCAGGTCGGCGAAGTAGACTTCCGCGCTCTTCTCCTTGGTCCGCTTGCTGTAATGGACCCCGGCGTCCCAACTGCGGAGGAAGTCGGACGATTCGATTACGTGGTTGACGGCCACCCTGAACGCCTTCATCTCGTCCTTCTGGTGGCTGTCCTCCAGGCGGCCGTCATGACCCCAGTTCTGGGGGTCCCGCAGGTATACCGCGGAGGGATCGGCCATGTCTGGCAGGGCGTAGTAGCCAAAGCCGGGCGACAGGCGCACGCGGAAGTCCGCGGATACGCCACCCAGACGGCCTGCATAGGTCTCGAGTTTCGAGTCCTCGACCTTGGCGCGCGAGTAACTGAGGTCGGTGGACAGCGTCCACGTGTCGTTGAGCTTGAACTCGTTGTTCCAGCCCGCAGAAAACAACCGCGATTCGCGCGTGTTGTTGTCATTGCGCAGGGCCGGCTGGATGCCGTTCAG
The DNA here is from genome assembly GCF_037046485.1 of Pseudoxanthomonas sp. F11. Taxonomy (NCBI): domain Bacteria; kingdom Pseudomonadati; phylum Pseudomonadota; class Gammaproteobacteria; order Lysobacterales; family Lysobacteraceae; genus Pseudoxanthomonas; species Pseudoxanthomonas sp. F11. The sequence goes on along the minus strand of NZ_JBANLZ010000002.1, from coordinate 857,252 downwards.
GGTGCCGCCGGTGACCACCGGGGTTCCGTGATACGGAGTCGTGGTCACGTCGCTGTAGCTGACGGCGCCGCCGTTGAACCAAGGGTCGTTGCTCCACATTGCACCACGCATCCACTCTTCCTGATCGAAGCGCGACGCGTACACGTCCAGCACGCTATGCCAGCGGTCGTTTGGCTTGAACTCGAGTACTGCCATGACGCCATCGCGCGTGGTGTCTCGCGACTTCACCCATGCTTCTGCGCCTTGCAGGGCGATCGCATCGGCAGGCTTGCCGGGCTGCGGCGCCCCCCACATATTGGTGTTCGCCCACCACCAAGACTTGTAGTGCTTCTCCTGAAACGGCGCATCCATTCGCGCAACGCCGATCGCGAAACCCACGGTGTCATCGGCGAACTGGTCCACGTACGAGGCGGATAGGCGGTAGCCCTTGTTGTCGCCGCCATCGGTCAGCTGGTCGAACGAGTTCAGTTCGCCCTGTCCGGTGACCACGATGCGCTGCTCACCGAATGACAAGGGGCGGATCGACTGCAGATCCACCGTGCCAGAAATGCCCTGGCCGATCAAAGAAGCATCCGGCGTCTTGTAGACGGTAACGCCATTGATCAGCTCGGCCGGATACTGGTCGAGTTCGACGCCACGGTTGTCGCCGGTCGTGACCTGCTCGCGACCGTTGAGCAGCGTACCCGCAAACTGCTCGGACATACCGCGAATGTGGATGACCTGGCCACGACCGTCGAGGCGCTGCATGGTCAGGCCGGGCAGACGTGAGATGGAATCGGCAATGCTGATGTCGGGAAGCTTGCCGATATCTTCAGAGGAGATCGCTTCCACGATCGACGTGGATTCGTTCTTGGTCTCGACCGCGGTCGCGATGGCGGCGCGGATGCCGGTGACGCGGACGGTGTCCAGCGTCTCGACGCTCTGCTCGGCGGGTGCGGCCTGCGTCGATTGCTGGGCCTGCGCGGCCAGCGGGAACGCGAGCGCCAGGCAGCACGCCATGGCCAGTTGTTGTTTGCGCAGGGCATGACGACGCGCGCGCGGGCTCATGCCCGCAGCGGGTTTGGTGTGGTGCATATGGTCCCTCTCCGACCGTGGTTGACAGCGCTGTCATATCGAAGCTCCAATGCACTGTCAACAAATTCGTAACATCCGTGTACCGCCGGAGCGCACAGGATTGAATTTGCTTGATGCGCGCCATCTCACAGAGAAGCCGTCGCTGCACTGCAACAAACGCTTTGCGCGGATTCCGGAGGGGTTCGCCGCGCAGTCACGACCTCCACAGCACCCTGGATTCCCGCATGACCCGAGCTTTCTCCGTCCGCTTTCATCCCCTGCTCGCCAGCCTCGTCCTGGCGGCATGGGCAGGTGCGCCGCAGGCCGCCGAGCCGCCCGCTCCCGCCGACGTGTCGGTATGGATCACCACCGCCGACCACGCCCGCGCGCTGGCGCCTTCCGCCCCGGCGCGGTTTGCCGAACGGGCCTCCGCGCGGCCGCATATCGTGGTCGACGACACGCAACGCTTCCAGGAGATCGTCGGCTTCGGCGCGTCGCTGACCGATTCGTCCGCCTGGCTGATCCAGCACAAGCTGGATGCGCGCCAGCGCGATGCCCTGCTGGAAGAGCTGTTCGGCCGCGAAGGCAACGGCCTGGGCTTGAGCTTTTCGCGCTTGACCATCGGCGCGTCCGACTTCTCGCGCCATCACTACAGCCTCAACGACACGCCGGACGGCAAGCCGGATCCCGAACTGAAGCACTTCAGCATCGACGAGAACCGCGGCGACGTGATCCCGGTGGCGCGCGCCATGCTGGCCATCAACCCGCAGTTGAAGATCATGGCCTCGCCGTGGAGCGCACCGGGCTGGATGAAGGACAGCAACAGCCTGATCCAGGGACGCCTGCTGCCGCAGTACTACGATGCCTTCTCGCGCTATCTGCTGAAGTACGTGGACGCCTACGCCGCCGAGGGTGTACCGATCTTCGCGCTGACCGTGCAGAACGAGCCGGACTACGAGCCGAAGGACTACCCCGGCATGCGCCTCAACGCACCGGCGCGTGCGCGGCTGATCGGCGACCATCTGGGCCCGATGATCGCCCGGCGCGGCAACGGCCCCCTGATCTTCGACTGGGACCACAACTGGGACAAGCCGGAAGAACCGATGGGCGTGCTGTCCGACCCGGTCGCCCGCGCCTACGTGGGTGCCGTGGCCTGGCACTGCTACGGCGGCGACGTGGCGGCGCAGTCGCCTGTGCACGATGCCTTTCCCGACAAGGACGCCTACATGACCGAGTGCTCCGGCGGCGACTGGGAGCCGGTGCGCAGTGGCGGGCTGCCGTTGCAGGCGAAGAACATCATCATCCGCAGCATGCGCCACTGGGCGCGCGGCGCCCTGTTCTGGAACCTGGCGCTGGACGAGAACAACGGCCCCTATGCCGGCGGGTGCCACACCTGCCGTGGGGTGGTGACCATCGACTCGCGTACGGGAGACATCACCCGCACGGACGAGTACTACGCGCTCGCGCACGCCAGCCGCTTCGTCCGCCCCGGCGCCCACCGGATCGCCTCGAGCGGACCGAGCGACGACTTGGACAACGTCGCCTTCCGCAACGCCGACGACGGCTCACTGGTGCTGCTGGTGACCAACTCCGCCGGCGAAGCCCGCCGTTTCAGCGTGGCGCACGGCAAGCGCCGGTTCACCTACACACTGCCGGCACGCAGCGTGGCGACCTTTGTGTGGCGGCCTGACGCAGCGCAACAGGACTGAGCCAGCGCTTGCGGCCCGGGGTGTTCTCCGGGCCGCCATACGCCGTAGTATCCTGCCGCTTTCCCCCTGGAGCAGCGGCATGATGCGGCGTACTTCCCTGCTGATACTGATGGCGACCTCGACCCTGCTGGCCGGCTGCGGCAGCGGCATGGTCCGGCGCGTTTCGGACCCGGCCGTGAGCGTGCAGCAGCTGACGGTGAAAGCGGACGGCCAGTGGGTGGTCGAACTGCGCCTGCAGAACTACAGCAGCATCCCGATGCGCTTCGACGCCGTGCGGGTGGACGTGCAGGTGGGCGACCAGGCCGCCGGCACGCTCCAGGCCACGCCCGGCCTGTCGGTCGGGCCGGAATCGGCCGACGTCGTGACGGTGCCGTTCGCGCCGGCCAGCGGCGCGCGCATCGTGGTGGCCGACGCGCTGGCCGGGCGGCGCGCCCTGCCCTACACCCTGACCGGCAGCGCCGACGCGACGCCGGAAGACGCCAAGGTCCGCAGCTTCGACATCGACACCCGCAACACCCTCAATCCCGTTCCCGGCCTGGACGGCGTGCTGCGCTGAGCCCTCCCCACCCGACCGACTTCCCGAGACCCTGCATGAGCGCGTCCTACAAAGCTCCCCTCTCCGACCTCCGCTTCGCCCTGTACGACGTGCTGGGCGTCGAGCCGCTGTTCCAGCGGCTAGGCTATCCCGATGCCACCCGCGACATCCTCGATGCGGTCCTGGAGGAAGCCGCGCGCTTCTCCGAAACCGTGCTCGCCCCGCTCAACAGCGTCGGCGACGAGATCGGCAGCACGCTGGACAAGGCCACCGGCGAAGTGACGACGCCGCCAGGCTTCAAGGCCGCGTACGCGCAGTTCGTCGAGGGCGGCTGGACGGGCCTGACCGCCTCGCCGGACTTCGGGGGCCAGGGCCTGCCGCACACCATGGGGGTGCCGCTCAACGAGATGGTCAACGCCAGCAACCTGGCGTGGGGCAACTTCCCGCTGCTGTCGCACGGCGCGGTGGAGGCACTCAAGCACCACGGCGAGGCGTGGCAGCAGGACGTCTTCCTGAGGCCGCTGGTCGAGGGCCGCTGGACCGGCACGATGTGCCTGACCGAACCGCATTGCGGCACCGATCTGGGCCTGCTGAAGACCAAGGCCGAACCCAATGCCGACGGCAGCTACGCCATTACCGGCACCAAGATCTTCATCACCGCCGGCGAGCACGACCTGACCGACAACATCGTGCACCTGGTCCTGGCCAAGCTGCCGGATGCGCCGCCCGGCGCGAAGGGCATCTCCCTGTTCGTCACCCCGAAGTTCAAGGTGGCGCGCGACGGTACGGTCGGCGAACGCAATGCGCTGGCCTGCGGCTCGATCGAGCACAAGATGGGCATCAAGGCCTCGGTCACCTGCGTGATGAACTTCGACGGCGCGCAGGGCTATCTGGTGGGCCAGCCCCACAAGGGGCTGCAGGCGATGTTCACCATGATGAACACCGCCCGCCTGGGTGTGGGCCTGCAGGGCATCGGCCTGAGCGAGCGCGCTTACCAGAATGCGCTGCGTTACGCGCGCGAGCGCCTGCAGACGCGTTCGCTGAGCGGTCCGAAGTTTCCCGACAAGCCGGCCGACCCGATCATCGTCCATCCCGACGTGCGCCGCATGCTGCTGACGATGAAGTCGCTGATCGAAGGCAGCCGCCTGCTCGCCCTGCATGCCGGCAGCCTGATCGACGTGGCCAACCATGCCGAAGATCCGGCCGAGCGCGAGCGCGCCGACACACTGGTCAGCTTCCTCACCCCGATCTCGAAGGCCTGCCAGACCGAATGGGGCATCGAGAACACCTATCACGCACTGCAGTGCTTCGGCGGCCACGGCTACATCCATGAGCACGGCATGGAACAGCTGGCACGCGACGCGCGCATCACCACCCTGTACGAAGGCACCACCGGCATCCAGGCGCTGGACCTGATGGGCCGCAAGACGGCGGCCACGCAGGCGGCAGGCCTGAAGCTGTTCCTCGCCGAGGTGCATGCGTTCGCCCAGCAGCACAAGGACGACGCCACCCTGCGCGAATTCATCGATCCGCTGCAGCAGAAGGCCGCCGAATGGGCCGCGCTGACGAAGAAGGTGCTGGAGCGCGCGGCGTCGAACCCAGAGGAAATCGGCGCCGCCAGCACCGACTACCTGTTCTATTCCGGCTACGTGGTGCTGGCCTACTGGTGGGCGCGCAGCGTGGCCGCGGCGCAGGCGTCGGCGCATGGGGACGCGTTCAAGCAGGCCAAGCGCGAGACCGCGCGGTTCTACTTCGCACGCATCCTGCCGCGTACCCTGGCGCACGCGGCCGCCATCGAATCCGGCGCAGACACCCTGATGGCGATGGACGACGCGCACTTCGGGGATTGACCCGGCCTGCCGGAAGCGCGCGGCCTGCGCGCTTCCGGCGAAATCCCTCGGGCGCTATACACATTTCGTCAACATTTGGGTATAACCTGCTTCTCCATGGAAGCAGACAGAGCTCAGCTTCACCTGGTCCAGACCGGTTCTCCGCAAACACCGGTCCCGCCCCCGTCGTCTCCCCGCCCGCACCCCGCCGCCCTGCGCCTGCTGTCGCTGGATGCCCATGGCCGCGTGCTCGACTGGATCAACTGGCAGGACGCGACCTGCCTGTACGCGCGCGGTGCCGTGGCGTGGACGCTCGGCGACCCCTGCCTGCACGTGCATGGAGGCGTCAGCCGCCTGACCGGGGAGCAGAGCCTGATCGAGCTGCATCCCATCGTGGCGTCGCGCGGTCATGCCCGTGCGCATGCGCTGTCGCCGACGCCCACGCTGACCAATACGGCCCTGTTCGCCCGCGACGCGCACCTGTGCCTGTACTGCGGCCACGAGTTCTCCCGTCCCCACCTCACCCGCGACCACGTCCTGCCGCTGTCCAAGGGCGGCAAGGACGTATGGGAGAACGTGGTGACGGCCTGCTTCCACTGCAATTCGCGCAAGAGCAACCGCACGCCCCAGCAAGCCCACATGCCGCTGCTGGCCGTGCCGTACCGGCCCAGCTGGATCGAGCACCTGATCCTGTCCAACCGCAACATCCTGGCGGACCAGATGGCATTCCTGAAGGCGCAGCTGCCGAAGAAGTCCAAGCTTTCCGCCTGATCCGTTGCCAGGATGCCCTGCTCTCGCTTGCGCGAGGGCGTTCCTGAAGGTGCAGCTGCCGAAGAAGTCGAAACTTTCGGCCTGATCCGCCGCCGGCGTCGGACATCCGGCCGTACGGCCACCTGAACATCCTGTCGACGCCTACCCGGCGCACGTTGTGGGCGTTTTTCCGCCCACTTCACCCCTTTGCTTGCCCCGCTTCACACAAGAGGGGGAAAATAGCGGGCCAGACCAATACCAGCCCGATGATCGACGCCGCCCGCTATCCCCGCCTGTCCCGGATCCAGATCCCGGCCGACCTGCGCCAGTTCGACGAGTCCGAACTGCCCGCCATCGCCGAGGAGCTGCGCGGCTACCTGATCGAGTCGGTGGGCCGCAGCGGTGGCCACTTCGGCGCCGGACTGGGCGTCATCGAGCTGACCGTGGCGCTGCACTACCTGTACGAGACGCCGCACGACCGGCTCGTGTGGGATGTCGGCCACCAGTGCTATCCGCACAAGATCCTTACCGGCCGCCGCGACACGATCCATACGGTCAAGCAGAAGGACGGCGTGGCGCCGTTCCCCAAGCGCGAGGAAAGCGAGTACGACACCTTCGGCGTGGGGCATTCCTCCACCTCGATCTCCGCCGCGCTGGGCATGGCCATCGCGCTGGCGCAGCACGGCGACGACCGCAAGGTGGTGGCGGTGATCGGCGATGGCGCGATGACGGCCGGCATGGCGTTCGAAGCGCTCAACCATGCCGGCGGCATGGAGCCCGAACCCAACCTGCTGGTGATCCTCAACGACAACCAGATGTCGATCTCCGAGAACGTCGGCGGTCTGACCAAGATGCTGGGCCGGCTGAGCAGCAGCCGCACGCTCAACGCGCTGCGCGAGGGCGGCAAGAAGCTGCTCGGCGACAAGAAGAAGCCGCCGGCCCGCTTCATGCGCCGCTGGGAAGAGCACTGGAAGGGCATGTTCGTGCCGTCCACCCTGTTCGAACAGATGGGCTTCCACTACACGGGACCGATCGATGGCCACGATGTCGACGCGCTCGTGGGCGCACTGAAGACGCTGAAGACCCTCAAGGGTCCGCAGCTGCTCCACATCCTGACCACCAAGGGCAAGGGCTACGAACTGGCCGAGGGCGACCAGATCGGCTACCACGCGGTGGGCCCGTTCGATCCCGAGAAGGGGCTGGTCAGCAAGGGCGGCGCGAAGAAGCCGACCTACACCGACATCTTCAGCGACTGGCTGTGCGACATGGCGGCCGCCGAACCGAAGCTGCTGGGCATCACGCCGGCGATGCGCGAAGGTTCGGGCCTGGTGCGTTTCAGCAGGGAATATCCCGAGCGCTACTTCGACGTCGCCATCGCCGAGCAGCATGCGGTGACTCTGGCGGCGGGCATGGCCTGTGAAGGAAGCAAGCCGGTGGTCGCGATCTACTCGACGTTCCTTCAGCGCGGTTACGACCAACTGGTGCACGACGTGGCTATCCAGCAGTTGGACGTGCTGTTCGCGATCGACCGCGGCGGCGTGGTCGGTCCCGACGGCGCCACGCACGCCGGCAACCTGGACCTGAGCTACCTGCGCTGCGTGCCGCACATGGTGGTGATGGCCCCGGCCGACGAGAACGAGTGCCGGCAGATGCTGAGCACCGGTTATCACTTCAACGGACCGGCCGCGGTGCGCTATCCGCGCGGCACGGGCCCCGGCGTGGCGATCGAACCCGGCCTGGACACGCTGCCGATCGGCAAGGCGGACCTGCGCGTGCGTGGCACGCGCGTGGCGCTGCTGGCTTTCGGCTCGACCGTCGCCGCCGCCGAACAGGTGGGGCGCGAACTGGGCTTGACCGTGGTGAACATGCGGTTCGTGAAACCGCTGGACCGCGACCTGCTGCTGGACCTGGCGAGGAACCACCAGGGCTTCGTCACCATCGAGGACAACGTGGTGATGGGCGGCGCGGGCTCGGGCGTGGCCGAACTGCTCAACGCCGAAGGCATCACCCTGCCCGTGCTGCACCTGGGCCTGCCGGATGAATTCCAGCACCATGCCAGCCGCGAGGACCTGCTGGCCGAAGCCGGCATCGATGTGGCCGGCATTCGCGGCAGTGTGCTCAAGCGCTGGCCACCGCTGGCCGTGGTCCCGAAGACTGCGGCGGGCTGAGTCCCGCGGCGGCGCCGGATCACTCCGGCGCTTCCACCTCGTATCCCTTGGCCTGCAGCGCCGCGAGATAACCGCCGGGCTTGACCAGCTGCCATACCGGCACGGTGGCGAAGGTAATCCGGTTCTTCTGCAGCGCGCCCTCGGCGACCTCCATCCAGCGCGCCTGCATGCGCGCTTCCACGTCGGAAATGCCGCGCTTGCGCGCCGTCTCAGTGTTGAACCAGGCCAGCTCGCAGGCCTGCTGCCAGTCCTGCCGCGCTCCGGATCGCAACGCCGGCCAGTCCCCGACCGCCCAGGCATTGGCACGCGCCGCTACGTGCGGCAGATCGCCCTCGATGACATCGAGCGTCTTGCTGAAACAGGCGAGATCCTCGGGCTTGAGGGTTTCCTTGCGGAAATCCGCCAGCGCCGCACGCGGATCGTCAAATTTGATGTTCAGCACCGTCGGCGTGCGCTTCATCTTGCGCCGCTTCAACACGGCATCGATCACGGGATTGATGACGCCGCCCTCGCGCAGGCCCGAGTCCGACAAGGCTTCGGAGTAAAGCTGGAACGCCGCAATCAGCGGACGCTTCTTCTCGATGCTTCCGTCACGTCCCATGTAACGCTGCTTCAGTACGGCCCAGCGGGCGTACAACTCGGGCGGCAGGACGTCCTGCAGCTTCTGTCCGTCCGGATTCTTGGAGGCCTTCATCGCGGAAGGCAGCAACGTGAGTCCACGGAAGAAGCCGATATCGGCACCGACGCTGATGCCGGGCGAGGCCAGCACCTCGTCCGCGAGCTGCAGCACCTGGTTGACCTCATCGGAGCGCCAGGTGATGTTCTTCGGCAGCGGCGACTGCGTACCCAGCACGTAAAGCAGATGGTCGCCCTGGCGCACCTTCCACAGGCCGGGCCCCGGCTGTACGCCGGCGACGACCACGGCCTCCATGTCGATCACGTCGGTCCCGGCCACCGGCGGCACGGGTTCGCTCTCTGGAACTTCCTGTGCACGTGCGGGGGCACACGCGACCAGCAACGACAGCCACAACATGCCGTAGAACGACAGACGCATCGCGGCGACTCCAAGCGGAAGGATCGCGGAAGTTTGCCTTTGGGGAAGACGGACGGCGCGCAGCGTCTGGCGGCCGAGGGGGTTTCCGTTCAGGCGACCTTGCCGCCCGCATCGCGCAACGTGCGCGCGACCTCACTGCCGCTCTGCATCAGCTCGAAGCCCTGCCAGCTGAAGCCAGGGGACACTGAACAATCCACCAGCGTGTAGTCGCCGAGGGAACGCGCGCTTTGCCAGATGCCCGCGGGCACCACCTGGTTCGATTGGCCTCCGCGGGCGGAAGTATCCAGTTGTACGCGGGTCAGCGTGCGCTGCTCGGGATCGAACATGGACAGCTCCAGCGGGCTGCCTTCGTGCCAGTCCCAGACCTCGGTGGCATCCACCCGGTGCCAGCGCGTCGTCACGCCGGCCGGCAACAGGAACTTGATGGCCGTCAGCGTCGGCCGCTCGATCCCATTCACCTCGGTGCGCTTGGCCGATTCGTACACCCGGCGGAAGTGGCCACCCTCGGGATGCGGCGCCAGTTGCAGGGTGCGGATCAGGTCTTCGGCTCTTGGATGCATGGGCGTTCCTGTCTGCACGGTGGATGGCCTGCCGTCGCCGGGTGCGTGCGACGGACACAAAAAAGCCCACGCGTGAGCGCAGGCTTCATGTCGAACCGCGATTGGTCGGGACGGCCGGATTTGAACCGACGACCCTCTGCCCCCCAGGCAGATGCGCTACCAGGCTGCGCTACGCCCCGAATCTCGCGGATCGGCCCGCCTTGCGACGGGCCGCGCATTATAGCCGGAATTCGCCGGCGACTCCCAGCAGGAGCGCCGTCATGCGTCACCGACGCAACAACTGCAGGATTTCTTCCAGCTCCATGCGCACCTGGCGCACGATCTGGTGGCTCAGCGCGGCTTCCTGCTTGGCGCCCTCGCCTTCCAGACGCAGGCGTGCGCCGCCGATGGTATAGCCCTGTTCGTACAGCAGGCTGCGGATCTGGCGCACCATCAGCACGTCATGGCGCTGGTAGTACCGGCGGTTGCCGCGGCGCTTGGCCGGCTCCAGGCTGGGGAACTCCGTTTCCCAGTAGCGCAGCACGTGCGGCTTGACGTCGCACAGCTCGCTGACCTCACCGATGGTGAAGTAGCGCTTGGCCGGGATCGGCGGAAGCTCGCGGTTACTGCCCGGATCCAGCATACGTTTCCACCCGCTCCTTGAGTTTCTGGCCCGGTCGGAAGGTCACCACCGTCCGCGCCGAGATCGGGATTTCCTCGCCGGTCTTCGGATTGCGGCCCGGGCGCTGGTTCTTGCGCCTCAGGTCGAAGTTGCCGAAGCCCGACAGCTTCACCTGGCGGCCCTGTTCCAGGGCCTCGCGCAGGACGTCGAAGTAGGCGTCGACGAATTCCTTCGCCTCGCGCTTGTTCAGGCCGACCTCGTCGAACAGACGTTCGGCCATCTCCGCCTTCGTCAATGCCATGGACTACTGCTTCCCCATTGCGGCCGTCGCCGGCCACGCCACTGTCGTCATACCGATCATCCGCGCACCTTCGCGCCATGCGCGTCGCCGATGGCCGCCACGACCTGCGCCACGACCTGCGCCACGTCGGCGTCCGTGAGAGTGCGTGAGTTGTCCTGCAAAATCAAGCCCATAGCGAGACTCTTTTGACCTGATTCGACCCCCTGCCCAACGTACCGGTCGAACAACTGGACGTCCCGCAGCAGCGGGCCCGCGGCGGTACGCACGGTGGCCGCGATCTCCGCCCAGGGCACCGCATCGGCGACGACGAACGCCAGATCCCGGCGGACGGACGGATAGCGCGACAGGTCGCCGGCCCGCGGCAGCGCGCGGGTGCTCAGGGGCGCCAGGTCCACTTCGAACGCGACCACGTCCGCATCCAGGTCCAGCGCCCGCTGCAGGCGCGGGTGCAGCTGGCCGATCCAGCCCACCTTCTGGTTGTCGCGGTAGACATCGGCCGAGCGGCCCGGGTGACCGTGGGGGGCTGAGGAAGGCCGGTACTCCAGGGTCGCCCCGGACAGCGCGGCGACGCTTTCCAGGTCGCCCTTCAGGTCGTGGAAATCCACCTTGCGGGCCGGCTGGCCCCATTGTTCGGCCGCGGCCTCACCCACGACCGCGGCAGCAAGGCGGAGGGTTTCGCGCGGCGCGGCACCGGCCTCGGCCTGGAACACGTTGCCGATCTCGAACAGGCGCACGCGGCCGGCCTGGCGCGCGACGTTGCGCTGCAGGGCGGCCACCACGCCGGGCAGCAGCGCCGTGCGCATGACGGCCAATTCGGCGCTCAGCGGGTTGGCCAGCGGAACGGCCCCTTCGGCCATCTGCCAGAGCGTCAGCCACTGTGCATCGACGAACGCGAAGTTCACCGTTTCAAGACAGTCGCGCGCGGCCAGCTGGCGACGCACCACCCCGGCCTCCACACGCGTCTCGCTGGGCGAGGCGATGCGCGTCGCGCCACCGGGCAGCGTGGTGGGTACGCGGTCGTAGCCGTGGATGCGGGCCAGTTCCTCGATCAGGTCTTCTTCGATGGCGATGTCGAAGCGGCGCGTCGGCGCCACCACGCTCCAGCCATCGGCGACGGCCGCCGCCTGCAGGCCCAGCGCGCGCAGGATGCGCTCGATCTCTGCGTCCGCGATGTCCACGCCCAGCACGCGAGCGACGCGCGCGCGACGCAGCAGGATCGCAGTCGGCGCCGGCAGATGCTCGGCGTGCTCGACCACCATCGTCGGACCCGGCGTGCCGCCGGCCACCTCGAGGATCAGGCGGGTCGCGTACTCCACGGCCACGCGCGGGAGTTCGGGATCGACGCCGCGTTCGAAGCGGTGGCCGGCATCGGTGTGCAGGCCCAGCTTGCGGCTGCGGCCGATGATGGCCGACGGGATCCAGTGCGCGGCTTCCAGGAAGACGTTCGTCGTCGCATCGATCACGCGGGTGTCGAGGCCGCCCATGATGCCGCCCAGCGCGACGGCGCGTGAGGCGCGGCCATCGCGGCTGTCGGACACCACCAGGAAATCGTCGTCCAGCGTCACGGTACGGCCGTCCAGCAGCGTGGCCTGCTCCTCCGCCCGTGCGGGGCGCACGACGACCGGCCCCGTCAGCGTGTCGCGATCGAAGGCATGCATGGGCTGGCCGAGTTCGAGCATCACGTATTGGGTGACGTCCACCAGGAAGCTGATCGGACGCACGCCGCTGCGGCGCAGGCGCTCGGCCATCCAGATGGGCGTGGCCGCCTGCGCGTTGACGCCCTCGATGACACGGCCGGCGAAGCGCGGCACCTTCGCACCGGCTTCCAGCGAAATCTCCATCGTGACCGGGCTCTGTGCCGGCACCGGCGCGGCGTCCAGCGGCTTCACCTCGCTGCCCAGCGATGCCGCAACGTCATAGGCGATGCCGCGCACGCTGAAGCAGTCGGCGCGGTTGGGCGTCAGCTTGATCTCGATGCTGGCGTCGGGCAGGCCGAGATAGTCGGCAACCGGCGTACCGACGGGTGCGCCGGAGGGCAGCTCGAGCAGCCCGGACGCATCGGCATCGATGCCCAGTTCCTTGGCCGAGCACAGCATGCCGTTCGACTCCACTCCCCGCAGTTTGGCCGCCTTGATGGCGATGCCGCCGACGTTGGCGCCCACCATCGCCAGCGGCGCCAGCAGGCCGGGGCGTGCGTTCGGCGCGCCGCAGACGATCTGCAGCAGGCCGCTTTGCCCCGCATCCACCTGGCAGACCTGCAGGCGGTCGGCTTCCGGATGCTTCGCGCATTCGACGATGCGCGCGACCACGACGTTCGCCAGCCCGTCGCCCAGCGCGGCGACTTCTTCGACTTCTAGGCCTATCGCGGTCAGCGTGGCCGCCAGCTCATCGCGGGTGGCCTGGGTGGGCACGTGGCTGCGCAGCCAGTTTTCGCTGAATTTCATTCTGAAATTCCGTAATTCGTGATTCGTGATTGGGGATTCGTCAACAGCGTTCGCCTATCGGGTTCCGGGCAGTCTCGGTGCCGCTTTTGCGAATCACCAATCACCAATCCCGAATCCCGTTCCTCAAGCAAACTGCTTCAGGAACCGCACATCGTTCTCGAAGAACGCACGCAGATCGTTGACGCCGTATCGCAGCATCGCGAAGCGTTCTACGCCCAGGCCGAACGCGAAGCCGGTGTAGCGCTCCGGATCGATGCCGCAGTTGCGCAGTACGTTCGGATGCACCATGCCGCAGCCCAGCACTTCCAGCCAGCGCGTGCTGCCGTCCGGTTGCTGCCAGGCGATGTCGACTTCTGCGCCCGGCTCGACGAACGGGAAGTAGCTGGGACGGAAGCGCATCTCGAAATCGCGCTCGAAGAACGCGCGCACGAATTCCGCCAGCGTGCCCTTGAGGTCGGCGAAGGTGGAGTGTTCGTCGACCAGCAGGCCTTCGACCTGGTGGAACATCGGCGAATGCGTCTGGTCGCTGTCGCTGCGGTAGACCTTGCCCGCCGCGATCATCCGCAGCGGCGGCTGGTGGGCGTCCATGTAACGCACCTGCACGCCGGAGGTATGCGTGCGCAGCAGGCGGCCATCGCCGAAGTAGAACGTGTCGTGCATGGCGCGCGCCGGGTGATGCGGCGGGAAGTTCAGCGCTTCGAAGTTGTGCCAGTCGTCCTCGATCTCCGGGCCGTCGGCCAGCTCGTAGCCCAGTCGGCCGAAAATGTCGGCGATGCGCTCCAGCGTGCGGCTGATCGGATGCAGCCCGCCGCGCGTGCCGTTCCTGCCGGGCAGCGTTACGTCGATGGCTTCGCCGGCCAGGCGCGCGTCGAGCGCGGCGTCTTCCAGCACGGATTTGCGGACCGACAACGCCTCGCCGATCGCGTCGCGCGCGCGATTGATCGCTTCGCCGGCGGCCTTGCGCTGGTCGGCGGGCAGTGCCCCCAGCTGCTTCAGCTGCGTGGTGATGCTGCCGTTCTTGCCCAGCAGGGCGACGCGCAGCTGCTCCACCACCTCGGGCGATTGCGCTGCGGCGATGTCGGCCAGGGCCTGGGTGGACAGGGACTCGATTTCGCTCATTTTTGACCGGACCTCGTGTCGTCATCCCGGCGAATGCCGGGATCCATTTTGCCGTTGCACCTGCTTCACGGACTTGGCGCGCGCGAAGATCAAGATGGATTCCGGCTTTCGCCGGAATGACGGCGACCCACAAAAACAATGGGGAAGGACTCGCGCCCTTCCCCACGTGTTCCCGGCGATGGACTGCCGGAGTGCTTTACGGTGGAGACGCGGCTTACGCCGCGAGTGCGCCCTTCGCCTTTTCAGCCAGGGCCGCAAAACCGGCCGCGTCGTGCACGGCGATATCGGCCAGCACCTTGCGGTCCAGGGTGATGCCGGCCTTCAGCAGGCCGTTCATGAAGCGGCTGTAGCTCAGGCCGTTGATGCGGGCGGCCGCATTGATGCGGGTGATCCACAGCGAACGGAAGTTGCGCTTCTTCTGCTTGCGGCCGATGTAGGCGTACTGCTGCGCCTTGATGACCGCCTGCTTGGCGACGCGGAACACCTTGCGACGGGCGTTGTAGTAGCCCTTGGCCAGGTTGAGGACCTTCTTGTGACGGCGACGCGCCATCACGCCACGCTTAACTCGTGCCATGTCTCAGTCCTCAGAGGTAGGGAAGCATGCGGTTCAAACGGCCGCTGTCCTCGGCGCGGACGATGTTCGTCGCACGCAGGCCGCGCTTACGCTTGGTCGCTTTCTTGGTGAGGATGTGGCTACGGTTGGCGTGGCCAGCCTTGAACTTGCCGGAGGCGGTCTTGCGGAAACGCTTGGCCGCCGCCCGGTGGGTCTTGATCTTGGGCATTGCTATGTCCTTGACGGGTTTATGTCACTGATGCGGGCGCCGCCCTTTCGATGCCTTGCGGGGTTGCCGCGAAGACCTAAAGGCCAGTCTTTCCATCCATGCCCATATCGGCTTGTAAGTCGTTGATTCCATGAAGGAACCGCCGACGGGTCCATCGGCTGCGAGCAGCCTCCCGGCGTACCGGGCCGCGTATTATGCCGGCTACCGTTTTTTCTTGCAAATCCGGCTACTTAGCGGGGAAGCGGAAAAGCGAAAGGCGCCTTGCGGCGCCTCCACCTCACCCATTGCCCTCTCCCCGCATGCGGGGCGAAGGGAACCGTCGGCGCCAGCGGCCAAGCCGCTGACATCACTTCTTCTTGGGGGCGATCATCATGACCATCTGCCGGCCTTCCAGGCGCGGGCGGGATTCGATGACGATCTCGTCGCCCAGTTCGGCCTCGATGCGTGCCGCCATCTCGCGACCCAGCTCCTGGTGGCTCATCTCGCGACCGCGGAAGCGGATGTTCACCTTGACCTTGTCGCCCTCCTGCAGGAAGCGACGGATGTTGCGCATCTTGATCTGGTAGTCGCCCTCGTCGGTGACCGGACGGAACTTCAGTTCCTTGATCTCGACCTGCTTGGTCTTCTTCTTGGCCTCGTTGGCCTTCTTCTGCATCTCGAACTTGAACTTGCCGAAGTCCATGATCTTGCAGACGGGCGGCTCGGCATTGGGCTGGATCTCGACCAGGTCCAGTCCCTCATCCTCGGCCATGGCCAAGGCTTCGTCGCGCGAGAGCACGCCGATCATTTCGCCATCCGAACCGATCACGCGCACTCGCGGCACGCGGATTTCGTGGTTCTTGCGGTTTTGCTTGTTGTCAGGGGTGCTGATGTTGCAGTCTCCAGGGAGGGGCGTGCCGGTCCGCGACGGACCGGAACCTAGTGCGCGGCGTGCTCGTTCCGCAAACGTTCGGCGAAGGCGGCAACGGACATGGTGCCCAGATCCTCCCCGGAACGCGTGCGTACGGCGAGGGCGCCATTTTCCTTCTCGCGGTCTCCGACCACCAGCAGGTACGGCACCCGCTGCAGCGTGTGCTCGCGAATCTTATAGCCGATCTTCTCGTTCCGCAAATCGGCCGCCACCCGGAAGCCTTGATTTGCAAGGGTTTTCCGGACTTCGGCCACGTAATCGGCCTGGGCGTCGGTGATATTCATCACCACGGCCTGCTGGGGAGCCAGCCAGGACGGGAATGCACCAGCATGGTGCTCGATCAGGATGCCGATGAAGCGCTCCATGGAGCCCACGATGGCCCGGTGCAGCATGACCGGGTGCCGGCGCTGGCTGTGCTCGTCCACGTACTCGGCGCCCAAGCGGCCCGGCATCATGAAGTCGACCTGCATGGTGCCCAGCTGCCAGGTCCGGCCGATGGCGTCCTTGAGGTGGTACTCGATCTTCGGGCCATAGAAGGCGCCCTCGCCCGGCAGCTCCTGCCATTCCACCCCACAGCTGCGCAGGGCGGCGCGGAGGGCGGCCTCGGCCTTGTCCCAGGTGGCGTCGTCGCCCAGGCGCGAGTCGGGGCGCAGGGCGATCTTGATCTGGATGTCCTCGAAGCCGAAGTCCGAGTACACCTTCAGGGCCTGCTGGTGGAACGCCGTGACCTCGGCCTCGATCTGGTCCTCGGTGCAGAAGATGTGGCCGTCGTCCTGGGTGAAACCACGCACGCGCAGGATGCCGTGCAGCGCGCCCGAAGGCTCGTTGCGATGGCAGGCACCGAACTCGCCGTAGCGGATCGGCAGGTCGCGGTAGCTGTGCAGGCCCTGGTTGAACACCTGCACATGGCCCGGGCAGTTCATCGGCTTGACCGCATAGGTGCGGTTCTCCGACTCGCTGAAGAACATGTTTTCCTTGTAGTTGTCCCAGTGGCCGGACTTCTTCCACAGGGCAACGTCGAGGATCTGCGGGCAACGCACTTCCTGGTACCCGCTGTCGCGGTAGACCTTGCGCATGTACTGCTCGACCACCTGCCAGATGGCCCAGCCCTTGGGGTGCCAGAACACCAGGCCCGGGGCCTCTTCCTGCAGGTGGAACAGCTCCTGCTGCTTGCCGATCTTGCGATGGTCGCGCTTCTCGGCTTCCTCGATGCGCTGGATGTAGGCCTCCAGCTGCTTCTTGTCGGCCCAGGCCGTGCCGTAGATGCGCTGCAGCTGCTCGTTCTTGGCATCCCCGCGCCAGTAGGCGCCGGAAATGCGGGTCAGCTTGAAGGCCTTCAGGAAGCGCGTGTTCGGCACGTGCGGGCCGCGGCACATGTCCACGTATTCCTGGTGGTAGTACAGGCCCATGGCCGTGACGTCGGGGCCCATGTCCTCGATCAGGCGCAGCTTGTACTCCTCGCCACGGGCCTTGAAGACCTCGACCACCTCGGCGCGCGGGGTCATCTTCTTGATGACGTCGTAGTCCTGCGCGATCAGTTCGTGCATGCGCTGCTCGACCGCCGCCAGGTCTTCCGGCGTGAACGGGCGCTCGCTGTAGATATCGTAGTAGAAGCCTTCAGCGATGACCGGACCGATGACCATCTTCACGTCCGGGTACAGCTGCTTGACCGCATGGCCGACCAGGTGGGCGCAGGAGTGGCGGATGATCTCCACGCCTTCCTCGTCCTTCGGCGTGATGATCCGCAGCGAAGCGTCATGGTCGATGACGTCGCTGGCATCGACCAGCACGCCATCGACGGCGCCGGCCACGGTGGCCTTGGCCAGGCCCGCACCGATGGACTGCGCCACCTGCATGACGGAGACGGGATTCTCGAACTCGCGGCGGCTGCCGTCGGGGAGCGTGATGGTGATCATGTGGATGCCGGGATTCGGAAATGGGGATTCGGGAATGGGGATTCGGGAATGGGGAAGGCGGATCCGGACCGGATTCGTCTTGCGAATCCCCAATCCCGAATCCCTCTTCCCGTGGCCGCGATGCGGCCAATAAAAAAGCGCCACGAGGGCGCCTACGGGATGCAGTGCCTCGGGCAGTACCAGGTTCAGGCGGTGGTAGTGCTCATGTCGCACGCTCGGCCGGCGTTTCCGCGGGCCACCTCGTGAATGCGGTGGCGCATCGGGCTGGCCCCAGAAGTCCGGAATCCACGCCGTGGAAGCGTGGTGGGCGGTACAGGGTTCGAACCTGTGACCCCTACCATGTCAAGGTAGTGCTCTACCGCTGAGCTAACCGCCCGGTCTGCCCTTTGCAGGGGCGCGAATTCTATCCCGGATACGGGGTCGCCGACAACCGGGGGCGCTGCTCGATGGCTCAGCCACCCAGGCTGGCTTCCTTCAGCCGCTGGATCTGGTCGCGCAGGCGCGCCGCGTCCTCGAACTCCAGGTCGCGGGCATGCTGGTACATCTGCTGCTCCAGCGCCTTGATGCGGGCCACCGCCTTGGCCGGCTCCATCACGCCGTACTCCACAGGCTCCTCGGCCACGCGCCGCCCCTTGCCCCGCCCGGCCTTGCCCTCGTTGGCCGCCTCGCTGCGCGCGCCCTCCAGGATGTCCACGATCGGACGCGCCACCGACTTGGGCGTGATGCCATGCTCCAGGTTGTACTCCACCTGCTTCTCGCGGCGCCGACCCGTTTCGTCGATGGCCGCCTGCATCGAGCGGGTCATGCGGTCGGCGTACAGGATCGCCTTGCCCCGCAGATTGCGGGCGGCGCGGCCGATGGTCTGGATCAGCGAGCCGGTGGATCGGAGGAAGCCTTCCTTGTCCGCGTCCAGGATCGCCACCAGCGAGACTTCCGGCATGTCCAGGCCCTCTCGCAACAGGTTGATGCCGACCAGCACGTCGAACTTGCCCAGCCGCAGGTCGCGGATGATCTCCACGCGCTCCACGGTATCCACGTCCGAGTGCAGGTAGCGCACCTTGATGCCGTGCTCGCCCAGATACTCGGTCAGGTTCTCGGCCATCCGCTTGGTCAGCGTGGTGACCAGCACGCGGTCGCCCCAGGAGACACGCAGATTGATTTCCGACAGCAGGTCGTCCACCTGCGTTCCCACCGGCCGGATCTCCACCTCCGGATCGATCAGGCCGGTCGGACGCACCACCAGTTCGACGATCTCGCCATTGGACTCACGCAGCTCGTAAGGTCCCGGCGTGGCCGACACATAGATGCTGCGGGGGGAGCGCGCCTCCCATTCCTCGAAGCGCAACGGCCGGTTGTCCAGCGCCGACGGCAGGCGGAAGCCGAATTCCACCAGTGTCTCCTTGCGCGAACGGTCGCCCTTGTACATGGCGCCGATCTGCGGGATGGTCACGTGCGATTCGTCGATCACCAGCAACGCATCGGCCGGCAGGTAGTCGAACAAGGTCGGCGGCGGTTCGCCCGGCGCCTTGCCGGTCAGGTGGCGCGAGTAGTTCTCGATGCCCGAGCAGAAGCCGACCTCCGCCATCATCTCCACGTCGAACTGCGTCCGCTGGGCCAGGCGCTGCGCTTCGACCAGCTTGTTCTGCGCATACAACTGCTCCAGCCGGTCCTTCAGCTCGACCTTGATCGTGTCGATGGCGGCGAGCACGCGCTCGCGGGTGGTGGCGTAGTGGGTCTTGGGGTACACCGTGTAGCGCTGCAGCTTGCGCAGCGACTCGCCGGTGAGCGGGTCGAACAGGCTGAGGCCCTCGACCTCGCCATCGAACAGCTCGATGCGCAGGGCTTCGGCATCGCTTTCCGCCGGATGCACGTCGATGATCTCGCCGCGCACACGGAACGTGCCGCGCTGCAGTTCGTATTCGTTGCGGGTGTACTGCAACTGGGTCAGGTGGCGGATCAGCTCGCGCTGGTCGATCCGCTCGCCCAGCGACAGGATCAGACGCAGCGACAGGTAGTCCTCCGGCGCACCCAGGCCGTAGATCGCCGATACGGTGGCGACCACCAGCGCATCGGGCCTGGACAGCAGCGTCTTGGTGGCGGCCAGCCGCATCTGCTCGATGTGCTCGTTGATCGAGCTGTCCTTCTCGATGAAGGTATCGCTGGCCGGCACATAGGCTTCCGGCTGGTAGTAGTCGTAGTAGCTGACGAAATATTCGACCGCGTTGTGCGGAAAGAACGCCTTGAATTCGCCGTACAGCTGCGCCGCCAGCGTCTTGTTGGGCGCCATCACCAGGGTCGGCTTCTGGATCTGCTGCACCACGTTGGCGATCGTGTAGGTCTTGCCCGAGCCCGTCACGCCCAGCAGGGTCTGCTTGGCCAGGCCTGCCTGGAAGTTCTCCACCAGCTTCTTGATGGCGCGGGGCTGGTCGCCCGCCGGCGAATAGGGGGAAACAAGCTGGAAACGATCGGTCATCGCGGGCCGTCCGGGAATCGACCTCCGAGTATAGCCGCGGGGGCGTGATCGCTTCGGCAGGGATTTCCTACATCAGGACAGGGACTGCCCTGATGGCGCGATCCGTTCCCGCGCTCGATGCTGGGATCGCCGGAACATTCAAGGAGCCGCGCCATGGCAAGGATGCCATCGTCTTCACCCTGTCCTCATTCCCCGCGGACGGTTCATCGCCATCGGGGTGTCACCCTGCTGGAGCTGGTCGTGGCGATGTCCGTGCTGGCGATCCTGACCGCGGTGGGCATCCCCTCGTTCCGAGCGTTGCAGAAACGCAGCCAGGTAGATGCCACGCTGCACCTGCTCACCTCCCATTTCGCCTCGGCCCGCATCACCGCCATCACCCACAACGTGCCGGTCGTCGTATGCCCCAGCCGGGGGGACGGCATGTGCCGGCAGGACAGCGACTGGAGCGAGCACTGGCTGACCTTCCGGGATCCGGACGGCAACCGGCAGCCCGACGACACCTTCGATGTCTTCCGCAACGAGCCCGCGCCCCATGCGCCCGGGTTACGCCTCCTGTCCACGGCGGGCCGGCGGCAGGTGCGCTACCTTCCGACCGGCTACAGCTCCGGCAACAACCTCACGGTACGCCTGTGCATCGATGGCGAAGTCAGCGGGCTGGTGGTGATCAACAATGCGGGCCGTATCCGCAGCGCCCGGCCCAGCGAACCCGAACCCTGCGTTCCACCCGGCTGAACCTTTCCAATCAAGGCCTTGGCGCCCACGCCTGCACCCACCGCCAGCGAAATGCGCGAAAGAAGCCGGGCGACTTGCCGCCGCGCCGACGTGCCCGCTACAATACGTCCCCCGCCCGAATAGCTCAGCCGGTTAGAGCACTTGACTGTTAATCAGGGGGTCGTTGGTTCGAGTCCAACTTCGGGCGCCAGATACCTCAAAGGCTGCGAGCGATCGCAGCCTTTTCTTTTTTCCAGCTCCCGCAACGCCGTTCAGGCGAACGTGGCGACTACCTGCACTGAATCCCGTCTCGAATGAGGCGATCAGGCGCGCCGGCCGCCGCCTGGCGCGTTTGGACGGCACCATGGTCACGACGAAACCGATCTCCTTGGGATCGCTCCTGCGCGGAATACGTTTGTGCACACGCCGCCAGCAAAACAAAGCCGCGATTGTTCGCGGCTCTGTTGGTTGCGCGTCATCCACGGAGGTCCGGAATCAGAAGCACTTCGCTGGCGTGGAGGAGTAGGAGCCTGATGCGGCCTTGGTTCCCCTCTCGTTGATGCTCATGGTGCCGCATTGGCTGTCGCGACTTTCCTGTTGCCCCTGCGGAATCGCCGAAAGCGTATAGGAAGTCGCATCCGGTCCTGCCGAGAACTCGAAACTGTAGTGGTCACCCAGATCGTTGGTGCACGCAGTATCAGGCAACACCGCTCCTGCATAGCCCATGTTGGTGGAGTAATAGCGCTCCATGAACTGCGCCTGCTCCATCAGGCATGCTGCTCCGGCAGATCTACGCGTCTTCACGATCTGTCCCGTGTAGCTCGGATAGGCGATGGCTGCCAGGATCGCGACCACGGCGACCGCGACCATCAACTCGATCAAGGTAAAACCCGCTCCTCGCTTCTGCATTTCGACCCCCCTGTTCACTCTGAAGGCACCAGCTCACGCCAGCTCACCCGAGCAGGACGTCCACCCGCGGGCGGAGTGATTTCCTCGCTCTCAGTGTTGCCTGCGCCCCCGTCCTCAGTCGAGAAAGCACCGGTACCCACGGTTACCAATGCACTTGTCACGTTGGCTTCCGTCGGCATGCCGCCGGTAACGGCCACCGAACCGACGACGCCATCCCCCACGGTCCCGCCGCCGGCAAAGTAGCTGCCCGACTCCGGACTGGTTCCTGTAAAGAGATTGATCGCATTGAGGAATCCACTACCGACCGAGCTATTGCAGTCGCTGCCCGTCGGCGGAACGATCGAGGAAACATACATAGCCGAGCCATAGATCGTCGGCGACGAGACGACACGTTCCGGCACCGGAAGATCGATAAACCAGCCCAGCCTGCCCGCCGGCAGTAGGTCATAGTTCTCGAAGCCGCGTGTTCCTGCACCGGTATAGGGAATCGTTCGCTCCTGCAGGCTGGCACGCCCGGCGATCGTGGTCGACTGATCCTTGATGCCGTACAGGCTCTGCGTCGTCTGCGTGGCGACGCCGGGCATGTCGGTGCTCGATATGAAACGTCCCGTACCGAAGCCCACGAAGATGCTGCCGTAAGAGTCGCGCCCCACGGCCAGCCCACCGGTAATCGGCTGCGCCACGTTCGCACTGTCCCTGGCCTGGAACAGCCTGACGGCAGACGTGGGCAGGGTGGTGCCGCTGAAGTCCCAGCGCCAGACATTACCCTTCAGGTCGCCGCCATAGACGGTATCCACCTTGCTGTCGCCATTGAGGTCGGCCAGACCCAGCGACATCAGCCCATTGCCACCGCTGGCGTCGGCTACCAGACGCGTCGTAGAGGCGATACCCCCGGTCGCGTCCAGTTCGTACACAAACAAGGTCGCGGATCCGTTCGGGCTCTCGATGCCGTTGGGAACGAATGCATACGTCTTGTCGCCATTGCCCTTGCGGATCAGTACACGTCCCAGCACATAGCCCATGTTCGGCTCAGTGGTCGTGTCCTGCGTCGTCTCGTCCCATAGCGCGGAGCTGGTCGTCATCGCCGTCGGATTTGTCACGTCCAGTGCGAATACACCGCGCCCGCCGCGACCCAATGCGGCAACCAGGATGTTCCTGCCGTTGCCCTGGTTGGCCCGGCTTGTCACGTCGATCTGGCCGTCGACGAAATAGCGATGCTCATAGGCCGTCGCGCTCAGGCTGGCCATGGCCGTGTAGTCGATGCCTTTGGGTACGTAGGAGAACAAGACCTTGCCCCGGTTCGAGGTGTCGGCGCTGTCGGCGTTGATGGCATGCAGCATGCCGTCGTTCGCGCCGATGTAGACGGTCTTGGTGTCTTCGGCGTAGGCCGGGGAGGAGTTGACGATGTCCCCAATGGGATGGGTGCGCCTGCGCAACGTACCGCCGGCCTGTCCTACTTCCCTGCTCCGGTCACCCCGCAGATAGGCGATATTCTCAGCGGCGGTCGCCGCATCGGTTTGGCCCGTACGCACCGCGAAGTCGGAAGCCGTGGCCAGCGAACTGTTGAACAGTGCTGCGGCGCCGCCCTTCCTTGTCAGCACGGTACGGTTTGCGAAGTTCGCGTTGGCACGCCCAGCCGCGAAGGTCTGCGAGAGGATCCAATCCGGTGTGGTCGATACGCCTGTCAACGCACTATTGAAGGGACTGGCGATCAGATCGCCCGCCCACGTACCCGAAGTGAAGCCCGCCACGAAGGTCAGCGTACTGGTGTCCGTCTTCGTGGAGCTGGATGCGATGTTGGAGCCGGAAGCGCTGCGCGAGTCGATGGCGGAGAGCGCACCGATCAGCGCTTCCGCGAACCGGTCACTGTTGTTCGCGACCACGAACTTGCCCCGGCCATTGAGCGACGCGTGCCAGAGATCGTCGATACGCTTCGGGCCTGTCCCGCCTGTGGTTGGATCGACGTTCCAAGGATTCGGCGGCGCCAATTCCGGATTCAGCGTTCCTTGGAGGCCAATAGACACACCGAAGGTCACCATGTGCTGCCAGTCAGCGGGATCGGCTGCGCTGGTCAGTACGTTGTTGGCCATGGACGCACGCAGATCCGTACTCCAGTATTTGTATGCAACATCAGCCAACGTATCGGTGAACGTATCAGGGTATTGCGGCGCATTGTTGTCTACGTCGCGATTGGTAGACGCGTCGGCATTGCCCACCGCGACATAGCCGGAATCATCGTTCCAATAGCCGTCGGTGGTCAGGATCGCAAAATTCTGTCGGCAGGTAAGCATGGCGCCCGTGGAATTGACTTTCCACGGGTCATCGGTCTGGAAGTACCGTGCTGCGCGCTGCAGCGCGCCCTTGAGTGGAGTATTGCCGCTAGCACCCGCGGCCTGCAGGCGACTATAGAACGTATCACGGCTGTTAGATTCGAACCGGCCGCCATTGGAAGCGTAAGGAATGGGATACGCCGGCGTGGCGCCTGCTGGCGACGCAGTGCCGCCACCCCGATTCCAAATGGTGTCGAAGCCCACACGATAGTTTCTGCCCAACCGTCCGAATGCTTCTGAAGCACCCGCCTTTGCCATCTTGTTTCGGCTACGGTGGTACTGGTACCAGTTGGCGAAGTTCCGCAACTCCGCCTGTTGCAATGCGCTGGTATTGCCGCTTGGCGTCATGTCCGCCCAGCTGATCCCCTGTGCCGAGTACGCAAGATTGAGGTCGCGGTCGGCGTACACGTCGAAGTAGAGGGTTGCTACGCCAGCCGCCGGGACGATCCTCAGAATTTTCGGATCGTCTCTGTCGGTGTAGCGCGCGATCTCGCCTCTGTCGCACCTGTCACTCGTGTAGACATACAGTTGGGAGCGAGTGCTTCCGCTAAGGTTGATCACGACCTCACCGTAACCTGAAACCGGTACGGCGATGCACGATGACCACCTATCTCTTCTCACGCTGAGGCTTCCGGACGCCAAAGTGGCGATCGCCACCTGCTTCTGGACAATGCCTCCGTTATAGCTCGTCGTCGCGCTGGAACTGGTGATCCGGTATTTGTCGTAGTTGCTGGTTGTGGTTCCCGGATTGGCCACCTTCGGCACGTAGAAGTACGATTCCGGCACGCCATCATCGTTCGTCGCGCTCCTGAGATCCACCCGGCTCGCCGTAGGACTTGTGTAACTGCTGGCCGCACTCGTGAAATCGGCCTCCGCCATTCGCTGGCTCAGATCCATGCTGGACGTGCGCCAGGGCCGATATGTCACGGCAGGATTGTAGTAAAGCGTATTGTTAACGTAAGACCGATCCGTGACGTTGTCGGCCAGATCGGTGCTATCCCTCGAGACGCCCGTGGCTAGCATGATCGTGGATTCCATGGAGCCGGAGTCGTCCAGGATCATCATGATGTTCGGAGGAATGGCGTTGCCACCCGTCAGGAGCGGATAGTCCGGAAACGACGTGGCGGCATGGACCGGCAATCCCGCCAGCGTGGCCAATGCGGTCAGGCCCACCACGCCCATCTTCTGCAGCCAGTTGGGCCTGCGGGGCGACATCGAGTTCTTCGTCTTCATGATGCGCTCCATCAGCGCCGGTACAGCGATTGGAGGATCACCTCGCCGCCAGTCGGCGTCGTGGCGTAGGACGTTATGCGGTACACCGCCTGGGTTGCTCCGGCGGACGGTGCTGGCTTGCCAAGATCGATGCTTCCTGAGGCGCCTGACGCGGCGGTAGTGACCCGACCGAAGTCCTCGATGACGAAACGCGGGGAGATGGTGACCGAGTCGCTCACAGGTACGGGCGCCCCCGTCTCATATCCACCCTCCGTGGCCCAGAACCGATCGGCGGCCCAGGCAGGCTCCGACGGAGGTTCGACCATGGCGCAACGACCCGCGCTGCAGCCCGAAGCGGGGAACGTAATGACGCCGTCGCGTGCGGCGATCTCTGCCTGCCGCAGCCCCGCCTCGGCCACCTGGAACGCCATGCTGCGCGCGGTCGTGTTCGATGCCATGCGTTCCTGCATGATGGCGCCACGCATCGACGCCACACCCAGCAGAGTGACGATCAGGAGCAGGAGGAGAACGATGAGGAGTGCCGCACCGGATTGACTGCCACGAGCGTGACCGATGAAGGAATGCGTCTTCATTGGATATCCTGATGGTTCCTGAGCACGATGTAGTCATCCAGAGTACGACTTAACGCGGCACCTTCCGTGCCGGTCACGTCTCCGCGCTGCAAAGCCCCCTCGGCCGCCTGGAACGTCATCTGCACGCGCACCGCGTTCACGCGTGCCCAGCCGTTGGCCGCCGCCGTAACGGTGGCTGCATTCTCATAGGCAGCAGCGTTGCCCACCTTGTAACTCAGATTCAGCGCCGTAACGCCTTCCGCGATCTCGCTGCGGACGCCGCCTACCGTCCGGTAGAGCGACGTACCGCCACGACCATTCGCGGCCACCGTCCAGAGCGCGCTGCTGGGCGCGACCACATAAGCAGGCGATTGACCGATGCCGCCGGGGCATGCGGCCACGTCTGCGGCGGTTCGGGCCACGCCCGCACCCAGCCAGAAGCAATAACCAGGATTGGCATTCACGGCCGCACAATCCACCGAGCCCGATCTCGGGCGCGTGAAACTGGCCCCGCAATTGGCTGCCCCTGCATGGCCCACCGTAGTACCCGCGGGTGTGATCCCACTGGCGGAGAAGACCATGGCGTAGTCGTTGTTGCAGACCATCAGCAACTGCCCATCCGTGATCCCGGCCGTCGCCGTACTGACCGTGATCGCGTCGGCGGGGCGCTTGTGTTCATTCACGCTGTAGTTGATGCCGTTTGCTGCGTACAGCGTAATCTCGTCCGAACCATTGGCCCCGGTACCATCCGCACCCGAGATGCCGTCCGAGAAACGTGACCAGAAGGCCAGGTCCGGCGCCGCCAGCTGGATGCCGAATATGTCGGAGTTGACTCCATCAAGCCGCAGGCACGGATTGCTGCCTGCTTCGCGGATGTCACGCGCCAGTATCTCGAATGCACTCCGCTGGTTTTCCTGGATCCGACCGACCGCCTCGGTCGCGCCGTATACGCGCTTGTTCGACAAGAACAAACTGCTCGCGGCAGCGACCACCAGCAGTCCGAGCAGCAATGCGATCATCAGCTCGATCATGGTGAAGCCGCTTTGCTTGGCGGCGAATCGACGGGGTGAACTCGTCATAGCTGGCTCGTGATGTTGACGTTGACGGGCGTGCTGTCGTCACCCGTGGTGTTGGCATCGGTCCACTGCACGCCCACGCTGCAGGTCATGGTGTCCGCATCGCAGACCACCCGCCCCCTGGCATCGGGCGCCACCGTGGTCTTCAACCCGTCGAGCCATCCCATCAGGGTCCCTGGAGCGCCGCTCCCGTCGCCCTCCGTGTAGATATTGGTGTTGTAACCGCCCAGATTGGCGCGATCCGACCGGATGATGTCCATCATCGAGTAGACCTGGATCGAAGCCTGCGTACGACTGGCCGAGCCCATGGTGTTCTTCAGCGTAAGCGCCTGCAGCGCAGCGATCCCAAGAACGCCGATCGCCAGAACCAGGACTGCGACCATCACTTCGATCAGACCAACCCCGCGCTGGGATCTGCGTGGGACAGGGGGCAGTATTCGCTTCATCATGACCTCAGTTGTCTTCCGGCTCGGAACAATCGACGGTCGCTGCGCGTCGTGCCGTGCTGATCCTGCCGACACTCGCCGTCACGTCAATGCCGTTGTTCCCCGACAGATCGGCCACACACAGGCCGATGGTTCCATTGGTGGTGCCTGCCGCATTCGCGCCTACTACGGAGAAGCCACTCGGGAAAAAAGTGAACGTATTGTCCCCTGCCGAGAGATTCGCGCTGGCTTTGATCGTGACCGCTTCAGGCAGGCTGCTATCGCGCAGCACCGTGTCGACACCGTTCCTCGTCATCACCGCAATCCATCGGCCGCCCACTGCATCCGCGCAGGTCGCGCCATCATCACTGGGACACACCACAACGCGGGCCCGATTGCTGACCGCGCTCGTCCTGGCGGTCTGCAAGGTCGCGACCACCTCGTTGGCCGAAGATGTCAACCTGTTGCTGCGGATGAAACTCGCCAGGCTCGGAGCCGCCATGGCCAGCAGGATCGCCGCAACCGAAACGGTGACCATCAATTCGATCAGCGTGAAGCCACGCTCGCGGCGGCTACCCCGGAATGTTCTACTGGATCGCAACATGGCCTTCCCCCATTGGCGGCAAGGTATACCCTAGGGCAGTGCATGCGGGCCGCGCCACCCGCCCCCGATAAGCGGGCAATTCCACGGCGTGGACGGCTCACTCCATGATTACCTCAAAACAGTGCCGAAGCCATTAGACCGCGCCCCATGAGTGCCCCCGCCCGAAGCCCCCTTGAGGCGCTTTTCCGAGCCCCTGTGCTGATTGCCGTGCTGCTGGCCGGCGAGGCGCTGGCATTGATCATGTCCCTGGCCTCGAATGAAGCCGGTACGCGCCTGATCCAGTTCGGCCTCGCTTCGCTTGGTATCCAGTGGGTCTGCTTGGCTACCCTGTGCGCCCTCTATCTGCTGCGCCGCCCCTTGACCAGGCTCTCGCCGCCCTTCCTCGCCTGGGTATGTCTGGCCCTGTTGCTTTGCATGACCTTGCTGGTGGCATCGGCGGCCTGGACCGTTTTCGGGATATCGATGCACCCTGCGGAAGGGAGGGCCTCATTTGTTCTCAGGATGCTCGCGATTGCGATCGTGGTTGGCTTCCTTACGATGCTGACCTACCAGAACTATTGGAACACCCGCCAACTGGCCGTCCGCGCCAAGCAGGCCGAGCTGGAGGCCCTGCAGGCCCGCATCCGCCCCCACTTCCTGTTCAACACCCTCAATACCGGCGCTGCGCTGGTGCACCAGCGTCCGGAGGAAGCGGAGCGGCTGCTGCTGGACCTGTCGGACCTGTTCCGCGCGGCGCTGGCGGGGCCGCGGGAGATCAGTCTGGCCGATGAGCTTGCGCTGGTGCGGCGCTACCTGGAGATCGAAGGCCTTCGTTTCGGCGATCGCCTGCGCGTGGAGTGGCAGGTGCCGGCGGCCCTGCCCGACCTGTCCGTGCCCGCCCTGTCGATCCAGCCACTGGTGGAGAACGCGATCCGCCATGGGGTGGAACCCGTGGCGACGGGAGGCGATGTGCACCTGCAGGTGGCGACGGACGGCGACTGGCTGGAGGTGACGGTGGCCAACGCCCTGCCCTCCGCACCGGTCCGTCCCACCACGGGTCATCAGGTGGGCCTGAATGCCGTCCGCGCCCGCATCCAGGCCATGACGCATGGGCGCGGCAGCGTGCGGACGACGACGGCGGAAGGGCGCTACACCGCCGTCATCCGGATTCCACTGACGCCGTGACCGCTCAGGTCACCACGCGGTAACAAGGCCTGTACTCGCCGGCGATCTTCATGCGGCGCTGTTCCACGAACGCCCGCAGCAAGGCGTCCAGCGCCTGCATCATCGCAGGCTCGCCATGGATCTCGAAGGGACCGAACTCCTCGATCCGGCGCATGCCGTCTTCCTTCACGTTGCCCGCCACGATGCCGGAGAAGGCACGGCGCAGGTCGGCCGCCAGGTCGTGCACGGCGCGTCCGGGCCGCAGTTGCAGCGCCGCCATGGCCTCGTGCGACGGCACGAAGGGCTGCTGGTAGTCCTCGGGAATCTGGATCGCCCAGTTGAAGAAGAACGAATCCTTCTGCTCGATCCGGTACTCGCGCACGCGGCGGATGCCAGCACCCATCTTCTTGGCCACGGCCACCGGGTCGCCGATGACGATCTCGTAGCGATCGGCGGCCGCGTCGCCCAGCGTCAGCCGGATGAAGCGGTCGATCTGCTCGAAGTACGGCGCGGCGATGGTCGGGCCCGTCAGGATCAGCGGGAATGGCAGGTCGGCGTTGTCCGGATGCAGCAGGATGCCCAGCAGGTACAGGATTTCCTCCGCGGTGCCCACGCCACCCGGGAACACGATGATGCCGTGGCCGATGCGGACGAAGGCCTCCAGGCGCTTCTCGATGTCCGGCATGATCACCAGGTGGTTGACGATCGGGTTCGGCGACTCGGCGGCGATGATGCCCGGCTCGGTCACGCCGATGTAGCGCGTCCTGCTGCGGCGCTGCTTGGCGTGGGCGATGGTCGCGCCCTTCATGGGGCCCTTCATCGCGCCCGGGCCGCAGCCGGTGCAGATGTCCAGCCCGCGCAGGCCCAGCTCGTAGCCCACCTGCTTGGTGTAGAGATACTCGTCGCGCGAGATGGAATGGCCGCCCCAGCAGACCACCAGGTTGGGGTCGCTCGGCTTCAGGATGCGCGCGTTGCGCAGCAGGCCGAAGACGGCGTTGGTGATGCCTGCCGACGATTCGAGGTCGTCCGCATACTCCGGCCCCAGCTCGATGGCCGTGTAGGCCAGGTCGCGCACCACGGCGAACAGCAGCTCGGCCACGCCGCGGATGATCTCGCCATCCACGAACGCCATGGCCGGTGCGTTGATCAGGTCGATGCGCACGCCGCGATCCTGCTGCAGCACCTGGATATCGAAGTCGGGGTACAGATCGCGTGCGGCGCGCGGATCGTCCGAGGCGCTGCCGCTGGTCAGCACCGCCAGCGCGCAGCGGCGCAGCAGTTCGTGCATGCCACCCGCCGAAGCGTCGCGCAGGCGCGCCACTTCGGCGCGGGAAAGCACGTCCAGGCCGCCGCGCGGATAGATGCGCGCGTCCTGCACCGGCAACGCCCTCGATGCCGTTTCAGTCATGGGATTTTCCTGTTCTCGTTCGTCAGGAGCGGGACTTTAGCGCAGTCCCTGCAGCAAGAGGAGCCCACCCAAAAGAAAACGGCCGGGTTTCCCCGGCCGTTTCGGTCTTGCATGACTGCAGCGATCAGAACTCGTAGCGGAGCGTCACCTGGGCCGCCCAACGGGAGACGCCGGTGTTCACGCCGTCGCCGTTGACTTCCTGGATCTGGAAGTCCTGCGCGCCGGTGAAGTGATAGGCGTACTTGCCTTCAGAACCCACCGGGCATACGCCGCTGCTGATCGAAGCGGCGTTGCAGATGCCCGCGAAGTTCGCCACCGCCAGGTTGGAGTTGAAACCGGCGTCCTCGATCAGGCCCCACTTCTTGTTGAGCAGGTTGCCGACGTTCATGATGTCCAGCGTCAGCGACGACTTGTGGCCCTTCCAGAAGCCCGGAAGCTCCTGGCTGATGCGCAGGTCGAAGCTGTTCGTCCAGCCGGCGCGGAACTCGTTCGCCGGGGCATAGCTGCCCGCGTAACGCTGCAGTTCCGGATGCTTGGCCAGCCATTCGAAGAACGCCGCTTCCTGCTGCGCGCCGGTGGTCGTGACGCCGTTCTGGGTGAGGTTGGTGAACACCACATCGCCCGGGCCGTTCGGCACGTAGAACAGGTCGTTGAACGTGCGGCTGTCGCCGTTGGCATCGTTCCAGAAGACGTAGCTGAACGGACGACCGCTGCGGCCTTCATAGAACAGCGACGCCGTGGTCGCGTAGTCGCCGAAGAACGCCTTCTTGAACGTCAGCGCGCCGCTGATGCGGTCCTTGATCGCATAGCGCGAATTGACCAGCACGTCCTCGTTGGCGTTGAACATCGGATTGTTGTTCCAGTTCGACGTGTTCTGCGAGCTGGTCAACGGACTGACTTCCTTGGCCGCGGTGTAGGTATAACCCACCATCCACGACCAGTTCTCCGACATGGGCTTCTCGAGGCTGACGGTGAACTGCTGGCTGTGGCCCTTGTCGGTATTACGCAGCAGCATGACGTCGCCGACGTACGAAGGACGGTTGTAGCGCTGCGTGCCGCCGGTCGCCGAGCTCAGGCTGGTCAGCCAACGCGAAGCGTCCAGACCGTTGTTGTTCCAGTACATCACGCGGCCGTCCGGACCGGCGATGGTGTTCGGCGCACCCAGGTCCAGACGCTCCAGGTAGATCGCATCCTTCACCCGGGTCAACAGCAACTCGGCCGACGCGACCAAGCCGTACCACGGCAGTTCATGATCGAATGCGAGGTTCGCCTTCCAGACCGACGGCTGATCCAGGTCCGGGTGGATGATGTCCACGTTCTGACGCGGCGTACCGGTCGGGAAGTTGGTCGGCTGGTTGTTGGGATCCGGGCTGAAGATCGGACCGATGCCGCCGCTGTTGCGCACCGAATACTCGACGTACTGGCGACCGGTATTCTGGTAGGCACCCGACAGCCACACATTCGGCGCCGCGCCCATGAACAAGCCCACGCCGCCGCGCAGCTGGGTGGGGCGATCGCTGTCGAAGGTGTAGTTGAAGCCGGCGCGCGGCTGCCACAGGATGCCGTCGATCAACTGGCGGTTGTCGTAACCGAATCCACCGAAGCGGCAGTTGGCGGGACCGGTGCCGGCCGCATTGGGAGCCGACGAGATGCACTCGTTATAGATCGGCTCGCCGCCGAAGGACGGCTTGTCGCCACGCAGGCCGAACAGCAGGCTCAGGTTGTAGTTGACCGCCCAGGTGTCCTGCAGGAAGAAGCCCGTGTTCTTGATCGTGAACTCCGCCGGGATGTCGGCGTAGCTTCCACCGGGCAGCGGGGCGCGATAGTCGTACTCGCTCGGATTGCCCGCGATGAAGTTCGCCAGGCTGGTGAAGCGGTAGTAGCCGTTCTGGTTGCGGCCGTAGTAGTTGAAGATGTCGTTCTCGGCGTAGTCCACGCCGAACTTGATGGTGTGGTCGCCCACGAACCAGTTGCCCGCGAAGAACAGGCTGTTCTCCTTGGTCTGGATCACGTTGACGTGACGGTTCTGTTCCGTACCCAGCAGCACCTGGTTGTTGCCGAAGTCGATGCGGATGTGCGGCAGATTGGACGTGGGCTGCGCAATGGCATCGTACTCGCGGCGCGACACCTTCAGTTCGGTGGAGAAATTGTCGCTCCAGTCACTGAACAGCTGCGCGACCGTGCTTTCGAAGGTCTTGTTCTGGTTGTACCAGTGCGAGCTCAGCGAGATTGCGCTGTTCCAGCTGCTCGGCGGCAGCTTCGCGACGTCCTGGGTCAGCTTGCTGTAACGGATGTTGGCGCGATGGGCCTCGTTGATGTTCCAGTCCAGCTTGACCGCGTATTCCTCGATGTCGGTATCCAGCGAATCGGCGCCCAGCAGCGAGCCGGCGTCGAAACCCCAGGTGTCGGCGGCGGCCTGGATGGCGGCGATGTTGGCGTCGGTGATCTGGCCGCGCCCGTACGGCGTGTTCTCCAGATCGGGGCCCGGGGCGCCACGCTTGAACTTCTCGTAGTTGGCGAAGAAGAACAGCTTGTCCTTCAGCAGCGGGCCGCCGAGGGTGAAGCCGTAGGTTTCTTCCTTGTTGAAGCCCGTGAACGGATTGCCGTTGCGGTCGTCGCCCACCATGTCGTCATTGCGGTAGACCCCGTACACCGAACCGTGGAACTCGTTCGTGCCCGACTTGGTGACCGCGTTGACCACCGCACCGGTACCGCCGGTGGTGGTCACGTCGTAGTTGGCCAGATCGATCTTCACTTCCTCGATCGCGTCGATCGAAACCGGCTGGCGCTCGGTCGGCAGGTTGTTCGACTCCAGGCCAAAGGGATCGTTGGTGCTGACGCCGTCGATGCGGATCGCGTTGTAGCGCGTGTTCTGGCCACCGGCGGAGATGGCGCCGTCGGCCTTGCTGATCTGCGACACGCGCGGATCCATGCGCATGATGTCCTGGATGTTGCGCCCGATCGACGGAGCGGCCGCGATCGCTTCCCGCGAAACCGTGGTACCCGTGCCCATCTTCGACGCGCTGAACACTTCCGATCCACCCGCAACGCCGATCGCGGTGACCGTCTCCAGCGTGGTCATGTCGCCAGTCAGCGCCGCGTTGACCGTGTTGACCTGGTTGAGGTTCAGGTACACGCCGTCTTCGGTCTTCGTACCCGCGCCGGCCTTGGTCACGGTGATCTGGTACGGACCGCCCACGCGCAGGCCGCGCGCGTTGTAGCGACCGCTGGCGTCGGTGGTGGCGCGGCTGACCGTACCGGACTCGACGTGGGTGATGGTCACCTCGGCGCCGGCGACGGGCTGGCCGCCATTGTCGGTGACCAGGCCGCCCACACCCGCCGAGGTGCTCTGTGCAAAGGCAGGTGCGGCGGCGAGTGCGACGACAAGGCCAAGGGTGAGCTTGGACAGGCGAAGACGATGGGATTGGTTCATCGGATAAACCTCGGTACGGGAGTGATGTGGCGAAGCTGGCTGACGAGACGTGCGGAACCACCCGGTGGGGTCGGTTCTGGAGGGCGTGCTAGGGGTTCCCATGGCCCACGCGGCGTCCGCGGAGGTTAATAACAGGTTAACACGATAGGACCATTTTGTGACCGCGGCATGACAAATTACTGCGGCGCAACATGACAGCCGCCCCCCCCCCATCGTGGGCGCTCCGCACATCCGGTCGGGGAATCGCGGCACGGGCCGGCGGTCAGATGTTGGGGGGCGTCAGTTTCAAATAGGTGCCCACGCCATCCAGCACCATTTGCACGGAGATGGCGACAAGAAGCATGCCCATTAGCCGCTCGATCGCGGTCAGTACGCTCCTGCCCAGCCACTTGTAGAGCACCGTGGCGGAAATGAGGATGGCCGCGGTGGCCGCCCAGGCGATCAGCAGGGCCAGGCTCCAGTCCCCCAGCCGGTCCGGCTCGGAACTGCCCATCAGCATCACGGCCGCCATGCCCGAGGGGCCTGCCACCAGCGGGATGGCCAACGGCACGATGAAGGGCTCACCGCCGGGCGTCTCGCCCATCAGGCCTTCAGGGCGCGGGAAGATCATCCGCACGCCGATCAGGAACAGCACGATGCCCCCGGCGATGGCCACCGACTCCTGGCGCAGGTGCATCAGGTCCAGGGCGTACTTGCCGCACCAGAGGAACAGCATCAGCACGGCCAGTGCGATCAGCAGTTCCCGGACCACCAC
Source organism: Pseudoxanthomonas sp. F11 (assembly GCF_037046485.1). NCBI lineage: Bacteria > Pseudomonadati > Pseudomonadota > Gammaproteobacteria > Lysobacterales > Lysobacteraceae > Pseudoxanthomonas > Pseudoxanthomonas sp. F11. Next base: position 822,471 of record NZ_JBANLZ010000002.1, on the reverse strand, counting down.
GATGCGCTGCCGCCGCGGCGGCAGCGGCTTGAGCACACTGAGGAACACCGGGATGTTGCCCAGCGGGTCCAGGATCAGGAACAGCAGCATCGCCGCCGAGAGGATGGTCATGCGCGCACTTTCCAGACCTGGCCGCGATGGGTGGCGCCCGCAGATGACAGCAGGGTGACGCAGGCATCGGCGTAATCGGCCGCCTCGCGCGCCTGCAGGTCGTTGTCGTCCGCATAGGCCCGCGACCTCAGACCGGTCCGCATCGGACCCGGCTGCAGGGCGGAAACGCGGATGGACGACGAGGTCAGTTCCGCATGCAGCATGCCCACCATCGCGGCCAGACCATGTTGGGCGATGCCGTAAGCGCCCCAATAGGGCTGGCCGACACGTTCCAGATCGTCCAGTGCGAACACCAGCGCCGCGTCCGCCGACTGCCGCAGCAGCGGCAGGCACGCCTGGGACAGCCACCAGGGCGCCGTCAGGTTGACATGCATCACCCGCGCGAACGCCGCCGGGTCGGTGTGCTCCAGCGGCGTGAGCCCCTTGAACTCCACGGCGCAATGGAGCACGCCATCCAGATGTCCCAGCTCCGCATGCAGGCGGTCGGCGAGTTCCGCGTAGTCGTCGGGCGTGGCGCCCTCCAGGTCCAGCGGATACAGCAGCGGCTCCGCACCGGCCTGCGCTACCGCGTCGTATACGCGATTCAACTTCGGCAGCTTGCGGCCCAGCAGCACCACGGTGGCGCCCGCACGTGCGCAGGCGGTGGCGGCCGCACTGCCCAATCCGCCGTGCGCGCCGCTGACCAGGATCACGCGCTGGTCCAGTGCGCGCGGCGCGCGCGTAGGCAGGCCGATCAGGCTCACGGCGACAGCGCCTCGGCGACGATGCGCTGCAGTTCACCGGACTCATGCAGTTCCAGGGTGATGTCGCAGCCGCCGATCAGTTCGCCGTTGATGAAGAGCTGCGGGAACGTGGGCCAGTTGGAGTAGCGCGGCAGGTTGGCGCGGATCTCCGGCTCTTCCAGCACGTTGATCGTGTACAGGTGCTCGGCGCCCGCGTCGCGCAGCGCCTGCACCGCGCGGCTGGAGAAGCCGCACATCGGGAACTGCGGCGTGCCCTTCATGAAAAGGACGATCGGGTGGCCATCCACTTCGGCCTGGATGCGTTCCATCACCGGCATGCTGATTTCTCCTTCCTTGACGGTTTGGCAACCACCGTCGGGTACACTTTCGGTCCGCTCCGCAGGCCTCGCCGGCGGATTGCCCATTGTAAGCCCTGGCATCGCTCCGACGATGCCCGGCATCCCTCTTGACCCGCCTAGCACAAGGAAACCGAGCCATGGCCATCGAACTGCCCGCCCTGCCCTACGACCGCACCGCCCTGGAACCGCACATCTCCGGCGAGACCATCGACTTCCATCACGGCAAGCACCACAAGACCTATGTGGACAACCTCAACAAGCTGATCGAAGGCACCGAGTTCGCCGACGCGTCGCTGGAAGAGATCGTGCGCAAGTCGCAGGGTGGCATGTTCAACAACGCCGCGCAGGTCTGGAACCACACCTTCTACTGGAACTGCCTCAAGCCCAATGGCGGCGGCGAGCCGACCGGCAAGCTGGCCGAGCTGATCAACAAGACCTTCGGCGATTTCGCCAAGTTCAAGGAGGAGTTCACCAAGACCGCCATCGGCACCTTCGGGTCGGGCTGGGGCTGGCTGGTGCAGCGCCCGGACGGCTCGCTGGCGCTGGTCAGCACCTCCAATGCCGCCACCCCGCTGACCGGCGAGGACAAGCCGCTGCTGACGATCGACGTGTGGGAGCACGCCTACTACATCGACTACCGCAACGCGCGCCCGAAGTACGTCGAGTCCTTCTGGGCCCTGGTCAACTGGGACTTCGTGGCCGGCAACCTGCGCTGATCGCAGGCGCCCGCACCACGCGAGAACGGCCGGGGACACCCGGCCGTTTCCGTTTCGCGACGCTGGCTGCCGGATGAATTCCGCTCCCCCTGGTGTCAACACGCACTGCGATGCAGGCGTTCCCCGAGCGTGGTCCCACCCGAGGAGAACACCATGGCACTGCGTTACGGATTGGCTGGATCCCTGCTCACCGTCCTGCTGGCGATGTCGGCGACCGCCGAAGCCGCGCCACGCGATCGAGACAACAACCCGCCCGGACCGGTCGGCGGTCGCGGCACCAACTGGGAGAATCCGCCGGGCTGGAAGGGCGGTCCCGGCGCGTCGCCCGACCGTCGCTGGTATCGGCACGGCGGAAAGCGCTACGCGTTCGTCGTGGTGAAGAACGGGTACTACTTCAATCCCCAGTACGGCTACTGGCATCCACGCTACGGCCTGTGGAATCAGGCCAGGCGCTGCTGGTTCGACCTCGACCACAACCCGCCGGGACCGCGCGGTGGCCGCGGCACCAACTGGGAGAATCCGCCGGGCCCGAGGGGCGGGCCGGGCACGTCACCGGACAGGTTCGGGCGTTGCCGCTGAGGCGCGGCATCGCGCAATGCAGAACGGCCGGGTGATCCGGCCGTTCTGCGCTCCAGGACGCGGTCGCTGACGTCAGGCCGTGAGCCGCGCGACGACCGGCGCGACCTGCGCCTGCCGCCCAAGGGCGACACCGACGCGCGCCAGCGCATGGGCAAGCGCTGCGGCATCGTCGGCCCGCAGCGTGGCGTGGCCGACCTTGCGTCCGGCGCGAGGTTCCTTGCCATAGTCGTGCCAGTGGCCACCCGCCTCCTGCAGGACAGGCGCGGCGTCAGGCATCTCGCCGATCCAGTTCAACATGCAGGCATGGCCCAACACGCGCGTTTCGCCGAGCGGGAGGCCCAGCACGGCGCGCAGGTGGTTCTGGAACTGCGAGGTTTCCGCGCCCTCGATGGTCCAGTGGCCCGAGTTGTGCACACGCGGTGCCATCTCGTTGGCGAGCAGTTCGCCGTCCCGATAGAACAGTTCAAGCGCGAACACCCCCACGTAGTCGAGTGATTCCGCCAACCTCCGCGCGTGCGCATATGCCGCATGGGCCAGTGCAGCATCGACCTGTGCCGGCGCCAGGCTGGCCGACAGCACGCCGTCGACATGCCAGTTTTCGGTCAACGGCCAGGTGCGGAACTCGCCATCGCGGCCACGCACGGCGACCACGGACAATTCGCGCTCGAACGGAATGAAGGCTTCGACGATCAGGCCCACGGTCCCGGCCTGCGCACCCAATGCCTGCCACGCCGCCTCCACGTCGGCCGGCGACTTGATGCGGAACTGTCCCTTGCCGTCATAGCCCAGGCGACGCGTCTTGAGGATGCACGCACCCCCGAGCCGATCGACTTCGATGCGCAGCGCGTCGAGGCTGCCGACATCGGCGAAGGCGCCCACGGGAATCCCCAGGTCGCGGAACAGGCTCTTCTCCACCAGGCGATCCTGCGCCATCGCCAGCGCGCGCGGATTCGGGAATACCGGCACACGACTGGCAAGCCACTCCGCGCTCTCCGCGGGCACGTTCTCGAAATCGAAGGTGGCCACGTCGACCTTCGACGCGAACTCGGCCAGTGCGGCCTCGTCACGATAGTCGCCGACCAGCAGCGGCGCGAACTGGCCTGCGCAGGCGTCCGCCGCGGTGTCCATCACCAGGAAGCGCAGGCCCAGAGGTGCGCCGGCCAGCGCCATCATGCGCGCCAGTTGTCCCCCGCCCAGGATACCGACGGTCGTCATAGCGGCTGGCGCGGATCGTCGTGCGCCATCACGTCTTCGGTCTGGCGCGCGCGGAATGCGCTCAGCGCCGCGCCGATGGCCGGATGTTCCGGCGCCAGCATCGCCGCGGCGAACAGGCCCGCATTGGCGGCGCCCGCGTTGCCGATGGCGAACGTGGCCACCGGAATGCCGGCTGGCATCTGCACGATGGACAGCAGCGAATCCATGCCATTGAGCGCCTTCGACTGCACCGGTACGCCCAGCACGGGCACCGCGGTCTTGGCTGCCAGCATGCCGGGCAGGTGCGCCGCGCCGCCGGCGCCGGCGATGATGGCGCGGAGGCCGCGCGGGGCGGCGGCCTCCGCGTACGCGAACAGCACGTCGGGCGTGCGATGCGCGGACACCACCTTCACCTCGTAGGGCACGCCCAGCGCATCCAGCTTCTGCGCGGCGTGCTGCATGGTGTCCCAGTCGGAGCGGGAACCCATCACGATGCCCACCACGGGGCTGGATACGCTGGCGGTCATGGCCGTCCTCGGTCGCAAAGACGTATTCTACCCTCCTGACTGAATCACCGATCGAGCCCCCACCTCCATGGACCGCAAACTGCTGGATCTGCTGTGCTGCCCCACCACCCGCCAGCCGCTGGCCGTGCTGGAGACACGCGGCCTGGAAGCGCTGAACCGCGCCATCGCCGCGGGCCAGGTCAAGCGCGCCGACGACGCGCCGCAGACCGAGGCGCTGCGCGAAGCCCTGGTGACGCACGACCGCAAGACCGTCTACCGCGTCGAGGACGGCATTCCCGTCCTGCTCGCCGAGGAAGCCATCGCCACCGCGCAGGCCGACGACTTCCCCGCCCGATGAGCCTGCGTCCGACGCCACCACCCGCGGACCTCGTGGCCTCGGATGCCGCGCGCGCGCTGGCCGAGGATGTGGGCAGCGGAGATGTCACCGCCGCGCTGCTGCCCGACACCGCCGACATCGCCTATCTGCTCTGCAAGGAAGACGCGGTCGTCGCGGGCCGCCCGTGGTTCGACGCCTGCCACCGCGCACTCGATCCGGAGGTGCGCATCGACTGGCGCGTGCAGGACGGCGACCGGGTTCCGGCCGGCACCGTGCTGGCCACCTTGTCCGGACGCGCGCGCGCGCTAGTCACCGCCGAACGGTCCGCACTGAACTTCCTGCAGACGCTGTCCGGCACCGCCACCACCACGGCGGCCTACGTGGAGGCCGTGCGTGGTACCGGCTGCACGATCCTCGACACCCGCAAGACCTTGCCCGGGCTACGCCTGGCGCAGAAGTACGCCGTCCGCTGCGGCGGCGGACAGAACCACCGCATCGGCCTGTACGACGCCGTGATGCTGAAGGAAAACCACGTGCGTGCGGCAGGCTCGCTCACGGCGGCCATCCGCGCCGCACGCGCCGCGCAGCCCGCGCTGCCACTGATCGTGGAGGTGGAAACCCTGGCGCAGCTGGATGAAGCGCTGGCCGAAGGCTGCGAGCGCATCCTGATCGACGACTTCGATGCCGCATCGCGTCGTGAAGCGGTCCGGCGCGCCAAGGCCTCGCCGTTCGACGGGCGCATTCCGCTGGAAGTGTCGGGCGGCGTGGACATGACCACGCTCCGCGACATCGCCGCCGACGGCGTGGATTTCGTGTCCATCGGTGGCCTGACCAAGCACGTCCGCGCCATCGACCTGTCGATGAAGCTGGGCCCTGCACCATGAGCCCTGCATGTCGCCGCTGAGTGCCTTGCTGTGGCTGCTGGCGGCCGGCGCCGGTTTCGCGTACTGGAATGCTGCGCGCGCCGCGGCGGAGCGCGCCGGCGAGTTGGGTCGGAATGCCTGCAAGGCGGCAGGGGTGATCTGGCTGGACCAGAGCGTGCACGCCAGTGGCCTGCGCCTGCGCCGCGGCGAAGATGGCTGGCTGGGATTCGAGCGCAGTTTCCGTTTCGAGTACTCGCACGACGGCACCGACCGCCATGTCGGCCGGCTGGTCCTGCGCAAGGGACGGCTGGTGTCGTTCGTGGGCCCGGTGGCGCCATCGGTCACGCCGATGGGCCCGCACTGAGCACACTGCAGCGCCTGCGGCCGGCGTCAGATGTTCCGGGCTACTTCACTACGCGCAGGAAAGGCGGGCGCTTGCCGCCAGGCGGCGGCGTGTCGTCGTCGGGCGGGATATCCGTCGTGGGCGCGTCATCGCCGCTTTCTTCGCCCGTATCGGCATCGTGCGTCACGTCTTCCGGCAGCGCCATGCCCTGCCCCGTCTCGCGCGAGTAGATCGCCAGCACGGCGCTGATGGGCACGTAAACCGGTTGGCTCACGCCCCCGAAGCGCGCGGTGAAACTGACAGCGTCGTTGTCGATCATAAGCCGCACGACCGCACGCTCGGCAATGTTCAGTACCACCTTGCCTTCCTTCACCGCACTCGCCGGCACCTGGACGCCGGCCTGGGTGGCGTCCACCAGCAGGTGCGGGGTCATGCCGTTGTCGGCGATCCATTCGTTCAACGCCCGCAGCAGGTACGGACGGTGGCTGGTCATGCGGGAAGATGCGTCGGTCATTTCATTTCTCGGCGGCCATCGCGGCGTGGCGGCGCGCGGCCAGGCCCGGCGGGTTCGCCGGTCAGGCCGGGATCTCGCGCAGCTTCCTTTCCGCGTCGGTCAGGCTGCGCAGGAATCCGGGGTGGCGGAAGATGCGGTTGCCGTAGTCGTCGATGGCCTTGCCGTCCTTCGGCAGCGGCACGTCCAGCGACGGCAGGCGCCAGATGATCGGGGCCATCGCGCAGTCGGCGAGGCTCATTTCGGGATTGAGGAAGAACTTGCTGGCCTTGAACAGCGGTACAGACGCGGTCAGCAGTTCCTTCAGCCGCTTGCGGCCGGCCTCGGCCTGTTGCTTGTTGCCCAGCTGGATGGCCTGCACCTGCGGCACCCAGTCGTGTTCGATGCGCAGCATCGCCAGCCGCAGGCGCGCACGCGACAGGGGATCCACCGGCATCAGCGGCGGATGCGGATAGCGCTCGTCCAGGTACTCGCTGACGACGGACGCGGCGTACAGCACCAGATCGCGCTCCACCAGGGTGGGCACGGAATGGTAGGGATTGAGGTCGATGAGGTCTTCGGGCGGATTCTGCGGATCCACCGGGACCAGGTCGTAGGTAACGCCCTTGGCGGCGAGCACCAGCCGTACGCGGTGGCACAGCACGTCATCGGTGGAGGAAAACAACGTCAGTGTATTGCGCATACGTGGGCTCGCAGCCATTCACGGCTCTCCGACGACCGGAATCCGCCGATCGCACCGACGCCGTCAGCCCCTTGCTGACGGTCGCCACGGTCCCTGAGTGTGCAATCCCCGCCGGGAAAAGCCAAGCAACCCCGGCCGGCTTTCACCCCGTGGTGCGGGCCTGCGGCCCGCACCTTGGCGTCGGACGCGCGACGTCGTTAGTGGACGTCCTTCCAGTACTCCTGCTTCAGCAGGTAGGCCAGGAACGTCAGCGCGGCCAGGAACAGGATCACCCACACACCGACGCTCTGGCGCTTCAGGGCCGCCGGCTCGCCGACATACTCCAGGAAGTTGGTGATGTCGCGCGCGGTCTGGTCGAACTCCTGCGCGCTCTGGCGGCCGGCCTGCGCCACCTTCAGACCCTCGACGTGGCGTTCGCCGGTGGCCGGATCGACCGGGCCGAATTCGGCGTGCTGCAGGCCCTGCAGCTCCCACAGCGGGTTGGGCATGGAGGCGTTAGGGAACAGCTTGTTGTTCCAGCCCAGCGGACGCGACTCGTCCAGGTAGAAGGACTTCAGGTAGGTGTAGATCCAGTCGCTGCCGCGCACGCGCGAGATCACGCTGAGGTCCGGCGGCATCTTGCCGAACCACTTCTCGCCGCCTGCGGCAGGCATGGACACCTGCACCTGCTCGCCGAACTTGGCGCCGGTGAAGTTGAGGTTCTTCATCACCTCGTCTTCGGTCAGGCCCAGATCTTCGGCCATGCGCGAGTAGCGCATGTACTTCAGCGAATGGCAGCCCGCGCAGTAGTTCATGTACAGCTGCGCACCGCGCTGCAGCGAGGCGCGGTCGCTCAGGTCGTTGCCGGCCTGGAGCGTGGCGCCGCCGCCGGCGGCGAACGCGGAGAACGAGATCAGCAACCCGCTGGCGAAGACAGCTAGGCGAGAGGCGAAAGTCTTAGTCATGCGTCGTCACCCGCTCGGGCACTGGCTTGGTCTTGTCGATCTTGGTCCAGATCGGCATGGTCAGGAAGAACAGGAAGTAGAAGGCGGTCAGGAAGCGGCCGACGATGGTTTCCACCGGGTCCGTGCCCGGGCCGGCGCCGATCTTGCCCAGCCAGACGAAGCTGATCGCGAACAGGCCCAGCAGCACCTTGGACATCAGGCCACGGTAGCGGTAGGACTTCACCTTCGCGCGGTCCAGCCACGGCACCAGGAACAGGATCGCGATGGCGCCGAACATCACCAGCACGCCACCCAGTTTGTCGGGCACCACGCGCAGCATGGCGTAGTAGGGCGTGTAGTACCACACCGGCTTGATGTGCGCCGGCGTGACCAGCTTGTTGGCCTCGGTGAAGTTGTCGTGCTCCAGGAACCAGCCGCCCATGGCCGGCGCGAAGAACACGATGAAGGCGGCGACGATCAGGAAGCCGCCGACATAAAAGCTGTCCTTCACCGTGTAGTACGGATGGAACGGCACGCCGTCGGCCGGCGCAGTGGGCGACCAGCGGTTGCCCTTCGGGCCCTTCTTGATCTCTACGCCGTCGGGGTTGTTCGAACCGACTTCGTGCAGGGCGAAGATGTGCAGCACCACCAGCAGCAGCAGGACCAGCGGCAGCGCGATGACGTGCAGCGCGAAGAAGCGGTTCAGCGTGGCGTCGCTGGGCAGGTAGTCGCCCATGATCCACTCGGTCAGGCCGTTGCCGATCACCGGGATGGCGCCGAACAGCGAGATGATGACCTTGGCGCCCCAGAACGACATCTGGCCCCACGGCAGCACGTAGCCCAGGAAGGCTTCGGCCATCAGCACCAGGTAGATGAGCATGCCCAGGATCCACACCAGTTCGCGCGGCTTCTGGTACGAGCCGTACATCAGGCCGCGGAACATGTGGATGTACACGACGATGAAGAACAGCGAGGCGCCGGTGCTGTGCATGTAGCGGATCAGCCAGCCCCACTCCACGTCGCGCATGATGTACTCGACCGACGCGAAGGCTTCCGCGGCGCTCGGCTTGAAGTGCATCGTCAGGAAGATGCCGGTCAGGATCTGGTTGACCAGCACCACGATCGACAGTACGCCGAAGATGTACCAGATGTTGAAGTTCTTGGGCGCGTAGTACTCGCTCATGTGCTTGCGGTACACGGGCATGAAGCCCGGCGCGCGCGCGTTGAACCAGTCCATCACGCCATCGGCGGTACGGGTGAAGATGTTCGCCATGGCTTATGCCCCCTGCGGGTCGAGACCGACGACGATGGTCGTGTCGTTCTCGTAGTAATGCGGCGGCACCACCAGGTTGGTGGGTGCGGGCACGCCCTGGAACACGCGGCCGGCCATGTCGAAGCGCGACTTGTGGCAGGGGCAGAAGTAGCCGCCCTTCCAGTTCGGATCGTACGGCTCGGGCTTGATCTCGGCGGCCATCTCGGGCGAGCAGCCCAGGTGGGTGCACAGGCCGACCAGTACGGAGATCTCCGGCTTCAGCGAGCGCGTCTCACCTTTGATGTACGAGGGCTGCTGGTCGGGGTTCTCCGACTGCGGGTCGCGAAGGTTCGCGTCCAGCGTGGGCAGCGCGTCGAGCACGGCCTTGGAACGCTTCACGATCCAGATCGGCTGGCCACGCCATTCCAGGATCAGGCGCTGACCCTCCTGCAGGCCGCTGATGTCGGCGGTCACCGGGGCACCGGCCAGCTTGGCCCGGGCGCTCGGATTCCACGACTTGATGAACGGTACAGCTGCAATACCGGCACCTACTGCACCCACCACGGCGGTGGTCGCAGTCAGGAACCGGCGTCGGCCCGTATTCACAGGCCCATTGACCCCATCGATGGCCATCCGGCACTCCGCAAAACAATCAGGTAGCTAAAAAGGCTGCCAAGGCCGCACCCATGGACCGGTACGGGCCGCAAAAGACGGCAAAGTGTAACGGATGGCTTAATGGGCCGACAACGGCTGCCGCCGAATCAATGGCTTGCGTGCATCCGGGACCGCCCGCCCCGGCTCACCGTGCGGCGACGGCCTGGCGGTAGCGGTCGGCCAGCACGGCCACGCGCTGCACGTAGCGCTGCGTTTCCTTGTAGGGAGGAACGCCGCCGTGCCGGTCCACGGCGCCTTCGCCCGCGTTGTAGCCGGCCGCGGCCAGGGTGAGGTTGCCGTTGAAGCGCTTCAACAGCCAGGCCAGGTACTGCGCACCACCGCGGATGTTCTGGCCGGCGTTGTAGCTGTCGGTCACCCCGAACCGGCGGGCCGTGGCCGGCATCAGCTGCATCAGCCCCTGGGCGCCCGCATGCGACAGCGCCATCGGGTTGTAGGAGGACTCGGCGTGCATGATGGCGCGCAGGATCGCCTCCTCCACACCGAACTCGCGCGAGGCCGCGGCGATCTCGGCCTGGTAGGCGGAGGTGTTCAGGCGCAGCCGGCCGAAGTCCACGCCCGGGTTGCCACAGGCGAAGCAGGTTTCGATGTAGCTGTACTTGATGGTGCGCAGGCTGGCGACCTGGGTGCCGCCGCGCGGACGCGTGCTGGTGTAGTGCCGCACGCCGTCCTTGATGTAGGAATAGACCTGCCCGCTGACGACGCGGCGCGGACCGGTGGCGGGGGGGGCGGCCTGCGGCGTCGCGGCAGGCACCATGGCCGCAGCCGAGTCGGACAAGGCCGGCGTGACGGCCGCGCCCACGGCAGGCGGCGGCGTGGCGGGCCGGGAGACGGTGGCGACCTGCGCCGGGCGGCTCCGGTCCGGGGTATAGCGGCTGATCACCTCGCAGCTGGCGCCGCTGACGCGCTTGCTGACGTAGTTCGGCACACCGTCAGCGCCGGTGCACTTGTACAGCGTGCCCGCGCTAGCCGGCAGTGCGGTCAACGCGGCCAGCGTGGCCAGAAGCGTCAGAGTCCCCCTCATGCCGCGCAGTGTCCCCAATTCGCCAGCGGTTGCCAAGTCCTTGTCCAACAAAGGTTTCCTCCAATCTGTGCGGCCGGTCGGAGTTCCGACAGCCGGCGGCACCGCGGCCCGGGATGGCCTGATACCCGCTATCAACGCCGTCCGAGGACGGTTCCGGCCGCCTCGGCCCGGCCCGTGCGCGTAAACTACGCGACCCGCCCGCCCCCACCCGACTGGATTAAGCGCCATGACCGGGACGCAAGCCCCCGACCTGCCGACCACGGCCGGCCCTGCCGTGACCGACCCCGCCCCCGTCCCCCTGCCGCAGGCCAGGCCGCGCAGCCCGGACCTCGTGCGCGGAAAGCTCTTCATCAAGACCCACGGGTGCCAGATGAACGAGTACGACTCGGCCAAGATGGCCGACCTGCTGGCCGCCTCCGATGGCCTGGAGCTGACCGACAACCCCGAGGAAGCGGACGTGGTGCTGGTCAACACCTGCTCCATCCGCGAGAAGGCGCAGGAGAAGGTATTCAGCCAGCTGGGCCGGTGGAAGGCGCTGAAGACCGGCGGCCGCGACGTCATCATCGGCGTCGGCGGGTGCGTCGCCTCGCAGGAGGGTGAAGCCATCGTCAAGCGTGCGCCCTACGTGGACCTGGTGTTCGGTCCGCAGACCCTGCACCGCCTGCCGGAACTGATCCGCGCCCGTCGCGAGCAGAACCGGCCGCAGGTCGACATCAGCTTTCCCGAGATCGAGAAGTTCGACCGCCTGCCCGAACCCCGCGCCGAAGGCCCGTCCGCCTTCGTGTCGATCATGGAAGGCTGCTCCAAGTACTGCTCGTTCTGCGTGGTGCCCTACACCCGCGGCACCGAGGTCAGCCGGCCGTTCGAGGACGTGCTGGTGGAAGTGGCGCAGCTGGCCGCCCAAGGGGTGCGCGAGATCAACCTGCTCGGCCAGAACGTCAATGCGTATCGCGGTCCTTATGGCGACGGCGAGGTCGCCGACCTCGGCCTGCTGATCCGCACCATCGCCGAGATCGACGGCATCGGCCGCATCCGCTTCACCACCTCGCACCCGCTGGAGTTCAGCGACTCGCTGGTGGACGCCTACCGCGACGTACCGCAGCTCGCCAACTTCCTGCACCTGCCGGTGCAGGCGGGCAGCGACCGCATCCTGTCGGCGATGAAGCGCGGCTACACGGCACTGGAGTTCAAGCAGAAGATCCGCAAGCTGCGCGCGGTGCGGCCGGACATCTCGATCAGCTCGGATTTCATCGTCGGCTTCCCCGGCGAGACCGACGCCGACTTCGAGAAGACCATGAAACTGATCGAGGATGTCGGCTTCGACCAGAGCTTCTCCTTCATCTACTCGCGCCGCCCCGGCACGCCCGCGGCCGACCTGCCGGACGACGTGTCCGACGCCACCAAGCACGCCCGCCTGGACCGCCTGCAGAAGCACATCAATGCCCACGCCGCCGGCATCTCGCAGGCCATGGTGGGTACGGTGCAGTCGGTACTCGTGGAAGGGCCGTCGAAGAAGAATCCGAACGAGCTGACCGGCAAGACCGAGAACATGCGCTCGGTGAACTTCCCCGGCCACCCGCGCCTGGTCGGCCAGTTCGTCGACGTGGTTATCACCGAGGCGCTGACCAACTCGCTGCGCGGGCGCGTGGCCGGCGCCGACTGAGTCGGCGGATCAGCCGACGGCGGGCTCGGCACTCTTCGTTGGAAATCCGGCAAAGCAAACAGCATCGCGCCCAAGGGGCGCTCCTACGGATCTCTGCGGCGTTGTAGGAGCGGGCCATGCCCGCGATGCTTTCGCGCGACGGGCCAGAAAAGAACATCGCGCCCGAGGGGCGCTCCTACAGATGCAAAGTCTCCAGGGTCAGTCCAGCCGCTTGCGGAAGCGCAGGATCGCCGTCGTCATCATCACCGTGGTGAAAGCCAGCAAGGCCAGCACATCCGCCCATAGTTCCCAGAGACTGGCGCCCCGCAGCATCACGCCACGGATCAGACGCAGGAAGTGGGTCAGCGGCAGCGCCTCGGCGATCCATTGCACCACCTTCGGCATGCCGGCGAACGGGAACATGAAGCCCGACAGCAGGATCGACGGCAGGAAGATGAAGAACGTCATCTGCATGGCCTGGAACTGCGACTGCGCGCGGGTGGAGATCAGCAGGCCCAGCGTCAGGTTGGCCACGATCAGCAGGCAGGCGGCGAGATAGACATGCAGCAGGCTGCCGCCCAGCGGCACGTTGAACAGCCACATGCCCAGCGCCAGCACCACCGTGGTCTGCACCAGGCCGATCGCCACGTAGGGCAGGACCTTGCCGATCATCAGCTCGGCACTGCTCACCGGCGTGGCGATCAGCAGCTCCATGTTGCCGCGCTCGCGTTCGCGCACGATGGCCACGCCGGTGAACAGCACCATGGTCATGGTGAGGATCACGCCGATCAGCCCGGGCACGATGTTCACCGCCGAGCGCCGCTGCGGATTGTAGAAGCCGACCACGCTGATGGTGCGCGTCGCCAGCGGACTGCTGCGCCCATCCAGCGGCATCTGCGCCAGCTGCGCGGCCGCGCTCTGCACCGCGTTGTCGCTGCCGTCGACGAGGATCTGCACCGCCTCGCGACCTTCCGCGCGGCGACGTTCGTAGTCCGGAGGGATGACGATGCCGATGCTGATCTCGCCGCGGCGCATCGATTCGACCAGTTCCTGCGGCGTCGCCGCTTCCTGCACCGGCTTCACCACCCCGGTGGCGACGATATCCATCACCAGCGCGCGCGAGGCGGACGTACGCGACTGGTCGGCGATGCCGGCCGACAGGTCGCGCAGGTTCGTATTGATCGCGTAGCCGAACAACAGCAGCTGCATCACCGGAATCCCGACGATCATCGCCAGGGTGATGCGGTCGCGGCGCATCTGCCGCAGCTCCTTCACCATCACGGCCATCAGGCGCCGGAGTTTCATGCCGCCTCCTCGCGCGCGGGCTGGCCGCGCGTGGCCGAGACGAAGACATCCTCCAGGTTGGCCGGCGCGGCCGAGACCTGTGCGCTGACGCCGGCCGCGCGCAGGCCCTGCGCGATGCGGTCAGCGGCCTGTCCGTCCTCGGCCATCAACACGCGCAGCAGGTTGCCGATCTGCGCCACGCTGATCACACCCGGCAGGCCGACCAACGCCTTCTGCGCCTGGCGCGGCTGTGCGGCGTCCACCACCAGGGTGCGCCCGGCCAGTTCGCCGGTCAGTGCGTCCGGCGTACCGTCCGCGACGAGGACGCCGCGGTCGAGGATGGCGATGCGGTGGCAGCGCTCGGCCTCGTCCATGTAGTGCGTGGACACCAGCAGCGTGGTGCCGGCGTCGGCGAGTTCGAAGAGCTTTTCCCAGAAATCGCGACGCGATTCCGGGTCCACCGCACTGGTCGGTTCATCGAGGAACAGCAGTTCCGGCTGGTGGATCACCGCCCCGGCCAGCGCAAGGCGCTGCTTCTGCCCACCGCTCATCGTGCCAGCCAGCTGCTTCTGGCGGTCCTGGAAGTGGTACTGCTCGACCAGCTCATCGATCCTTCGCCTCGCCTGCGCGCGCGGGATGTCCTGCACGGCCGCCAGGAACTCCAGGTTCTCGCGCACCGTCAGGTCCTCGAACAGCGAGAACTTCTGGGTCATGTAGCCGATGCGGGTGCGCAGTTGCTCGGCCTGTTCCGGGATACGCAGCCCCAGCACTTCGATGTCGCCCACCGTCGGCGTAAGCAATCCGCACAACATGCGGATGGTGGTGGATTTGCCGGAGCCATTCGGCCCGAGGAAGCCGTAGACATGACGACGCGGAATGTCCAGATCGACATCGTCCACCGCCACCAGTGCGCCGAAGCGCTTGCTCAGGCCACGGACACGGATCGCGCGTCCTTCCTCACTCGTCGCCATCGGACACCACCTGCAGCGGGGCCCCCACCGGGAGACCGGCAGCCTCCTTCCCCAGGCTGATTTCTGCCAGGTAGCTGAGCCGTTCCGCGTCCTGGCCGGTCAGCGCAAAGTAAGGAGTGAAGCTGGGCTCGCTGCGGATCATGCGCACCCGTCCGGCGTAGGCCTTCTGCTGGCCATCGAGGCGTACCTGCACGGTGTCGCCGACCTTCAGTCGATTGCGCAGTGCCTGCGGGAGGTAGACGCGGGCATAGGGCGCCTCGCCCACCAGCATCACCGCCAGCGGCGCACCCACTGGCGCCTGGTCGCCCAGCTTGTAGGGCAGGCTGTCGATGCGGCCCGCGCGCGGCGCCACGATGTCGAGCTTCTCCAGCGTCACCGCCTGCACGCGCGCCTGCGCGTCCGCCGCAGCGACGGCCGCTTCACCCTGCGCGACCTGTTCGGCGCGCGTGCCGCGCTCGAGTTCCAGCAGCGCCGCCTGTGCGACCCGCACCTGGGCCTGCGCACTCTGCGACGCCGCGCGCGCACGATCCACCTCGGAGGCGGCGACCAGGCGCTGGCGGCCCAGTGGCTGCAGGCGCGCGTAGTACGCGTCGGCATCCCGGGCCTGCGCCTGCGCGGCGGCCAGGCTGGCGCGCGCCTGCGCGATGGCCTCGCTGCGGGGACCGGCGCGCAGCTCGGCCAGCGCTTCGCGGCTTCGCGTGGCCTGGGCCTGAGCGGCCGTCAGCTGGGACTGGGTACGGGTCAGCTCCAGTTGCAGGAGTGGCGCGCCGGCCGCCACCTGCTGGCCCTCGCGCACGTCGACGCGCACGATTTTCTCGGCGACCGGCGCGGGCAGCGTCACCCGGTCCCATTCCAGCGTGCCCAGGGCCTGCGGTGCGTCCGCCTTGCAGGCGGCCAGCACGAGCATCGCCGTCGCCAGCGCGACGGTTCGCGGTTCACTTCGCATGGTCAAGCTCCAGTCCGCGATCCAACAGCACCAGCGTGTGCCGGCGCAGGTCGTTGAAGTCGATGTCGTCGGCGCCGAACAACGGGCGCCAGATCGGCGCGCTGGCCAGCGGGAACATGGTCAGCCCGATCAGCGACACCATCAGCAGGCGCGGATCGAGGTCGGGGTTGAGCTGGCCGGCCTGCTGCGCGGCGGCGAAGCGGCCCGCCATCATCGTCGGCAGCAGCGGGCCGACCTGGCGGATCATCATGTCGCGCAGCGCGCCGCCCTCGCACAGGATCTCGCGCACCCACAGCGTGGGCAGCCACGGATGCTCGGCCACCACCGTGCCGATGCCGTGCACGAAGCCGGCGACCAGCCCCGCGACATCACCATTTCCGGCCTGCATCACCGGCGCGCGCATCGTCGCCACGACCGGCAGCAACCGCTCGGCCACCACCGCTTCCTGCAGCTGCGCCTTGTCGCCGAAGTAGTAGTGCACCAGCGCGGGCGTCACCCCGGCTTCCGTGGCGATGTCGCGCAGCGAGGTGGCCGCGATGCCACCACGGACGAAACAAGCCAGCGCGGCGTCCAGCAGGGTGGCGCGCAGGTCGGCGGTCTCGGCGGTGGGACGGCGCCCACGGGCGCGCTTGCGAGGGGCGGCCTTGGGCGGGGCGTCCGCCTTGGCCCCGTGTCGGCGGGGAGGTGTCGTCGTTGTCATGGGATTTATTTAATTTTCCATTTAATTAAATTTCAAGCCCGTTCCGACGAGCGGCAAACGGTGGTCGCGCGCTGGTCGCCGCGCTACCCTGCGCGCCCGCCTTGCGTTTGCCAGGATCGCCGCCATTTCCTCGGATAGCCCCCGCCTGTGGGTGTTCACGCTGGAAGCCCGGCCGCGCGCCGACAGCCCCGACTTCGCTGAAGCTGGCGGTGCGTACGTCACCTGCTACCAGAAACCCGGATTCGCCGACGACCCCATGCGGCGCGCATCCGAGTTCATCCGCGAACAGGGCTGGGTGGTCGTGGCGGTGGAGGACGAACCGACGCAGATCGACCGCGACGAAGCCCCCAATGCCGACCACTTCGACCAAGCCCTGCTCGACGACGAGGTCTATGTCTTCAACCAGTGGCCGGTCGAGGATGCCGACGACCAGACGCGTCACTAGCCCCCGACCACATCGAACCCCTGCCCCATGACCGCCCCCAGCAAGCGCGAATTCACCCTGGAACCCGAAAACACCGAACGCCTGGCCAATCTGGCCGGCCCCTTCGACGCCCACCTGCGCCAGATCGAACTGCGGCTGGGCGTGGAGATCGCCAACCGCGGCGCCGTCTTCCGCGTCACCGGCCCGGCGAAGGCCGTGGCCGCGACCGAAAAACTGCTGCATGCGCTGTACCAGGAAGCCGCCAGCGAGACTTTCGACAGCGAGGCCATCCACCTGCGCCTGACGGCCGCCCACGTGGACCAGGTGGCCGACGACGGCTACGCGCCGCAGGACGTGGCCATCAAGGTCAAGCGCGGCACCGTGCGCGGCCGCGGCGCCAACCAGGCCAAGTACCTGCACGCCATCGCCACCCACGACATCAACTTCGGCCTCGGCCCGGCCGGCACCGGCAAGACCTTCCTGGCCGTCGCCAGTGCGGTGGAAGCGCTCAACGAGTCGCGGGTGCAACGGCTGATCCTGGTGCGCCCGGCGGTGGAGGCCGGCGAGAAGCTGGGCTTCCTGCCCGGCGACCTGTCGCAGAAGGTCGACCCGTACCTGCGGCCGCTGTACGACGCGCTGTACGAGATGCTGGGCGTGGACAAGGTGGTCAAGCTGCTGGAGAAGAACGTCATCGAGATCGCCCCGCTGGCCTACATGCGCGGCCGCACGCTCAACGATGCGTTCGTCATCCTCGACGAGGCGCAGAACACCACCATCGAGCAGATGAAGATGTTCCTCACGCGCATCGGCTACGGCAGCACGGCGGTGGTCACCGGCGACCTGACCCAGATCGACCTGCCCAAGCACCAGAAGTCGGGTCTGAAGGATGCACTGGACGTCCTGCGCGACGTGGACGGCATCTCGTTCACCTTCTTCACCAGCCGCGACGTGGTGCGCCACCCGCTGGTGGCGAAGATCGTGCGGGCTTACGATGCACGTGACGGCAAGGATGCGGAGTCGGCCGAGCAGTCTTCCTGATCGCCGTCATCCCCGCGCAAGCGGGGATCCAGATTGGTCTTCCCCTTGGCTTGCATGAGCCCGTCATCAGGCAACATCGGAACGGATGACCCGCCATGCGGCTGTTGAACGTCCGGCATGCGCCGGAATGACGAGCGAAAAACATGACCCAAGGCCCCGTCCGTCTCGACGTTTCCGTCAGCTATGCGCTGCCGCGCACCGGCATCCCCTCGGCGGTGAGCTTCCGCAAGTGGGTGGCCGCGGCGCTGGCCGGTCGCATCCGCGAAGCCGACCTCGCCATCCGCATCGTCGACAGCAAGGAAGGCCACGCGCTCAACCGGCATTACCGCGGGCGCGACTATGCCACCAACGTGCTCAGCTTCCCGGCCGAGATGGCCGAGGGCGTCAAGCTGCCCAAGGGCGTGAAGATGCCGCTGCTCGGCGACCTGGTGATCTGCGCCCCGGTGGTCGCGCGCGAGGCAAAGGAGCAGAAGAAGCCGCTGGCCGCGCACTACGCCCACATGACCGTGCACGGTGCGCTGCACCTGCTGGGCTGGGATCACGAGGACGACAAGGAGGCCGAGTGCATGGAGCAGCTGGAGCGGGAGATCCTGGCCGAACTCGGCATCGCCGACCCCTACGCGGAAGACTGACCATGCTGCGCTCCCTGTTGCTCGCGTCCTGCGTGGCGCTGACCCTGCCCGTCGCCGCGCGCGCCCAGGCCGGCGCGACCGACCTCGCGTCGTTGATCGAATGCCGTGGCGACATCGCCGGCCTGACCGCACTGGCACCCGCGCTGGAAGACCCCCTTAAGGCGGTCGCCCTGGGCTGGCAGCCGCTGCCGCAGACCAACATGTTCATGACCGAGTACCGCCTGGCCTCGCCGATCCGCGTGTTCGGGCACGGCACGGACCACATCGCCTTCACCGGCAGCAGCGTGATGGCGATCCTGGACCTGCCCGACCCCCGGCCGCTGGCCAGCGAACTCGGGCTGGAAACGGCCATCGATACGCCGGCCAAGGCCATGTTCGGCAAGGAACTGCGCAGCGAGGAATCCCGCGATGCCGAAAGCGGCCAGGTGCTGATCGAATCCGTAGTCCTCAACGTCAGCAACGTGTCCTCGCATCCCGGCAAGACCCTGGTGGGGTGCAGCTACAGCCTGGACCTGCCCGAGGATGCTCCCGACACCGACGCGCCCGCGCCCGAAGGGGCGCCCCCGCCTGCGTCCGGCGGACAACCGCGTTAGACTGGACCCCACGCCCGAGCGGGGCGACCATTTCCACGAGATGTCAGAAGACGACAGTACCCACGCGCCGGACGGCTCCGACAAACCTTCGGAGAAGCGGCGCTCCTGGCTGGACCGCCTCAGTTCGGCGTTCTCCGGCGAACCCAGCACACGCGACGACCTGGTGGCCCTGCTGCGCGACGCGCAGTCCGACGGGCTGATCGGCGGCGACACCCTGAGGATGATGGAAGGCGCCATCGCCGTGGCCGACCTGACCGTGGGCGACGTGATGGTCCCGCGCGCGCAGATGGTGTCGCTGCCGGTGGAGGCGCGCTTCCTGGACCTGATGAAGCAGGTGGTGGAATCCGGCCACTCGCGCTTCCCCGTCCACGGCGACAACAAGGACGAGATCCTGGGCATCCTGCTGGCCAAGGACCTGCTGCGCGGGGTGGTGGCCGACAACGGCCCTGGCACCGTGCGCGAGCTGCTGCGGCCGGCGGTGCTGATCCCCGAGTCGAAGAAGCTGAACCTGCTGCTGAAGGAATTCCGGCTGTCGCGCAACCACATGGCGATCGTGGTGGACGAGTACGGCGGCGTCGCCGGCCTGGTGACCATCGAGGACGTGCTGGAACAGATCGTCGGCGAGATCGACGACGAGCACGACGAAGCCGAGGACGGCGCCGCGTTGATCGCCGCGCAGGCCGACGGCCAGTTCGTGGTGGACGCGCTGACGCCCATCGCCGACTTCAACGAACGCTTCGGCGCCGACTTCCCGGACGACGAGTACGACACCGTCGGCGGCCTGGTCACCGCCGCCATCGGCCATCTGCCCGAAACCGGCGAGGAACTGACGCTGGGCCGTTTCCTGTTCCGGGTGGCGCGGGCCGATGCGCGCCGCGTGCATGCGTTCCATGTCGGAGTGCTGGCGGATGCGTAACGCGGTCGCGCGCCTGGCGCTGCTGGGCGCGCTGTGGCTGCTGGCCGCCGCGGCATGGGCGGCGCCGCGCATCGGCGTGGCGACCATGCAGCCCGGCGAGGTGTTCTTCGAGCGCTTCGGCCACAACGCCATCATCGTGGTGGACCCTGCCAGCGGCGACGCCATCTCGTACAACTTCGGCTTCTTCGATCCATCGGAAGCCGACTTCGTCGGCAATTTCGCGCGCGGCCACATGATGTACTACCTGGTCGCGCTGCCGTTCGAGCAGGACCTGGCGCAGTACCGCGACAGCGGTCGCGGCGTGTCGATCCAGTGGCTCGATGTCGGGCCCGACCAGGCGCAGGCGCTGGCCGACGCGCTGGCCGAACGCGCGCGCCCGGAGAACGCACGCTATCGCTACGACTACTTCACCTCCAACTGTTCCACCCAGGTCCGCGACGCGCTGGATGCCGCACTGGGTGGCGCGCTGAAATCGCAGCTTTCGGGCCGTTCGCGCGGCAACACCTTCCGCAGCGAAGCCGTGCGCCTGGCC
The DNA here is from genome assembly GCF_037046485.1 of Pseudoxanthomonas sp. F11. Taxonomy (NCBI): domain Bacteria; kingdom Pseudomonadati; phylum Pseudomonadota; class Gammaproteobacteria; order Lysobacterales; family Lysobacteraceae; genus Pseudoxanthomonas; species Pseudoxanthomonas sp. F11. The sequence goes on along the minus strand of NZ_JBANLZ010000002.1, from coordinate 801,999 downwards.
TCGCCGGCGACGTGGATGTGGCTGGGCTTCGACGTGGGCCTCGGCCCGTCGGCAGACAAGCCGATGTCGCGCTGGGAGGAAGGCTACGTGCCGATGCGCCTGGCCGACAGCCTGCGCGAGGCGAAGAACGCCGCCGGCCGTCCGCTGGTGCAATCGGAAATGCAGCTGCTGCCGCACCGCATCGCGCCGGAGCCGGCCGAAACGCCGCGCCGCTGGTGGCCTTGGCTGCTCGCGGGCATCGTCGTCGCGGCGCTGGTCGCGTGGACGGGACGTCGCTCGCCCCGCCTGATCGCGGCCGTGGCGCTGCCGTTGTGGCTGCTCTGCTTCGTGGCGGGCGCGCTGCTGGTGTACCTGTGGGGTTTCACCGACCACTGGGCCGCGTGGGCCAACCGCAACCTGCTGCTGTTCAATCCCGTGTGCGTGCTGCTGGTTCCCGGCGCAATCGCCGTGCTGCGCCGCCGCAACCCGCCGGTGTGGTTCGGCTGGCTGACGGTCGCCATCGCGGCAGGCGCGCTGGTCGCGTGGTTCCTGCACTGGCTGCCCTTGCGGCTGCAGTACAACCAGGCGTGGATCGCCCTGATGACGCCGGTCCACCTGGCGCTTGCATACGTATTCATGCCGCGACGCTTGTCGCGCTGAGCCCCGCCACGCACGATGCGGCCCTCTGCTTATCGCGAGGGTCGCATGCACCGTTTCCTGATTCCGCTGTTCGTCCTGCTGTCCAGCGCCGTCGCGCATGCGGCGCCCGGCCCGCGCGTGGCCTCGCCCGACGGCACCATCGTGGTGGAACTGGCCACCGACAACGACGGCCGACCCGCGTACGCGGTGTCGCGCAAGGGGCAACCGGTCATCGCGTCGTCGCGGCTCGGCTTCCTGTTGCTGGATGCACCCAAGTTCGAGCGCAACATCGAGATCGTGCAGCCGCGCACGCGCACGTTCGACGAGACCTGGGAACAGCCGTGGGGCGAGCGCCGCTCCATCCGCAACCACTACAACGAACTGACGGTCACGTTGAAGGAAAAGGCCAAGCCCTTCCGCAGCTTCGACGTGGTATTCCGCGTGTTCGACGATGGTGTGGGCTTCCGCTACCGCTTCCCGAAGCAGCCCGGACTCGAGCAGGTGAAGATCGGCGAGGAGCTGACCGAATTCTCGCTGGCGCGCGATGCGACCGCGTGGTGGATCCCGGCCGGCGAGTGGAATCGCGAGGAATACCTCTACCACCGCACGCCGATTCAACAGGTCGGCGACGCACAGACGCCGATCACCTTCAGGTTCGAGGACGGCACCCACCTTTCGATCCATGAGGCCGCGCTGGTCGACTACAGCGGCATGAACCTGACGCGGGTGGAAGACCGCAAGCTGAAAGCCGACCTGACCCCGGGCATCGGCGAAGGCAAGGTGGTGCGCGCCGCACCCTTCGACACGCCCTGGCGCACGCTGCTGCTGAGCGATGACGCCGCCGGCCTGGCGATGTCCAGCCTGACGCTGAACCTCAACGAGCCCAATGCACTCGGCGACGTGTCATGGGTGAAGCCGATGAAGTACGTCGGCGTGTGGTGGGAAATGCACCTGGACCTGAAGAGCTGGGCCTCCGGCCCCAAGCACGGCGCCACCAACGAAAACGTCCGCAAGCACATCGACTTCGCCGCCAAGCACGGCTTCGGCGGCGTGCTGGTCGAAGGCTGGAACGTGGGCTGGGACGGCGACTGGTTCGGCAACGGTGAGGACTTCAGCTTCACGCAGTCGTATCCGGATTTCGACCTGGAAGCGCTCACCCGTTATGCCCGCTCGAAGAACGTGGTGTTGATCGGCCACCACGAGACCTCCGGCAACGCTGCGCACTACGAGTCGCAGCTCGGCGCCGCCTTCGACCTGTACCAACGGGTCGGCGTGCCGGCGGTGAAGACCGGGTATGTGGCCGACGCCAGCCAGGCCAAGGTCACCGGCGCCGACGGCAAGCGCCACTACGCGTGGCATGAAGGCCAGGACATGGCGCGCCACCATCTGAAAGTGGTGACCGAAGCGGCCAAGCGCCGCATCGCCGTCAATCCGCACGAGCCGATCAAGGACAGCGGCCTGCGTCGCACCTACCCGAACTGGATCACCCGCGAAGGCGCGCGCGGCATGGAGTTCAGCGCCTGGGGCCAGCCCGGCAACCCGCCGGAACACGAAGCCAACCTGGTGTTCACCCGCCTGCTGGCCGGACCCATGGACTATACGCCCGGCATCTTCGGCATGAAGACGCGCTCCACCGATGGCATCGCCACCACCTGGGCCAAGCAGCTGTCGCTGTACGTGGTGATCTACAGCCCATTGCAGATGGCGGCCGACCTGCTGGAGAACTACGAGAAGAATCCGGCGCCTTTCCAGTTCATCAAGGACGTGCCGGTGGATTGGGACGACACGCGCGTGCTGAACGGCGAAGTGGGCGATTACGTGACCATCGCGCGCAAGGAGCGCGGCGGCCCCAACTGGTACCTCGGCGCGCTGACCGACGAAGACGGCCGCACGCTCAGCGTGCCGCTGACCTTCCTCGATGAGGGCCGCCGCTACACCGCGCAGATCTACCGCGATGGCGACCAGGCGCACTGGAAGACCGCGCCGCAGGACATCGTGATCGAGGAACGCAGCGTCGTCCGCGGCGACACGCTGACGCTGAAGCTGGCACCGGGTGGCGGGCAGGCGATCCGGTTCGTGGCGCAGTGATGACGGAAGCTTGTGTGTAGGAGCGCCCTTGGGCGCGATGCTCTTGTACTGGCATCCACCGGAAAGCATCGCGGGCATGGCCCGCTCCTACAACAGCGCAGGATGTGACCGGACTTGCCGCAACCGCGCGCGTGGCGCACGATTCCCGCCATGAATGACCTCGCCGCCGTCGATACGAAGCCCGCCCTGCCCCAGTGCGTCATCAACTGCGTGGTCTACGACCAGGGCGGCAAGCGGCGCGACATCGGGCTGGACGAGATCAGCGACGTGCTGGCCGTCGACGACGGCAGTTTCATCTGGGTGGGGCTGTACGAGCCGGCGGACGCCATCCTGGAGAAGCTGCAGGAGGAGTTCTGCCTGCACGACCTGGCCGTGGAGGACGCGCAGAATGCGCACCAGCGCCCGAAGCTGGAAGCCTACGGCAACTCGCTGTTCGTGGCCGTGCACACGGCGCAGGTGGTGGACGACCGCATCCGGTTCGGCGAAACCCACGCCTTCCTGGGCCCGCGCTACCTGGTGACGGTGCGGCACGGTGCGTCGCTGTCGTATGCGCCGGTACGCGAGCGCGTGCAGCGCGAACCCGATCTGCTGGCGCTCGGTCCGTCGTACGGGCTGTATGCGGTGCTGGATTACGTGGTCGACAACTACCGGCCGATCATCGACCAGTTCAAGCAGACGCTGGATGCCCTGGAGAAGGACATCTTCTCCGACACCTACCGGCGGGTGACGGTGGTGAAGCTGTACGAGCTGAAGCGCGAGTTGACCCAGATGCGGTTGGCGGTGGCGCCACTGCAGGACGTGCTGGCGCAGCTGACGCGCTCGCAGAGCGCACTGATCCCGGAAGAGGTGCGGCTGTACTTCCGCGACGTGCAGGACCACGTGCTGCGCGTCAACGAGTACACCGACACCCTGCGCGAAATGCTCACCACGGCGCTCAGCGTGAACCTGTCGCTGGTGACGCTGGCGCAGGGCGAGATCGTCAAGCGGCTGGGTGCATGGGCCGCACTGCTGGCCGCCCCCACGCTGATCACCAGTTGGTATGGCATGAACTTCGAACACATGCCCGAGCTGGCCGGCCGCTTCGCCTATCCCCTCCTGATCGCCGGCGTGGCGCTGGCCTGTTTCGGCCTGTACCGCCTGTTCAAGCGCTCGCGCTGGCTCTGACGCCCTACGCCGTCGGATTGCGACCAAAGTCGAAGGCCGAATCGGCCGTTACGGATTGACCGGCCTTCCGCATGGGGGGACCCTTGTCTGGACTTGTCGGAGGGTTTCCGGATGAACGGTTTTTCCAAGATCGGCTGGGCGGCGCTCGCGCTTCTCGGCGCGGTGTGCCTGGGTGTGGTGGCACTGCGCCAGGGCGAGCAGATCAGCGCGCTGTGGATCGTCGTGGCGGCGGTGTCCATCTATCTGGTGGCATACCGCTACTACAGCCTGTACATCGCGAAGAACGTGATGGGGCTCGACCCGACCCGCGCGACGCCTGCGCACATCAACAATGATGGCCTGGACTACGTGCCCACCAACAAGCACGTGCTGTTCGGCCACCACTTCGCTGCCATCGCCGGCGCCGGGCCGCTGGTCGGCCCGGTACTCGCCGCACAGATGGGCTACCTGCCCGGCATGCTCTGGCTGATCGCGGGCGTCGTGCTCGCGGGCGCGGTACAGGACTTCATGGTCCTGTTCATCTCCAGCCGCCGCAATGGCCGCTCGCTGGGCGATCTGGTCCGCGAGGAAATGGGCCAGGTGGCCGGCACCATCGCGCTGTTCGGCGCGTTCCTGATCATGATCATCATCCTGGCGGTGCTGGCGATGATCGTGGTGAAGGCGCTGGCCGAAAGCCCATGGGGCATGTTCACCGTCATCGCCACCATGCCCATCGCGATCTTCATGGGCCTGTACATGCGCTACATCCGGCCCGGCAGGATCGGCGAGATTTCGGTGGTCGGCATCGTCCTGCTGCTGCTCGCCATCTGGTTCGGCGGCAAGGTCGGCGCGCATCCCACCTGGGGCCCGGCGTTCACCTTCACCGGCACCCAGATCACCTGGATGCTGATCGGCTACGGTTTCGTCGCCGCCGTGCTGCCCGTGTGGCTGCTGCTGGCGCCGCGCGACTACCTGTCGACCTTCCTCAAGATCGGCGTGATCGTCGCGCTGGCCATCGGCATCGTCATCGCCAGCCCGGAAGTGACCTCGCTGAAGATGCCGGCGCTGACCCAGTTCGCCAGCTCCGGCGATGGTCCGGTCTGGAAGGGCGGCCTGTTCCCGTTCCTCTTCATCACCATCGCCTGCGGCGCGGTCTCGGGCTTCCATGCGCTGATCAGCTCGGGCACCTCGCCCAAGCTGCTGGCCAATGAAACCCACATCCGCTACATCGGTTACGGCGGCATGCTGATGGAGTCGTTCGTCGCCATCATGGCGTTGGTCGCGGCCTCGATCATCGAGCCGGGCGTGTACTTCGCCATGAACAGCCCCGCCGCCGCGATCGGCACGAGCGCGGTCGACGTGGCCGCGAAGGTCAGCAGCTGGGGCTTCGTAGTGACGCCGGAGATGCTGACGCAGACAGCGCACGACATCGGCGAGGGTACGATCATCTCGCGCGCCGGCGGCGCACCCACGCTGGCCGTGGGCATTGCGGTGATCCTGCACGACGCGCTGCCCGGCGGCGACGCGATGATGGCGTTCTGGTATCACTTCGCCATCCTGTTCGAAGCGCTCTTCATCCTGACCGCGGTCGATGCGGGCACGCGCGCCGGCCGCTTCATGCTGCAGGACCTGCTGGGCAACTTCATCCCGCCGCTGCGCAAGACCGACTCGTGGGGCGCCAACGTCATCGGCACCGCCGGCTGCGTCGCACTGTGGGGTTACTTCCTGTACCAGGGCGTGGTCGACCCGCTGGGCGGCATCAACACATTGTGGCCGCTGTTCGGCATCGCCAACCAGATGCTCGCCGGCATCGCACTGATGCTGTGCACGGTGGTGCTGTTCAAAATGAAGCGCGACCGCTACGCCTGGGTCACGGTGGTCCCGGCGATCTGGCTGCTGATCTGCACCACGTATGCGGGCCTGATCAAGATCTTCGACAGCAATCCGGCAATCGGCTTCGTCGCCCAGGCGAAGAAGTACCAGCTGGCCATCGCCGACGGCCAACTGCTCGGCACGGCGAAGAGCATGGCCCAGATGCAGCAGGTGGTGGTCAACAGTTACATCAACGCCGGTCTGACCGCCCTGTTCCTGTTCGTGGTGTTCAGCGTGCTGGTGTACGCGCTGCGCGCCATCGCCAAGGCACGCGCCAGCAGCACGCGCACGGACCGCGAGACGCCCTACGTCGCGCTGACCGACGAGCAGCAAAAGGCGTGGCTGTAAGCCATGGGCACCGAACTCGTCCCGCTCTCGCACTTCGCCACGCACAAGCGTGTGTGGCGGAGGCTGGTGCAGACCGCGCGCCTGTGCTGCGGCATCCCCGACTACGACAACTACGTCCGGCACGTGCTGGAGAAGCATCCGGACCGCGAACCGATGGACTACAAGACCTTCTTCCGCGAACGGCAGGAAGCGCGCTTCGGCGGCAGGAGCGGGTTCCGCTGCTGCTGAGCGGTTAGGAAGGAGAACGAAAAGGGCGAAGCCAATGGCTTCGCCCTTTTCTTTGGATCCGTTGTAGGAGCGACGTCAGTCGCGACCGGAAACTCCAACGTCGCGACTCACGTCGCTCCTACAGCAGCATGGCGATGGCTCAACCTTGCCCTGCCATCCCGCGCAATACCACGCCGACCACGTAGGCGGCGACCGTACCCGTCGCGTACCCCAGCGCACCCAGCAACGCACCCACCGGCGCCAACGACGGATGGAACACCGTCGCCACCACCGGCGCCGACGCGGGGCCGCCGATATTGCTCTGCGAACCCATGGCGAAGTAGAAGAACGGCACCTTGAGCACTTTGGCAAGCAGGGCCAGCAGCACGATATGGACAAGGATCCAGATCAGACCCAGTGCCAGCAGCCACGGCTTGTCGGCCAGCGAGCCGATGTCCATCTGCATGCCGATGCAGGCGATCAGGATATAGAGGAACAGCGCACCGATCTTCGACGCACCGGCACCGTCCAGCGTGCGCGCGCGGGTCAGGCTCAGGCCGAGGCCGACGAATGTCGACAGCACGACGACCCAGACGAAGGGCTCGTGCAGGCTGACCTGTTTCGCCCACGCCACATTCTGCGCGAACCACGACGAGGCCGGGCCCGCGATGGCGTGCGAGAGACCGACGGTGCCGAAGGCGATGCCCAGGATGACCATCAGGTCGGGCAGCGTGGCCACGCGCTCGTGCTGCTTCTGGTAGCTGGCGAGGCGTTCCTTCAGTTCCTCGATCGCGCGCGTGTCCGCGCCCGTGCGGGCGTCGATCGCCTGCGCGCGGTTGGCCAGGAAGATCAGCACCGCCATCCACACGTACCCAACGCTGACGTCAACGACCACGAACTGGCCGAACGTCGTCTCGTCGACCGCGAACACCTCCTTCATCGCCAGCATATTCGCGCCGCCGCCGATCCAGCTGCCCGCAAGCGCCGCCATGCCACCCCATGTGTCGCCGGCCACGGTTTCAGGATGGATCAGCCCCATCAGCCAGAACGCCACCCAGGCACCGATCATGATGCTGATCGACGCGCCCGCGTACATCGCCAACAGCTTCGGCCCCAGCCTGAGTACACCCTTCAGATCGATGGTCAGCGTCAGTAGCACCAGCGCGGCCGGCAACAGCACGCGGCTTGCCACGGGGTTGTAGAGCTTGCTCGCCCCACCGTCGATCAACCCCACGCTGTTGTAGATGCCGGGGATGAAGTAGCACAGCAGCAGCGCCGGCACGTAGGTGTAGAACTTCTTGAAGAAGCCCGTCTCGCGCGACGATGTCCAGAACACGACGCCCAGCGTAGCGGCGATCAGACCGAAGAGGACGATGTCGTTCTGGATCAGCGCAGTGGAAGGTTCGGTGGCTTCGATCGCCATCGGCGGGATTCTCCTTCATTCAAAGAGAAAGGACCGGCATGACCGGCCCTTTCGTACAGGCCTCAACGGCCGATGTGCTGCTTCAGCCAGGCGTTGACGGTGTCGTGCCACAGGATGCTGTTCTGCGGCTTGAGCACCCAGTGGTTTTCGTCGGGGAAGTACAGCAGCTTGGATTCGATGCCCTTGCGCTGCAGCGCGGTGAACGTGGACAAACCCTGGTCCACCGGCACGCGGTAGTCCTTCTCGCCCTGCACCACCAGCATCGGCACGCGCCACTTGGCGACGTGGTTGACCGGGTTGAACTTCTCGTAGTTCTCCGGCTTGTCGAACGGCGTGCCGCCGTTCTCCCACTCGGTGAACCACAGCTCCTCGGTCACGTAACCCATCGAACGGGTGTCGAACACGCCGTCGTGGTTGACCAGGCACTTCCACGGCTCGTTCCAGTTGCCGGCGATCCAGTTGATCATGTAGCCGCCGTAGCTGGCGCCCAGTGCGCAGGCCTTGCCGCCGTCGAGGAAAGCGTACTTCTGCTGCACCGCGGCCCAGCCCTTCTGCAGGTCTTCCAGCGGGCGATCGCCCCAGTGCTGGCTGATCGCATCGGTGAAGGCCTGGCCGTAGCCGGTCGATCCATGGAAATCGATCATCACCACCGCATAGCCCTGGCCCGCGTAGGTCTGCGGATTCCAGCGATAGCTCCAGCCGTTGCCGAAGCTGCCCTGCGGACCGCCGTGGATCAGGAAGGCGACCGGGTACTTCCGGCCTTCCACGTAATCGTGCGGCTTGACCACGTAACCGTGCACGGTCTCGTTGTTCCAGCCGGTGAAGGTGAACTGTTCGAAGTCGCCGAAGCTGACATCCTTCAGCATGTCCTGCGCGCTCGGCGTGATCGCACGCAGCGGCGCACCCGCCAGGGTGGTGGTGAACAGCTGGTCACCCGTCTTCAGCGTGTTGCGGGTGAACGCCAGGGTGTCGCCAGCGATGTCGAAGGCCGAGATGCTGCCCTCGGCGACCACCGGCTTCGCCGTGCCGCTGGCGACATCGACGGCGAACAGCGGGTGCTGGCCCACATCCTGCGCGGTGGTGTAGATCGTCGCGCCATCCTTCGACACCACGATGCCGTCGGCGGAACGGTCCCACGATGGTGCGATCTCGCGCACCTGCTTCGTCGCCAAGTCCATCGCCATCAGGCCGAAACGGTCCGCCTCGAAGCCCGGACGCTTCATCGCGCGGTAGTACAGCGTCCTGCCGTCCGCGCTGAACACCGGACCGGTATCCCATGCAGGGTTGGCGGCGGTCAGGTTGACCGGCGCGCTGCTGCCGTCGGCGGCGATCTTGTACAGGTCGAAGTTGGTCGACCACGCCTCGCCCTTGCCGGCCACACGGATCGCGGCAACGACCGACGTACCATCCGGCGACCAGGTGTACTCATCGGCGCCACCGAACGGCTTGGACGGCGCATCGCCATCCAGGCCATCGGTCAGCGAAGTGGCACTGGCAACGGGCTTCGCCTTGCCTTCCGGCAGTGCGGCGACGAACAGGCGGCTGCGGCGCCCATCGGCCCAGGTGTCCCAATGACGGACGAACAGGCCGTCGTACACCACGCCGCTGCTCTTCTTGGCGGCGGTGTCGTCCAGCTTCTTCTTCGTGCAGGCAAAGTCGGCCTTGCAGTCGGCTAAGGTGTCGGTGCTGAACAGCACGCGCGTCCCGTCGGGCGACAGCTTGTAGCTGGCCACATCCAGTGCGAATGCCGTCAGCTGGCGCGGTGCCCCACCGGACAGTGGCATGGCATACAGCTGCTGCGTGCCGGACTTCGCGCTGAGGAAATAGACCGTCTTGCCATCCGGCGAGAACGACGGCGAGTTGACGTTCCACCCTTCCGGCGTCAAGCGCTTCGGCGGCGCCATGTCGCGGGTCAGCAGGTTGCGGACCCACAGGCTGCTGCTGGCCTTGACCATGTCGGCATCGACGATGCGCTTGGCGAACACGATCGTGCCACCATCCGGCGACAGCACGGGCGAGGACACGCGGTCCAGCTTCTGCAGGTCGCGTACATCCAGGCCGCGCGCAGCGGCGAGCGACGGCAGCGCCGCCAGCAGACAGAGGGGCAACAGGGCGGATCTGAGGTTCATCCGGGGCTCCGGCGACAGGAAAACCCCGATGTTAGGCGCTAAATGCGCCGCGGCGCAAAGGCGTGAAGTCACGCCCTTGCGCCGTGCAGCCGCTTAATGCGGGCCGGACCCCGCCTCACCCAACGCCTTGGACCTGGCGCCGGTGCGGTACAGCAACCAGCCCACGATCGCCAGGATCATCAGGCCGACGATCTCGCCCTGCTGGAAGGCCTCCGGCAGTACCAGCACGTCGCGATCCTTGGACACGTAGATGGCGATGCCCACCGCGATGCCCATCAGCGCCTCGCCGGTGATCAGGCCCGCGGCGAACAGCGTGCCGGGGCGATGGATGCGGTCGCGCGCTTCTTCGTCCTTCGTACCCACCATGCCGTGACGCTTCTCCACCAGATAGGCCAGCAGGCCGCCGAGGAAGATCGGCACCATCAATTCGAGCGGCAGATAGATGCCGATGGCCGCGGCCAGCACGGGCACGCGGAAACTGCTCTTGCGGGCCTTCAGCATCTCGTCGATGGCGATGATGACCGCACCGATGACCGCGCCGATGCCGATGATGCCCCACGGCAGCTCGCCGCCGAACAGACCTTTCGCCACCGACGCCATCAGCGTGGCCTGCGGCGCGGACAGCGGATTCGGATGTTCGGCCGTCGGCGCGCCGATGCCGTAGGCCTCGGAGAGGATGTTCAGCACCGGCGCCATGATCAGCGCGCAGGAGAACGCGCCGATGCCCAGCATCAGCTGCTGCTTCCAAGGCGTCGCGCCGACCAGGTAGCCCGCCTTGAGGTCCTGCAGGTTGTCGCCGCCCACCGCCGCGGCGCAGCACACCACCGCGCCGATCATGATCGCGGCCACGGCACCCAGCGGCGCCCCGCCCGCCCCCACGGCCATGCGCCCGCTCTCGCCCAGCAGCAACAGCAGCACGACCGAGGCGAACAGGATGGTGGCGATGGTGATGCCCGACACCGGATTGTTCGACGAACCGACCAGGCCGGCCAGATAGGCCGATACCGAGACGAACAGGAAGCCCGCCACGATCATGATGATCGCCATCGGGATGCTGACGTGCCACATGCCGACGATGGCCTGGTACAGCAGCAGCAGCGGCAGCACGAAGACCACCAGCGCCACCAGCATCCACTTCATCGGCAGGTCGCGCTCGGTCTCGGCGACATCGGCGCCACCGGACCCGGCACGCGCGGCGGCGATCCCGCTCTTCACGCCCGACAGCAGCGACTTGCGCAGGGAGAACAGCGTCCACACGCCGCCGATCAGCATGGCGCCGACGCCGAGGTAGCGGATCTTGGCCGACCAGATGGCGCCGGCCACGTCTTCGGGGCCTGCACCCGCGATGCTCTGCGCCAACGCAGGATCGGTGCCCAGGAACGCCATGTGGTAAAGCGGGATGGCGATGTGCCAGGACAGGATGCTGCCGGAGAGCACCACGATGCCGATGTTCAGGCCCACGATGTAGCCCACGCCCAGCAGCGCCGGCGACAGGTTGGTGCCCAGATAGCCCAGGTACTTGCCGAAAAAGCCCGCGCCCGCGGCCGTGTCCGGGATCAGGCGCATGCCGCTGTGGGCGGCGACCTTGAGCACGGCGCCGATGGCGGCGGAGAACGCCAGGATCTTCAGGCCGGGGCCCGGATTTTCACCGGCCTTCAGCACTTCGGCCGCCGCTTTGCCTTCGGGGAACGGCAGCGGCTCCTCGACGATCATCGAGCGGCGCAGCGGCACCGAGAACAGCACGCCGAGCAGACCGCCGAGACCCGCGATGGCCAGCACCCAGGAATACTGGAAGTCCTGCCAGTAGCCCAGGATGATCAGGGCGGGGATCGTGAAGATCACGCCGGCCGCGATCGACGAACCGGCCGAGGCGCCGGTCTGCACGATGTTGTTCTCCAGGATCGTGCCGCCGCCCAGCAGGCGCAGCACGCCCATCGAGACGACGGCCGCCGGGATGGCGGTGGCCACGGTCAGGCCGGCGAACAGGCCCAGATAGGCATTGGCGGCCGACAGCACGACGGCCAGCACGATGGCCAGCACGACGGCGCGGAAGGTAAGTTGCGGGGTCCCCTGGGGGCTCATTGCACGTTCCCGGATTGCGGAAAGCCGACACGCTAGCGTCCGCTGCCCGGCAAGTCCAGCCGGGAGGGGCCTGCCGGTACCATCGCTATACTGCCGCCCGGACCCCCGCCGGAGCGACGCTTGCAATCCCCTGCCCCCATGGCCGCCGGCCGCGACGACTTCCTGGGCCACCCCAAGGGCGTCTACGTCTGCTTCTTCACCGAGATGTGGGAGCGCTTCTCCTTCTACGGGATGAAGGCACTGCTGCTGTTGTACCTGACCAAGTATCACCTGTTCGCCGACGGCGCGGGCTACGACCTGATCGGGGCTTACGGCGGGCTGGTCTACTGCGTGCCGGTAATCGGCGGCGTGCTGGCCGACCGCTGGCTGGGCATGCGCAAGGCGGTGGTCTTCGGTGGATTGCTGCTGGTGGCCGGCCATGCGGGCATGGCGCTGGAAGGTGCGGCGGCAACGATGGAAAGTGGCGTGGTCACGCGCGATGAAGGCGCGCTGCGCACGATGTACGTATCGCTGGCGCTGATCGTCATGGGCGTCGGCTTCCTGAAGCCGAACATCACCGGCATCGTCGGCCGCCTGTATCCGGCGGGCGATCCACGCCGCGATGGCGGCTTCAGCCTGTTCTACGCCGGCATCAACCTGGGCGCCCTGCTCGCCTCGCTGGTGTGCGGTTACCTGGGCGAGACGCTGGGCTGGAAGTATGGCTTCGGCGCGGCCGGCATCGGCATGCTGCTGGGGCTGGCCATGTTCCTCTGGGGCCAACGCTACCTGCATGGCCACGCCGAACCACCCACACCCGCGGCGTTGCGTGCACGCGTATGGGGCGTCCCGCGGGAATGGCTGATCTACGCGGGCGCCGCGCTGGGCGTACTGCCGGTGGCCTGGCTGATGTGGGCGGCAGCCAACGGCGCGTTCGCGCTGGGCGGCGAGTTCTCGCTGGCGCTCGCGCTGATGTTGTTGGTGCTGGCCGTGGTGATGGCGTGGTTCCTCTGGTTCATCACCACCCAGTGCACGCCGGTGCAGCGGCGCCAGATGCTCGCGCTGATGGCGCTGATCCTCATGTGTCTGGTGTTCTTCACCCTGTACGAGCAGACCTACGGCTCGTGGGTGATGTTCACCGACCGGCTGCTGACCAAGGACCTGTTTCCGTCGCTGGTACAGCCGGCATCGGTGGTGGTCTGGTCGGACAGCCTTGCCGCGAACGTCGCGCTGTTTTTTGGCAGCGCACCGTGGTCCACCTGGGCCCTGCTGGCCATGCCGCTGTCGTTCGTGATCGCGTCGCGCTGGTCGGAGCGGAGCGTGCATCCGGCCCCCCCTCGCGTGCTGTTCCTGGGAACCGCGGTCCTGATGGTGCTGCTGGTACTGCGAGACTCGCTGGTCCTGCCTCAGACCGCCGGTTCGCTCACTTATCTGGGTGCGATGTTCCTGGTGGTGCTCGCACCGCTGTTCGCCTGGCTGTGGGCCACGCTGGGGCGCCGCGGCCGGGATCCGTCCAAACCGGTGAAGGGCGCACTGGGCCTGCTGTTCGGCGGCCTGTCCTTCATCCCGCTGGCATTGGCCGCACAGCAGGTGGGTGCCACCGGCATGGTCGCGAGCGTGTGGTGGCTGGTGCTGGCCTATCTGCTGCTGGAGATCGGCGAGATGTGCCTGGCGCCGGTGAGCCTGGCGGCGGTCACCGAATTGTCGGTGCCGCGCGTGGTGAGCTCGATGATGGGCATGTGGCTGCTGGCGACCGCGTTCTCGGAAACGCTGGCGGCGCAGTTCGGAAAGCTCGCCGCGATGGACGTTCCCGCCAACGGAGCCGTGGACATCGCCCACGCCGCCACCGGCTTCGCTGACCTGTTCTGGCTGATGATGTGGATCGGCCTGGGCTGCGCCGCCATCGCGATGCTGGCATCGCCGTGGTTGCGACGGGCGATGCGCGCTGCGGACTGAACCCGTGCGTGCATCGCCTGCGGCCCGGATCAGCTGCCCAGCACCTGCTTCAGGCCCACGCGCCACTCGGGAAGCACATGGCCGAGCACCCCTTCCAGCTTGCCGATGTCGAGGCGGGAGTTGCCGGGTCGACGGGCCGGCGTCGGGTAGTCGGACGTGGCGATGGGAGTCACCTTGGGGGCGCGTGAGATAAGACCACGTGCCAACGCCTCTTCAAAAATGGCTTCGGCGAACCCGTGCCAGCTCGTCTGGCCACGAGGCGTCAAGTGAAACGTCCCCGAAGGCGCATCCTGCAGACCCAGCAGTTCCGTCGTGACATCCGCGATCAGCGGCGCCGGCGTGGGCGTACCGATCTGATCGGCGACCACGCGCAGTTCGTCACGGTCCGCGCCGAGCCGCAGCATCGTCTTCATGAAGTTGTGGCCATGCCGGCCGTAGACCCAGGCGGTGCGCAGAATCAGGTGCCGCCCGCCGGCCGAACGGACCGCATCTTCGCCAGCGAGCTTGCTGGCGCCGTAGACACCCAGCGGCGCGGTCGGATCGTCCTCGCGATAAGGCCGCGAGCCCTGCCCATCGAACACGTAGTCGGTCGAGTAGTGGACGAACGGAATGTCTCGCAGGGCGCATGCGTGCGCCAATACGCCCGGGGCCTCCGCATTGGTACGGAAGGCCGCATCGGCATCGTCCTCGGCCTTGTCCACCGCCGTGTAGGCCGCGGCATTGACCACGATGGCCGGTGCCACGCGCTCGACGAGCTCCGCAAGACTGTCGGGGTGATCGAAATCGGCCACTTCGCAACGCGCACCCTCGGGCAACTCGCCGGAGCGCGTGGTAACGACCACGTCGCCCAGCGCACGCAGACTTCGCCTCAGCTCATGCCCGACCTGGCCGTTGCCGCCGAACAGCAGGACGGTCATGGCGCGTATGTCGGCAGCCGCTCCGGCGCCACATCCGCGAGCAGGGGCGCGACGGCGTCCTTGGCCGACAACTGCGGCTCCGCCACCGGCCAGTCGATGCCGATGGCCGGATCGTCCCAGCGCACGCCTGCATCCGCCGCCTTGTCGTATACGGCCGTGCACAGGTAGCTGAATACCGCGCGCTCCGACACAACGGCGAAGCCATGCGCGAAGCCTTCCGGCATCCAGAACTGCCGCTTGTTCTCGGCGCTGAGCATCACCGCCGCCCATTGACCGAAGGTCGGCGACCCACGGCGGATGTCAACGGCCACGTCATACACTTCGCCCTCCAGCACGCTGACCAGCTTGCCCTGGGGATTCGGCCATTGGTAATGCAGGCCGCGAAGGACGCCGCGCGCCGATGACGATACGTTGCTCTGGGCGAAGGCGGTCGGCAGACCATGCTGACCGTAACGCTCCGCATTCCAGGTTTCGAAGAAGAAGCCCCGTTCGTCGCCGAAGACTACCGGCTCGATCACGATGCACCCTGGCAACGATGTTTCGATCACCTTCATCGTACGACCCGACGCGCCGCCAGCGACAGCAGGTACTGGCCGTAGCCGTTCTTGGCCAACGGCGCGGCGAGCTTCTCGACCTGTGCGGCATCGATCCAGCCATTGCCGAAGGCGATCTCCTCGGGGCAACACACCCGCAGGCCCTGGCGCGCCTCGATCGTCTCGATGAAATTGGAGGCTTCCAGCAGTGATTGGTGCGTGCCCGTATCCAGCCAGGCATGGCCGCGGCCCAGTGGCTCCAGGTGCAGCGCGCCGGCTTCGAGATACCGCCGGTTGAGGTCGGTGATCTCCAGTTCGCCGCGCGGCGAAGGCTGCAGCTCCGCCGCATAGTCGCTGGCGTGGCCGTCGTAGAAATACAGACCGGTCACCGCGTAGTTCGAACGTGGATGCGCCGGCTTTTCCTCGATGCCGATCACGCGTCCATGGGCATCGAACTCGGCGACGCCATAGCGCTCCGGATCGTTCACCCAGTATCCGAATACGGTAGCGCCCTCGCTCCGCGCATCGGCGCGACGCAGCATGTCGGTGAAACCGTGCCCGTAGAAGATGTTGTCCCCCAGCACCAGGCAGCTCGGCTGTCCGGCCACGAAGTCCCGACCGATGAGATAGGCCTGCGCCAAGCCGTCCGGGCTCGGCTGCGCAGCGTACTGGATGTCCATGCCCCACTGGGAGCCGTCGCCCAGCAACGCCTTGAACAGTGCCTGCTCATGAGGGGTATTGATCACCAGCACTTCGCGGATGCCCGCCAGCATCAGCACGCTGAGCGGGTAGTAGATCATCGGCTTGTCGTACACCGGCAGCAGTTGCTTACTGATCGCCTGCGTCAACGGATAAAGACGCGTACCCGAGCCGCCGGCGAGGATGATGCCCTTGCGCTTCGTCATCGCATCCACCTCAGACGGCCGTGCCGATACGTTCGAGGCGGTAGCTGCCGTCCAGCACGCGCTTCACCCAGGCCTGATTGGCGAGATACCAGTCGACGGTCTCCGCGATGCCCTGTTCGAAGGTGTATTCGGGCTCCCAGCCCAGTTCGTCGCGCAGCTTGGACGCATCGATCGCATAACGGCGGTCGTGCCCAGGGCGATCGGCCACGAAGGTGATCTGGCTGCTGCGCGGCTTTCCATCGGCGCGCGGCACCCGTTCATCGAGCAATGCGCAGATCGTGTGGACGACTTCGAGGTTCTGCTTCTCGGCATTTCCGCCGACGTTGTACGTCTCGCCCACGCGCCCCTTCTCCAGGACGGTGCGGATGGCGCGGCAATGGTCGCCTACGTACAGCCAGTCGCGTACGTTCTTGCCGTCGCCATAGACCGGCAACGGCTCCCCGGCGAGCGCGCGGGCGATGATCAGCGGGATGAGCTTCTCGGGGAAATGGTAGGGGCCGTAGTTGTTCGAACAGTTGGTCGTGAGGACCGGCAAGCCATACGTGTGATGGAACGCGCGCACCAGATGATCGGAGGCCGCCTTCGAGGCCGAGTACGGGGAGTTGGGCGCGTACGGCGTGGTCTCGGTGAACCGGCCGGTATCGCCCAGCGAGCCGTAGACCTCGTCGGTGGACACATGCAGGAAGCGGAACCGCTCGCGCGCCTCCCCTTCCAGTCCCTTCCAATGGTCGCGGACCGATTCCAGCAACCCGAGGGTACCGACGACGTTGGTCTGGATGAACGCCGAGGGCCCGTCGATCGAACGGTCCACATGGCTCTCGGCGGCGAAGTTCACCACCGCATCCGGGCGATGCTCGGCAAGCAGCCTGGCGACCAGCGCTCGGTCACCGATGTCGCCCTCGACGAAGACGTGCAGGGGGTCGTCCTGTACCGAAGCCAGCGTATCCAGATTGCCCGCGTACGTGAGCGCATCCAGGTTGATGACTTTCACGCCGCTCGCGATGGCGCGCAGGACGAAATTACCCCCAATGAAACCGGCTCCGCCGGTCACCAGCCATGTCGGCACGCTACTGCTCCTTTCAACTCAGCTTGATTGCGACTCCAGCGACATTGAGACGGTTCAGAACGGGATATCGTCGTCCGCGAAGTCGTCCATCGGCGCCGACTGCGAGGCCGGTGCGGGCGCCGGACGGCGCTGGCCGCCGCCCTGGCTGCCATAGTCCTGCCGGGGTGCCCGGGCCGGGCGGTCTCCGCCCGCGCCACCACCGCCGCCTTCACGGCCACCGAGCATCTGCATCTCGTCGGCGATGATGTCGGTGGAGTACTTCTCCTGTCCGTCCTGGCCGGTGTACTTGTCGTAGCGGATCGAACCTTCGACATACACCGAGCTGCCCTTGCGCAAGTATTCGCCGGCGATCTCGCCGAGCTTGCCGAAAAACACCACGCGGTGCCATTCGGTGCGCTCCTGCTGGTTGCCGTCCTTGTCCTTGCGCACGCTGGTGGTGGCCAGGCTGATCCGGGTGATCGCCATGCCGCCCTGCGTATAGCGGGTTTCGGGGTCGTTGCCGAGGTTGCCGACCAGGATGACTTTGTTGATGCCGCGGGCCATATCGATATCCGTTCAGGGATGCCCGCCAAACGCGGGCAAAGACCAGTGGAGTATACCTGTCGGATCCCGGCCATCGGCCTTCCGGCGGTTCACATGTAGGGTATTGCCGCAGCCAAGCCCCTATAATTCAGTGACTTCCCCGTGCCCTGCCTCATGTCCGTCGTCGCCCCCCCCCGCACCGCCCTGGCCCTGCCCGGCATCCAGTCGCTCGCCCAGGCCGACATGGCCGCCGTCGATGTCCTGATCCGGGCGCGCCTGGCCTCGGATGTGGTGCTGATCAACCAGATCGCCGACCACATCATTTCCGCCGGCGGCAAGCGGCTGCGGCCCATGCTGGTGGTCCTGGCGGGCCAGGCCTGCGGCCCGACCACGCCGGACCACCACCAGCTGGCGGCCATCATCGAGTTCATCCACACGTCCACCCTGCTGCACGACGACGTGGTGGACGAATCCGACCTGCGCCGCGGCCGCAGCACGGCCAACGCCCTGTGGGGCAACGCACCCAGCGTGCTGGTGGGCGACTTCCTGTATTCGCGCAGCTTCCAGTTGATGGTGGAGCTGGACCGCATGGACGTGATGCGCCTGCTGGCCGACACCACCAACCGCATCGCCGAAGGCGAAGTGCTGCAACTGCTGCACGTCCACAACCCCGACACCGACCAAGACGCCTACCTGCGCGTGATCGAACGCAAGACGGCCGTCCTGTTTGCGGCGGGCACCCAGTTGGGCGCGATGGCGTCGGGCGCCGAAGCCGCCACGCAACGGCGTCTGTACGACTACGGCATGGCGCTGGGCTATGCCTTCCAGATCGCCGACGACGTGCTGGACTACACGGCCGATGCCGATGCGCTGGGCAAGAACCTGGGCGACGACCTGGCCGAGGGCAAGGCCACGCTGCCGCTGATCCATGCGATCCGCCATTCCGATGCGGCCACCGCCGAGCGCCTGCGCGCCATCGTGCAGGAGGGCGACGCGGGCGCCATGCCCGAGGTACTGGCCGCCATCCGTGCGACCGGCGGGCTGGAGTACAGCCGCGCGCGTGCGCATCACTATGCGGCGATGGCCGAACTGGCGCTCGAGGGCCTGCCCGAATCCGATGCGCTGGCCGCGCTGCGCGGCCTGGCCCGCTACGCGGTGGAACGCGGGCACTGACCCGCGCCCCACTTCACTTCGCGAACACGTCCTGGAAGAAGTCCGCCATCATCCGGTAGGCGCGTCGGGCCGAGGGTGCGTGGTAGACGCAACCCGGCGGATTCTGCGCATCGGATTCGGCGAAGCAGTGCACCGCGCCGCCGAAGTTCACCAACTGCCAGTCGGCCCCGCCCTTGCGCATCTCGTCTTGGAAGGCGGTGATCTCCGCCGCGGATACGTAGGTGTCATCGCCCCCGTTGAGCACCAGCACGGGCGACTTCACCGGACCGGCGGCGGGCAGGTCGGTGGCGAGTCCGCCATGCAGGCTGACCACGCCCGACAACGCATCGCCGGCGCGCACGAGCTCCAGCACCGTGCTGCCCCCGAAGCAATAGCCGAACGCACCGATCCGCGCGTGGTCCACCAATGTAGCGGGCTGCCGCTTCAATACCTCGACGGCCTTCTGCACGCGCGCCCGCAATTTCGGCCGATCGGCACGCATCGCCGTGGCCACCGGGCCGGCCTCGGCATCGGTCTTCGGACGGATACCCTTGCCGTAGACATCGGCGACCAGCACCACGTAGTCGTCGCCGGCGACCAGGCGCGCCTTCTCTATGGCGGAATCGTTCACGCCCTTCCAGTTGGGCACCATCACCAGGCCGGGACGCGGTCGTTTCACCGCATCGTCGTAGACGAGAACCCCGGCGAACGTGTCGCCGCCGATCTTCCATTCCACAGGCTTGGCGATGGGCGCGGCGAACAGGGTGGACGACCAGAGAAGCGAGAACACAGCAGTCAGCAGCAGTCGACAACGCATGGCGGGCTCCTCGTGTGGGCAGGCTGAGGCACCAGTCTACGCCGCCTCCCTGCGAATGGATTCACGCGATACCCAGGCCCGGGATCGCCGTGATCGCGTCCGGATCGAATCCGGCCAGCTCCGCGAAATGGCGACCACGCGCGACGTAGTCCTTGTACTGGCCGAAGCTGGGCGCGCCGGGCGACAGAAGCACCACGCCCTCGCCGCCCAGCGCCCCGCGCGCGGCCGTCATCGCCTCCGGCAGTGTCTCGACGCCGATCAGCGTGAACCCCGCCTCCTGCGCCACCGGTGCGAGCAACGCGTGGATGCGCGGGCCATTGGCGCCCATCGTGATGAGGGTGGCCGGCGCGTCGTGGCGCATGTGCGCCGCGAAATCGGACCAGTCCACACCCCGGTCGTGCCCGCCGACCAGCAGCGCGATGCGGCGTCCCGCGAAGCAGTCCAGCGCGGCCAGCGTGGCGTGCGGCGTGGTGCTGATGGAATCGTTGACCCAGGTGATGCCGTCGCGCGTTCCCATCGTCTGCAGACGGTTGGGCAGCGGACGGAACGACTGCGCCTGCGCGGCCAGCGGCAGCGCATCGATGCCCCGCGCCTCCAGCGCCGTCAGCACGGCGCACAGGTTGCTCCGATTGTGGCGTCCCGGCAGTGGCAGCGGGCGGGTGTCCATGACGAACACGTCGCCCCGGTACAGATCGTCCTCGCGCAGGTGCCAACCGTCGGCACGGTTGAACCAGCGTACGTCGCTGTGCGGCAGCACCAATGCGGCCAGCCGCGGATCGGCGGCGTTGAGCACGGCGATGCGCGGGCGTGCGTCCGTGACGAGCTTCAGCTTGTCCTCGATGTAACGCGCCTCGCTGCCGTGCCAGTCCAGGTGCTCGGGGAACAGGTTCAGCACGATCGCCACGTCCGGGCGTGCGCCGCTGTCGGCGACATCGCCGGTCTGATAGCTGGACAGTTCGATGGCCCATTCATCCGGCGCCGGCCGAGGATCCAGCACCTCCAGCATCGGCAGACCGATATTGCCCGCCAGGACGGTGCGCTTTCCCGCCGCACGCAGCAGATGCGCGAGCAGCGAGGTGGTCGTGCTCTTGCCCTTGGTGCCGGTGACGCAGAACGTATGCGCGACCACACCGTCGTCGCCCGCGTGTTCGCCGAACCACAGGCCAGTGCCGCCGATGAAACGCGTACCGGCACCCGCCGCAACCATCGCCGCGGGCGTGTTCGGGCTGATCCCGGGCGACTTGATGACGATCCCGAACGCGGAAAGGCGTTCGGCGGTCGCCTCGGTGTCCACCGATAGCAGCGGATCGCCCAGCGCCGCGGCGTCCGCGGCTTCCTGTTCGTTGCAGAACAGCGTCAGCGGCAGCGAGGGCAGCCGCACACGCACGGCATGATGCGCTGCGCGGCCTTCACGCCCCCAGCCCCACAGCGCGACACGCCGACCCTCAAGCTGCGAAATTCGCACGCAGGCGCTCCCACAGCGCAAAGGGAATGCGGTGCTCGCCACCGATTTCCAGCAACGGCGCCACGACCAGTTCAGATGCATCGAGTTGTGGGCGGATCTCCCGGTTGAAACGCGCGACAATCACGTCCTCGCGCCATTCCGGGCGGTCGCCCAGCGCGGCCATCGCCGCGCGCGACTCCTGGCCTTCGCCGACGCATTCGAACGGCTTGTGGTCCTGGTACTCCAGCAGCGCGTCGAAGCCCGACGTCTGGTTGGCGTCGTCCAGGAGATTGCGCCCGAAGATGCCCACCAGACGCGGTTTGGGCATGAAGGGCGCCAGCGCCAGGAAGACGAAGTGGCACTTCGGACATACCCCGCACCAGCGGTTGGTGGGGCGCTCGCCGAGCAGATGGAAATTGCGGTTGCAGCTGGAGAAATGCGCGTCGTAGTGGTCGGTGCGAGCGAACTGCCGCGCCACCGCCAGCTCCGACAGCGGCCGCAGCAGCGAGTAGTACTGCAGGTCGGCTGCCACGTGCGACTGCACGTACGCACCGAACGCGCTCTCGAACGCCCAGCCCTTCGACCATTGGTGGTTCACTTCGCCGGTGCCCGGGATCATGCTGCCGTAGCTGGCCGAACGCTCGTTGGAGAACACCACCTGGTCCACGCCATGCAGCAGCGCCGCCAGCACCATGATGGCCGAGTTGATCGCGGTGACCGGGATATGCCCGTTCCACGCGCCCTGGCGGTTGTATTCGAACAGCTCCGGCGCCAGCGCGCGGCCGATGTTGAGCATCGGCAGGCCGGTACGGGCCGCGCAGGCGGCGATCAGTTGCGAACCGCCGATCCAGGTGACGGTCTGGTCGACGCCCGCGCCACGCAGCGCCTCGATGCTGACCAGCGAATCCTTGCCGCCGCCGATGGCGACCAGCGCATGCTCGCGCAATCCGGCCGCGGGCGCCGGTGCCGGCGCCTGCGCCGCCACCGGGAAGCGCACACGACCGTGCAGGCTCAAGCCGTTGCGATACGCAAACTCGCCCAGGCCGTGCACATAGACCTGCTCCATCAGCACCGCGGTGGCGGCGTCGATGGCATAGCCCTCGATGCGAATCTCGTTCGGCACCGCCGCCTTGTAGTAACTGACGCCGGTGATCAGGTGCAGCAGGCGCACGGCGTGCTCGACGGCCTGTGCGCGAGTGGCGTCCAGCGCGAACGGCGCGCCCGGGATCGTCACGGTCTCTATAAGCTCGGGGCCTTCGTCGAAGGCGTACACCAACCGCGCGACGCCGGTCTCCGCATCGAAGGAACAGCGGACGAAACGGAAGGCGCGGATGCTGGATTTGTCGAAAGTCGTCATGCGTGATCCGTGGAAGGAACGGCCTGGCCGCGCAGGTAGCGGCGGCAGGCGAAGTATTCAAGAACGAACAGCGGTACGGCGCCGAACAGCACGGCCGCCAGGGAACCGTAGAAGACGATGACAGGCAACCAGGCCAGCGCCTCCGCGAATCCTGCCGGCCGGCTGGCCGCCAGCTGGTCGATGCCGGTGGCCACTACCGCCCAGACGGCGATCGCGAACGGCAGCAGCAGGAAGATCGCCAACAGAACGCGCAGCGCCATGCCGCCGGCCTTCCATCTACGTCCGGCCGCGCTGGCACGCGCATGCCAGCGGGTGACGGACCACGCGCCGAACCCGGCCGCCAGCACCGTGGCCGGCAGAAGGCGCAACGCGGATGCCAGCTCCGCCATTCCGGGCGTGCGGCGGTCCGCGTCCATGAGCAACACGACCGCGACGGTCAGTGCCGCAGCGGCCATCAGGCTGGACACGATGAATTCAGTCCGCGGCGACATCGCCGGGCACTCCTTCCATCACGTCTTCCACCGGCAGGCCGCGCAGGTTGTAGTGGCTGGCCATCACGTAGCCGTAGGCACCCGCGTCGGAGAACAGCAGCACGTCGCCCTCGGCTGTCGCCGACGGCAGCCGGCGACGCTTGCCGAAGATGTCGCTGGATTCGCAGATCGGGCCCACCACGTCGAACGCGTCCTGTTCCGCATCATCCAGGCGCGACAGGTTGGCCACATCGTGCCAGGCGTCGTACAGCGCGGGGCGTATCAGCGTGTGCATGCCGGCATCGGTGCCCACGCGGCGGATGCCCAGCTTCTCCACCACCTGGGTGACCTGGGCCAATAGCACCCCGCATTCGGCCACCAGATAGCGACCCGGCTCGATCACCAGTTGATAGCCGGGATACGCTGCCTTGATCGCCGCGAGACCTTCGCCCCAGGCTGCCAGATCGAAGGGCTCGTCCGCTTCCGCATAGGGGATGGGCAGTCCGCCGCCGATGTCGATGGTCTCGATGGTGCCGATCTGGTCCGCCAGCCCGCCCAGCTCGTCGGCGATCTGGTTCCAGTGCTGCGCGCTTTCCACGCCGCTGCCCAGATGCGCGTGCAGGCCGACGACGCGCGCGTCCAGCGCACGCGCGGCGGACAGGAACTCCTCCAGCTTCACCAGCGGCAGGCCGAACTTGGACGTCTTGCCTCCGGTCTTCACCTTGTCGTGGTGGCCATCGCCGCGCCCCAGGTCCACGCGCAGCCACAGGCGACGGCCGCGGAACACCTCCGGCCAGTGCTGCAGCGCTTCCACATTGTCGAGTGTGACGTTGATGCCGCGCTCCAGGGCGAAGGCGTACTCCTCGCGCGGTGCGAAGCTGGGCGTAAACAGCACGCGCTCCATCGGCAGCGAAGGCGCCACCTCGAACACGCGCTCGAGCTCGCCGCGGGAGACGCACTCCAGGCCGAAGCCCTCCTCCACCAGCGTGCGCAGGATGTCGGGATGCGAGTTGGCCTTGATCGCGAAGAAACGCCGGTCGACCGCCGCGATGCCCGCCAGCGCGCGGGCGCGGGCGCGCACCACGTCCAGGTTGTAGACGTAGCGGGGTGTGCCCGCCTGCGCCAGCGACAGCAGGTGCCCGCGCGCAGCGGATGCGCTCCACCAGCGCACGCCGCGATGGCGCACGGCACCGTTGATCTCGCGCCAACTGGGCCCGAACACGCTGGCCTCGTCGGTCGGCATGGCACCGCTGTCGATCAGGGCCTCGTGCAGCAACGGCAACATGCCTTCGGCATCGGCCTCGTCGATCACGAAGGTCAGGTTGAGGTCGTTGGACGACTGCGAGATCAGGTGCACGCGCTCGCGGCCGAACATCGCCCACACATCGGACAGCTTGTGCAGCAGCGAGCGCATGCCGCGACCGACCAGGGTGATGGCCGTGCACGGCGCGATCACCTTCACCCGGCAGATCTCGGCCAGGTCGGCCGACAGCGCGGCCAGCACGTCGGTGCTCACCAGATTCTCGCTGGGGTCCAGCGACACGGTGACGTTGGTCTCCGACGAACCGATCAGGTCCACCGACAGGCCATGCTTCTTGAAACGGGCGAATACGTCGGCCAGGAAGCCGACCTGCTGCCACATGCCGATGCCTTCCATCGACACCAGCACGATGCCGTTGCGGCGGCTGATGGCCTTCACGCCGGGCACCGTCACCGCATTGCCGTCGATCGTGGTTCCCGGCAGGTCCGGGCGCTCGGTATCCAGGATGGCCATGGGCACGCCGGCGTCGCGGCAGGGCTTGATGGAACGGGGATGCAGCACCTTCGCACCGGTGGTCGCGATCTCCTGCGCTTCGTAGTAGTCCAATCGCGTCAGCAGTCGGGCATCGGGCACTTCGCGCGGGTTCGCGCTGAACATGCCGGGCACGTCGGTCCATATCTCCACGCGCTGCGCACCCAGCAGCGCACCGAAGTACGCCGCGGACGTGTCCGAGCCACCGCGCCCGAGGATGGCGGTGCCGCCGTCGGCATGCCGGGAGATGAAACCCTGCGTCAGCAGCATGGCCGTCGGCTGGCCGGCGAACGCGCGGCGCCAGTCCTGGTCAGGCGCCGTATTGCACGACACCGACAGCCGTTGCGCCCAGGGACTCTGGTTGGGCAGGAAGTTCGCCTGCAGCCAGTGGCGGGCGTCCACCCAGCCGAAATCCAGCCCCTGCGCGCGCAGATAGGCCACGCCGAGGGTGGACGAGAGCAGCTCGCCCTGCGCCAGCACCTCGGCCTGCCAGTCCAGCGTGCGGGTCGAGGCACGCGGATCGACCAGCAGGTTGCGCAGCGCCGCCAGGCGGTCGCCGAGTACGGCATCGGCATCCAGCTCCAGTTCTACAAGGAACTCGCGGTGGCGCTGTTCCAGTTTCGCCACGCGCTCGGCGCTGTCGGGCGCGCCGTCGGCGATGGCGGTCAGCTCGTTGGTGACGCCGGACAGCGCCGACACCACCACCAGCACCCGCACGCCCCGCTCGTCGGCCCGCTGTTTGGCCAGTCTGCCGATCGTGTTCCAGCGATGGCGGCGCGACACCGAGGTGCCGCCGAACTTGAGGACGATCCAACGATCAGACGCGGGGGTGGCAGAAGGCATGGAGAGCGTGGCGAGGATGCCCGAACCCTTCGGGCGTGAACCGCCGATTCTAGCCCAAGCCTCCGCGCACGAGCCCGACCGTACCGCATGCAACGAACCCCGTCGGCAGCCACCCGACTTGATAAGCTGCCCGGCCCCCATGCAGATCCCCCCCATGACCTCTCGCCGCTACGTCCAGCTGGACGTGTTTGCCGACCGCCCCGGCGCGGGCAATCCGCTGGCCGTCGTCCTCGACGCCGCCGGGCTCGATGACGCCGCCATGCAGGCCATCGCCCGCTGGACGCGATTGCCGGAAACCACCTTCGTCTTCACGCCCACGCGCCCGGGTGCCAGCTACGCCGTGCGCATGTTCAGCCCGCGCCGCGAGGTGCAGTTCGCCGGCCATCCCAGCGTCGGTACCGCGCACGTGGTGCTCGATGCCGGCCTTGCCGCCCCCGTCGATGGCCTGCTGATGCAGGAAGGCGCGGCCGGCGTGCTGCCGCTGCGCGTCGAGGGCGACGGCGCGGCGCGCACGATCGCCGTGCGCACGCCGCGTGCGACCGTGGTGAAGGAAGGCGATCCCGCAGGCGACGCGCTGCTGGGTGCCGCCCTCGCGGCCCTGCCTTCCGGCGCGCTGCCGCCCGCTCTGGTCGATGGCGGCCGCCGTTGGTGGCTGGCCGAGGTGCGCGACGAAGTCGCACTGCGGACCGCCACGCCCGACTGGGAGGCGATCAGCGCCTTGGCGCGCGCCACCGACAGCATGGGCGTGTGCGCCTACGCACGCACGCCGGGCCACGACTACGACCTGGCCGTGCGCGCCTTCGTCGGTGCACCGGCGGCGTTCGAGGACGCCGCATCCGGTGCGGCGAACGCCACGCTGGCGGCATGGCTGAAGTCGCGTGATGCCTTACCCGGCCGCGACGGACGCTACGTCGTCAGCCAGGGCCGCGAGGTGGGCTACGACGCCCGCCTGCAACTGCGTGTGGACGACGCAGGCGACGTCTGGTCCGGCGGCCATGTGCGCACCATCGTGACCGGGCAGATCGACTGGTGATGCATTCGCGCCCACTGTAGGAACGACGTGAGCCGCAACCGCAAAGCAGGCGGTACGAGGAAACCCTGGTGTAAGCATGCGCCACGCATCGCCGCTCGCCCAACGCCCCGGTCGCGACTTACATCGCTCCTACAGATGTAGCCGTTACTCTGCTTCGTACACCGGCTTTCCATCCACCCAGGTCGAGCGGACGTGCAGCGCGTCGAGCTGTTCGCCCGGCACCGCCAGCGGATCCTCGTCGAGCACGACGAAATCGGCACGCAGGCCCGGGGCGAGCTGGCCCACTTCCGCCTCGTCGTGTGCCGCCCAGGCCGCATCCGCGGTGAAGCCGCGCAGCGCTTCGGCCGCACTGAGGCGCTGGTCGGGCATCCAGCCACCCGCGGGCGCATCGTGCCCGTCCTGGCGCGTCACCGCCGCATGCAGGCCGCGACGCGGATCCACCGACTCCACCGGGAAATCCGATCCCAGCGCCAGCTTCGCGCCGCTCGCCTGCAGGCGCTGCCACGCATAAGCGCCCTTGATGCGTGTCGGGCCCAGGCGTTCCTGCGCCCACGGCATGTCCGAGGTCGCATGGGTGGGCTGCATCGAGGCGATCACACCCAGTGCAGCGAATCGCGGAAATTCCTCCGGCGCCACCACCTGCGCATGCTCGACGCGCCACCGGTGATCGGTCTTCACCGCATCGCCCAGTACGCGCGCATAGGCATCCAGCACCATCCGGTTACCCCGGTCGCCGATGGCGTGCGTCGCCACCTGCACGCCGCAGCCGCGCGCCTTGCGCATCGCCGCTTCCAGTGCCGCCGGCTCGGTCACCAGCAGGCCGCGGTTGCCCGGATCGTCGCTATAGTCCTCCAGCAGGGCGGCGCCGCGGCTACCCAGCGCGCCGTCGGCATACAGCTTCACGCCGCGCATCTGCAAGCGACCACCGGCATGGCGGTACAGCCCGCCGGCACACAGGTCCGCCAGCGCCGCGTCGTCGCCATCGGCATAGGCGTCGATGCGCAAGGGCAACCGCCCCTCGTCGGCGAACTGCTTCATCAGTGCCAGATCCTCGCGCGATACACCCATGTCGTGCACGCCGGTGAGTCCGTGGCGCACAGCCGCCTGGGTGGCCTTCTCCAGCGCCTGCCGGCGGTACGCCGCATCGGGCGCGGGCACCACCGCATGGACGAGCGACATGGCCGCATCGATGAACACGCCGGTGGGGCGACCGCCCGCCCGCTCGATCCGCCCGCCATCGGGTTGCCATTCGCCGTCCAGCGGCCGCGCTGCTTTCGCCGAGGCCGCGCGCAGCGCCGCGCTGTTGGCCCAGCCGGCATGGCCGTCCACGCGCTCGAGCCACACCGGGCGGTCGGGAAAGGCGGCATCCAGGTCGGCGGCCATGGGAAACGCCTTCTCCGGCCAGTCGTTCTGGTCCCAACCGCTGCCCAGCAGCCAAGCGTTGGCGGGCAACTGCTTCTCGTATTCGCGCAACCGCGCGATGACCTCGGCCTTGTCGCGCGCGTCCACCAGGTCCGCACGCATCAGCGCGTAGCCCAGGCCCATCACATGGCCATGCGCATCGATCAGGCCGGGAATGACGGTCTTGCCGGGGGCATCCACGCGGCGGGCGTCGGGATAGCGGGTACGCAGGTCATCGGCGTCGCCGACAGCGAGGATGCGGCCCTGCGCATCCCACGCGATCGCCTGCGCGACCGGGCGCGCCGGATCGGACGTGTGCACGCGCTCCGCCGTCAGCACGTGGACCTGCGCCTGCGCCAGGCCCGCGACAACCACGCATCCCACACCCAATCCCGTCAACCACGCCATACGCCGCATGCCGCTCTCCCCAATCGGTCCAAGGCGCGACTATGCGCAATGGCGTCGCGCACGGCAACAAAAGAGGGGCCTTTCGGCCCCTCGGTTGCGGTATTCCCCTGCCCTGCGACGCTGCGTCCGCATACAAGGCCTGGGCGATGCTTACTCCGGGCGGACGTCTACCCGGATGCGGATACGGTCGCCCGGGTGATGATCGGTACGGGTATGGTAGGTGCGGTTGGCGTATTCGTAGGTCACGTCGTATCCACTGACACGGCCGTCACCATAGTAATCGTCGCCATAGCGGCCATTGCCGGCGGGCACCGGGTCGCAGACGCGAACCTGTCCTCGCTGCACATGGCGATCGCGCTGCGCGCTGTCGTAGATCGAGCGCCCGGCCATGCCACCCACCATCGAGCCCACCGCGGTGCCGACATAACGGCCGCTGCCATCGCCGACCTTGCTGCCGAGCACCGCGCCGGCGATGCCGCCGATCACCGTGGCGACGGTACGGCCTGTCTCGGCGGAACGGTCCGGATAGCGACGGTCGCGGTAGTAGCCGTCGTCACCATAGCGATCGTCGGGATAGCCGTCGTTGCGATAGCCATCGCGATATTCGTCGCGGGCATATACGTCATCAGCGTTGCGGTAGTAGCAGCGCTGCCCCGTCGTCGTGTTGGCATAGCCGTCATTGCGGCCATAACCATTATCGATGATCGGGTCCACACGCACCACGCGCGCGTAGTCGTAGTAGGGTTGGTCGCCGTCGCGATCCGTCGTGCCGTAGTAGCGCGCGGACTGCGCGGATGCCATGCCGGAAGCGAGCAGGCCGATGGCCAGCACGGTGGCAGATAGACGCTTCATCTCGGGTACTCCCCTACGCCGGATTGGCGTGGGGGCATGCTCGGCCGATGCGGGTGAAACACGGCTGAATTCAGCCGGCCGGGACGGTCCGGTTTAGCCACTCGACAGCTTGGCTGGCGACGCCCGCCGCTTCGCGCCCCAGCAACGGCCCGACATGCGAACCTGAAACCGTTTGCAGCACCTCCGCGCCCGACGCCTCCGCCATGGCCCACGTGATCGATGGCGGCACGTCGTCGTCATGCTCGGACACCACGCACAGCATCGGGCATGCGGGGCGCGCCGCGGCGATACCACGACCGGCCTCGCGCAGCACCGCGCCGGATTCGTCGCGCCAGTGGCGGAACGCGAACAGCATCGTCGCGTCGTCCGCATCGGGCATGGCTTCGCGCGTACCGCTCAGACGGGCAGCGCGCCGCCACGGCACCACATCCGGCCAATCGCGCGCCGGCATGTCCACATGCCACGGCACAGGAGGCAACGGATTCACCAGCACCACCGCATCCGTACCCTCGGCGGCATCCAGCGCCAGCAATCCGCCCAGGCTCGCACCGACCAGCACGCGCGGCCGCGGCAATGCCGCCAGCGCCGCGCGCACCTGCGCCTGATAATCCTGCAGACGCGTGGCCGCTACGTCGCCGCGCACAGGCATGAGGTCGGGGGCCGCCACCTGGAAGCCCGCCGCCTCGAACACGCCACGCCACACATTCCACTCCCAGCCGCCACCGCCCGCGCCGTGCACGAACAAGGCGGCCCGTGCACCCTTCAAAGCAGGGTCGCCTCCAGCGACACCGGCACCGACAGCGCGCGCGAGATCACGCAGCCCGCCTTGGCCTGCTGGGCGATCTCCTCGAACTGCGCCGCGCTGATCCCCGGCACGCTGGCCGAGACGGTCAGCTTGATCGCGGTGATCGTCGGGCCCGGATCCATGCCCGGCTCCATCGTTGCCTCGGCGCGCGTCTGCAGCTTGTCGGGCGTGAAGCCGGCCTTGCCCAGCACCGCCGACAGCGCCATGGTGAAGCAGCCGGCATGCGCGACCGCCAGCAGTTCCTCCGGGTTGGTGCCCTTCTCGTCGCCGAAGCGGGTCTTGAACGAATAGTTCTGGCCTTCGAACAGGCCGCTCTGCGGCGTGCTGAGGTTGCCCTTGCCGGACTGCAGGTCGCCGGCCCACACCGCATCGGCGTAACGCTTCAAAGCCATGGTCGTACTCCTCGGGTCAGGGGAAACGCAGGGTACACCGCCGGGTGTTCACGCCATGTACCGCAGTGCGACTTGACCCCTCCGCCCCCGCACGCCGATGCTGACCGCCCGCCATGACCGCCCGCCGAGCGCCACGCTCACGGGACGCGCTCTGCCCGGACAGCCATGACGGCCCTTCGACCCAACCTACGGGAGGAACGGCCTCATGTCGTACAGCACGCAACAGATCCGCAACGTGGCCCTGGCAGGCCACCCCGGCGCCGGCAAAACAACGCTCTTCGAAGCCCTGCTGCATGCCGGCGGCGCCCTCCAGGTGGCAGGCACCATCGAACGCGGCACCACCGTGTCCGATCACGATCCTCTAGAGAAGAGCCGTGGCCATTCCATCGATACCGCCATCGCCAGCACCGATCACGGCGGCGTGCACGTCAACCTGATCGACACGCCCGGGTATCCGGAGTTCCGCGGTCCCGCACTGTCGGCCCTTTCGGCGGTGGAAACCGCCCTGATCGTGGTCGACGCCGACCAGGGCGTCGCCCATGGCACGCGCCGGCTGATGGAACGCGCCGCCCAACGCCACCTCTGCCGCGCCATCGTCATCAACAAGATCGACCATGAAGGCGCCGACTGCGCCGGTGTGCTGGCGGCGCTGCGCGAGGAATTCGGCCCTGAAGTGCTGCCGCTCAACCTGCCCGCCGACGGCGGCAAGGCGGTCGTCGACTGCTTCCGGCAAACCACCGGCGA
The DNA here is from genome assembly GCF_037046485.1 of Pseudoxanthomonas sp. F11. Lineage (NCBI taxonomy): Bacteria > Pseudomonadati > Pseudomonadota > Gammaproteobacteria > Lysobacterales > Lysobacteraceae > Pseudoxanthomonas > Pseudoxanthomonas sp. F11. The sequence continues at coordinate 770,704 of NZ_JBANLZ010000002.1, read as the reverse complement.
CTCCGACCTGGGCGATGTGGCCGACTGGCACCAGAAGATCATCGATCAGGTGGTGGAGATCAACGAGACCGTGATGGAGCACTACCTGGACCTGGGCGAAGGCGGCCTATCCGGCGAGGAACTGCATGACGCCTTCGAGCAGTGCCTGCGCGAGGGCCATCTGGTACCGGTGTGCTTCGCCTCCGCGCGCACCGGCGTGGGCGTGAAGGAACTGCTGGATGTGGCCGAGCGCCTGTTCCCCAATCCGGCCGAAGCCAACCCGCCGCCCTTCATGAAGCTCGAAAGCGGCGGTCCGCAGCCGATCGAGGCCGTGCCCGACCCCCGCGCGCATGTCATCGCCGACGTCTTCAAGATCGTCAACGACCCCTTCGTCGGCAAGCTGGGCATCTTCCGCGTGTACCAGGGTACCGTGAGGAAGGACTCGCAGCTGTTCGTCGACGACGGCAAGAAGCCCTTCAAGGTGGGCCACCTGTTCAAGCTCAGGGGCAAGGATCATGTGGAAATCGAACACGCCATCCCCGGCGACATCGCCGCGGTGGCCAAGGTGGAGGACCTGCACTTCGACGCCGTGCTGCACGACAGCCACGACGAGGACCACATCCATCTGGCGCCGATCGATTTCCCCCGGCCCATGTTCGGACTGGCCATCGAGGCCGCCAGCAAGGGCCAGGAACAGAAACTGTCCATCGCCCTGCAGAAGTTGGCCGAGGAGGATCCCGCCTTCGTGGTCGAACACCAGACGGAAGTGAACGAAACCGTGATCCGCGGCCTGTCCGACCTGCACCTGCGGATCATGCTGGAGCGGCTGAAGGAGCGCCACGGCGTGGAGGTGAAGACGCGACCACCGCGCATCGCCTACCGCGAGACCATCGCGGCGAAGGCCGAGGGCCACCATCGCCACAAGAAGCAGACCGGCGGTGCCGGCCAGTTCGGTGAAGTGGCGCTGCGCATCGAGCCGCTACCGCGTGGCGCCGGCTTCGAGTTCGTCGACGAGGTGAAGGGCGGCACCATTCCCGGGCAGTTCCTGCCGGCCGTGGAGAAAGGCGTGCGCCAGGTGCTGTCGGCGGGCGCGGTCGCCGGCTATCCGCTGCAGGACCTGCGGGTGATCGTCCACGACGGCAAGCACCATCCGGTGGACAGCAAGGAGGTGGCCTTCGTCGCCGCCGGCAAGAAGGCGTTCCTCGACGCCATCGCCAAGGCCAGGCCACAAGTGCTGGAGCCGGTGGTGGACCTGGAGGTGGCGGTACCGGAGGCGCAGGTCGGCGACATCACCGGCAACCTCGCCGGCAAGCGCGCACGCATCAACGGCACCGACACCGTACGCGGGGAGATCATGGTGAAGGCGCAGGTTCCCCTGGCGGAACTGGAAGGCTATGCCGCGGAACTGAAATCCATGACCGCCGGCCGGGGCCGTTACAGCCTGGATTTCAGCCACTACGAGCCGGTGCCGCCGGCGGTGCAGCAAAGACTGATGGAGGCCTACCGGCCGCGGCACGACGAGGACTGAGCCGCGGCGCGGGGTGCGGCATCCTGTCGCGCTGCAGCGCCATGGATGCCGCATTCGGTGCATGATCGTCCGCCGTTTCGGTCGCGGCGCCGGCGATTTCCGACGTGCGGCGGAGGCGAAACGAGAAAAAACCGAAAAAAAAGGCGTTTTGGGGCCTTTCCGCTCTTGGCGCCGCCAGTTCTTTGCCCTACATTTCGCATGCCGACGCGATCGGCCCGATTACCCAACCACTCGACCGTAGAGACAGGACACATGGCAAAGAGCACCAAGAAGGCCGCGCCGAAGAAGGCCGCCAAGAAAGCTGCACCGAAGGCCGCCGCCAAGCCGGCCGCGCCGAAGCCGATCAAGGAAGCGCTGAGCAAGTCGGGCCTCGTCGCCCACATCGCCGAAGCCACCGCCGTGGCCGCCAAGGACGTCCGTGCCGTGCTCGCCTCGCTGGAAAGCGCCGTGCATGCGTCCATCAACAAGAAGGGTGCCGGCGCCTTCACCCTGCCGGGCCTGCTGAAGATCACCGCCGTCAACGTGCCGGCCAAGCCGAAGCGCAAGGGCATCAACCCGTTCACCAAGGAAGAGCAGTGGTTCGCCGCCAAGCCCGCCTCGGTGAAGGTCAAGGTCCGTCCGCTGAAGAAGCTGAAGGACGCCGCAGCCTGATCGCTGCGCACCGCATGTGACCCGAACGGGACGGCCTGGCCGTCCCGTTTTTTTTCCGCCGGTGCAGCCCTGCCGGAGGTCACCCCTTGTGATCGCACGCCGCCGCCCGCAGGTCCTGCTTATCCCTTCCGAACAAGGTGCGCCACGCATGAAGATCCAGGGTTTCCTCGACCACCTGCTCAAATCCTCCAGCGGCAACGGCAGCGTGCTCAATGCCGACTTCGGCAAGGGCGCGATCACCGGCGGCGCGCTGGGACTGCTGCTGGGCAAGAACAAGACCTCGCGCAAGCTGGCCACCTATGGCGGCCTGGCGGCGATCGGCGTGATGGCCTATCGGGCCTACAACGACTACAAGCAGCAGCAGGGCGGCTTCGCGGCCGGCGCGGGACCGCAGACCGTGGACCGGCTGCCGCCGCCGCAGGCGGAACTGCACAGCCAGGCGATCCTGAAGGCCCTGGTGGCCGCCGCGAAGGCCGACGGCCACATCGATGCGCGCGAACGTGAGGTGATCGAAGGCGAATTCTCGCGCATCGGTGCCGAAAGCGAACTGCAGCAGTGGCTGCATGCCGAACTGGAAAAGCCACTGGACCCGGCGGACGTCGCGCGCGCCGGCAGTACGCCGGAGATCGCCTCGGAGATGTACCTGGCCAGCCTGATGGTGGCCGACGAGCAGAACTTCATGGAGCGCGCCTATCTGGACGAGTTGGCAAAGCAACTGCGGCTTGAGCCGTCGCTGAAGGCGCAGCTGGAGCGCCAGCTGGCACAAGCGCAGCCGCCGGCACTGCCCTGACCGATGCGCCGCACCGCCCACCGCCTGCGCCGCCTGGCGTGGACGCTGCTGTGGCTGGCGATGCTCGCCGCGCTGCTCGCATGGGCATGGGGCCAGCCGTTCATGGCCTCGCCACGCATGCTGTGGGACGTTTCGCGCGCGCCGGCACCGGAAGCGCTCCCGGTGCCGGTGGACGGCGTGCGGGCGAAGCAGATCGCCGACACGTTCGGCGCGCCACGCGGTACCGACCGCACCCATCAGGGCGTGGACATCTTCGCCGCGCGCGGCACGCCCGTGCGCAGCGCCACGCGCGGCATCGTCGTCGCCATCCGCGACAGCGGCCTGGGAGGCCGGCAGGTCTGGGTCCTGGGACCGGGTCGCGAGCGGCACTACTACGCGCACCTCGACGACTGGGCGCCCGACCTGTCCACCGGCCAGGTGATCCGCACGGGCGACGTGCTGGGTTTCGTCGGCACGTCGGGCAATGCGCGCGGTACGCCACCGCACCTGCACTACGGCATCTACGGCAGGAACGGCGCCTACGACCCGCTCCCCCTGCTAAGGGCCGATGCCGCGCCTGCGATGACACGCTGAACCACGCCAGCCGACGGAACAGTCCATCACGGCGCGCCCCCTCGTTCGGGATGCCGGACGAGCCTATGGTGGCCATGGTCCCCACCGCGCCTAGAGCGCACGCCCGCCATGCCCAACAACTCCCATCGCTACCGCATCACCGTCACGCCCATCGAGAGCGACGGCCTGCAATGCAACGGCCGCTGCACCATCGAGTTCGAGCACGCCTGCCACGACGACTGGATGCGCATCCTCGAGAACGTCCAGCGGCAACGCGGCCTCAGCGGCGACGAGCGCGCCGCGCTGGTGGTCGGCACCAAGCTGCTGAGCGGCTTGATGCTGGACCACCGAAAGGATGCCGACGACCTGTTCGCACCCTTGCGCCCGCACATGGGCGAGTTCATCGCCACGCTGAAGGAGCGCGGCCGCGACGCCGGCTGACAGCCGCGCGGCACGTTAAGCTGCCGCCTATGAAGGCCCGCCACGCCGCAGGACCTGGCGCACCAGGATCCGTACGCCCTGTACGAACGGGTAAACGCCGCCACCGGCCAGCGCCACGACCCCTGCCTGTGCGACTGCTTCATCGCCGCGGTGCGCTTCATGGAAGGTGGCGCACCCACGCCGTGGTGGCACTACACCGCCGAGCGGAAGCGGCATTTCGCCGACCACGCCGGTTAGCGTCCGGACAGGCATGCCCGGCTATGGTGCGCCGACGCCTTCCGGAGCCCGCCATGCGCCGCACCCGACGCCAGTTCTTCACCCTCGCCCTTGCCACCGGCGCCACGCTCGCGCTGGCGGGCTGCAGCACGCTCAATGCGGTCACCGGCCTGCTGGGCAACCAGATCAACTTCACCCAGCCGCAGTTGCAGCGCTACCTCAACCAGAGCTTCCCGCGCGAATTCGACAAGCTCGGAGGCCTGGTGTCCGCCACGCTGACCAACCCGCGCCTGAGCATTCCCACCGGCGACGACCGGCTGCGCCTGGACTTCGACATCGGCGTGAGCGCGCTGGGCGCGCGCGACATCAGCCGTGGCCACTTCGCGCTGGCCAGTCGGCTGCGCTACGACCCCGCCACCCGCGGTCTGCATCTGGACAACCCGGAAATCCTCTCCGTGGACGTCCCCGGCGCAGGCTCGCTGATGTCCGGCGGCACCCGCCAGCTGGTCAACACCGTATTGCAGGAGTACGCGCGCAGCGAGCCGGTCTACAGGATCGACAGCGACGTGCTGCGCCGCCTGCCGGCCAGCAAGCAGATCGGCAACCCCCAGATCGAGGATGGCCGCGTGGTCATCCCCCTGCAGTGAGACGCGACACGATGATGAAGCCGCTTCTGGCCCGCCTTGCCCTGCTCGCTTTCCTGGCCGCGCCCCTCCTGGCCTCCGCGGCCACGCCTGCCTTGCTGCGGTTCGATGCGGGACAGCTGCAGACCGCCGCGCGCGCCGGCTTTCCGCTGGAAGAGTCGCTGCTGGAGGGCTTCGCGTCGTTGACGCTGAGCGATCCCGACATCAGCATCCCGCGACCCGGCGAGCGCGTGCACCTGCAGATGAACTACGACATCGCCCTGGCCACCGGCGAGCGCCTGGAGCACGGCAACGTGATCGTCAGCAGTGGCCTGCGCTACGATCCCGGCACACGCGGCCTGCACCTGGTGGACCCGCAGCTGGAACATCTGGGTTCCGCTGCGGATGGGCGCGGCCTGCCCGGCGGTTCACGTGAGGTGCTGCAGGACCTGATCCGCGAGTACGCCCGCACCCGCCCGCTGTACCGGTTGAGCGCCGAGGACCTCGCGCAGGTGCCCGGCACGCTGACGGCCGATTCGCTGCGCATCCGCGACGGCCACGTGGAATTGCAGTTGCCGGTGGACGCGGCACGCTGAGCGCTACGCTGTTCGACGGCGCCAGGCCGGTCGGTGGCCCGGCGCGCGGCATGGCCTGGCCACCGGGCGGTGCCTTTACAGTTCGAAGCGGTAGCTCAGCTTCACGATCAGCTGCTCGTCGTTGCGCAGGCTGAAACTGTCGCGCAGTGCCTCGTCGGTGCCATCCGTGCCGGCCAGTTGTTCGTAGCCGCCGCGGGCGTACACCACGTACAGGTAGGACAGCGGCGCGAGTTCGTAGCGGTAGCGCACCTGGAAACCGAGGTTGCGCACCTGGAAGTCCTCGACCGTGTCGCTGGCCGCCACCGCATGCCCGGCGGCATCGAAGCGCCACGCATCGTGCGCCCGCGCACTTATGGCGATCGCCTCCAGCTTCACGCGCAGTTCCTGGCGGTTGTCGATGTTCCAGTCCAGGCCGGCGCGCAGCGTCGTCTCGCGACCGTCGAACGCGCCCACCAGGTCGCCCTGCGCGGCACCCTGCCAGATCAGCCAGTCCGGGCGCCTGACGACGTTCAAGCCCGCGTTGAGGCTGAAGGCGTCGTTGATGAAATACGTGGTCGAATACCAGAAGGCCGAACCCAGCTTGCGGTTGCCCGCCAGGCCGCCGCCGAAGGCCTCGACCTCGACCTCGTGCGCCCAGTTGCCCTTGCGCGGGCGCTCGTACTCGAAATACGCATTCATGTTCGCCGGCAGGCGCACGATGCCGTTGCCGCGCAACAGGGTGTCGCTGATCCCCGCACTGTTGACGTTGATCTGCGCATACTCGTAGCTGCCGTCGCGCAGCTGGCCTTCGCGGCTCATGCGGAACTGGTCGTTGAGCTTCTCGCCATGATTGTTGTGGCTGCTGCTGACCCGCCAGCGCCAGTCCTTGGATGAATAGCGCGACGTGTCAGGCAGGCCGGTGAAGCGCTTTCGCGCCTCCCAGTGCAGGTAGTTGGTGCTGTTGCGCGACAGGTAGCCGAAGTCGTTGAGCTGCAGGTCGTTGCCGAAATGCATGGCGATCCACTGCTGGCGCCAGCCGTGGTCCATCTCGTAGTCGGCCCAGACGGTGGCGCCGTAGTCCTGCAGCGCGTCGCCGGCCTGATCGATGCGGCTGCCCAGCAGGCGCGTGCGGATGTTCCAGCGCGCAGTCGGCCGCCAGTTGTGGTCCACGCCGAGCACGGTGGCCTCACGGTCGCGCCAGGGATCGTCGACGCGGGTCAGCATGGCACCCAGATTCTGCATTTCGAAATCGCGTACCAGCCGCACCGCGTGGTAACGGCGGCCGGTAGCGCCATCCTCGTCGGCGGAGAACAGGCCGTAGTTCACCCGGCCCAGGCTGCCGTTCAACTTGACCGCCGCCGTGATGTCGCCGGTGCTGCCCACACGGCGCGTGTAAAGCTGCTGGCTGTCGTCCGACGGCGTGGTCAGTTCGAAGATGCCCTGGTTCTCGGTGAAGAACGGACGCTTGTCGCTGATGAAGGTCTCGGTGGCGCTGAAGTTCACCACCAGGTCGTCCGCTTCCACCTGGCCGAAGTCGGGATTGACCGTGGCCGACAGCTGGAAGCGTCCGTTCGGCTTCCAGAAGATGTCCGCGCCGCCGTTGAAATCGCTGCCGCCGCCGGCGTTGTCGTACAGGCCCGACACGTACGGCGTAATGGCTAGCAGCGACTGGTCGTATCGCGCAACGGTGATCGGCGCGAAATCCGACAGGAAGCGCGGACGCTCGAAGCTCGCCTGCGGCCACGCCATGCGCTCGCCGGTGGAGCCGATCACGCGCGCCAGGAACACCTTCAGCGTGCGCTGACCGTCCGTGCCGTCGCGCATGGGTGCGGTGTGCCACGGAACCAGCAGCTCGACCGACCAGCCCTGTTCGTCCTCGGCCACCGCATGCCGCCACTGGCCGTCCCAGTCGTCGCTGAACTGGTTCTCGTTGGTGATGATCTCGTCGGCGATGCCGCCGGTGGAACTGACGGTGAAGGCGTAGCCGGTGCGCCCGTCGCCGTCGAAATCGACGAAGGCATTGACGCGGTCGACCTGTTCGTCGAAATCGCGCTGCACCTTCTGCCGCGTACGGGGCACGTCGGGCGGCTGGGCGTTGCGGAACGCGATGGCCAGGCCATCCGGCGTGGCGAGCACCCAGGCCTCGGTGGCGAGCGAACCGGGTTCGCCGGTCAGCGGCTGGGTCTTGCGGAAGTCGGCGACGTGATGCGCGCCCTGCCACTCGGCGGGGTGGATGCGGCCGTCGACCTCGACGGCCTGCACCGCGGCACACGGCAGGACCAGCGCGAGCGCGCCGGCGAATCGGGTAAGCATCATGGGGATCGGGGGTGGTCCGGTGCGCGCACGGTATCGACGCGGCGCGAAGGCCACACCTGCCGTCGGTCATTTCAACCTTCCGGCTTTCTGCGGCATCCGTGCCGGGTGGAGATCAGCGCCCTTTCTTGGGCTGCAGCATCGTGCCCGTGCACTTCTTGCTGCCGCACCGGCACGCCCAGATCTTCTTCAGGCGCGCGGTGTGCGGCTCGTCCAGGGTGATGCCGTAGTTGTAGGTCAGTTCCTCGCCGGGCTTGATGGCGCGGATGGCCTCGATGAACACCTTGTCCTTCTTGCGGTTCTTGCCGTCGTGCTCTTCGATCACCGCTTCGCAGTTGGGATCGCAGCTGTGGTTGATCCAGCGCGCCTTGTTGCCCTTGTGGTTGGCATCAATCACGTACTCGTCGTTGAGCGTGAACAGGAAGGTATGGCCGGAGTCCACGTCGCCGGTGTCGTCGGCGTCCACTTCCTCGTGCGTGCGGCGCTTGCCCTTGTATTCCACCACCCGCTCGCCCTTCTCGATCGGGGCGATGGCGAACACGCCGTTGCCGTGGATGTCGGATTGGCGGGCTTCGATCTTGCGGGGCATGCGGGGGTCCGGCGGGAGGGAGGAGAGACGATTCTCGCCCAACGCGCGGCGTTTCCCAACTTTCCGTTGCCTGAACGCTTCCGCTCGGAGGCGTGGCCGGTCCGCGCAGGGCGGCGCGTTCGATGCCCGTTCCCCTCAATGCGACCGTCTCCATGCGCGCCAACCCGTTCCTGCTCGCCATCGCCCTGTGCCTGGCCCTGTCCGCCTGCCAGCCCTCCGAAACCCGGACCACCTCGCGTCTTCCGCCGTCCACGCCCAGCGACGCGGACCTGCTGGCCCGGGGCGAATACCTGGTGCGGACCACCGGCTGCAACGACTGCCACACGCCCGGTTATGCCGAATCCGGCGGCACGACCGACAAGGCGGGCTGGCTGGTGGGTTCGCCGATGGGTTTCCATGGTCCGTGGGGCACCACCTATCCGAGCAACCTGCGCCTGCGCATGCAGCAGCTGACCGAAGGGCAATGGCTGGAATACAGCGCCAACCTGCGCACCCGACCGATGATGCCGGACTTCGCCGTACGCGCGATGACCGAGGAAGACCGTCGCGCGATCTACCGCTTCATCCATTCGCTGGGCGCTGCCGGCCAGCCCGCGCCCGACGCCCTGCCGCCGGGCCAGACGCCGCCGGTGCCGTACCTGGGCCTGGTGCTGCCGACGCCGCCGGCAGATGCGCCTGCGGCCCACTGAAGCCTTGGGGCCGCCTCAACCGAGGCGGCCGTCGAACATCCAGAAGAAGCCCAGTGCCAGACCGAACACGGTCCAGAACAGCTGGCCGATGCCGCGAAACAGCTTCACGGCCAGGTATACGCCGCCAATGGCGAGCAGCACGCGCCAGACGAACCTCTGGTCCAGGCCGTGACCCGATAGCGTGGAAGCGGAAGAAGCGTGGGTGGTGTTCATGGTGGCAATCCTGGGAAAGAGACCGTCCAGAAGTGGACGATGGCCATCTTCCCCGCGCGCCGGCGCTCGCATCAGTACAAGCCGTCAGCCTTCGCGGGTGACATTCGTCAGCCGCACGGCGCCCGCCTGAACAGGGAAAACCCCCGCATTTGAGCCCGACGGACCAAAAGCGTACAATTTCGGTACGTTTTATGGATTCCCTCGCCCCAATGCTCCGCGTCACCAAGCTGACCGACTACGCCACCGTCGTCCTGACCGTGCTCGCCGCCCGGCCGGGCGAGATCCTCAGTGCGTCCGACCTGGCCGAGCATTCCGGCCTGGAAACGCCCACCGTCAGCAAGGTGCTGAAACCGCTGGCGCAGGCCGGCCTGGTGGAAGGCCTGCGCGGCGTGCACGGCGGCTACCGCCTGAGCCGCGATGCGGCCGACATCAGCCTGATCCAGATCGTCGAGGCCATGGAAGGACCGCTGGCGATGACCGAATGCAGCCAGAGCGAGAGCCAGTGCGGCATCGCCCACCAGTGCGGTGCGCGCGCCAACTGGCGCCTGATCAACGATGTGGTGGCTGACGCTCTGCGCGGATTCACCCTCGCGCAGATGATCGCCCCGCCCCCCTCCTCTTCCGACGACATGCGCAGGCGACCCATCGCCGTGCAGGTCGCCACCCGCTGAACCGCAGGCAGCCCCATGGCCACCGAGAACGCTGAAATCCTGGAACAGCTGGGACGTCGCTACGACGCCGGCTTCATCACCGACATCGAATCCGATTCGCTGCCGCCGGGCCTGGACGAGGACGTCGTTCGCGCCCTGTCGGCGAAGAAGAACGAACCCGAATGGATGACCGAATGGCGCCTGGCCGCGTACCGCCACTGGCTGACGATGCCGGCGCCGCACTGGGCCAAGCTGAAGATAGGCGCCATCGACTTCCAGTCCATCAGCTACTACAGCGCGCCGAAGGCGAAATACGCTTCGCTGGACGAGGTGCCGCAGGAACTGCTGGACACCTACGACAAGCTGGGCGTGCCGCTGCACGAGCGCGCCAAGCTGGCCGGCGTGGCGGTGGATGCGGTATTTGATTCCGTGTCCGTCGGCACCACCTTCCGCAAGGAACTGGCCGAGAAGGGCATCATCTTCTGTTCGATGTCCGAGGCCATCCACGAGCATCCCGACCTGGTGAAGCAATACCTGGGTACCGTGGTGCCGGTGGGCGACAACTATTTCGCCGCGCTGAACTCGGCGGTGTTCTCCGACGGCAGCTTCGTGTTCATCCCCAGGGGCGTGCGCTGCCCGATGGAGCTGAGCACTTATTTCCGCATCAACGCCGGCCACACCGGCCAGTTCGAACGCACGCTGATCGTCTGCGAGGACAAGGCCTACGTGTCCTACCTGGAAGGCTGCACCGCACCGATGCGCGACGAAAACCAGCTGCACGCCGCGGTCGTCGAGCTGGTCGCGCTGGAAGACGCCGAGATCAAGTACTCGACGGTGCAGAACTGGTATCCGGGTGACGAGGAAGGCCGTGGCGGCATCTACAACTTCGTCACCAAGCGCGCCGAGTGCCGGGGCGACCGCAGCAAGGTGACGTGGACGCAGGTGGAGACTGGTTCGGCGATCACCTGGAAGTACCCGTCCTGCGTGCTGCTGGGTGACGACTCGGTGGGCGAGTTCCACTCGGTCGCGCTGACCCACCACCGCCAGCAGGCCGACACCGGCACCAAGATGATCCACGTGGGCAAGCGCACCAAGTCCAAGATCGTCAGCAAGGGCATCAGCGCCGGCCGCGGCCAGAACACCTACCGCGGCCTGGTGAAGGTGGACCGCAACGCCGACGGCGCGCGCAACTACACCCAGTGCGACAGCCTGTTGATCGGCAAGAAGTGCGGCGCGCACACCTTCCCCTACATCGAGGTGAAGAATCCCACCGCGACGCTGGAACACGAGGCCACCACCTCCAAGATCAGCGACGACCAGCTGTTCTACTGCCGCGCGCGCGGCATCGGCCAGGAAGACGCGGTCAGCATGATTGTCGACGGCTTCTGCAAGCAGGTCTTCCGCGAACTGCCCATGGAGTTCGCGGTGGAAGCCAAGAAGCTGCTGGAAGTGTCGCTGGAAGGCAGCGTGGGATAAGGCTTTTCCCTTCTCCCGTGGGGAGAAGGTGCCCGTAGGGCGGATGAGGGGCAACGAAGTCCGGTGGCCTCAAAGATCCGGACTCCATCGCCCCTCACCCCAACCCCTCTCCCGATGGGAGAGGGGCTCAAAAGAATCAAACGGAAACGAACATGCTGAAGATCGACAACCTCCACGCCCGCGTCGCCGGCAAGGACATCCTCAAGGGCCTCTCGCTGGACGTGAAGCCGGGCGAGGTGCACGCCATCATGGGCCCCAACGGCGCCGGCAAGTCCACGCTCGGCAACATCCTGGCCGGCCGCGAGGGCTATGAGGTCACCGCCGGCAGCGTCGAGTTCGACGGCAAGCCGCTGCTGGAACTGGCACCGGAAGAGCGCGCTGCCGCCGGTGTGTTCCTGGCATTCCAGTACCCGGTCGAGATCCCGGGCGTGAACAACACCTATTTCCTGCGTGCGGCGCTCAATGCTCAGCGCAAGGCGCGCGGCGAGACCGAGCTGGACTCCATGCAGTTCCTCAAGCTGGTGCGGGAGAAACTGGCCGTGCTGCACCTGAAGGACGAACTGCTGCACCGGGGCGTCAACGAAGGTTTCAGCGGCGGCGAGAAGAAGCGCAACGAGATCTTCCAGCTCGCCGTGCTGGAACCGAAGCTGGCGATCCTGGACGAGACCGACAGCGGCCTGGACATCGACGCGCTGAAGAACGTGGCCGATGGCGTCAACGCGCTGCGCTCCCCGGACCGCGCGTTCGTGGTCATCACCCACTACCAGCGCCTGCTCGACTACATCAAGCCGGACGTGGTGCACGTGCTGGCCGGCGGCCGCATCGTCGAGACCGGCGGCCCGGAACTGGCGCTTGAGCTGGAACAGCACGGCTATGCGTGGATCAAGGACCGTGTGGCACCGGAGCAGGCCGCCTGATGAGCGCATTGCTGGATTCCCTGTCGGCCACCTTCCACGGCGATGCCGCACGCCGCGCTGCGCTCGACGAGGCGTTGCGCGACGGCCTGCCCGGCCCGCGCACCGAGGCGTGGAAGTACACCTCGCTGCGGCAACTCGAACGTCGCAGCTTCGCTGCCGTCGACGCGCTGCCGTCGCTGGACCCGATGCTGCTGGCCGATATCCCGGCGCCGCGCGCGGTGTTCGTCAACGGCCGCTATTCGGTGGCGCTGTCGCTGACCACCGACCTGCCGGACGGCGTCAGCCTGCAGCTGCTGTCCGAGGCACTGGCGGAGGGCGGCGATGCGGCGCGCTTCCTGCAGCGTCGTTTCGAGCGCACCGACGAGGTCTTCGCCCGGCTCAACGCCGCGCTGGCGACCGAAGGCCTGCTGCTGCGCGCCGAAGCCGACGTGCGGAGCGAGCAGCCGCTGCATCTGGTCTTCATCGGCACCGAGGACGGCGCCGACCGCGCCTGGCATCTGCGCAATCTGATCGAACTGCGTGCGGGCGCGTCGCTGACGGTGGTGGAGCACCACTTCGCCGCTACGCCGCACGCGCACTTCATCAACGCCCTGAGCCACGTGCACCTGGCGAAGGGCGCGACCCTGTCGCACGCGCGCGTGCAGGCCGAGGGCGAGCGCGCCACCTCGCTGCTGCGTACAGACGCGGTACTCGCGCGCGAAGCCGACTACCGCCGCGTGGATCTGGAGCTGGGCAGCGCGCTGTCGCGCCACGAGCTCAACGTACGCCTGGAAGGCGACAACGCGCGCGTGACGGCGAACGGCGTGCTGCTGGCCGGCGGACGCCGGCATGTCGATACCCGCCTGGGCATCGACCACATCGGCCGGGACACCACCTGCGAACTGACCTGGCGCGGACTAGGCGCAGGCCGTGGACGCGCGGTCTTCCATGGCGGCATCCTGATCCGCGAGGGTGCGGACGGCACTGATGCAGCGCTGTCGAACAAGAACCTGCTGCTGTCGGACAACGCCGAGATCGATACCCAGCCCGTGCTGGAGATCCACGCCGACGAAGTCAAGGCCGCCCATGGCGCGACGGTCGGCCAGCTCGACGCCAATGCCCTGTTCTACCTGCGCTCACGCGGGTTGACGCAGGCCGAAGCCCGGCAGCTGCTGACCATCGCGTTCTGCCGCGAACCGCTGGGCGTCGTCGCGCATGCCGGCGTGCGCGAAGCCCTGCTCGCCCGGGTGGACGCCGCGCTGGCGGCGCTGGAGGCACCATGAACCGCGAGGCCCTGTCCGGTGCCGGTGCCGCGATCGACTGGGCGCGCGTGCGCGAGGACTTCCCGCTGCTCGCACGGCAGGTGAACGGCAAGCCGCTGATCTATCTGGACAGCGCCAACACGGGCCAGAAACCGGCATCGGTGATCCAGACGGTCGATGACTTCTACCGGCAGCACAACGCCAACGTCAGCCGTGCCGTGCACACGCTGGGCACCGAAGCGACGGATGCGTACGAAGGCGCGCGCAAAAGGCTGGCGCGCTTCCTCAACGTGCGGCCGGACGAACTGGTGCTGTGCAGCGGCACCACGTTCGCGATCAACCTGGTGGCTTACTCGTGGGCGCTGCCGCGCCTGAAGGCCGGGGACACCCTCCTGGTGTCGCGCATGGAACACCACGCCAACATCGTGCCGTGGCAACTCGTGGCCCAGCGCACCGGCGCGACGATCAAGGTCGCGGAGATCCACACCGACGGCACGCTCGACCTGGACGCGCTGCACGCCGCCATGACCGGCGACGTGAAGCTGCTGGCGATCACTCAGACCTCCAATGTGCTGGGCACGGTCAACCCGGTGCGCGAGATCTGCCGCGAGGCCCGCAAGCGCGGCATCGTCACCGTGGTGGACGGCTCGCAGGCGGTACCGCACCGCGCAGTCGACGTCGCCGCCATCGGGTGCGATTTCTACGCGCTCACCGGCCACAAGATGTGCGGCCCCACCGGCACCGGCGCGCTGTGGGCCCGCAAGGAACACCTGCAGGCCATGCCGCCGTTCATCGGCGGCGGCGAGATGATCAAGGAAGTGAGCTTCGACGGCACGGTGTTCAACGACCCGCCGCACCGGTTCGAAGCCGGCACGCCCAACATCGCTGGTTTCGTCGGGCTGGGCGCGGCCGTGGACTACCTGGACGCGCTGGGCATGGCGAACGTGGAAGCCCGCGAGGCCGAACTGTTGGCGCACGCCACCGAGGAACTGGACCGGATCGACGGCCTGCGCATCGTCGGCCGCGCCCCGGACAAGGCGGCGGTGATCTCGTTCCTGATCGAAGGGGCGCACGCGCACGACCTGGCCACGCTGCTGGACCTGGAAGGCGTCGCCGTCCGTTCCGGCCAGCACTGCGCCCACCCGCTGCTGCAGTTCTACGGCGTCGCCGCCACGCTGCGGGCCTCGTTCGCCTTCTACAACACGCATGAGGAAGTGGACGCCTTCATCGCCGCCCTGAAAAAGGCGCGCGCCCTGCTGGCGTAACCCTGCGGGCATGCCCGCAGCCGCCCTACAATGGACGGCATGGATACCCTCAGCTTCCGCCCCGCCACCCACGCCGACATCCCGGCCCTCGTCGCCCTGGTCACGTCCGCCTACCGCGGCGACGTCAGCCGACAGGGCTGGACGACGGAAGCCGACCTGCTGGACGGCCAGCGCATCGACCCCGATGTCCTCGCGCGCGACATCGGCCGCGCGCGCAGCCGCATTCTGGTTGCAGAGCGTGCCGGCGAAATGCTGGCATGCGCGCACGTGGCCGAGGAGGACGGCGCGGGCTACTTCGGCATGTTCTCGGTACGCCCCGACCTGCAGGGCGGCGGCGTGGGCAAGGCCATGCTGGCCGAGGCCGAACGCGTCGCGCGCGAGGAGTGGCAGCTGCCGACCATGCGCATGACCGTGATCGACATCCGCGACGAGTTGATCGCGTTCTATGAACGCCGCGGCTACGCGCGCACGGGCATCAAGAAGCCCTTCCCCTACGGCGACGAGCGCTACGGCATTCCCAAGCGCGAGGACCTGCGCTTCGAGATCCTGGAGAAACCGCTGACGGGAGCCGCCGCATGAGTGAGACCTGGACGTTCGTGTGCGCCGCCGGCGAGCTGCTGCCCGGCGAGCTGAAAACCGTGTTCGACGAGGTCACCGGCACGCCGATCCTGGTCCTCAACCACGACGGCGATCTGTATGCCCTGGAAGACAAGTGCAGCCATGAGGATTTCGAACTGTCCTCCGGCCACTTCGATCCGGCGGACGCCAGCATCGAATGCGTCCTGCATGGGGCCCGTTTCGACGTCCGCGATGGCCGTGCCTTGTGCGCGCCGGCCTACTCGCCGGTGGCAAAGTTTCCGGTCCGGCTTGAACTCGGTGGCGTCTGGACCCGGGACGACAGGGACTGAGCTCGACCTTTGAACACCGTGTTGTAATCGCAAATCATTCTCATTATCCTGTCGCACCCTGCGGCAGGTCGCCGCAGCCGTCTCTTCGAGGCTCCGGTGCCGCGCGTCCTTCCTCTTGTCCTGCCGAGCGTCGTCTGCGTGCTGCTGGCATGCATGATGCTGTTCATGGGCGGGCTGGATGCCACCCCCGCCGCGCAGGCGGATGTCCTTCCCTCTGCCGTGACGGCTCCTGCTACGGCGAGTGAAGACGCCGCGCAGGCCGCGTACGAGAGCCAGGCCTACCACGACGCCATCCCGACGTCTCCCGAGTCCGAACCGGCGGCAAGCGAAGAGCACGCAACCGCGTCGCGGTGCGCCATCGAGGGGCGTTACCTCGCTGCCTCCAGGGACGACGGCCCACGCACGCGATCCCCCGCTTATCGCGGCTGCGGTCCTCCCCGCTGATTTCCCGCGGCGCCTTGCGCCGTCGCGTGACGCCTCCTTTCGCCGGCATACCGAACGCTGTGCGCAAGACACCAAACCGTTTCCACTCCGTCCCGTAGCCGTCGCCACCGGGTCATCCGCTCAAGCACACAAGGATGCCTATGACCTTCCGCCCCTCCCCGTTGAACGCCGCCCTGCTCTTCGCCATCACGGCCCCGGCCATGGCCGCCCCCACTGGCGATGCCGCCACCGACGCCGCCATGCAAGCCAAAGAACTGGACACCGTGGAAGTGCATGGTGAGCGCGTGCAGAAGGCCAGTTCACCCAAGTACACCGAGGCGTTGGTCGACACACCGCAGACCATCACCGTGGTCACGAGCGAGGTCATGGCGCAGCAGAACCTGCTGGGCCTGCGCGACGTGCTGAGCACGCTGCCCGGCATCACCTTCGGCGCCGGCGAAGGCGGCGGCGGGTATGGCGACAGCATCAACCTGCGCGGCTTCACCGCCAGCAGCGACATCACCACCGACGGCGTGCGCGACAGCGCGCAGTACACGCGCACGGACAATTTCAACCTCGAATCCATCGAACTGATCAACGGCGCCAACTCGGCGATGTCGGGTGCGGGTTCGGTCGGCGGCACCATCAACCTGGTCAGCAAGGTCGCGCGCGAGGGCGACTTCAGCACGTTCACCGTTGGCGCGGGTACGGACAAGTACGGGCGCGTGACCGCCGACACCAACCACGACCTCGAGAACGGCATCGCCGTGCGCCTTAACGCGATGGTTCACCAGAACGACGTGCCCGGCCGTGACCACGAGAGCTTCCAGCGCTGGGGTTTCGCACCGTCGATCGTGTTCGGTCTCGGCTCCGATACGCGCGTCACCCTCAGCTACCTGCACCAGAGCGACGACAACCTGCCCCAGTACGGCGTCCCGTACGCGCTCAATCCGTTCAACGACGGCGCGCTGCCGGGCGTCGACCTCGAGAGCTACTTCGGCTATCGCAATGTATCCGAACAGCAGATCGACATCGACATGCTCACAGGCATCTTCGAACACGATTTCAGCGACCAGGTTTCGGTGCGCAGCCTTGCCCGCCTGCAGAAGGTCGACCAGTTGAGCAACGTGACCGCGCTGCAGGGCACATGGTGCTTGGACAACGGCACGAATCCCTACACCGGCGCCGTCTGCTCGCCCGCGGGCATCTGGAATCCCAACTCCGGCCCACGCGGCTTCGTGCGCGACGCCAGCAACTTCATGGCGATCAGCCAGACCGACCTGACGGCGCGCTTCTCGACCGGCGCCATCGAACATGCGCTGGTCGCCGGCGTGGCGTTCTCGAAGGAAGACTTCGACCTGGATACCGGCAGCGTCTTCAACAATTCCAACGGCACGTCCGTCACGGTCTTCCCGCTGGTCGACATCAACAATCCGTACAACGTCTGGACGGGACCGTTGAACTACTACGCCACGTCACGGACGAAGGGCTCGCTGAACAACCAGGCCGTCTACCTGTTCGACACGATCCGCTTCACCCCGCAGTTCTCGCTCAACCTCGGCGCGCGCTATGAGCGCAACGAGGGCGACACGGTCACCTGGACAGCGTCCACCGTGGCCGCGACGCGCGGCCAGTACCTGACCGCACCTTCGCCGTCGGCGAGCAACAGCGACAACCTGTTCTCGTATCGCGCGGGCCTGGTCTACAAGCCGACCGAGAACGGTTCGATCTACCTGGCGTACGCCAACAGCAAGACGCCGTCCAAGGCCTCGGTCAACGGGTCGTGCACGCTTAACAGCACCACCGGTGGCAACAACTGCTCGGTCGCTCCGGAGACCGCGGTGAACGTCGAACTGGGAACGAAGTGGGACCTGTTCGGCACCCGTCTCGCGTTGACCGCGGCTGTTTTCCGCAACGAACGCCAGAACTACCGCGTGGCCGACCCGGACCCGCTCAACCTCACCGGCGAGCAGTCGCTGGACGGCAAGGCACGCGTAGATGGCATCGCCCTGGGCGCGGCCGGCAACATCACCCGGGAATGGTCGCTGTTCGCCAACTACACATACTTGGACAGCGAAGTGCTGCACGGGGTCTCCTCGTTCTGCGCCGCGAACCCCGGCGCCGCGAACTGCGGCAACACCGCCCTCTTCCCCGATCCGCTGAAGGGCAACCTGCTGACCAACACCCCGAAGCACTCCATGAGCCTGTGGAGCACCTACCAGCTGAACGACTGGAGCTTCGGCTACGGCGCGACCTACCAGGGCGGTTTCTACACGCAGAACAGCAGCCTGCTCGGCGACCTGGACCCCTACAAGACCGAGGCCTACTGGGTGCATCGCGCAATGGTGGGCTATCGCGTCAACGACAGCCTGGGCCTGCAGCTCAACCTCAACAACTTGTTTGATGAGGAGTACTACACGCGCATTCGCAACAACGTCACGCTGACCAACGGCGTGATCACAACGGGCAATGGCTGGGCCACGCCCGGCGAAGGCCGCTCTGCCGTGCTGACGGCCACGCTCAAGTTCTGAGGCCGGTGAGCCTGTTGTAGGTGCTCATTACCCTGCCTATGCACAATGGGCGGGGCTTTCTGTTCGAGGTAGACCGATATGCTGCTGGCGATTCCGGAGGTGCTGACTCCCGCGCAGGTCGCGCAAGCACGGGCGCGCCTGGATGCCGCCGACTGGGCGGACGGCCGCATCACCGCGGGCTACCAGTCGGCCAGGGCCAAGGACAATGCGCAGCTGCCGGAGGATTCTCCCGCGGCCCGCGACGTCGGTGCCCTGATCCTGGACGCGCTGTCGCGCAACAGCACCTTCTTCTCCGCGGCGCTGCCCAAGCGCATCTATCCGCCCCTGTTCAACCGCTATGACGGCGGTCAGTTCTTCGATTACCACGTGGACAACGCAGTCCGCTACGACCGCAGCCGCGGCGGCGTGGACGCCGTGCGCACGGACCTGTCCGCGACGCTTTTCCTGAGCGCACCGGAGGACTACGACGGCGGCGAGCTCGTCATCGAGGACACCTTCGGCACGCAGCGCGTGAAGCTGCCCGCCGGCCACATGGTGCTGTATCCGGGCACCAGCCTGCACAAGGTGACGCCAGTGACCCGCGGCGCGCGCGTGGCGTCGTTCTTCTGGATGCAGAGTATGGTCCGCGACGATGGTCATCGCCGGCTGCTGTTCGAACTGGACCTGTCCATCCGCCGCTTGACCGTGGACGTGCCCGAGCATGCCGCCCTGGTCCAGCTGACCGGCGTCTACCACAACCTTCTCAGGCAGTGGGTGGAGACCTGAGGAAACAAATCAAGATTCAATCTTGTTTGCACTTGATAAGTATTCTCATTTAAAATGCCCCGTAACGGCCCGCCGGACTGGCGCGCGCCCTGGGGACCTTCTTGAATCAACCGCCTGACAACCCGATCGGCCTGCACGCACCGAGACCGGCGCGCGCACCCTGGTGGTCGCGGTTGGGCATCGCGGCCGTCGTGATCGCGCTGTCCATGTTGCTGGGATTCCACTTGCCGGTCCCTTCCGGCACGGGTCGGGCGGTTGTCGCTGCCCAGACGACGCCCGCGCTGATCGCAGGGGAATCCCGCGACCACGCAGGGGGCGCTCGCGAGGACCGCCATCGCGACGTCCCCGCGAAGAAGGCACGACTGATCGCCCTGAAGGTGAAAACCACCCGCGCGCCAGGACACATCCGCGACGCCGCTTCGCCCCTGCCTTCATCACGGCGGGGGCATGCCGGTCCGCAACCGGACCCGCGCATGCCGGACGGCGCCCTGCACCGCCTGGATCCGTCATTGAGCCTGCATCACGGCCAGGCACCTCCTGTCGCCTGATCCGCTCGCGGCCCGTCCGATCCCGGACGCTGCTTTCTCCTGATCGCGCACCCGCGCGACCGCGCCCCCTGCTGCCCACTTCTTCCCGGATCCCATGAACGTCACCCGTACGTCCGTGCGCGCCTCGCTGCGTCGCAACCGCCTTGCCCTCGCCCTGCTGTCCGTCGCCACTGCCCCCGCCATCGCGCAGCCCGCGGCCGATGCCGCCGATGTCAGCACCCTCGACACCGTCGTCGTCACGGCCTCCGGTTTCGAACAGAAGATCACCGACGCGCCCGCCAGCATCAGCGTGATCTCCGCGGAGGAACTGCGCCAGCGCCCCTATATCACGCTGATCGACGCCGTGCGCGATCTGGAGGGCGTTGATGTCGGCGAGACCTCCGACAAGACGGGGCAGAAGACCATCAGCATCCGTGGCATGGGGCCGGACTACACGCTGATCCTGATCGACGGCAAGCGTCAGAACAACCATGGCGACATCTACCCCAACTCGTTCGGCGGCAACCAGTTCAACCATATTCCGCCGCTGGACATGATCCAGCGCATCGAAGTGATCCGCGGGCCGGCGTCCACCCTGTACGGCGCCGACGCGCTGGGCGGGGTGATCAACATCATCACGCGCAAGGTGTCGGACCGCTGGCAGGGCTCGGCCACGCTCGGCCACGGCATCCAGGAGAACCGCGATTTCGGCAGCGACAGCACCTTCGACTTCATGTTGATGGGGCCGCTGGTGAAGGAACGTTTGGGCTTGGGCGTGCGCGGTTCTTGGTACGAGCGGGACGCATCCACGCCCGAATACGAGGCCATCACCGCACCGGACGGCACGGTGTTCGAGCGGGCGCTGGGCTTCGGTGGCGGCGGCAAGACCGTGGACAACACCAACAAGAGCGCGGGCGTGACGCTGAGCTGGACGCCGACGGACAGCCAGAGCGTCGTCTTCGACTACGACACGTCCAAGCAGACGTACGACAACACGCCGTACATCAACAATCTGGGCACTGAAACGTATCCGCTGGGCACGGTGGACGGACTGGCCGGCATCTGGCGCGCGGCGCCGCAGGTCGGGTACGCGGCTGACCAGGAGTTCACGCGTGACCAGTGGTCGGTCACCCATCACGGGCAGTGGACGTTCGGCGACAGTTTCGTCTCGCTGGCCCATATCGACACCGGCAACCACGGCCGCACGCTGCCGTTCACCGTGGCCGAACGGCTGCTGCATCGGGACATCTACTGCAACAACGCCTCCACCTGCGCCACCGGCCCCTATGCCGGATTGACGCGAACACAGCGCCAGCAGCTGGTCATGGATACCTTCCTCCCGCGTCCGAAGCGCACGATGGAAAGCCGCCAGTACACACTGGACGCCAAACTGGATTTCGCCGTCGGCGAGGCGCACCGCTTCGTCGTCGGCGGCCAAGTGATCGACGGCGAACTGGAGGACGGCGTGTTCGGCATGGAAGGTGGCGGCGATGGCGGCGGCACCGTCCAGGAGCACAGGATGTGGTCGCTGTTCGCGGAGGACAACTGGAATCCGCTGGACACACTGACCGTCACGCTGGGCCTGCGCCACGACGACCACCGCGTGTTCGGCAGCCAGTTCAGCCCGCGCGCCTATGCCGTGTGGGACATCAGCCCAGCATGGACGTTGAAGGGCGGCGTCAGCACCGGCTTCAAGACGCCCAAGACCACCGACCTGTACGACGGCGTCACCGGCTTCGGCGGCCAGGGGACCACGCCCTTCGTGGGCAACCCCGACCTGCAGCCCGAGACCAGCGTCAACAGCGAGATCGCGCTGTACTGGACCTCGCCGGACGACGCGCACAATGTCAATCTCACCGTGTTCCGCAACGACTTCGACGACAAGATCGCGCGCGGCGAAACCAGTCTCAGCTGCGAGCAGACCGGCGGCATGCGTCCCTGCGCCAACCTCGGCGATTACGCGCTGCTGGGCTATACGACGTATGCGCAGAACATCAACATCGACGAAGTGCGCATCCAGGGTGTGGAAGTCGCTGGACGTTGGGGCATCACGGAGACCCTGTCGCTGCGCGCCAACTACACCTTCACCGACAGCGAGCAACTGAGCGGGGCACAGAAGGGCCTGCCGCTGACCAACACCGCCCGCCACATGGCCAACGCCAGCCTGAACTGGCAGGCGAACGACCGCTTCAGCATGCAGCTGCTCGCCGAAGCCCGCTCCAAGCGCTATCGCGACACGATCAACGGGGTTCGCCGGGACTACCAGGACTACACGGTGCTGCATCTGGGCGCGCAGTACCGCTTCAACGAGCATGTGACGGTGTCGGGCCGCATCAATAACCTGCTCGACGAAGATTTCACCACCTTCCAGACGGTCTTCAATGACCTCAACAACGACGGCATCTATACGTCCAACGAGGTGTCGTACCTGGACGACTACAACAACAAGGACAAGTCTCGGAACCTGTGGCTGAGTCTCAACGTCAGCTTTTGAGAGCCGCCGCTTGGCCCGCCCGGTGGGAACGCTTCTCAATTGAGAGTTATTCTCATCCATGATGTAATGGCCACCTGTTCCATCCGCCTCGAGAGTGCCGTTGTCCGCTCCCGCTTCCCCTGCCCTCCAGCAACAACGCCGCGGCTTCTGGCTGCGCACGTTGCATCAGTGGCACTGGATCAGTTCGGCCGTCTGCCTGGTTGGCATGCTGCTGTTCGCCATTACGGGGATCACGCTGAACCATGCCGCGAAGATCGAAGCCTCGCCCGAGGTCACCCACCTGACCGCCACCCTTCCCGCACCTGTCGTCGCCATGCTGGGCGATCGACAGGAAGGCCATGCGCCCCTGCCTGCGGCCGTGGGCGATTGGCTGGAGCAGGAGCTGTCGATATCGATCGGACGACGACCGGCCGAATGGTCGGACATGGAGCTCTATCTCTCGATGCCGGGCCCCGGCACCGACGCCTGGTTGAGCATCGATCGCGAAACGGGGGTGGTCGAGTACGAACGGACCCGCCGCGGCTGGATCTCCTATTTCAACGACCTCCACAAGGGCCGCAACGCCGGGCCGGCGTGGGGATGGTTCCTGGACATCTTCGCCGTGGCGTGCCTGGTGTTCTGCATCACCGGCCTGTTCCTGCTCTACCTTCACGGGCGGCAGCGCCGCATGACCTGGCCGATGGTGGGCCTGGGCCTGCTGGTGCCGCTGCTGATCGCGCTGCTTTTCATCCATTGAACCCCTTCAACGAACCGCGAGTGACCGCATGTCGAAGATCGCCGTCCACACCACGCTGACCATCGCGCTCAGCGGCCTGCTGGCCACGCCCGCCTACGCCGCCACGCTCGACATCAATGTCGAGATCCCCAAGCTCAATGTGGCCGAGTACCACCGTCCTTACGTCGCCGTGTGGATCGAAGGCGCCGACCAGAAGGTCGCCGCCAACCTGTCCGTCTGGTACCAGCAGACCAGCAATTCCGAGGGCCACGGCACCAAGTGGCTGCCCGACCTGCGCCAGTGGTGGCGCAAGTCCGGCCGCTCGCTGAAGGTGCCGGTGGATGGTGTGACCGGACCCACCAAGCCGGTCGGCAAGCACGCGTTGAGCTTCAGCGACAAGCAGCATCTGGCCAAGCTGGCGCCCGGCCAGTACACGCTGGTCGTCGAGGCCGCGCGCGAAGTCGGTGGCCGTGAGCTGCTGAAGATTCCTTTCACCTGGCCCGCCAAGGGCGCACCGCAGTTGGGCAAGGCGCAGGGCGCCACCGAACTGGGGTCCGTCACGCTGACGGTCAAGCCCTGATCCTTCTTTCCATCTGTCCGCTGGAGATTCCGATGAAGCGTTCCCTCGCCGTAGCCATCGCCCTGGCCTCCGCCATCCCCGCCACCACGCTGGCGCACAAGGCCTGGTTGCAGCCGTCGCAGACCGTCATCGCCGGCACCAACCCGTGGATCACGGTGGATGCGGCGGTGTCCAACGACCTGTTCTACTTCAACCACGTTCCCCTGCGCACGGAAGGCCTGGCGATCACCGCACCGGACGGCAGCGCGGTCGAGGCGCAGAACCTGGCCACGGGCAAGTACCGCACGGTGTTCGATGTCGAGCTGAAGCAGCAGGGCACCTACCGCATCGCCACGGTCAACAAGGGCCTGATGGTTCGCTGGGAAGGCGCCGACGGCAAGCCGGGCGGCCTGCGCGGCGCCAAACCGGAAGACCTGGCGACCAAGGTGCCGAAGGATGCGAAGAACCTGCAGGTATCGCAGTCGATCGGTCGCATCGAGACCTTCGTGACCAACGGGGCGCCCAACGACACTGCGCTGAAGAGCACCGGGGAAGGCATCGAACTGCTGCCGGTGACGCATCCCAACGACCTGTTCGCCGGTGAAGCGGCCACCTTCCGGATGCTGGTCGACGGCAAGCCGGCGGCCGGGCTGGAATTCGAGATCACCCGCGGCGGTACGCGCTATCGCAACGCGCAGGATGAGATCAAGGTCACCACGGATGCCAACGGCGAATTCAGCGTGACCTGGCCGGAAGCCGGCATGTACTGGCTGGAAACCGGCACGCAGGACGACAAGACCACCGTGCCGCAGGCCAAGCAGCGCCGGCTGAGCTATGTCGCCACGCTGGAAGTGCTGCCCCAGTAAGACGGGGCTATGCCGCCGGACGCAGTACCGGCGGCATGGATCAGCATGAACATCTCCCTTCCCTCCCCCTCTGCGCAGGCGGCGCCGGTGCATGCACTGCACGGGCAGACCATGGGTACGACCTGGTCCGTCCAGTACGCCAGTCCGTCGCGCATCGATCCGCATGCATTGCACGACGCCATCCAGGTGCGCCTGGACGAATTGGTCGCGCAGATGAGCACGTGGGAGGCGGATGCGGACATCATGCGCTTCAACCGCTGCGCCGCAGGCGAATGGTTCGTCCTGCGGGACGACATGCTGCAGGTGCTCACGGCGGCGCTCGACATCGCGTCACGCAGCGACGGCGCGTTCGACCCCACCGTGTCGCCGCTGGTGGCGGCATGGGGATTCGGTGCGCATGCGCACGGGCGGGGTCGCCCCACGCCGGCGGCGCTGGTCGAAGCCCGCTCCCGCGTCGGCTGGCAGCACCTGCGGTTCGATGCCGCGCAGCGCCGCGTCCGCCAGCCGGGCGGTGTGATGCTGGACCTTTCGGCCATCGCCAAGGGCTACGGCGTGGACGTGGTGGCCGACCTGCTGCGGCGTCGCGGTATCGACGCCGGCCTGATCGAAGTGGGCGGCGAACTGTATGGCTATGGCCGCAAGGCCGACGGTCAACCATGGCGCGTGCTGGTGGAATCCTCACCGGATGAGGAAGCCGACAGCGAAGGGCTGGAACCACGGGTACTGGCACTGGAGGGCATGGCCGTCGCTACCTCGGGCGACCGCTGGCATGCCTACGCGCAGGATGGCCACCGCTACTCGCACACGATCGACCCGCGCAGCGGCGAGCCGGTGACCGATGCCGCTGCCGCGGTGACCGTGATCGCGGCCGATGCGATGCACGCCGATGCCTGGGCCACCGCCCTGACGGTCATGGGCACCGAAGAAGGCCCGGCTTTCGCGGCGCATCACGGCCTGGCGGCGCGCTTCCTGCACCGCACCGGCGAAGGCTTGCGGGAAACCATGACGCCAGCGTTCGAGCAGCACCTGGCGGCATGAGCACGGCAGGCCCTTCACCTCGGCACGGGAGTGCCCCCCTGGTTGGCAATGCGCTGGTGATGCTGTCGCTGGCCGCGTGCGCCTGGCTGTTCGCCGGCTTGCACGAGGGCGACTGGTGGCAGGTCAGCCCGTCCAGGGCCCGCGTCTGCATCGCCGCCGCCGCCCTGCTGGCATATGCCGGACTGGTGGCGGGCATCCTGTCCCGCGCGCGCAAGCGCGACACGTCGGGACAACCGGCGATGCTGGCCGGATCCGATGCGACGTGGGTCGTGCATGCCAGTCAGACCGGTTTCGCGATGGAGCTGGCCGACATGACCGCCGCATCGCTTCGCCAGGGCGGCGTCGCGGTCCAGCGCGCGGGGCTGGAACGGTTGGATGCGGCACAGTTGCAGGCCATCGGGCGCGCCGTGTTCATCGTCAGCACCACGGGCGAAGGCGATCCACCCGACTCCGCGCTCGGCTTCGTCCGCCGCGTGATGTCGCAGACACTCCCGCTGCACACGCTGCGCTACGCCGTCCTGGCCCTGGGCGATCGCGAATATGCGCAGTTCTGCGCTTTCGGCCACCAGCTCGATGACTGGCTGCGGCGACAGGGCGCGCAACCGCTGTTCGACCTGGTGGAAGTCGACAATGCCGACGACAGTGCCCTGCGCCACTGGCAGCATCATATCGGCCAGTTGGGCGACGGGTCCGATGCGCAGGACTGGTCCACGCCGCGGTACGAATCCTGGCGGCTGCGCGATCGTGTCGAGCTGAATCCCGGCAGCATCGGTGGGCCCGTGTTCCTCCTTTCCCTGACACCCGGATCCGGTTCGCTGCCCGACTGGGCCGCTGGCGACATCGCCGAGATCGGGCCGTGCCGCGCCATGGCCGAGGTCGACGAGGTCCTGCAGCGCACGGGCCTGGCGGGCGATGTTCCCGTGCAGTGGCAGGACCACGCGCAATCGCTGGCGCAGGTACTTGTCCGCAGCCAATGGCCCGTCGCGGACCATGAGCTCTGGCGCGGAGATGCGCAGGCGCTCGCCGATGCCTGCACGCCCCTGCCGCACCGCGAATACTCCATCGCCTCCCTCCCCGGCGATGGCGCGCTGCACCTGCTGGTGCGCTTGATGCATCATGCAGACGGTACCGCCGGTCTGGGCAGCGGCTGGCTGTGCCGGCATGCGCAGCCGGGAGACGCCATCGCCCTGCGCATCCGCCGCAATCCGAATTTTCATCCACCCGCCGCCGATGTACCGATGATCCTGATCGGCAACGGCACGGGCCTGGCGGGTCTGCGCGCCCACTTGAAAGCGCGGACGCTGGCCGGTGCGACACGCAACTGGCTGTTGTTCGGTGAGCGCCAGCGCGCGCACGACGCCTTCCTCGCCGACGAACTGGCAGCGTGGCAGGCGCAAGGCCTGCTCCCACATCTCGACCTGACCTTCTCGCGCGATGGCGACGGCCATCGCTACGTCCAGCATGCGCTGGCGTCGCACGCGAACCGGCTGCGGCAGTGGGTCGAAGAAGGCGCGGCGGTGTACGTCTGCGGGAGTCTGGCCGGCATGGCGCCCGACGTGGACGCCACGCTGCGCCGCATCCTGGGCGAGGACAAGGTCGAAGCCCTGCGGACCGCCGGGCGCTATCGCCGCGACGTGTACTGACCTGTCGTCCTCAGCGGCCTTCGGCCTCGATGCGGACGGCCAGCAGCTCGCCGCCGCCGTGCAGGGCATGTCGCGCGCGCGCCTTGCCGCCGACCAGAAAAGCAGTATCGCCGCTGCACAGATCGTCAAGGCCACTCGCCCCGTCGAACGCCGCCTGTCCGGCGATCAGATGGACGACCCAGTGCACGCCCGGCTCGGTGAAGAACAGCATCGGCCCCACCAGCGGACGATGCAGCAGTTCGGTCCGGACCCGGCCACGCCGCCACATCAGGTTGAAATCGTGCGTCGTGCCGTCGACCAGTTCCCCCGTCACCGCGTCCTCGCCCGCGAACCGGTAGCGGCCGTGCGGCGGCATCAGATCGACCGTGCGTCCGTCTTCGAACCTCAGGCGCAGCCCGTTCCCGCGCAGCAGCACCAGTTCGCGGTCGATGCCGGGGAACGATGAGAACGCCGCATCGCGCTCGATCTCGGCGATCGACAGGCGCCAGTCCCAGTCGTCGTCGTCCGGAACCCGCACGATTTCACGGGTCCAGCCCAATCCATTCTTCCAGCGCACCCGCCGATATTCGTTGGCGGGAATGACGCGCGATGATTCCGGCATGATGGTCCCCGGCAGTCCGTGGCGGGATTCTAGCCGGCGCCCGGCCTTGCCGCGCCTGTCCACCCACAAACGACAACGCCCGGACGTGCGTCCTGCGCGTCCGGGCGTTGTCGACATCCCTGTCGGTCTACCGTCGGCGAATCAGGCTGCAACCCGCTGCCGACCTGCGCGTCGTGCGCGATATGGATACGTCCCTGTCGGCATCCCGCCTGTTTCCCCCTGGCTTCCTGCCCCTGTGCCTGGCGCTCCACATCCTGTGGAGACGCCCGGCACGGGAATCGATCAGCGCCGCGCGACCGGCTTGGCGGGCGCCGCGGTCGCGGCAGCCGGCTTGCGCGCCGGTGTGGCGCCCGTGCGCAGCTCGATACGGTCGCGGTTCTGCTCCACGGTGCTCAGGCCGATGCCCTTCACCATGGCGAGCTCCTCGGCGCTCTTGAACGGGCCGTTGGCCTTGCGGTACTCGACGATCGCGGCCGCCTTCGACGGACCGACCCCGACCAGCACGCGATCCAGCGCGGCCGCGTCGGCGGTGTTGATGTTGACCTTCTCGGTGGCCAGCGCCTGCGCGGCGATCAGCAGCGACAGGACGGCGGCGAACACGGTGTGGACGAACGACTTCATGACGACTCTCCTTGTGGCGATGGACTGTCCCTGGACGGCGGACGCCTCTTGGCATCCGCCATGTTGCCGCTGCAGGCCGATGACCTTGGCGGCAGGTTCAGTCTTGCGTTCCCACGGGCTTCAAGATATCGCCCGAGCACGGGGGAATCTGCCCGTAAACACCGCGCATGCATGTAGGAAAAGTCCTACCCGCTCCCAGGGCGTAGAATGACCGCCTGTGCCTTTCAGTACCGGGAGTTGCCATGGACACCGCCAAAGTCGACCGCTACGTAGCCGAGAAATGGGATGACGACATCGTCCCGCAGCTGGTCGAGTACATCCGCATCCCCAACAAGTCGCCGATGTTCGACAAGGACTGGGTGGCCAACGGGTACATGGAGCAGGCGGTGCAGCTGATGGAGCGCTGGGCGAAGGCGCAGTCGGTGCCGGGCATGCAGGTGGAAGTGGTGCGCCTTGAAGGCCGTACGCCGCTGATCTTCATCGAAATCCCGGCGACGGGACCCGAAACCGGCGCCGACACCGTGCTGCTGTACGGCCACCTGGACAAGCAGCCGGAGATGACCGGCTGGGACGACGACCTGGGCCCTTGGGTACCGGTGATCAAGGGCGACAAACTGTACGGCCGCGGCGGCGCCGACGACGGCTATGCGATCTTCGGCTCGCTGGCCGCCATCCAGGCACTGCAGCAGCAGGGCGTGCCGCATGCGCGCTGCGTGGTGCTGATCGAGGCCTGCGAGGAATCCGGCAGCTACGACCTGCCGGCCTACGTCGACCACCTCGCCGGTCGCATCGGCAAGCCGTCGCTGGTGGTCTGCCTGGACTCGGGCTGCGGCAACTACGAGCAGCTGTGGTGCACCACGTCGCTGCGCGGTCTGGCCGGCGGCAATTTCACGGTCAAGGTGCTGGAGGAAGGCGTGCATTCCGGCGATGCGTCCGGCGTGGTGCCGTCCAGCTTCCGCCTGCTGCGCCAGCTGCTGTCACGGCTGGAGGACGAGCGGACGGGCCGCATCCTGCCGGAAGGCCTGCAGGTCGAGATCCCGGCGGACCGTCTCGCCCAGGCCCAGGAAGCCGCGCGCGTGCTGGACACGGCGGTATTCGACAAGTTCCCATTCCTGCCCGGCATGACCCCGATGGCCGAAGATCTGGCCGAGCTGGTGCTCAACCGTACGTGGCGCCCCGCGCTGTCGGTCACGGGAGTCGACGGCATGCCGCCGCTATCGTCCGCCGGCAACGTGCTGCGCCCCTACACGTCGGTGAAGCTGTCGCTGCGCCTGCCACCCACGCTGGATGGCAAACAGGCCGGCCAGCTGCTGAAGGACCTGCTGGAAAAGGATGCGCCCAACGGTGCGCAGGTAAGCCTGGAGCTCGAGAAGGCCAGCACCGGCTGGAATGCGCCGGCGATGTCGCCGTGGCTGGAGCAGGCGATCGACGCCTCCAGCCGCGAGTTCTTCGGCAAGCCGGCGATGTACATGGGAGAAGGTGGCACGATTCCCTTCATGGGCATGCTGGGCGAGAAGTTCCCCGGTGCGCAGTTCATGATCACCGGCGTGCTGGGCCCGCATTCCAACGCGCACGGCCCGAACGAATTCCTGCACATCCCGATGGGCAAGAAAGTCACCGCCTGCGTGGCGCGCGTGATCGCCGAACACCATGCCGCCAGCGTGCGCGGCGAGACCACGGGCGTGGCGGCGGTGGCCGGAGGCGAACAGCACGGCGACCACGGCTGCTGCTGATCCGCGCAGGTTGTGCCACCTGCAGAAGGCCGGGGCGACCCGGCCTTCGCTCATTCCGGCCTCATGCCCAGGCCGGCTCCTGAAGGCCTGATTCACTTGCCCCGGGTCGGCTCCTCCGCCTGCGACTCTCTGAGCGCCATGCCGGCCGCTGCCCGCAGCGCGGGCAGCTGGGTTACGCTGAGCATCGCCCCCACACCTTCCCAACCGGAGCGTTTCGATGGAACAGATCTTTGGCGGCGGCATCCTGTGGACCCTGCTCATCGGCTTCCTGGCCGGCCTGCTGGCACGTGCGCTGAAACCCGGCGACGACAAGCTGGGCTTCTTCATGACCATCGTGCTGGGCATCCTGGGCGCGCTGCTGGCGCGCTTCATCGGCGGGGCGTTCGGCTGGTACAGTCCCGGCGAACCGACGGGATTCATCGCCTCGGTGATCGGCGCCATCGTGCTGCTGCTGATCTACGGCATGGTCCGCAAGAAGAAGTGACATCCCGGAAAGAACGAAGGCCCCGCTCCCGCGGGGCCTTTCCTTTTTGCACGCGCGGGCGATACGGTCACTGACTCCGGCCGTACACGTCCTCAAACCGCACGATATCGTCTTCGCCCAGGTAGCTGCCGGACTGCACTTCGATCAGCTCCAGCGGCACCTTGCCCGGATTCTCCAGGCGATGCTTCACGCCCAGCGGGATATAGGTGCTTTCGTTTTCCGACAACAGCAGGGTTTCGTCGCCGCGCGTCACCTTCGCGGTACCGCTGACCACGATCCAGTGCTCGGCGCGGTGGTGGTGCATCTGCAGGCTCAGCGCGGCACCGGGCTTGACCTTGATGCGCTTGACCTGGTGGCGGCCTCCGTTGTCGACCGAATCGTAGCTGCCCCACGGACGGTGCACTTCGCGATGCAGGACGGCCTGGCTGCGTTGTTCCTGCTTCAGCCGCGCGACCACCTGCTTGACCTCCTGCACCTTGTCCTTGCGCGCGACCAGCACGGCGTCGTCCGTCTCCACCACCACGATGTCGTCCACGCCCACCAGCGCCACCAGTCGCTGCGCGTAGGCGTAGCTGTTGCGGCTATCGACCGCGATCACGTCGCCGTGGTGCGCATTGCCATCGGCATCGCGCTCGGCCACGTCCCACAGCGCGGACCAGCTGCCGACATCGTTCCAGCCGATGTCGACCGGCAGCACCATCGCGTCGGCGGTTTTCTCCATCACCGCATAGTCGATGGAGTCCGACGGACACGCACTGAAAGCGTCCTTGTCCAGGCGCACGAAATCGCCATCGTGCCGCGCGGCCGCATGCGCCGCGCGCACGGCGTCGACGATATCGGGACGGAAACGCGCGAGTTCTTCCAGGTAGCGGCTGGCGCGGAACAGGAACATGCCGCTGTTCCAGTAATAGCCGCCCGCATCCAGGTAGGACCGGGCCGTGGCGGCATCGGGTTTCTCGACGAAGCGCAGGACCTGGCGCAGGCCGTCGCCGGCTTCGGCCTGGATGTAGCCGAAGCCCGTTTCCGGTGCATCGGGCACGATGCCGAAGGTCACCAGCGCACCGGCGTCCGCCGCGGACGATGCCTGGCGCACGGCGCGCTGGAAGCCGGCGACGTCGCGGACGACGTGGTCCGACGGCAGCACCAGCAGCAGCGGATCGGCGCCGCCCGCCATCGCCTGCAGGGCCGCAGCGGCAATCGCAGGCGCCGTGTTGCGACCCACCGGCTCCAGCAGGATCGCCGGGACCGGCGCGCCCACCTGGCGCAGCTGTTCGGCGACCAGGAAGCGGTGCTCCTCGTTCGCCACCACGATCGGTGCCATATCGGCCAGCGCTTCCACGCGGCGCCACGTGGCCTGCACCATGGTGTCGTCGCCGGCGAGCGGCAGGAACTGCTTGGGGTAGGCTTCGCGGGAGAGCGGCCACAGGCGCGTGCCGGAGCCGCCGGACAGCAGCACGGGTTGGAGTTGGGCCATGCAAGCCTCGCAAGTCGGTAGGGCGCCAGTTTACCCTGTAGCCCTTTGACGCCTGTGCCCGCCCCCGACCGCATGAACCCTACGATTCAGGACCCTTCCGGGCGTGGTGCCCAACGCCTTGAATGGGCGCGCGGCGCGCTGGGCGACCCCTACGCACAACTGGAACGCGCGTCGATGGACGCCGGCTTCCGCAGCTACTGGCGCAGCCTGGGCGATGGTCCCGGGCGCATCGTGATGGACTCGCCTCCGGGGCTGGAGGATGTCCGTCCCTGGCTGTCCATGCGCGAACTGCTGGTGGGCGGCGATGTGCGCGTGCCGGAGGTGCTGGCCATCGACATCGAACACGGCTTCCTGCTGCTGGAGGATCTTGGCGGCCCGACGCTGGCGCACGTGATCAGCGAGGACAACGCGGACACCTGGTTCGATGCCGCGCTGGAGCAGTTGTTGCGGCTGCAGACGATCGCTCCGCCCGCCGGCATGGGGGAGTTCGGCGAGGCGCTGCTGCAGCGCGATGCTGGCCTGTTCGACGAATGGTTCCTGCGTCGCCATCTGGGACTGGTGCTGGACTGCGGCGAGAGCGAGGGACTGGAGCTGGCTCAACGCAGGTTGATGGACAATGCGCTGGGGCAGGCGCGCGTGCTGACGCATCGGGATTTCATGCCGCGCAATCTGATGCCGGTGACGCCCGGGCCGGCGGTGCTGGATTTCCAGGATTGCGTACTCGGCCCGATCGCCTACGACGCGATGAGCCTGTTCAAGGACGCGTTCCTGAGCTGGCCGTTGGAACGCGTGGACGGCTGGTTGGCCCGCTACCACGCCCGTGCCACGCGCGCCGGGCTGCCGGTGCCCGAACTGAAGGTGTTCCTGCGCGACGCCGACTGGATGGGCGTCCAGCGCCACCTGAAGATCCTCGGCATCTTCTCGCGCCTGCACTACCGCGACGGCAAGACGCGCTACCTGCCCGACGTGCCGCGCTTCATCCGCTACCTGGACGAGGTCCTGCCGCGCTATCCGGAACTGGATGGCCTGCGGACGCTGCTCGACGCGCGCATCAAGCCGGTGCTGCAGGCGCGGGGCGAGATCGCATGAAGGCGCTCATCTTCGCGGCCGGCCTGGGCGAGCGCATGCGCCCCCTGACCGACCACACGCCCAAGCCGCTGATCGAAGCCGGCGGCAAGCCCCTGATCGTCTGGCATCTGGAAAAGCTGGCGGCGATGGGCGTGCAAGAGGTGGTGATCAACACCAGCTGGCTGGCCGACCGCTTCCCGGTGGCGCTGGGCGATGGCGCGCGCTGGGGCCTGCGTATCCAGTATCTCTACGAAGGCGACACGCCCCTGGAAACCGGCGGCGGCATGCTCAATGCCTTGGCACGGCTGGGCCAAGCCCCGTTCCTGCTGGTCAATGGCGATATCTGGACCGATTTCGATTTCAACCGGCTGCCGCGCGAGCCGCAGGGTCTCGCGCATCTTGTGATGATCGATCCGCCCGGCTACGCCACCCATGGCGATTTCGCACTGGACCCTGCCGGGCATGTCCGCGGCGACGGCGAGCGCCGCCTTACCTACGCGGGTATCGGCGTCTACCGCCCGGCCTTGCTGGACGGTTGGGCTCAGCATGTGGACGACCACGCCAGCATCGCCGGGAACGGTAAGCCGCGCTTCCGCCTGGCGCCGATCCTGCGCGCGCACATGCCTGCAGGTCGGATCCATGGCGAACATCACGCTGGCCGCTGGACCGATGTCGGCACGCCGGAACGCCTGGCCGACCTGAACCGCGAGCTGTCGCGCTGACGTTGCGGCCTGCGACGGAAGACCACGGCGGCGCGTAGTGTGGGGCTATGGATGCTCCCGCCTACGTCCCCGATCCCAACGCCGAAGCCGAGCGGCTTCGACGGGCCCGCAGGGGCGACGGCGCCGCGTTCGAAGCGCTGTACCACGACCACGCGCGCGCGGTGCATGCGCTGGCATTCCGCCTGACGGGCAACGCGGCGGAAGCCGAGGACATCGTGCAGGAGACCTTCCTGCGCATGTTCGGCTTCCTGTCCGGGCTGCGCGAAAACACACCGTTGCGACCGTGGCTGAAGCGCGTGGCGGCCAACCTGGCCATCGATCGCCTGCGCCGCCAGCAGCGCCCCGGCACCGAGATGGCGCTTGCCGCACTGGCCGACCCCGCTTCCGCCTCGCCAGCCGACGCCGCCGATGCCGACGCCCTGTTGCGACGCCTGCCGCCCCTCGCCCGTACTGTCGTATGGCTGCACGAAATGGAGGGCTGGTCGCACGAGGACCTGGGCCGCCGCTTCGGACGCACCGCCAGCTGGTCCAAGTCGCTGATGTCGCGCTCGCTGGCGCGCCTGCGCCAGGACCTCGCCCCCCACGGAGACGCCCCCCATGACGCCTGAATCCCTCCACGCGCGGCTGGCCGCACTCCCGGAGCCGGATCTGCCGCCCGCGCTGTGGCCGCGTGTCCGGCATGCGCGCACGCGGCAACGCGAACGCCACAGGCGGTTCGCCGCCGGCGCCATAACCGCGTTGGCACTGGCGGCCTTGCCGATGGTCTACACGCGTCTCGTCCCGCCTGCCGCGCCCGTACCCGAGCGCCTGGCGGTCGTTCCGCGCGCGCCACTGCACGAGGATCCGCTGCGCATCGTCGACCGCGAGCTGCAGCACGCGTACGAACGCGGCGCCAGCGAGCAGGAACTGCAATGGCTTTGGCAACGGCGTGAGGCGCTGGCGCGCAGCGGCGCCGCCCCTTCCTTGCCCCAACCGGTTGAAATCTGAGGTGGATGCCGTGAATACCTTCCGTTCCGTTACGCACGCCCTGATCGCCGCCGCATGGGCCACCGGCCTTGCGACAAGCGCGCACGCGCAGTCGACGCGCGAACTCGACGCCGCCCTGTTGCAGATGTCCGAACGCGGGGATCTCAAGGACACCGGCGCTCCGCAGGTGATCCAGAAATCCGCCCAGGTCCGCTACGAACTGGGTGCCGTCGTGGACGTGCGCGCGGCGCAGCGCAACGGCCTCCCCGTGCTCGCGCTGACACCCGATGGACCCGCCGCGCGGGTAGGACTGAAGGCCGGCGACCGGCTGGTGGCGCTGAACGGCGTACGCCTGGACGGCACCGCGCCGCCGGCACCGCTGCTGGAGCAGGCGATGCAGCGCGGTGCGGGCCGGGTGGCCGCCGAGATCCTGCGCGGCAGCACGCCCCTGAAGCTGGAAGGCGCGGCCGGCGTGGTGGCCGTGCCGGCCTACCGCATCGAGATCGGCCCGGAAACGCGGGGCGCCTGCGGATTCGTCACGGCGCATGCTGGCACCGTTCCCAAGAGCCAGGGCATCTTCCGCGCCGACATCACGACCATCGACGGACGCAGCACGCCACTGCAGCCGGTGAACCGGCATCGGCTTCCCGTCGGCCGCCACGTCCTGGTGGTGCGCGAACTGATCGACCGGCACCGCCTGAACTCCGCGCAGCTGCTGCAGATCGACAAGATGAAGCGCTTCGCGATGGCCAAGGCCTACAAGCCCCTCGTGGTCGACGTGAAGCCGAACACCAGCTACCGCATCGGCGCCCGTCTGTTGCGCGACAGGCTGGACACCCAGAGCCTGCGCGACAACGCCTACTGGGAGCCTGTGATGTGGGAGGAGGTCCCGGAAACCTGCCCCTGACGCCGGGCCTCAGCCCGCGGCGCCGAGCGTCTGCCGCAGGAAGGGCACGGTGATCCGGCGCTGTGCCGCCAGCGAGGCACGGTCCAGCCGGTCGAGCAGGGCGACCAATGCGCCCAGGTCGCGGTCGGTGCGCGTGAGCAGCCAGTCGAGTGCGGCCTCTTCGAGTATCAGGCCACGCCGTTGAGCGCGGTCGCGCAGCACGTCGCGGCGTCCTGCGTCGTCGAGGGGATGCAGCGTGAAACGCAGGCATTGCTGCAGGCGCGAGCGCAGGTCCGGCAGCACCAGGCCGATGTCGTCGGGAATGCTGCGCGCGGTGTAGAGCACATTCAGTCCCGAGCCGCGCGCCCGGTTGTGGAAGTCGAACAGCGCGACTTCGTCTTCCCGCGCGCCCGCAATCGCGTCCACGCCGTCCAGCGCGACCACGTCATGGCCTTCCAGGGCGTCGAGGGCCTCGCGCATTCGTCCTGCCGCCGCGATCGCCGGCAGATAGGCCGCCCGCCGCCCCTGCTGCTCGGCGGCCGCACACACGGCCAGCGCAAGGTGGGTCTTGCCGGTCCTCGACGCGCCGGCCAGGTACACCCAGTCCGCGCCCGTCCCTGCGGCCAGCCGCGACAGGGCCGCCAACGCGCCATCTGGCGGCGCGATGAAGCTTTCCAGGCGCTGGTCCGGCGGATAGCGCAGCGCAAGCGGGAGTTGCGGCCCCAGCCCGGCCCCCTGCACGTCACGGCTCACGGCGCTTCGTGGTCCCGCGTCGAGGCCTGCTCCACGCTGCCCTTGTCGATGTACGAATCCAGCACGATGGACGGCCGGTCGCCGGCATACAGGCGGCTCTGCGTGTAGCGTTCGTGGGCGAAGCGCAGCAGCACGTTGGCGATCGCGGCCACTGGCAACGCCAGCAACATGCCGAGGAAGCCGAACAGCTGGCCGCCGGCCATGATGGCGAAGATCACCGCCACCGGATGCAGGCCGATGCGGTCGCCGACGATGCGCGGCGTCAGCACATAGCCTTCCAGCATCTGGCCCACCACGAACACGCCCATCACCATCGCCACCAGCGACCAGTCGCCGCCCGACTGCACCATCGCGGCGATCACGCCCAGCACGATGCCGGTGGCGGTACCCAGATACGGCACGAAACTGATCAGGCCGGCGACGATGCCCACCAGCAGACCCACCTTCAGGCCCACGACCGACAGGCCGATGGCATAGATCGCCCCCAGCGCCAGCATCACCAGGAACTGGCCGCGCAGGAAGGCACCCAGCACCTCGTTGGACTCCAGCGCCAGCCGGGTGACCGTGGCGATATGATCGCGCGGCACCAGCGCGGCGATGCGTTCGACCAGCAGGTCCCAGTCACGCAGGAAGTAGAAGGTCAGGATCGGCAGCAACACCAGGTTGGCGATCCACGCCATCACCGCGAAACCCGACCGCGAGAAGTAACCGAACAGCGTGGCCGCCACGCCACCGGCCTGCTGCCAGTGGCCGCGCACCCACTCGGTCAGGCGGTCCACGTCCAGCCAGGCGACCAGTTCCAGCCCGGTCCGCTGCTCCACCCACGGCAGCGCCGTCTGCATGAACCAGTCGCGGTACGCCGGCAGCGAGTCGATCACCGTGACGACCTGTCGCTCGATCATCGGCACCAGAATCACCAGCGACAGCACCAGCAACAGCAGCATCAGGGTGAAGACCAGCACGACCGCGGTGGTGCGCGAACGCCCCGAACGTTCAAGCCGATCCACCCACGGATCGCCCAGCCAGCCCAGCAACGCCGCGCAGACGAAGGGCGTGAGCACGGGCGCCAGCAACCAGATCAGCCAGCCCGCGATCAGGGCGATCAGCAACCATTGCCAGCGGCGGGCCAGCGTACCTGCCGGCGTGGAGGAGAGATCCATGCAGCGTCCTTGTGTCAGCGCATCTGGTAGACGGGCGGCTCACCTTCGCCACCGGTGAACGGCGCCTCGTCGCCCATCGTGCGGCGGAAACCGGCCAGACCGGAAACGAGTTCGAGATCGAGCTCCAGCGTGTCGCCGCTGGCACGAACCGGGGTGATGCGGCGGACCACGGCCATCTTCTGCAGGTGCCCGGTCAGGCGCAGGTAGTCGTCGGTGGTGCGGATGCCGGCGAACAGCACCCTGTAAGTGCCGGCGGGACCGGCGCTGCCGCGCTTGCCGTAGCGCTTCACCAGTGCGTCGGCGGTGCCGTCGGCGCCGGATGCCATCGCGCGGCGCGCGTCGGCATCGCTGACCGACCATTTCGCCAGCACCTTGCCGGCGTCGACGAACACCCAGTCGGCGGTCCAGCCACCCTTGTTGCGGTACAGCTTGCCCACCAGTTGCATGGGCGGGCTGTAGCGCGCCGATGCGCGCGCCACCGCCGCCGTGTCCTGGCGCCAGATGGCACCGACCAGCGCCTGTTCGGCGGCGCTGCCGGCCGGCAGGCCCAGGCTGTAGCCGCGCTCGATGGCGCGATTGAGCAGCGGCCGGGCGGCATTGGCGTGCTGCAACCCCAGCAGGCGGGGACCGCTACCGTCGTTGATGGCCAGCCAGACCACCGGCTTGGGGCGGGGCTGCGGCCAGACCGGCAGCCCCAACGCACCGGCCAGGCCGTTGACCTGGTCTTCGTCGAAGCGCACCACCAGCGTGGTGCGGAACGTCGGCGCGCCGGTCGGCGACGTGCCCTGGTCCTGGCGGTAGTCGTAACCCTCCACGTAATCCCGGGCGTTGCGCAGTTCGGCGCCCACGCCCGGACGCGACATCGCCGAACGGTCGCCGCTCAGCTTGGCCAGCACGCTGCCCAGCGCGCGCGCGAAGCCCCCTTGGCGCTCGGCCTCGCCCTGTCCGTTCACGGGGACTTCCGCCTGGTACAGGCCGCGCGCGGAGACCGCATCGCCCTCCGTGCGCAGACCGGACTGCGCCAGCGCGGCGGTGCTCAAGGTCAAGGCCGCCAGCAGCAGGGCGGCGGCGAGGGCGATAGCGGAAGTGCGGCGCATCAAGCGTCCTTGGACTCGACAGACCCCTCGAATTGTTGCGCGAATGGGCCCTGCCCGCCAACGTCACCCGTTCAGGACGGCCGCGCGACCGCCCGATTCCTTTAAAATCCCGTCTCTCGCCCACCGACGACCGCCCGTGACCCAACCGACGCCCCCTGCCTCCACCCCGATGACCTATCGCGACGCGGGTGTCGACATCGACGCCGGCAACGAGCTGGTCGAGCGCATCAAGCCGCTGGTCAAGCGCAGCTTCCGCCCGGAAGTGATGGGTGGTCTGGGCGGCTTCGGCGCCCTGTTCGACCTGTCCGGCAAGTATCGCGAGCCGGTGCTGGTCTCGGGCACCGACGGCGTGGGCACCAAGCTGAAGCTGGCGCAGCAGTTGGGCCGCCACGACACCATCGGCATCGACCTGGTCGCCATGTGCGTGAACGACGTGCTGGTGCAGGGCGCCGAGCCGCTGTTCTTCCTGGATTATTTCGCCACGGGCAAGCTCGATGTCGACACCACGGTCGCCGTGGTCGGTGGCATCGCCCGCGGTTGCGAACTCTCCGGCTGCGCGCTGATCGGCGGCGAGACCGCCGAGATGCCCGACATGTACGGCCCGGGCGAATACGATCTGGCCGGCTTCTGTGTGGCGGCGGTGGAGAAGTCGCGCCTGCTGGATGGCGCCAAGGTGCGCGCCGGCGACGTGCTGGTCGGCATCGCGTCCAGCGGCCCCCACTCCAATGGCTATTCGCTGGTGCGGCGCATCTACGACCGCGCCGGACGACCCGCCGACCTGGACGTGGGCGGCGTGAAGCTTGCCGACGCGCTGATGGCGCCGACCACGCTGTACGTGAAGCCGATCCTGGAGCTGCTGCAGGCGCACGACCTGCACGGCATGGCGCACATCACCGGTGGCGGCCTGACCGAGAACATCATCCGCGTCATCCCCGATGGACTGGGCCTGGACATCGACGCCAGCGCCTGGGCGCTGCCGCCGGTGTTCGACTGGCTGCAGCGCGAAGGCGCGGTGGAGAACACCGAGATGTGGCGTACCTTCAACTGCGGCATCGGCTTCGTGCTGGTGGTGGCGCCCGACCAGCTGGCCGCCGTGCAGGCCGACTTGGCACGCCTGCAACTGGCGCACTGGCAGATCGGCGAAGTCGTCACCGCCGCGGGCGGCGAACGCGTCCGCATCGGCTGATCGCGGCATGCCGCGCAGCAAGGCGATCGCCTTCGGGCTGACGCTGGCGGTGTTTGCCGCCAGCTGGATCGCGCCGCGCTGGCCGCTGGAACAGGGCATGCACAGCAGCCTGACGGTCGTGGGCCTGGGCTGGCTGTGGTGGCACGACCGGCGCTGGCCGCTGCGTCCGACGCACTTCGCGCTGATCTGCGCCTTCATCGTCGCGCACTGCATCGGCGCACGCTGGCTGTATTCCTACGTGCCCTACGACGCCTGGCTGCAGGCGGCGACCGGCTGGTCGCCGGCACAGGCATTCGGGTGGCACCGCAACCACTTCGACCGCTTCATCCATCTGATCTACGGACTGTGCTTCACGCCCGCGGTCTGGCACTGGCTGCGCCAGCGCTGGCCGTCGCTGTCGGTGGGACATGCCTTCGCCGTGACGGTAATGCTGATCATGTGCACGAGCCTGCTGTACGAGTGGCTGGAATGGGGCATCGCGCTGACGATGTCGCCCGAGGCCGCCGAGTCCTACAACGGCCAGCAGGGCGATGTGTGGGATGCGCATGCGGACATGCTGCTGGCCACCGTCGGCGCCCTGCTGGTGTGGCCCCTGGCGCGTGCCGAGCGCCGCGGAACGCCCGCATGACCGCACGCCTCGCCGTGCTGGCCTCGGGCAGGGGCAGCAACCTGCAGGCGATCCTGCACGCCATCGAGGCGGGCACGCTGAAGGCCGACGTGGTGGGGGTGTTCTCGGACAGGCCGGCCGCACCCGCCCTGCAGCAGGTACCCCCCGAGAAGCGCTGGAGCGCGCGGCCCGCCGCCTTTTCCGAGCGCGCCGCCTATGAAGCCGCACTCGCGGATGCGGTGGCCGCCACCCGCCCCGACTGGGTGGTGTGCGCGGGGTACATGCGCATCCTGGGGGATGCGTTCATCGCCCGGTTCCGCGGGCGCCTGCTGAACATCCATCCTTCGCTGCTGCCGAAGTACCGCGGCCTGCATACCCACGCCCGCGCGCTGGAGGCCGGCGACCGCGAACACGGCGCCAGCGTCCACTTCGTCATTCCTGAACTGGACGCGGGCACCGTGGTGGCCCAGGTCCGAGTGCCCATCGTGGCCGGCGACAACCCCGAGACACTGGCGGCGCGGCTGCTTCCGCGCGAGCACGCGCTGCTGGTGGCCGTCCTGCAGCTGGCGGCGTCGGGTGCGTTGGCTGAACAGGGCGACATCACGCTCTGTCACGGTCAGCCGCTATTAAATCCCCTGTCCCTAGATTCAGCCGACCGCTTGGTTTCCTGATCCCCCGATGCTCTCCCCCCTCCGTCCCCTGCTGCTCGGCCTGGCTCTGGCCGGTTCCGCGGCGCCCACCCGGGCCCTGGAACCGTTCGTGGCCAGCTACCAGGCCTACAACGAGGGCAAGCTGGCCGGCAATGCCAGCATGAAGGTGACGCCGCGGGCGGGCGACCAATGGCAGATCGACCTGAACGTCAAGGGCACCCGCGGCTTCGCGCGCCTGGCGGGATTGAACATCGAGCAGAGCACGGTGTTCGACACCCGCGAGGGGCAGTTCCGTCCGCTCAGCCAGGCCACCGTCCGTCACGCCCTGCTGATGGGCAAGAAGATGGTCGGCACCTACGACTGGAAAAGCGGCACCGCCCAGTGGCAAGGCGACATCAAGAAGAACCGGCGGGCGCCGTTGCCCCTGCAGCCCGGCGACATGAGCGCCCTGCTGATGAACCTGGCGGTGATCCGCGACGCCGCGCCCGGCAAGCAACTGGCCTACCGCGTGGTCGACAACGGCCGCGTCCGCGACTATCAGTACGTGGTCTCGCCCGAACCGGAAACGGTGGCGGTCGAGGACCTGAGCTACAGCGCCCTGCGCGTGAGCCGGTCCAACGGCGGCAACGACGAGACCATTTTCTGGGTCGCCGATGGCGTACCCACCCCCGTGCGCATCCTGCAGCGGGAAGACGGCCAGGACGGCGTGGATCTGCGCCTGGTCGAATATCAGGGAGTACCGTGAACATGCTGAAGAACACGCTCGCCATGCCCCGCACGCTGCTGGCCGCCGCCTTGCTGGCCGCCGCCAGCGCACCCGCGTTGGCCGTCGAAGCCTTCACCGCCCAGTACAACGCCAGTGCGCTGGGCATGGTGGGCGAGGGCCAGATGTCCGTCTCGCCGCAGCCCGGCAATCGCTGGCAGTACACGCTGAGCGTGCGCAACCAGGCGGTGGACCTCAGCCAGAAGACGGTGTTCGACGTGCAGGACGGTCGCATGCGACCGCTCAGCAGCAGCGACAGCTCGCGCCTGTTGATCAAGAAGAAGAACGTCAACACGGTCTACGACTGGTCCAAGGCCCAAGCCACGTGGAGCGGCGACGTGAAGCCCGACCGCGCCGGCCCCGTGAAGCTGGCGGCCGGCGACATGGACGCGCTGCTGGTCAACCTGGCCATCGTGCGCGACGTGGCGGCGGGCCGGCCGCTGACCTACCGCATGGTGGAGAACGGCCGTGCCAAGCCCATGACCTACCAGGTGGCGGGCAAGGAGCGCATCACGGTCGCGGGCAAGCCGCAGGAGGCCACCAAGGTCGTGCGCACCGATGGCGACAAGCAGACCATCGTCTGGGTGGTGGCCAATACCCCGGTGCCGGCGCGCATCCTGCAACGCGAGAAGGGTCAGGACACCATCGACCTGACGCTGAAATCCTGGCGCTGATCACCGCTTCACGCACCACGGAGTTTCCCATGACACGGATGCCTGCATTGCTTCTCGCCGCAACAGTCGCCCTGGCGGCGTTGCCGGCCCATGCGCTCAAGCCCTTCACCGCGCAGTACGCAGCCTCTTTCAAGGGAATCTCGGCGGGCGGCGCGATGACGCTCAGCCGACAGGGACAGCGCTGGACCTATTCGATGGGTCTTCGCAATGCGATGGCCCATCTCAGCCAGGCCACGGTGTTCGAAGAAGCCGCCGGCCGCTACCGGCCCTTGGGCGGAAGCGACCGTTCGACCTACCTGACGAAGACGCGCTCGGTCGTCGCCCTTTACAACTGGAAAGGCTTGCAGGCGCGCTGGACGGGGAATGTGAAGCCGCAACGCGCCGGCCCCGTGTCCATGCAGCCCGGCGACATGGATGCCCTGCTGGTCAACCTGGCACTGGTACGTGACGTCGGCTTCGGCCGCACTTCGATGAGCTACCGGCTGCTGGAGAACGGCAAGGCCAAGGCCATGGTGTATCGGGTGGCCGGTCGCGAAAAGATCACGGTAGGCGGCCGGGCGCTCGACACGACCAGGGTCGTACAGAGCGCGGGCGGCAAGCAGACGATCGTCTGGATCGCAGCGGGGGTCCCCACGCCCGTTCGCATCGTGCAGCGTGAGGACGGCAGCGAAGTCTTCCGCCTGCAGCTCACATCCTGGCGCTGAACCACCATCCTGCCCATGAAAAAGCCCGGCAGTGCCGGGCTTTTTTCATTCCTTCGCCTGCGTGGCCTCGGTCTGGAACACGGTCTTGCAGTCCATCCTGATGGTGCCCGCGCCGCTTCGCCAGGCGAAGGTGTTGCACTGGCGCCGGCCGTCCTGCTTCTGCTCGACCACGACCGAGAAGACGGCCTGCGCGATCTCGCCCTGGGTCACCGTCCCGTCGCCGTTCCAGTCCATGTCCTGGGTGGTGATGCCGTGAGTGGCCGCCGAGCCGGTGTAATGCAGCCAGGCGACCAGCGCCAACAGCACGACGACGATGCCGAGCAGGATCTTGCGCCGCAACGGGAACCGCGACCGGACGCCGGACAGCTTCGGGTCGTGCCGGCTCACGACACGCGCCTGATCTGCGCACCCAGGCCGCCCAGCTTCTCCTCGATGTTCTCGTAGCCGCGGTCCAGGTGGTAGATGCGGTCGATGGTGGTTTCGCCTTCGGCCACCAGGCCCGCCAGGATCAGCGAGGCAGAGGCGCGCAGGTCGGTCGCCATCACCGGTGCGCCGCCCAGCTTCTCCACGCCGCGCACGATGGCGGTGTGGCCTTCGACGCGGATGTCCGCGCCCAGGCGCAGCAGTTCGTTGACGTGCATGAAGCGGTTTTCGAAGATCGTCTCGTTGATCACGCCGACGCCATCGGCCACGCAGTTCAACGCCATGAACTGCGCCTGCATGTCGGTGGGGAACGCCGGATACGGCGCGGTGGTCAGGCTGACCGCCTTCGGACGCTTGCCCTGCATGTCCAGGGTGATGCTGTCGGCGGTGGTCTCGATCTTCGCGCCGGCTTCGGTGAGCTTGTCGAGCACGGCTTCCAGCGTGTCAGGGCGCGCGTTGCGCGCGGTGACCTTGCCGCCCGTCATCGCCGCGGCGACCAGGAAGGTGCCCGTCTCGATGCGATCCGGCACCACCGAGTGGCGTCCGCCGCCCAGACGCTCGACGCCGTGGATGACGATGCGCGACGTACCGGCACCTTCGATCTTCGCGCCCAGTGCGTTGAGGCATTCGGCCAGGTCGGTGACTTCCGGCTCCATCGCGGCGTTTTCCAGCACCGTGGTGCCTTCGGCCAGCGTGGCCGCCGCCATGACGTTCTCGGTGCCGGTGACGGTAACCATGTCGAACACGAAGCGCGCGCCCTTCAGACGCGCCGCGCGCGCCTTGATGTAGCCGTTCTCGACGGTGATCTCGGCCCCCAGAGCCTGCAGGCCCTTG
The DNA here is from genome assembly GCF_037046485.1 of Pseudoxanthomonas sp. F11. Lineage (NCBI taxonomy): Bacteria > Pseudomonadati > Pseudomonadota > Gammaproteobacteria > Lysobacterales > Lysobacteraceae > Pseudoxanthomonas > Pseudoxanthomonas sp. F11. The sequence goes on along the minus strand of NZ_JBANLZ010000002.1, from coordinate 726,121 downwards.
ATGTGCTGGTCGACCGGGCGCGAACCGATCGCGCAGCCGCCGGGCAGCGACACCACCGCCGCACCGTGGCGGGCGACCAGCGGACCGAGCACCAGGATGGAGGCGCGCATGGTCTTGACCAGTTCGTACGGCGCGACGAAGCGGCTGACGGTGGTGGGATCGACGGTGATGCCGCGCCCCTTCGCCAGCGTGCCCTCATCGATGGTGATGCCGGCGCCCAGCTCGCCCAGCAGCTTCACGGTGGTCACCACGTCGTGCAGGTGCGGCACGTTGGTGATCTCCACCGGCGCATCCGCCAGCAGGGTCGCGCACAGGATGGGCAACACGGCGTTCTTGGCGCCGGAAATGGTGACTTCGCCGTTGAGCGTGTTGCCACCGGTGACGATGATCTTCTGCATGTCGGGTTCGTTGTCGGGAAAAAGGGAATAGCGCCGGCGGCGCCTACGGGCGTTTGGCGGGGCGCGCAGGCTGCCTGAGCGCTCTTTCTAGGCGTTCGGCATGTCGCGCCTGCCAAGGATCGGATCGGTCCAGCTTGGACAGCGTCGCGCGGACATCCGCCTCATCGAGGATCGAGTCGGACATGACGCGATGGTAGAACGACAGCACGCTCCAGCGGCCATCGTCCGGATACTCGGCCTTGAGCCTGTCGATGTAAGGCTTGGCGCGTGATGCATTGGCCTTGCGTGCGCTTGCGCTGGCCGTTCCCTCCTGGAACAGCAGGACTTCGGCCAAGGTGACCAGCGACGCCTGCCTCAGCGCCTGATCCCTGGTCGCGATGTCGAACTCGCGCACGGCATCGTCATACCGGCCCATGTTCTGATAACCAGCTCCCGCGTTGAAATGCGCCCTCGCATCATCGTGCTTCAGTTCCAGCGCGCGCAGCGTGTACTTGAGGCTCCATTCCGGCTCGGTGGCCACCAGCAGCGAGCCAAGGACCCTCGCCTCCCAGGCATCCGGCATCCGGAAGCGGGCTGCCTGCAGATAGTAGGCGAGTTGTCGGGCGTCGCCCGACGGGCCGCTCAGCAGATTGCGGGCCGCCGTACCGGCATTCTCAAGGGCATCCTCGTCACTACCCATCGCGATCGCCGCTTCCAGCGCCTCCAATGCCTGCTCGGGCACCGGGTCACGATCCAGCAGCAGCTCGCCGACGTCACCCAGCGGCTGGGCCCGATAGATGGCCAGGTGCGGGCGCTGCATCATGAAGCGGGACAGCGTGCCGACATGATCGACCATCTGTTCGTAACTGCCACCCCAACGCGGCAACAGCGACCGCATGGTCACGTTCGCCAGTTCCGGGCAGGCGGGGTCAAGCGCCTCGGCGGCACGGCGTGCGCGCGCTTCCAGTTCCGGACGGGAATCCAGCATGCCGATATCGATCATTCCCGTGTACGCGGGAATGAGGCGGGGATTGAGGGCGAGCGCCTTCTCGAAATGCGGAATGGCCTGCCCGGCAAGTTCGCTCATGCGCCTCATGTTCTCGCGCGGCGTCTGGGGTGCGTACTTGCCTCCGCGCGCCCTCCAGGCCGCGCCATTGAAGTAGGCGGCGCGCGCCAGATGCGCATAGGCGCTTTCGGGTGCCTGGCGCAGCCACGCCTCCGTCAGCGCACCCACGCGTTCCGAGTCCGCCTTGGACGTCAGTAGATAGTTGAAGGTGTCATGGATGTCGTCGCTGAAGTGCTCCGTCGAGTAGTGCCGGGCGAGGCTCGCGTCGAACAGCGCCTCGATGTCGGCCATCTCCCCGCGCTGCACCATGCCCTCGATATCCTCGAGAGAGGGCCGCCGGATGCCGAAGTGATGCCGGCAATGCGCGGCGGCGTGGCCCACGGGCCAGTTGTTGTCCGGCAGGTCCGGAAACGCGAGGCAGCGCTGCAGCGGATCCTCGATGCGCTCAGCCTCGCGGGCCTTGACCAAGTAGGCGCGCCACGGCTCGGAAACGCCATCCAGCAACGCTTCGTTGGCCTTGGCCGGGATGGCCGGAGAAGCCCACGCACCTGCGCATGCCAATCCGCCCCCCAGGAGGGCACCATGCACGACCGACACCGCATGCATCCGCTTCATTCCCGTGAACGCTCCCGGCCGACGGAGGATCAGGCGCCTGCCTCGTCCGGCGTCTGCGTGCGCAATTGCAGCGCATGGATCGCGCCGCCCATCAGGTCGCCCAGCGTGGCGTAGACCATGCGGTGGCGGGCCAGCGGCAGCTTGCCGCGGAAGGCCTCGGCCACCACCGTGGCCTCGAAGTGCACGCCGTCATCGCCCTGCACGTCCGCGCGGGCGCCCGGCAGGCCGGATTCGATCAGTTTACGGATGGTTTCGGCGTCCAACGGGCTTTCCTAATAAAATACCCGGCCATTCTACCCGTCGGCGCCCCGCCCGCATGCCCCAGCCCTCCCCCCTGACCCCGTCCGTCTCGCCCGCCAGCCTGGCGGCCAGCGGCCGTCGGGTCATCGAGATCGAGGCGCGTGCGCTGGACGCGCTGGCGGCCCGCATCGACGGTTCGTTCTCGGCCGCCTGCCAGGCCATCCTCGCCGGCCGGGGCCGCGTGGTCTGCACCGGCATGGGCAAGTCCGGCCATGTGGCGCGCAAGATCGCGGCGACCCTGGCCTCGACGGGCACGCCCGCCTTCTACGTCCATCCGGGGGAAGCCGGCCACGGCGACCTGGGCATGATCACCGATGCGGACGTCGTGCTGGCGCTGTCGTACTCGGGCGAGTCGGACGAAGTGCTGATGCTGCTGCCGGTGCTCAAGCGCCAGGGCAATACCGTCATCGCCATGACCGGCCGCCCGCAGTCCACGCTGGCGCGCGAAAGCGACCTCCACCTGGACATCAGCGTCCCGGCCGAAGCGTGCCCGCTCGACCTGGCGCCCACCAGCAGCACCACCGCCTCGCTGGCGATGGGGGACGCGCTGGCGGTGGCGCTGCTGGACGCCCGCGGCTTCACTGCCGACGATTTCGCCCGCTCGCACCCCGCCGGCAGCCTTGGGCGCCGCCTGCTGCTGCACATCACCGACGTGATGCACGCCGGCGACGACGTGCCGCGCGTGGACGTGGGCGCGACCCTCAGCCAGGCCCTGGTCGAGATGAGCCGCAAGCGCCTTGGCATGACCGCCATCGTCGATGGCGACGGTCGCCTGGCCGGTCTTTTTACCGACGGCGACCTGCGCCGCACGCTGGACAATCCGGCGCTGGACGTGCGCACGGCACGCATCGCCGACGTGATGACGCGCCAGCCGAAGACCATCGGCGCCGACCAACTGGCCGTCGAGGCCGCACGCCTGATGGAAACCCACAAGATCAGCGGCCTGATCGTGGTCGACGATGAACAGCGCCCCGTCGGCGCCCTCAACATTCACGACCTGTTGCGTGCCCGCGTGGTGTAACCGCGGGGCTTGCCGCCTCATGCCCTTGCCGTCCCTCCTTCCGCCACCCATCCTGTCCCCATGCCCCTGAGCCACCTCCACGACCTGACCGACGACGTGCTGGCCCGTGCCGCGCGCATCCGGCTGGCGTGCTTCGACGTGGACGGCACGCTCACCGACGGGCGCCTCTACCTGGACAGCGAAGGGCGCGAACAGAAGACCTTTCACGTGCAGGACGGCCAGGGCCTGGTGCTGCTAAAGCGCGCCGGCATCGAGGTGGCCTTCATCACCGCGCGGGGCGGCACCGTGGCGGTGACGCGCGGCCGCGAGCTGGGAGTACAGGTGTTCACCGGCGTCAAGGACAAGCTGGCCAGGGTGCGCGAACTGGGCGCCGGCCTGGGCTTGGGCATGGAGCAGGTGGCCTTCATGGGCGACGACCTGCCGGACGTCCCCGCGTTCCGTGAAGTGGGGCTGGCGATCGCCCCTGCCGACGCACACCCCTGGACGGCGCAGTACGCGCACTGGCGCACGCGTCGGTGTGGCGGCCAGGGCGCCGCACGCGAGGCCTGCGACCTGCTGCTGGGGACGCAGGGCCACGCCCCCCTCTTCGAAGGCGGTACCGCATGAGCTGGCGCACCACGCTGGGCCTTGTGCTGCTGCTGGCGGCCATCCTGAGCGGCTGGTCGGCCTGGAAGAACCGCGACGTGCCTGCGCCCGGCCGGGTCGTCGTCGACCGCTCCGACTACGTGATGCGCGATTTCGAGATGATCGCCCTCAACGGTGACGGCCGGGAGGCGGTGGCCGTACGCGCGCCCCTGATGGAACGCAATCCCCAGGACCAGACCTACACCATCACCACCCCGCTGTTCCTGCTGCCGGAAGAGGAGGGCCGCTCGTGGGAACTGCGCTCCAGGACCGGCTGGCTCAGCGCCAAGGGCGAAGAACTGAGGCTGCAGGGCGATGTGCATGGCACTTCCCCCGCCGGCGGCGCGCGCAAGGCGGATTTCCGTACGCAGACGCTGAACGTCTTCCCCGACCGCGACCTGGCCATGACCGACGACGTGGTGACGGTCACCCAGCCCGGCTCTAGACTCAGCGGGCGCGGTTTTGAGGCCAACCTCAAGACCAAGGACTACCAATTCAAATCCCAGGTGAGATCCATCTATGAACCGCGCTCTGCTCGCTAGTGCCGCGCTGCTGCTCCTGCTGCCCGTTGCGGACGTTGTGGCCAAGTCCTCCGACCGCAACCAGGCCATGACCATCGACTCCGGCAGCCAGTCCGGCAACATGGAAGGCAACGGCAAGACCGTGCTCGGTGGCGGCGTGGTGGTCACCCAGGGCACGCTGGAGATCCGCTCGGCGGCCGCCGAGATCTACATGGCCGACGGCGAGGTGTCGCGCTCGGTCTTCACCGGCAAACAGGTGAAGATGAAGCAGCAGATGGACGATGGCACCTGGATGGATGCGCAGGCCGACCGCGTCGAATACGACATGAAGACCGAGACCATCACCTTCATCGGCAACTACACGGTCAAGTCCGATCGCGGCTCCAACAGCGGCCAGCGCATGGTCTACAACACCAAGAGCGGCAATATGCAGAGCGGCGGCGACGGCACCCGCGTGCGCACCGTCATCCAGCCCAAGTCGGCGCAACCCGCGCAGGGCAAGAACTGATGTTGACCGCCAAGGGCCTGCGCAAGCGCTACAAGCAGCGCGAAGTCGTCGCCGACTTCGGCCTGACCCTGCAGCCGGGCGAAGTGGTCGGTCTGCTGGGCCCGAACGGCGCCGGCAAGACCACCTGCTTCTACATGATCGTCGGCCTGGTGGCCGCGGACGCCGGCACCATCGAACTGGACGGCCAGGACATCACCGCCCAGCCGATGTACCAGCGCGCCAAACTCGGGGTGGGTTACCTGCCGCAGGAACCCTCCGTGTTCCGCAAGCTCAGCGTGGCCGACAACATCCGCCTGGTGCTGGAACTGCGCGAGGACCTGGATGCGGCCGGCATCGACCGCGAACTGGCCTCGCTGCTGGACGAACTTCAGGTCACCCATGTCGCCGACCAGCTGGGCGCCAGCCTGTCCGGCGGCGAGCGCCGGCGCGTGGAGATCGCCCGCGCCCTCGCCGCCCGTCCGCGCCTGATGCTGCTGGACGAGCCCTTCGCCGGCGTCGACCCGATCTCGGTGGGCGAAATCCAGCGCATCGTGAAACACCTCAAGGACCGCGGCATCGGCGTGCTGATCACCGACCACAACGTGCGCGAAACCTTGGGAATCTGCGACCGGGCGTATATCCTCAATGCCGGTAGCGTTCTGGCGCAGGGGGCCCCGGACGCGTTGCTGGCCAATCCGGACGTACGACGGGTCTATCTGGGCGAAACCTTCCGCCTGTGACGCCCGTCGGCGGCATTGGCCGCCTACGGGTTTCCAAGGTCGGGAATGAAACCACGCCTGCAGACATCGCTGGGACAGCATCTGGTCATGACGCCGCAGCTGCGTCAGGCCATCCGTCTGCTGCAGATGTCCACCGCCGAACTCGAGATCGAGCTGACCGAGGCGGTGGAAACCAATCCCCTGCTGGACTGGAGCGAGCCCGGCGAGGATGCGGGTCCACAGCGCGGTGCCGACGACGAGCGTCCGCCGGGCGAAGACCCACGTGACGAGCGCGCGCAGGGCCCGGAGCAGCAGGATCACGAACGGGTAGCCGCCGGCGAACCCGACGACTGGTCGCCGGACGAAGGGCCCTGGACGTCGTCCGGCAGTGGGGGCTCGTTCGACGACGACGACGGCGGCAGCCCCGCCGAGCGCGTGGCCGAAGCCGATACGCTGCACGGCCATCTGTTGTGGCAACTGCACCTGTCGCACCTCTCCGCGCGCGACCGCCGCATCGGCGCCGCACTGATCGACGCACTGGAAGACGACGGCTACCTGCGCGAACCGCTGTCCGTGATCGCCCAGACCCTGCGGCCGGAGATCGAGGCGGCGGAAGACGACATCCTGGTCGTGCTGCACCAGGTGCAGCGCTTCGACCCTGTCGGCGTGGCCGCCCGCTCGCTGGGCGAGTGCCTGCAGCTGCAATTGTCGGTGCTCGGCGACGATACGCCGGGCAAGGCGCTGGCGTTGACGATCGCCGGGACCGCACTGGAGCGCCTGCCGCGCAGCGGCGTGGCCGGCATCGCCCAGGAGCTGAAGCGCCCCCTCGCCGAGGTGGAAGAGGCGGTGCACCTGTTGCGCACCCTGGACCCCAAGCCCGGCGCGCAGATCGGCGATCTGTCGCACGACACCTATGTGGTGCCGGACTGCGTGGTGTGGCGCCAGCGCGGCGTATGGCGCGCAGCACTGGCCGGCAACACCCTGCCGCGCATCACCATCCACCGCGGCTACGAACAGATGATCCGCCAGTGCGGCGACAGCGATGCCGGCTATCTCAAGGCGCAGTTGCAGGAAGCGCGCTGGCTGCTCAAGAGCGTCGAGGCGCGGGGCGAGACGCTGCTCAAGGTGATGCGCTGCCTGCTGCACCAGCAGGCCGGATTCCTCGAGTTCGGCGAACAGGCGCTGCGTCCGCTCACGCTGCGCGACGTCGCCGAACAGGTCGGCCTGCACGAATCGACGGTCTCGCGCGCCATCGCGCGCAAGTACGTCAGGACGCCGCGGGGCACCCTGCCCATGCGCGCCTTCTTCGCATCCGGCATCGACACCGACGGGGGCGGGGAAGCCTCCAGCACCGCCATCCAGGCGATGATCCGGCGCCTGGTCGAGAACGAGAACCCGCGCAAGCCGCTGTCCGACGCGAAGCTGGCCGACCTGCTGAAGGCCTCCGGCATCCCGGTGGCGCGGCGCACGGTGGCCAAGTACCGCGAGGCGCTGAACATCCTGTCCTCGCACGAACGCGTGCGCATCGCCTGAGCTTCGTCCCCGTTTCGCGAAACGAAGCGTGACCGCGTTCCACACGCGCAGAACGTTTTCCTAACACCTCAGCGCGACTGCAAGAAAAGCGCATGCGTACGGGTTGATAGTTGCAGCGGACGGGTCCATCTTTGTCCTGCAGGCATCCGCCTGCCACCGCCCGGCACCGAGGAGCACTACGGAACCCAGACCCCTGCCGCGTTGTCATTCCTGACACGCTTTCCGCGCCCCGTGCGCGGTTCTACCGACCGAAGGAGGCACACATGCGTATCGAGACTTACGGCCACGAAATCGAAGTCACTCCCGCCCTGCGTGAATACGTCGAAACCAAACTGAAGCGGCTGGAGCGCCACTTCGAACAACCCTTCGAAGTCCGTACGCAACTGGGTACCCGCAAGCCCGACTACCTGGCCGAAGCCACGGTCAACATCGCCGGCCGCACCCTGCATGCCGATGCCGGCGCGCAGAACATGTATGCCGCCATCGACATCCTTGCCGACAAGCTGGACCGCCTGCTGGTCAAGCACAAGGAAAAACGCACCGACGTGCAGCGCGCAGGCGCGCGCAGCGAACTGATCGGCTGACCTCCGCGCCGGGCGATGTTCCGGCAGGCCGCCCCGCAGTGCGGGGCGGCCCTCGCGTTCTGTCCCCATGCCACGCGCGATCAGGCTCCGCGCGGTCGCGCGGCCGCGAGCGGGCCATTACACTGGCCTACGCCGTCTTCCGGGCCGGCATCTCCCTTTCCGCCGGCTGCTTCCGCATGATGAATACCAGCATCACCGCCCGTGAACTGTTCGACCAGCAGAAGGACAAGCTGGCCCTGCGCTGGCTGGCGGGACAGAAGGGCGAAAAGCGCGTGCTCGAGTCCGGCGACACCGTATCGCGGCGCCCGTCGCTGGCCGGTTACCTCAATGCCGTCTACCCCAACAAGGTGCAGATCCTCGGCACCGAGGAACTGACCTGGCTCGACTCGCTGGACTCGCGCCAGCGCTGGGAAACCATCGAGAAGATCGTGCAGGCCAGGCCGCTGGCGCTGGTGATCAGCAAGAACCAGTCGTGCCCCGAGGACCTGCGCGAGGCCGCCAACGAGAACGATACGCCGCTGTGGGTGTCGCCCAAGCGCGGCCACGAACTGCTCAACCACCTCTCCTACCACCTCGCGCGCACGCTGGCGCCGCGGGTGACGTTGCACGGCGTCTTCATGGAGATCTATTCCATCGGCGTGCTGATCACCGGCGAGGCCGGGTCCGGCAAGAGCGAACTGGCGCTGGAACTGCTCAGCCGCGGCCATCGGCTGGTGGCCGACGATGCGCCCGAGTTCACCCAGATCGCGCCGGACGTACTGGACGGCACCTGCCCCGAACTGCTGCAGGACCTGCTGGAGGTCCGTGGCCTGGGCGTGCTGAACGTGCGCGAGATGTTCGGCGATACCGCGGTGAAGAAGAACAAGTACCTGCGTCTGATCGTTCACCTGACCCGGCCGATGACCGAACCCAACCCGCACGGCTACGAACGGCTGACCGGCGATTCGGGGACCCGCCACGTGCTGGACCTGGACGTGCCGCTGATCACCCTGCCGGTGATGCCCGGCCGCAACCTGGCCGTGTTGACCGAAGCCGCCACGCGCCTGCATATCCTGCGCACCAAGGGCATCGATCCGGCCGCGATGTTCATCGCACGCCACAGCAACCTGCTCGAGCGCAGCGCGCCATGACCGATCCGGCCACCCCGCAAGTCGCAGACGAGGAAAACGGCACGCCGCCCCCGCCCGCGCCCACGGTCGTCATCGTCAGCGGCCTGTCCGGGTCGGGCAAGTCGGTGGCGCTGAAGACCTTCGAGGACCTGGACTACTACTGCGTCGACAACCTGCCGGTGGACCTGCTTCCCTCGTTCGTGCGCAGTCTGGTGCGCGAGGACGAACTGCCGCCCAAGATCGCCGTGGGCATCGACGTACGCAGCCGCCACAACGACCTGTCCAAACTGGCGCAGTGGCGCGCGGCGCTGGCCCAATTGGGGCTCGAAGGCCGGCTGGTCTTCTTCGACGCCAGCGACGAGGTATTGCTGCGGCGCTATTCCGACACCCGCCGGCGCCATCCGCTGGGGCATGGCGGGCTGTCGCTGCAGGAAGCCATCCGCCAGGAGCGCGCCATCATCGCGCCGTTGCGCGCGGAAGCCGATGTCGTCATCGACACTTCCCAGCTCAACGTGCACCAGCTGCGGCGCCGGATCATCGCCGAGTTCGCCTTCAACAAGGGCACGCAGCTGTCGCTGCTGTTCGAGTCGTTCGCCTACAAGCGCGGCGTCCCGGCCGACGCCGACTTCGTGTTCGACGCGCGGGTGCTGCCCAACCCGCACTGGAACCCGGAGCTGCGCCCCTACGCGGGCCGCGACCCGAAGGTGCGCGCCTTCCTCGACGCCCAACCGGAGGTCGCCGAGTACGTCGGCCAGGTCAGCGGCTTCCTGGACACCTGGCTGCCGCGCCTGCGCGGCGAGACCCGCAGTTACGTGACCATCGCCTTCGGCTGCACCGGCGGCAAGCACCGCTCCGTGTACCTGGCCGAAACCCTGGCCCGACACGCGCGCGACCAGGGCTGGGAAGAAGTCGCCACCTTCCACCGCGAACTGGATTGACGCCCGGCTTCACGGGAGCGGGCTTGATCGGCTCACAGTTCCCGACTCGGGCAGCAGCGCCGCCGGGCAAGCCCCGCTCTACGGGGACACGGCACGGGCGCCCCGGAACCTCACCCTTCCATCCGCGCCGCTTCCAGCGTGTCATGCCGGTCTGTTAACGTTCCTGCATGGCCTGTGGCATTCTTCTTGTGACTCATCCTGGCGTGGGTGCGGCGATCCTCGCCGTCGCCACCGCGCTGCTGCGGCACCTGCCCCTCAAGGCGGAGGCCTTCGAGGTGCCGTTCGATGCCGACCTGGAGGCGCTGCTGCCGCAGGCTTCCGCCGCGCTGCGGCGCGTGGATGGCGGCGACGGCGTGCTGGTGCTGACCGACCTGTACGGCGCCAGCCCCAGCAACCTGGCGGGCCGGCTCGCCCGCCTCGGCACGCCGGTGCGGCGCGTCTCGGCACTGAGCCTGCCCATGCTTCTGCGGGTGATGAACTATTCGGAACAGGGACTGGACGAACTGCCGGCCACCGCCGCCGCCGGCGCACGCAATGGAGTCATTCACGACGATGCTTGAACGCGAACTCACCATCTCCAACCGCCTCGGACTGCACGCGCGCGCCACCGCCAAGCTGGTGCAGACGCTGTCCGGCTTCCGCTGCAACGCCACGCTGGCAGCCAAAGGCCGCGAGGTGAACGCGAAAAGCATCATGGGCGTCATGCTGCTGGCGGCCGGCCAGGGCACGCCGGTGACCGTCCGCATCGACGGCGAGGACGAAGCCGCCGCGATGCAGGAAGTCGTCTCGCTGTTCGAGCGACGATTCGACGAGGACGCGTGACTTGAGGGCCCTGCTGCCGGGGCACGGAGCGTCGCGCGGCAGCGCGCTGGGGCGCGCCCGGGTCCGGTTGCCGCACGTCCTGGATGTGGCCGAGCAGCACATCCGCCAGGACCAGATCGACGATGAACTGGCACGGCTGCACGAGGCCGTGGACGCTACCCGTCGCGAGATGCACAGCCTGCGCGCCCGCCTGCATGGGGCGCTGGCCAAGGAAGTCGGCGAGTTCCTCGACCTGCATGCGCTACTGCTGGACGACCCCGAACTGCTGCACGGCCTGGACCAGCTGATCCGCGCCGGCCGCTACACCGCCGATTACGCCCTGAGGCTGCAGCGCGACCGCCTGGCCGCCGTGTTCGACGGCATGGACGACGCCTACCTCAAGAGCCGCATGGACGACCTGGACCATGTGATCGGACGGATCCATGCGCACCTGCACCAACGTGCGACCGATACGCCCGGCGTCGCCGGCGAGGTCCTGGTCAGCGACAACGTGGCGCCCTCGGAACTGGCGGAGCTCCAGCAACAGGGCGTCGTCGCCGTGGTCACGGCTGCCGGCAGCGCGCTCTCGCACAGCGCCATCCTCGCGCGCAGCCTGCACCTGCCGCTGGTGGTGGGCAACGCGCAGGCCCTGCAGCGCATCAACGACGGCGACGTGCTGCTGGTGGACGGCAGCACGGGCGAAGTGGTGGTCAATCCCGACCCGGGCGACCTGCGCCGCTACCGCGAGCGCCTGCGCGATGCGGCCCGCGAGCAGCGCGAGCTCGGTCGCCTGCGCTCAAAACCCAGCCGCACCCGCGACGGCGTCGATGTGGCCCTGTGGGCCAATGCCGAGTCGCTGGAGGATGTGGCCAAGGCCCATGCCCTGGGCGCGGCCGGGGTCGGCCTGTACCGCACCGAGTTCCTGTTCCTGCGGCGCCGCGAACTGCCGGGCGAAGACGAGCAGTTCCAGGTCTACCGCGACCTGGTGCTCGGCATGAGCGGGCGGCCGGTGACGATCCGCACGCTGGACCTGGGTGCGGACAAGGCCGACCGCACCGGACTGGCCATCGGCGACGAGGACAATCCCGCGCTGGGCGTGCGCGGCGTGCGCCTGGCGCTGGCGCACGTGGAGGTGTTCGAGACCCAGCTGCGTGCCATCCTGCGGGCCTCGGCCTACGGACCGGTACGCATCCTGGTGCCGATGGTCAGCGGGCGCGAGGAACTGCTGGAGGTGCGTCGCCGCCTGCGTCGTGCGGGGCTGCAACTGCGCAAGCAGGGCCACGAGATCGCCGGGCATGTCGAACTGGGCGCCATGATAGAAGTGCCCGCCGCCGCGATCGCTTTCCACGGCTTCGTGGACGTGGTGGACTTCGTGTCCATCGGCACCAACGACCTGGTCCAGTACCTGCTGGCGGCGGACCGCAACAACGAGGCCCTGGGCGAACTCTATTCGCCGCTGCATCCCGGCGTGCTGCGCCTGCTTCGCCATGTGATCAGCATCGGCGCCGAGCACAAGGTGCCGGTGGCGATGTGCGGCGAGATGGCAGGCGATGCCACCCTCGCGCCGATGCTGCTGGCGCTGGGCCTGCGCGAGTTCAGCCTGCATCCGGCGACCCTGCTGGAACTGCGCAAGGCGATCCGCGACAGCGACCTGTCGGACCTTCAGTCCCGCGCGGCGAAACTGCTGCAGGCGCGCGACCGTGCCGGCATCGAGCGCTGGCTCAAGGCTGCGACATCCATCTGACCCTCTGTGTAGGAGCACCCCATGGGCGCGATGCTGTTGCTTCGGATTTCTTGCGAAAAGCACCGCGCACATGGGGCGCTCCTACAGACGCGCGGGATCTCGTGCGGCGGCGTTACGGGGTGTCCATAACGCGCAGCCCGGGCGATAATGGCGGCATGAACGCCTGATGCCCCGGTCGCATCCGCCTGACGGATCGGCCCCATTCCGGAGTACCGAATGGTCGAGACCATCCGCCACGACAAGACCGCACGCCAGTTGCGCCTCCTCTCCGACGCGCTCGACAGCGGTCGGCTGGGGCCCGTGCGCCGGCTGGTCAACACCTTGTCGCCCGCGGAGATCGGCAACCTGCTGGAATCGCTGCCGCCGGGTAAGCGCGAAGTCGTTTGGGGGCTGGTCGATCCGGAAGACGACGGCGAAGTGCTGGTGCACGTCGGCGACGAGGTGCGCGAAAGCCTGCTGGCGGACATGGACACCGACGAGATCGTCGCGGCGGTCGAAGACCTGGACATCGACGACCTCGCCGACCTGGTCGAGGACCTGCCCGACACCGTCATCGACGAAGTCCTCAAGTCGATGGACCGCGAGAACCGCGAGCGCCTGGAGCAGGTGCTGTCGTATCCGGAAGACACCGCCGGCCGCCTGATGAACCCGGACGTGGTCACCGTGCGCGCCGACGTCAACGTCGACGTGGTGCTGCGCTACCTGCGCCTGCGCGGCGAACTGCCCGACCACACCGACCACCTGTACGTGGTCAGCCGCCGCCACCAGTACCTGGGCCGCGTGCCGCTGGCCGCGCTGGTGACCCACGAGGACACCACGCCCATCAACCGGCTGATCGACGACGAGCAGCCGGCCATCGATGTGGGCGAGAGCGCGCAGGAAGTCGCGCGCCAGTTCTCCGACCACGACTGGGTGTCCGCGCCCGTGGTGGACGACAACAACATCCTGCTCGGCCGCATCACCATCGACGACGTGGTGGACATCATCCGCGAGCAGGCCGAGCACCAGGCGCTGGGCGCCGCCGGCCTGGACGAGGACGAGGACCTGTTCTCGCCGGTCAAGCGTGCGGTGCGCGGCCGCGTGGTCTGGCTGGGCATCAACCTGTTCACCGCCTTCATGGCGGCGACGGTGATCAAGGAATTCGACGCAACGCTGGAGAAGATCGTCGCTCTGGCCGTGCTGATGCCCATCGTGGCCGGCATCGGCGGCAATGCCGCGGTGCAGGTGCTGACGCTGATGGTGCGCGGCCTCGCCCTGGGTCAGGTGGGCTCAAGCAATGCCGGCATCCTGTGGTGGAAGGAACTGCGCGTGGCGCTGATCAACGGCGTGCTGATCGGCGGGATCGTCGGCGTGATCGCGTTCCTGTGGTTCCGCAGCCCGATGCTCTCGCTGGTCATCGCGATGGCACTGGTGCTGAACTTCTGCGCCGCCGCCACCGCCGGCGTGCTGCTGCCGCTGCTGCTCAAGCGGATGAACATCGACCCCGCCGTCGCCGGCACCGTCGTGGTCACCGCGGTGACCGACGTGATGGGCTTCTTCTGCTTCCTTGGCTTGGCCACGCTGATCCTGCTGCACTGAGGGCGTCCGATCGATGGAACGGCTCGGCAAGGTCAGCGAATGGAACGACGACCGCGGCTTCGGTTTCATCGCCGCGCTGGATGGCCAGCCTGCGCGCGTGTTCTTCCATGTGCGCGACTACCGGCTGGACGGTCGTCGCCCCGAGGTCGGGGAGCTGGTGAAGTTCAGCGCGCAGCGCCAGGTCGACGGCAAATGGCGCGCCCAGGCCGTGCGCCGGACGGCGCCTGCCGCCCGGTCGGCCAAACCGGCGGCACCCGCGCGGGCTGCCGCACGGCGACCCGGGTCCGCGCTGCCCGGCGCGCTGGCCACGATGGCCTATGCCCTGTTGCTCGCGTGGGCCATCCGCACTGGACGACTCCCGTTGGAAGCGGTGTTCGTGCCCCTGGTCCTGTCGGCGATCACCTTCGTCGCCTACGCCCTCGACAAGCACGCCGCACAGGCCGGCCGCTGGCGCACGCCCGAGTCCACCCTGCACCTGCTGGAGCTTGCCGGCGGCTGGCCCGGTGCCTGGATCGCGCAGCAGACGCTGCGGCACAAATCGCGCAAGCCCGGCTACCGCGTCGTGTACTGGATGATGGTCGTACTGCATGCCGCTGTGTTGATCGCGTGGTGCTGGACGAGGTGGTGAGCCCGGCACGACGGGCCGTTTCCGTTTTCCCACCCCGAACACGCCGGAACTGCCGTCCTGGGTGATCGCCGCATGCGGCGCTTTCCTACAGGCCACGGCGATATGCGCCGATCCCGCTGCCCGGCCCCACACGCGAGGCTGGCACTTCCTCGATCCGGTTCTGCGCCATGCGCCTGCTCCTCACCGCCCTGCTATGCCTGCTGGCCTGGCCCGTCCTGTCGGCACCCCCACCGGATCCGATGCTGGCCACCCCTTATCACGGCAACGTGGCGGTGCCGGACTTCCTGGTCAGCGAAAAACTGGACGGTGTGCGCGCCCGCTGGGATGGCCGCTCGCTCTGGACGCGCGGCGGTGCGCGGATCGCGGCGCCGGCTGCGCTCACACGTGGCTGGCCGACCGAACCCCTGGATGGCGAACTCTGGATCGGGCGTGGCCGCTTCGATGAGGTCAGCGCCACCGTCAGGCGCGTGCAAGCCGACCCGCAGGCGTGGCGACGCGTGCGTTTCATGGCGTTCGACCTGCCGGCCAATCCACGGCCCTTCGCGGAGAGGGTCGTGCGCATGCGTACCTTGATTGCGGACGCCGGCAACCCGCAGTTGGCGATGATCCCGCAGCGACGCTTCGGGACGGCCGCTGAACTGGACGCCGAGCTGGCGCGCGTGGTCGCCGCCGGCGGCGAGGGCCTGATGCTGCATCGACGCAGCGCTCGCTACCGCCCCGGGCGCAGCGAGGACCTGCTCAAGTACAAGCCCCATCAGGATGCGGAGGCACAGGTGGTCGCGCACCTGCCCGGCAAGGGCAAGTACCAGGGCATGATGGGCGCGCTGCAGGTCCGCACGCCGGAGGGACGCCGCTTCCGCATCGGCACCGGCTTCACCGATGCGCAGCGGGCCGCGCCACCGCCGCTGGGCGCGTGGGTGACCTACCGCTACACGGGTATCACCTCGACCGGCCTGCCGCGTTTCGCCCGCTTCGTCCGGCTGCGCGACGACCTGCCGCCGCCTGACCCGGAACGCTGACGCGACCGCGTGGATCCACATACGCCACGTGCGCACCGGCGCCGCACCGTGCCCATCGGGTTATGCTGCCGATCGTCGCCCCTGACCTCCATCGCCATGCGCCTTCTCGCCACCGCCTGCCTGGGCCTGCTGCTGATCCTGATGACCGCCTGCACCACGACGCCCCCGATGAACCCGACCGGCGAATTCGTCTCGCGCGAGGTCGTGCTCGAAGGCAAGACCTACCGCTACCAGGTGTTCGTGCCCGCGGCACGCTTCCGGCGCGGCAAGCCGCCGGTGGTGCTGTTCCTCAATGGCTCGGGCGAGCGCGGCCGCGATGGCGTGAAACAGACGATGGCGGGCCTGGGCCCTTACCTGCGCCAGCATGCCGACACCTTCCCCGGGCTGGTCGTGTTTCCACAGGCGCCGGAAGATACCGAGTGGACCCAGACCGCCGGTCCGATCGCCTTCGCCACGCTGGATGCCGCGCTGCGCGAATTCGATGGCGATCCGGATCGCGTGTCGCTGACCGGCATGTCGATGGGCGGCTATGGCACGTGGGAACTGGCGCTGCAGCAGCCGACCCGCTTCGCCGCGCTGGTGCCGGTGTGCGGCGGCATCACCGTGGACTGGGGGCGCGACCGCTCCAGCATGAACGTGCACAGCGTCGCGGGTGCCGCCGATCCCTTCGCCGCCGCCGCGCAACGCCTGAAGGACGTGCCGGTGTGGATCTTCCACGGCGGCAAGGACGATGTGGTGCCGCCGTCCCAGTCGCGCCGCATGGACGCCGCACTGAAGGCCGCCGGCGCACGCGACGCGCGTTACACCGAATTCCCCGATGCCAACCACAACAGCTGGGACGCCGCCTACGCCTACGCCCCGATGTGGGACTGGCTGTTCGCCCAGCGTCGGGGCCGCTGACATGGCGGAGCTGGTCGCCGACTACTTCGCCGCCGGCTGGCGCGACCGGACGCTGTCGTGCCCCTGCGGCTGGCAGGGCGACAGCCGCGCCATGGCCATGGAACTGCACGACGCGGTCACCGACTACGCCTGCAGCCAGTGCGGCAACCTGCTGCTGATCGTGTCCCATCCGACGCTGGAGCAGGTCCGCGCCGCCGCCGGCGCCGGTCACGACGAGGCCCTGGCCCACCTGGCCATCATCGAGGAAGCCCTCGTCCGCTTTCCTCCCGCTACCGGCTGATCCGGCGCAGACAGCGGGACGCGCTGCGCCACGCTCCCGGTGACCGCAGGGACCGCGCGCGGCACCTCCCCTCAACCCGCGCCGCCTGCGGCCGATAACCCGGCATCCCCTGGTGGCCGGTGGGCAACCGCCCATGGCCGTGCGAGCGACTGGAATGGCTGACGTGGCCGACGACAACTCCGGAATTTCTGGCAGCCTGCGCCGGTTTTGGTCGCGCCGGCACGGGGCCGCCGCGTCGACCTCGCGCGAACTCGCCACGACGGGGGGCGCCCGCTCGCGGCCGGCGATCAGCAGCGTGCAGTTGCAGGCCCTGTTCGCGCACGCGGAGGAACCCGGCCCGCTGTTGGCCGCCTTCGCGGACGGTGTGGCCGGCCTGCCCGGCGAGCTCCAGGGCATGGGCGAGCGCCTGCAGTCCGCGCATGCCGACGCCGACTGGCCGCGTTACGGCCGCGCTCTGCGGCAACTGATCGACAAGTACATCCGCACGATCCAGGACGAGCCGTTGTCCGGCGAGGCCGAGCAGCTGCGCGACCTGCTGCATCACGTGCTGGCCGGCGGCATCGAACACCTGCTGCGCGACGACGCCACCCTGCTGCCGCAGGCCCATGCGCTGGCCGACCGCGTGCGCCAGTGGCAGCCCACGCAGCCGCTGGACGAGCTGGGCGCCGACATGAAGGAACTGTGCCGCCTTGTCGGCTTGCGCACGCACGAGGTGAACGATGCGCAGGAACTGATGCGCAGCCTGTTCGACCTGCTGCTGGAGAACGTGGGTGAGCTGATCGAGGACGGCAGCTGGCTGCAGGACCAGATCGGCGCGGTGCGCCAGCTGCTGGCCGGCCCCCTGGACCGCACGGCGCTGGAACAGACCCGCGCCGGCCTGCGCGAGGTGATCTACAAGCAGGGCCTGCTGAAGCAGGGCCTGGCCGAATCCAAGGCGTCGATGAAGGAGATGATGGTGACCTTCGTGGAGCGACTGGACGGCATGGCCAGCAGCACCGGCGAGTTCCACGACCGCATCAGCTTCCATGCGCAGGCCATCCGCGACAGCCGCAGCATCGCCGAGCTGGGCAAGCGCATGGAGGACATCCTGGACGACACCGCGCAGGTACAGGCGCAGGCCCTGCGCGCGCGCGACAGCCTGCTGGACGCGCGGCGCGAGGTGGAAGCCGCCGAACGGCGCGTCGCCAGCCTGGAGGACGAACTGCAGTCGGTCTCGGCGCTGGTGCGCGTGGACCAGCTGACGGAAGCGCTGAACCGGCGCGGCTTCGACGAGCTGTTCAAGCGCGAATCGGTGCGTGCGCTGCGCAGCGGCCAGACCCTCAGCCTGGCGCTGCTGGACCTGGACGACTTCCGCCACATCAACGCCGCGCATGGCCACCTGGGTGGCGACGCCGCACTGTGCCACGTCGTGGCCATGGCGCGCGCCACCCTGCGCGCCAGCGACGCCGTCGCGCGCTTCGGCGGCGAGGAATTCGTGCTGCTGCTGCCGGACACCAGCTTCCTGGAGGCGACCGGCACGCTGGAACGCCTGCGCGCGCGCCTGGCGCATTCGCCGCTGCTGCACGAGGGACGGGGCATCCTGGTGACTTTCAGTGCCGGCGTGGCGCGCTGGCTGCCGGGCGAATCGCAGGACGACTTGCTGGCGCGCGCCGACCGGGCCATGTACCAGGCCAAGCAGGCGGGCAAGAACCGCGTGGTGGCCGTGGAGAGGTGAGCACCGCGCGGGGACGCGCACGGGCAGGCGTGGATTGCCCCTCCGCCCTCGGCGCCGGCATTGTCATTCCGGCGGCTCCAGACAGCCGAATGACGGATAAAGCGGGAACCCAGCGACTTCATCGGCAGTATCGAAGGCGTTGGGTCCCGGCTTGCGCCGGGATGACGGCGGCTTTCCTGGCGCGCATGCGAGAGTGCGCGGCCCGATCGCGAAAAGCGACCTCGAGTCGCCGGCCTCAGCCCAACAGCATCTCCAGCACCGCCATGCGGATGGCGACGCCATTGCTCACCTGGCGCAGCACCAGCGACTGCGGACCGTCGGCCACCTCGTCGGTGATCTCCACGCCGCGGTTGATCGGGCCCGGGTGCAGTACCACCGCATCCTTCGCAGCGCGCGCCAGACGGGCCGTGGTCAACCCGTACGCGCGGTGGTAGTCCTCCAGCGACGCGATCAGACCTTCCTCCATGCGTTCGCGCTGCAGGCGCAGCGTCATCACGACATCCACGCCTTCGAGCATCGCGTCGAAGTCCTGCCCGACTTCGCAGCCTGACAGCGTACCGTCGTCGGGCAGCAGCGACTGCGGCCCGCACACGCGGATCACGCCCGCGCCCAAGGTGCGCAGCGCATGCAGGTCCGAGCGCGCCACGCGCGAGTGCTTCACGTCGCCGACCATCAGGATCCTCAGCCGCGAGAAGTCCGCGCCCTTGGCCTGGCGGATGGTCATCATGTCCAGCAGGCCCTGCGTCGGGTGCGCGCTGCGGCCATCGCCGGCATTGACCAGCGCAGTGCCCTCGCCCGCTTCGGCCGCCAGCGCGGCGACCGCACCGTCCTCGGCGTGGCGGACGATGAAGCCGCGCACGCCCATCGCCTCCAGGTTGCGCAGCGTGTCGCGCGCCGTCTCCCCCTTGCGCGTGGACGAGGTGGACGCGTCGAAGTTCAGCACGTCCGCGCCGAGCCGCTGCGCGGCGATGTGGAACGAGCTGCGGGTGCGCGTGGACGGTTCGAAGAACAGCGTGCACACGGTGGTGCCGTCCAGCGCCTGCCGCCGTGGCGTGCGGCCCAGCGCGGCGTCACGGATCTGGCCGGCGCGGTCGATCAGGCGGCACAGGGTCTCGCGCGGCAGGCCGTCGAGGGTCAGCAGGTGGCGCAGGCGTCCATCGGAATCAAGTTGTGGGGTCATGGAGTGAGTTCGGGGAGGAGTCAGGTCAGCGGGGTCGCGTCCTGCGGTGCGGCCAGCCAGCGTTCGATGATGACGGCGGCGGCCACGGCATCCAGGGCGGCGGCATCGCGGCGGCGCTTGCGCCCCTCCGCGCGATCCAGGGCGAAGCGTTGCGCGGCCTCCACCGAGCTGGTGCGCTCATCCACCAGCACCACCGGCAGGTGGTAGCGCGCACGCAGTTCGCGGGCGAAGGCGTGGGCACGCTTGCGGATCGGCTGGTCGCCGCCGTCCAGCGTCATCGGGTCGCCCACCACCAGGCCGTCGGGCTTCCATTCGGCATGCAGCCTGTCGATGGCCGGCCAGTCCGGCCCATGGCCGTGCACGTCGACGACCGCCAGCGCGCGCGCGCCGGTGCCGAACGCGCTGCCCACGGCCACGCCGATGCGGCGGGCGCCCACGTCGAATCCCAGTACGGTGCCGTCCAGCTTCATGTCTGCTGCCTCCGCTCGATCCCGTGCGCGCCGTTTTCCGCCGACGGCCGTGGAAACCACGTCTGCGGGCCGCGGCGCGCGCTCATGCGTGGCCGCTGTAGTCCGTCAGGCGGGTCATGTCCACGCCGATCCGCTGGCCGGCCGCCTGCCAGCGCTGTTCCAGCGGTAGCGTGAACAGCAGCTCGGCATCGGCCGGCGCCGTCAGCCAGCTGTTCTCGCCCAGTTCGTACTCCAGCTGGCCCGCGCCCCAGCCGGCACAGCCCAGCGCCACCACCGCATGCGCAGGGCCTTCGCCTGCGGCCATCGCCTCCAGGATGTCGCGCGAGGTGGTCAGGAACAGGCCGTCGGCGACCTCCAGCGTGGATTCCCATGCATGCGCGCTGTCGTGCAGCACGAAGCCGCGCTCCGGATGCACCGGACCGCCGGCCAGTACCACCTGGCCGTCCAGGCGCGGATCCTGCGACGCCAGGTTCATCTGCCGCAGCACTTCGCCCAGCGTGTATTCCGATGCACGATTGACGACCACGCCCATGGCGCCGTCGTCGTCGTGCTGGCAGATCAGGGTGACACTGCGCGCGAAATTGGGATCGGACAGCGCCGGCGAGGCGATCAGCAGCTGGTTGGCCAAGGGGGTGGCGGCGTCTTGCATGCCGCCATTCTAGCCCGTGCCCACGCAGCCCGCGCCGGTGAGGACACACGCTGTCCGCAACCGGCCCTAGAATCGCGCGACTTCCGATCGGCGCGCCCCATGTCTGGCTATTGCGACATCGCCCCCGGCCATCCGCTGCATGGCCCCTACCACGACCACGAGTACGGCTTCCCGCAGCGGGAGGAAGCGGTCCTGTTCGAACGCCTGCTGCTGGAGATCAACCAGGCCGGCCTGAGCTGGGAAACCATGCTGCGCAAGCGCGACGGGTTCCGCGCCGCCTACAGCGGTTTCGAGGTGGACCGCGTGGCCCGCTATGGCGAACGCGACCGCGCCCGCCTGCTGGCCGACCCCGGTATCATCCGCAACCGGCTGAAGGTCGATGCGGCGATCCACAACGCCCAGGTGATCCAGACGCTGCGCACGAGTCACGGCGGCTTCGCGGCCTGGCTGGACGCGCACCACCCGTTGCCGAAGGCCGACTGGGTGAAGCTGTTCAAGAAGACCTTCCGCTTCACCGGTGGCGAGATCACCGGCGAGTTCCTGATGAGCCTGGGCTATCTGCCCGGCGCGCACCGCCAGGACTGCCCGGCCTACCGCCGCGCCGCGAAGCAGCGTCCGCCGTGGATGGCCGCCGCCGGGCATTGATCCGGCGCAATCGTCGGGTGCCACGATGGTCGTATCCTGCGACACCGTCGCCGCGCGCGATAATCGCCGTTTCGTTTTCCGGAAGCCCCTGCCATGCAAGAAGACCGAATCCGCCATGCGGGCCTGCGCGACCGTGTGGTCGATGCCGACCACGCCGCCGCCCTGATCCAGCCCGGCGAGACGGTGGCCATGAGCGGCTTCACCGGTTCGGGTTACCCCAAGGCGGTGCCGCTGGCGCTGGCCGCCCGCATCGAGCAGGCGCATGCCGCAGGCCAGCCGTTCCAGATCAAGCTGATGACGGGCGCCTCCACTGCGCCGGAGCTGGATGGCGCCCTGGCCAAGGCAGACGCCATCGCCCTGCGCATGCCGTTCCAGAGCGATCCGGACGCACGCAAGCGCATCAACGACGGCACGCTGGACTACATCGACATCCACCTCAGCCACGTGGCGCAGCACGTGTGGTTCGGCTTCTACGGCCCCATCGATACCGCGGTGGTGGAAGTCTCGGCGATCCGCGAGGACGGCACGCTGGTGCCCTCCACGTCGATCGGCAACAACAAGACCTGGCTGGACCTGGCGAGCAAGGTCATCGTGGAGGTCAACGACTGGCAGCCCGCCAGCATGGAGGGCATGCACGACATCTACTACGGCACCGCGCTGCCGCCGTACCGCAAGCCCATCCCGATGGAACACGTGCACGACCGCATCGGCGACACCACCCTGCGTTGCGATCCGGACAAGATCGTCGCCGTGGTGCGCACGCATGGACCGGACCGTAACAGCCCGTTCACGCCCATCGATGCCACCAGCGAGCGCATCGCCGGCCATCTGATCGAGTTCCTCAAGCACGAAGTCGCCCTTGGCCGCCTGCCGCCCACCCTGCTGCCGTTGCAGTCCGGCGTGGGCAACATCCCCAATGCCGTGCTGGCGGGACTGGCCAAGAGCGGTTTCCGCGGCCTGACCGCCTTCACCGAGGTCATCCAGGACGGCATGCTCGACCTGCTGCGCGAAGGCGTGCTGGACGTCGCCTCCTGCACCGGCTTCGCGTTGAGCCCGGCCGCGAACGAGGCATTCAAGCGCGACATCGCCTTCTACCGCGAGCGCATCATCATGCGCACGCAGGAAATGTCGAACCATCCCGAACTGGTGCGCCGGCTCGGCTGCATCGGCATGAACGGCATGATCGAGGCCGACCTGTACGGCAACGTCAACTCCACCCACGTGATGGGCAGCCGCATCCAGAACGGCATCGGCGGCTCGGGCGACTTCGCACGCAACGGCTTCATGTCGGTGTTCCTCAGCCCCAGCACCGCCAAGGGCGGCAGCATCTCGGCGCTGGTGCCGATGGTCAGCCATGTGGACCACACCGAGCACGACGTGTCGGTCATCGTCACCGAACAGGGCCTGGCCGACCTGCGCGGCCTGACACCCAAGCAGCGCGCGCACACGCTGATCGCCAACTGCGTCCATCCCGACTATCGCGACGCGCTGCAGGACTACTTCGACCGCGCCCTGCAGCACAGCTACGGCAAGCACACCCCGCACCTGCTGCCGGAGGCGCTGTCGTGGCACCAGCGGTGGCTGGAGACCGGCAGCATGCAGGGCTGAGCCCTTCAGCGCCCGGCCGCCCGCACAGGCGGGAAGACGCGATGAACCTGCTGCATCGCATGCACCCTCACATCGCGCAGTGGCTCCGGCAGGCGTAGCCCCCATCGCGGCGTGACTTCCAGCATATTTATTGTTTTTCGATACGTGACGTATCGTTTAACAACATATCCACTGGAGATCGCCGATGAGTCGCATGCCCGCCCGCGCCCTTGCCGCCGCCCGCCCCCTGATTCTCGGGTTGACCGTGGTCAACCTCGGCTATGCGGCCATCATCATGAGCCTGCTATGCGCCAGCTTCTTCGTCGAGGGCTGGCCCTGGAAACCGCTCGGGTTCGAGCTGGCCACGATGTCCCCGCAGGCGCCGCTGGGCCTGCGCGCCATCATGGTCATCGGCATCGTCTGCGCCGTGATCGTGCATACGATCCTGCGGCGCCTGCTGGCGATCGTCGACACGGTGCGCGGCGGCGATGCCTTCGTTGCCTCCAATGCGCAGCGCCTGAGTGCGATCGCCTGGAGCGTGCTGACGATCGAGCTGATGCGGTTGGCCGTGCTGGCGATCTCGGGGGCGGCTGCGCTTCCGGGAAAGATGACCGGCCTGTCGCCCACCCCATGGCTCGCGGTACTGCTGCTGTTCGTACTGTCCGGCGTGTTCGCGCATGGTGCGCGCATGCGCACCGATCTGGAAGGAACGGTCTGACATGGCCATCGTCGTACGCCTGGACGAGCTCCTGCATGCGCGCCGCATGACCCTCACCGAACTCGCCGCGCGCGTAGACATCACCCTGGCCAACCTGTCGATCCTGAAAACCGGCAAGGCGAAGGCGATCCGCTTCTCGACCCTGGAGGCGATCTGCGCGGCGCTGGACTGCCAGCCCGGCGACCTGCTGGCCTTCGATCCCGCGCTCACCGCGGAAGATTGACCTCGCGCGGTCGCCGCAGGCGGCCTGCGTCCACATTCCCTCAAGAGACCGCATGCATGCTCCGCACGCTGATCATCGCGCTCGCCCTGACGTGGGCGCACGCCGCGCCCGCACACGCTGACGCACCCACCGCACCGTCGGCCTTCCTGTCGAAGACCGATTGTTTCCAGAGCACCCCGGATTACGAAAGCTGGGTGGCGTCCATCGTGCAGCGCACGGGTGCCGCGCCCGTATCAAAGGCGCAACTGGAAGCCTTGGTGCCCGCCCGGACGTTCGCATTCGCCCGCGCGGCATTCGACTGTCACGTCGTCACGTACGACAGCGGCGGACACACCGTTTCCGGGTATGTGGTACGACCCAAAGGCGGCGACGCCGACCGGCTGCCGCTGCTGGTCTACAACCGGGGCGGCAACGGCGCGTTCGGCAGGCTCGATTCGCTGCAGCTGTTCCAGACGTTGCTGCCGCTGGCCAAGGCCGGCCATGTGGTGGTCGCCAGTCAATACCGCGATGCGGACGAGTTCGGCGGCAGGGACGTGGACGACGTCATGCGCCTGATCGACCTGTCGCGGACGCTGCCCGGTACCGATGGCGAACGCGTCTTCCTGCTGGGCCAGAGCCGTGGCGCCATGATGAGCTACCGGGTCGCACGCCGCCGCAGTGATATCGCCGCCATGGCGACGATCGCCGGCGCCACCGATCTCGGCGCAGGCCTGGCCTGGCGCCCGGAGATGGAACGCGTCTACCGTGCACGCATCCCCGGCTACGCCGACGACAAGCCGGCAGCCCTGCGGGAGCGCTCTGCGCTTCATTGGGCGGAACACCTGCCCGCGGGGATGCCGGTGCTGCTCCTGCACGGCGAAGCCGACGACCGGGTCAGCGTGGACGACTCCCGCGCCATGGCCGCCCGCCTGCGGCAGCTCGACCGTCCGCACAAGCTGGTCGTCTACCCTGGCGACGACCACAGCCTCCGACAGAACCGCCGCGCCGCACATGCCGAGATCGTGGCCTGGTTCAGAAGTGCAGGCACGGCGGCGGCGGTGATGGGATCGCACAACTCCATGCCTGCCATCAGGCGTTCCGCGGAGCACCCTGCAACGGCTTCATCAGGCCCGACAGGCACAGCGCACGTGCCATGAAGAGTCCGCTGAACACGCCGTAGGTCGCGGCGACCATGACGGCAGCCGGCGTGGTGTCGAGGATGCCGGGCTTGATGGCGTGGGCGACGGCCACGGCGTACTTGAAGAAGAAGATGCCCATCATCAGCGCCAGCGGCATCCAGCTGCCGGGCACCGTGAATCGCGCCGTCGACGCGTCGTAGGCAACGCGACGCGTCGGCACCCACGCCAGGCCGATGACCACCACGGCGACCCATGCGCAGGCCCAGGCGGCCAGCGCAGTGAGGTGGGCGTCGAACGTCGACCAGACCGAGTACAGCGACCAGGCCAGCATGGCGAGCGGCAGCACGATGAGGCGGCCGCGCGAGACCCGGCGCGTCCTGCTCTGCAGGTAACCCAGGTAGACCAGGCCGAGGAACAGGCCGAAGACCCAGAGGGGCGTGTGAGTGAGGATCTGCGTCATGGGGCAAGGGTCCGGGAGGCGCCGACACCGTGTCGGTTCACGCACATCTTCGGAGCTGCCCGCCCTTCCGTGAGGTGCCGGAAGTCAACACTTACAGGTGCCGGAGGTCGTTGATCGCGGCAATCGCCCACGAAAAAGGGGTGGTCACCCACCCCTTTCCGTGTGACGCGCCGCGTGAGGGTCAGCGGACTTCCGCGATCTCCACGCCATCCAGGCCCTGCGCCAGCGTGCGGGCGTCGCCACCCTGGGCCAGCTTGATGCGCAGGCGCACTTCGTTCTGCGAGTCGGCGTAGCGCAGCGCGTCCTCGTAGCTGATCTCGCCGGCCTGGTACAGCTCGAACAGGCTCTGGTCGAAGGTCTTCATGCCCAGGTTGGTGGACTCCTTCATCACTTCCTTCAGCTTGTGGATCTCGCCGTCGCGGATGTAGTCCTGCACCAGCGGCGTGCCCAGCATGATCTCCATCGCCACGCGGCGGCCCTTGCCGTCCGGGGTGGGGATCAGCTGCTGCGCCACCACGCCCTTCAGGTTGAGCGACAGGTCCATCAGCAGCTGGGTGCGGCGGTCTTCCGGGAAGAAGTTGATGATGCGGTCCATCGCCTGGTTGGCGTTGTTGGCGTGCAGCGTGCACAGCACCAAGTGGCCGGTTTCGGCGAAGGCGATGGCGTGGTCCATGCCCTCGCGGGTGCGCACCTCGCCGATCATGATCACGTCCGGCGCCTGGCGCAGCGTGTTCTTCAGCGCCGCATCCCAACTGTCGGTATCGATGCCCACTTCACGCTGGGTGATGATGCAGCCCTCGTGCTTGTGCACGAACTCGATGGGGTCTTCGATGGTGATGATGTGGCCGGTCGAGTTCTGGTTGCGGTAGCCGATCATCGCCGCCAGCGAGGTGGACTTGCCGGTACCGGTCGCGCCCACGAAGATGATGATGCCGCGCTTGGTCATGGCCAGCGTCTTGATGACCGGCGGCAGGTTCAGCTCTTCGATGGTCGGGATGCGCGTCTCGATGCGGCGCAGCACCATGCCCACCTGGTTGCGCTGGTAGAAGCAGCTCACGCGGAAGCGGCCCACGCCGGCCACGCCGATGGCGAAGTTGCATTCGTGGGTCTTTTCGAACTCCTCGCGCTGCGAGGGCGTCATCACGTTCAGCACCAGGTCGCGCGACTGCTGCGCGGTCAGCGGCGTCTGCGTGATCGGCGAGATCTTGCCGTGCACCTTGATGGACGGCGGCATGCCGGACGTGATGAACAGGTCCGACGCCTTCTGGTGCGCCATCAGCTTGAGGAAGGAGGTGAAGTCGATGGTGCTCATGGGTGGCTCCTGTGGAGCGGGGAATAGGGAATGGGGAATGGGGAATCGTGCTGCCGATCCGTTCCAGCCCTTCCGTCTCCCAGCGTTGAACTATTCCCGATTCTCTGCTGCCGATTCCCGCGCCTCTCCGATCATTCGAACAGGCGCTTGTCCTTCGCGTATTCCTTGGCCTGCTGGCGGGTGATCAGCGCGCGCTTCACCAGGTCCTGCAGGTGCTGGTCCAGGGTCATCATGCCGCTCTGCTGGCCGGTCTGGATGGCCGAGTACATCTGCGCCACCTTGTCCTCGCGGATCAGGTT
Organism: Pseudoxanthomonas sp. F11; assembly: GCF_037046485.1. Lineage (NCBI taxonomy): Bacteria > Pseudomonadati > Pseudomonadota > Gammaproteobacteria > Lysobacterales > Lysobacteraceae > Pseudoxanthomonas > Pseudoxanthomonas sp. F11. Next base: position 698,902 of record NZ_JBANLZ010000002.1, on the reverse strand, counting down.
GCGGATGGCGGGGGTGCCCACCATGATTTCCCACGCCGCGGTGCGACCGCCGCCGATCTTCTTCAGCAGCGCCTGCGAGATCACCGCGCGCAGCGATTCGGACAGCATCGAGCGCACCATCGGCTTCTCGCCGGCGGGGAACACGTCGATCACGCGGTCGATGGTCTTGGCCGCCGAACTGGTGTGCAGGGTGGCGAACACCAGGTGGCCGGTTTCCGCGGCGGTCAGCGCCAGGCGGATGGTTTCCAGGTCGCGCAACTCGCCGACCAGGATGTAGTCGGGGTCTTCGCGCAGCGCCGAACGCAGCGCCTCGTTGAAGCCGTGCGTGTCGCGGTGCACCTCGCGCTGGTTGATCAGGCACTTCTGCGAGGTGTGCACGAACTCGATCGGGTCCTCGACGCTGAGGATGTGCCCGTACTCGTTCTTGTTGATGTGGTCGATCATCGCCGCCAGCGTGGTCGACTTGCCCGAACCGGTCGGGCCGGTGACCAGGATCAGGCCCTGCGGCTGCTGGATCAGTTCGCGGAACAGCGGCGGGCAGCCCAGGTCTTCCAGGGTCAGCACTTCCGACGGAATGGTACGGAAGACGGCGCCGGCGCCGCGGTTCTGGTTGAACGCGTTGACGCGGAAGCGCGCCAGCGACGGGATCTCGAACGAGAAGTCGACCTCGAGGAACTCCTCGAAGTCGCGCCGCTGCTTGTCCGACATGATGTCGTACACCAGCGCGTGCACCTGCTTGTGGTCCAGCGCCGGGATGTTGATGCGGCGCACGTCGCCGTCCACGCGGATCATCGGCGGCAGGCCGGCCGAGAGGTGGAGGTCCGAGGCCTTGTTCTTTACCGAGAACGCCAGAAGTTCGGCGATATCCATGACGCTGCTTCCCCAAGTTGCTGCGAACTGGAACGTTGATTCCCCGGAGGGCAGTATAGCGCCCTCGCCGTTCCCGCCAATGGTTGGATGAACATGCTCGCCGACACCCTCAGCGAGACCCTGCAACACCTTGAAAACGCAGCGAAAGCGGCACATCGGCCAACGCCCGCGCTGCTGGCCGTGTCCAAGCTGCAGCCGGCCTCGGCCGTGGCCGAACTGGCGCGTGCCGGACAGCGTGCCTTCGGCGAAAACTACGTACAGGAGGCTCAGGCGAAGATCGGCGAACTGGCCGGGATGGACCTGGAATGGCACCTCATCGGCCACCTGCAGTCGAACAAGGCCGAACTCGCGGCGCAACTGTTCGACTGGGTGCAGACGGTAGACCGTCACAAATTGATTGGCGCTCTGTCACGCTATCGGCCCGCGGACCGCGCGCCGCTCAACGTGCTGGTGCAGGTGAACATCGATGACGAAGCCAGCAAGCACGGCTGCCGGCCGGACGAGGTGGCCGACCTGGCCGAGGCGATCGCGGCCGAACCGCGCCTGCGCCTGCGCGGGCTGATGGCGATTCCCGCGCCCCACCCCGACACCGCCCGGCGCATCGACGCCTTCCGCCGCATGCAGGCATTGCAGGACCAGCTGGCGGCGAAGCATCCCGGCGTGGATACCCTGTCGATGGGCATGAGCGACGACTACGCGCTCGCCGTCGCGCACGGGGCCACGATGGTCCGCATCGGCACCGCCCTGTTCGGTGCGCGCCCGGCGCGGACCGCCTGACTCCTTCCCACTTTCCCGAGGCCTGACGCCATGACCCCTTCCACGTCGCGCGTGCTGACGCATCCCCTGGCCTTCATCGGCGGCGGCAACATGGCGCGCAGCCTGATCGGCGGCCTGATCAAGCGCGGCGCCGATCCCTCGCGCATCCGCGTGGCGGAGCCCAACGAGCCCCTGCGTGCCGCGCTGGCGGCCGACTTCGGGGTGCAGGTCTTCACCGAGGCTGGCGAAGCGGCCAACGGCGCGGACACCTGGCTGTTCGCGGTGAAGCCGCAGGTCATGCGCACGGTATGCGAATCGCTGGCACCGATGGCGCAGGCACAGCGCCCGCTGGTCGTCTCCATCGCCGCCGGCATCACCGTGGCGCAGATGCAGCGCTGGCTGGGCGGTAGCGTGCCGGTGGTGCGCAGCATGCCCAACACGCCTGCCCTGCTCGGCGCGGGCGTCACCGGCCTGCACGCCAGCGGCGAAGTCGATGCCACGGGCCGCGAGCGCGCGGAACTGCTGCTCTCCGCCGCGGGCCCGACCGTATGGATCGATGCCGAAGCGAAGATGGACGCCGTCACCGGCGTCTCCGGCAGCGGCCCGGCCTATGTGTTCCTGTTGGCCGAAGCGATGGAAGCGGCGGCGGTGGCCGAAGGCCTATCGGCCGAGGCCGCGCGCACGCTGGTGCTGCAGACCGTATTGGGCGCGGCGCGCATGCTGACCGAAAGCGGGGAAACGCCGGCGGAACTGCGTCGCCGCGTGACCTCGCCCAACGGCACCACCCAGGCGGCCATCGAGACCTTCCAGGCAGGCGGCTTTGAGCCGCTGGTCGCCCGGGCCGTGCATGCGGCCACCGTACGCGGCGGCGAACTGTCGGCAGCGAACGACTGATCCGCATCGCATCTGCCCCGCACACCGTACAACGCCGCAGCCACGACGAGTTCCTTCCATGAAGCATCTCCTTGCCCCCACCGCCCTCGTCCTGTCGGTCCTGCTCACCGCCTGCTCCGGTGGCCAGGCGCCCCGCACGGCGGAATTCGTTCCGCCCGCGCCTGCCGAAACCGACTTCGGCACCCTGCGCGTGCGCTACAACGCCCTGCCCACGCTGGCATTGAGCGAGCCCGTGGCGAAGCAGTACGGCGTGCAGCGCGACGCCGGTACCGCACTGGTCCTGGTCGCCCTGCGCGAGGTCAAGGGCGCCGCGGAAATCGATGCGGATGGCGAGGTCAGCGTGACCGCGCACGATCTCTCCGGCACGCGCCAGGCGATCGAGCTGCGCAAGGTCGAAGCCGGGGGATACACCGACCTGATCGGTACCGCCCGCGTCTCGCCGCGCAATTCCTATCGCTTCGAGGTGGTGGTGACCGCAGGCGGTCGCACGGAGACGGTGACGTTCCAGCGGAATTTCTGAGGCGTCCCTGACCTCTGTAGGAGCGACGTCAGTCGCGACCGCACGCCTTCCCGTCCATGGAGTCCGATGGCGGACACGGCTACCACGGGAGGCTGGCTCGATGGAGGGATAGGGTTACATCATTTCCACGGTCGCGACTGACGTCGCTCCTACAGGGAAGCCAGCATCACCCGTGACGCCCCGCCCACCGCCGGATGATCGCCGCGATCGCCCCCACGCCGTCGGTCAGCGCCGCCGGTCCGGGCTGCAGGATCAGCGGGGACTTGATCTCGTGCAGTTCGCCGTCGCGCACGGCGGGGATTGCCTCCCAGCCGGGGCGCGCCGCCACGCGGTCGGGACGGAATTTCTTGCCGCACCATGAGCCCAGAATGATGTCGGGCGCACGCCGCACCACGTCGCTGCCATCGGCGAGGATGCGGTGCCTGGCCAGCGGCTCCCGCGCCTTCTCGGGAAACACGTCGTCGCCGCCAGCGATGCCGATCAGCTCCGACACCCAGCGGATGCCGGTGATCTGCGGTTCGTCCCACTCTTCGAAGTAGACCGTCGGCCTGCGCGGCAGCAATGCCGCCTGCGCACGGAGAGCGTCCAGTCCGCGCTCGAGCGTGTCGGCGTACGCATTGGCGCGCGCCGCAGCACCCACCAGCGCACCCAGCCGCCGCACATAGTCAACGATACCGTCCACGCTGCGGTGGTTGCTGATCCAGACCTCCACGCCATGCCGCACCAGTTCGGCCGCGATGTCGGCCTGGATGTCGGAAAATCCGATGGCCAGGTCGGGCTGCAGTTTCAGGATCTCGCCGATCTTCGCGCTGGTGAACGCACTGACCTTCGGCTTCTCCTTGCGCGCCTGCGGCGGCCTGACGGTGAAGCCGCTGATGCCGACGATGCGGTCCTGTTCGCCCAGCGCATACAGCGTCTCGGTCGGTTCTTCGGTCAGACAGACGATGCGGCGCGGCCCCATGGCTCAGGCCTGCAGCGGTTTGCGGAAGTAGACCACGCGTTCGGTCTCCTCGAAGCCACATGCGGCATGCGCGGCATGGCTGGCGGCGTTGTCGATCAACGCATCGGAAGCGAGTTCCGTGCAGCCCTGTTCCTGCGTCCATGCTTCGACGGCGGCGATGAGCGCGCGGCCGATGCCACGGCCCCGACACGCGGCATCGACGTACCAGGCCTCGAGGAAGCCGACCGGCGAGGATTCGGTTCCGTTGACGTAATCGTGCCGCAGCGTTGCTTCGGCCATGCCGACCGGCGGGCCGGCGCCGTCGAACGCGAGCAGCGCGACGCCCGCGGTTGCGTCCCACGCCAGCGCCTCGGCCCGCAGTTCGTCGGGATCAGCCTCGGGCCAGAGTTCCGCACGCATGGCGGACCAGGCCTCGATGTCGGCCGCGGTCGCCAGCCGGATACGCACGGTCAAGGAAACAGCATCCGCTTGCTCCACGCGCCTGCGGCGTCGCACTCGTAGCGCCAGCGCTCATGCAGGCGGAACTGTGCGCCATACCAGAACTCGATGGCATCAGGCGCCACGCGGTAGCCGCTCCAGCCTTCGGGCCGCGGCACCTCTCGGTCGGCGAAGCGCGTCTCCACGTCGGCCATGCGCGTGTCGAACGCCTCGCGCGAATCCAGCGTCTCGGACTGCATGGAAGCCCAGGCGCCCAACTGGCTCTGGCGCGGACGGGAGGCGAAGTACGCATCCGCTTCGGCATCGCTGACCGGCGTCACCGCGCCTTCCACCCGCACCTGGATGCCGGCCTCGCGCAGGCTGCGCCACAGGAACAGCAGGGCGGCGCGCGGGTTGTCGTGCAGTTCGCGCCCCTTCTGGCTGTGCGTGTGGGTGTAGAAGACGAAACCCGCCGCGTCGAAGGCCTTCAACAGCACCGTGCGGGCGGAGGGACGGCCATCCGTCGTCGCGGTGGCCAGCATCATCGCGTTGGGTTCGACTTCGGTGCCCGCGGCCTTGGCTTCGCCGAACAGCGTGGTGAAGGTGGACAGGGCTTCGGCGTACAGATCGGTCATGACGGTTGGGGGTTGGCGCCCGCGTGCCGGGCATGCGCTATTGTCGCGCGATGGCGACGTCCCCGCATCCCGACGGCTTCCCCGACCGGCTGGTCGCCGAGGCGCTGGCGGCCGCACGCGCGTTGCCGGCACCCACGCCCGTGTTCGCGATCGCCGGCCTGCAGGGCAGCGGCAAGTCGACGCTGGCGGCGCAGGTGGCGGCCCGCGCACGCAGCGAAGGCCTGCGCGTGGCGGTGCTGTCGCTGGACGACCTGTATCTGACGCGCGCACAGCGGCAACGGCTGGCGTTGGACGTGCATCCGCTGCTGGCCACTCGCGGACCGCCCGGCACCCACGATGTGGCACGCGGCTGCCAGGTGCTGGATGCGCTGCGGAAAGGCGAGGACGTGGTGCTGCCGCGCTTCGACAAGCTCGCGGACGACCGCACACGCGAAGACGCCTGGACGCACATCATGGGCCGCGTGGACCTGGTGCTGTTCGAGGGCTGGTGTCTGAAAGCGGCACCCGAGGATGAGAAGGCACTGGCCACTCCCCTCAACGCGCTCGAACGCGACGAGGACGCCGATGGCCGCTGGCGGCGCTACTGCAACGACGCCCTGCGCCGCGACTATCCCGCGCTGTGGTCGCGCATCGATGCCCTGTGGTTCCTGCAGCCGCCCGGCTTCGACATCGTGCGGACCTGGCGCTGGCAGCAGGAACAGACGCTGCTGGCCCGCGACCCGCAGCGCACCGGCATGGACCGCGCGCAGCTGGACCGCTTCATCCAGCACTACGAACGCACCAGCCGGCACCTGCTGGCGACGCTGCCGGCGATGGCCGAACGCGTGGTCGCGCTGGACGCGCAGCGCAGACCCCGGCTGCCGTTGTAGGAGCGACATGAGTCGCGACCGCACGTCCGTGCGAGCCGCAAAACCCGGTGGTGCGCGCGTGCGTTGCCTGTCGAGGATCTCCCGGGCTAACCGGGTCAGCGGTCGCGACTCACGTCGCTCCTACAGAGGATGCGCGCGCCGCCCGCGTCACGCCACCACGAAGCTGATCCGCAGGTTGACGCGCCATTCGGTGACGTTGCCGCCGTCGTCGGTGACGACCTTGATCTCGTTCACCCAGGCGCCCTTGATGTTCTTCACGGTCTCGGAAGTCTTCTTCAGGCCGACCTTCACGGCGTCTTCCATGCTGGTCTTGGACGCGGCATTGACCTCGATGATCTTGGCGACGGACATGGTGCATTCCTCCACGGTGGCCGGCCCAGTGCCGGACGGCCACCGTAGTCCCCGCGACGTTAAGGCCACGCCACGTCGCGCGCGGTGCGGTGCTAGCATCTGCCCATCATGAATCCGGCCCCCAACCTGATCCTCGTCGGCCCCACCGGCGCGGGCAAGACCTCCATCGGAAAGCGCGTGGCCGAGCGCTTCGGGCTGGCGTTCGTGGATGCGGACCAGGCCATCGTCGAGCGGACCGGGGCCAGCATCGCCACGCTGTTCGAGCACATGGGCGAAGCCGGCTTCCGCGAACGCGAAAAGGCCGTCCTGCACGACCTCCTCGCTGGCCACGGCCAGCTGGTGTCCACCGGCGGCGGCGCCGTGCTGGATGCCGAGAACCGGATGTGGATGAAACAACGCGGCTACGTGGTCTATCTGCAGGTCAGCGTCGAGGCGCAGCTCAAGCGCCTGGGCCGCTGCACCAACCGCCCGCTGCTGCAGCGCGCCGACCGCGAGCAGGTACTGCACGACATGGCGGTGACGCGTGAACCGCTGTACCGCGAGGTGGCCGACCTGACCCTGGATACCGTCGGCCTGTCACCGCCTGAAGCGACGGCCCGCCTGACCCAACTGCTGGCGCACCGCTGGCAGCCCATCGAAGAGAACGCATGAACCACGCACGCACCGTCGATGTCGGCGGCGAGATTCCCTACACCATCGCCATCGGGCCGGGCCTGCTGGGCGACGGCGAAGCACTGGCGCGGCATGTCCGCGGCCGGCACGTGCTGCTGGTCAGCGATTCGGTGGTCGCGCCGCTGTACGCCGGCACGGTGCGCGAGGCGCTGCACACCGCGCGTCCGGACCTGGCCATCGGCACGTTCATCCTGCCTGCGGGGGAGGAATCGAAGACGCTGGCGCACTTCGGCCACGCCATCGAGGCGCTCGCCACCCTGGGCGCCACCCGCGACGCCTGCGTGGTGGCGCTGGGTGGCGGGGTGGTCGGCGACCTGGCCGGATTCGCGGCCGCCTGCTGGATGCGCGGCGTGGACTGCGTGCAGGTGCCCACCACGCTGCTGTCGATGGTCGATTCGTCGGTAGGCGGCAAGACCGCGGTCGATATCCCGCAGGGCAAGAACCTGGTGGGTGCCTTCCACCCGCCGCGCGCCGTGTTCGCCGACACCGATGCGCTGGCGACGCTGCCGGCGCGCGAGCTGCGCGCCGGCCTGGCGGAAGTGATCAAGTACGGCGCCATCCGCGATGCGCGCTTCTTCCAGTGGCTGGAACAGGAGCGCCAGGCGCTGCTGGCGATGGACGGCCAAGCGCTGGCGCTGGCCATCGCCGCCAGTTGCGAGCACAAGGCCGAGATCGTGGCCCGCGACCCGCTGGAGAAAGGCGAGCGCGCGCTGCTGAACTTCGGCCACACCTTCGGCCATGCCATCGAGACCGAGCAGGGCTACGGCGGCCTGGGCAACGACAACCTCAACCATGGCGAGGCCGTGGCGGTGGGCATGGTGCTGGCCGCGCGCCTGTCCGCCGATCTGGGCCTGGCGCCCGCCGCCGACGCCGACCGCCTCGAAGCCCTGCTGGCGGCCTACGGACTGCCCGTCCGGATTCCCTCCGGACTGGCCCCCGAACGCCTGCTGGCGCGGATGCGCCTGGACAAGAAGAACCTGGCCGGTCGCCTGCGGCTGGTGCTGTGGCGCGGCCTGGGCCGGGCCGAGGTGGTGCCCGACGTGGACGAAAGCCGCGTGCTGGCCGTGCTGTCCGGCTAAAATGCCGCCATGCGCGTCTTCCTCCAGCAACGCCCCGACGCGGGCGAAGCGCCCCGCTACGTCCAGCTGACCTTGCAGCCCGATCTGTTCGGGGGCTGGGAGCTGTTGCGCGAAACCGGCCAGATCGGCGGCCGCGCGACGCTGAAGCGCGAGCAATACCTGCTGCAGGACGAGGCGAACGCCGCGTTCGAGAAAGCCCGCGACAGCCACCTCAAGCGCGGCTTCCAGCTGATGTTCGCCCGCGGCGCGGACGCGCCCAAGTAACCACTCCCCCGGATATCCGATGACTGCCCTGAAGAACGATCGCTTCCTGCGCGCCCTGCGCCGCGAACCCGTGGACTGCACGCCGGTATGGCTGATGCGCCAGGCCGGCCGTTATCTGCCGGAGTACCGTGCCACGCGCAAGGAAGCCGGCAGCTTCCTGGGCATGGCGAAGAGCCCGGAGGTCGCCTGTGAAGTGACGCTGCAGCCGCTGCGCCGCTTCGACCTGGACGCCGCCATCCTGTTCTCCGACATCCTGACCATCCCCGATGCGATGGGCTTGGGCCTGTACTTCGTTGAAGGCGAGGGCCCGAAGTTCGAGCGCACCGTGCGCAGCGCCGCCGACGCGGCGAAGCTGGGTGTGCCGGACATGGAAACCGAACTACGCTACGTGATGGACGCGGTACGGGTGATCCGCCGCGAACTGGACGGCAAGGTGCCGCTAATCGGCTTTTCCGGCAGCCCGTGGACGCTGGCCTGCTACATGGTGGAAGGCGGCGGCAGCAAGGACTTCGCCCGCATCAAGGCCATGGCGCTGAACGAACCCGCCGCGCTGCACCGGTTGCTGTCGGTCAACACCGACGCCGTGATCGCCTACCTGGCGGCCCAGCGCGCGGCCGGCGCGCAGGCACTGCAGGTGTTCGACACCTGGGGCGGCGTGCTGAGCCCGGCGATGTACCGCGAGTTCTCCCTGCCCTACCTGCAGCGCATCGCGCACGAACTCGATCGCGGGGAGGGCGCCGCACGCACGCCGCTGATCCTGTTCGGCAAGGGCACCGCCGCCTATCTGGAAGACCTGGCGGCCAGCGGTGCCGAAGGCGTGGGCGTGGACTGGCTGGTCGAACTGGGCGAGGCCGCGCGTCGCACGCAGGGCAAGGTCGCGCTGCAGGGCAACCTGGACCCGGCCACGCTGTACGGGTCGCCCGAGGCGATCCGCCGCGAGGTCCGCCGTGCGCTGGACAGCTACCGCGACGGCAATGGCGGCTCGCGCGAGGGCCATGTCTTCAACCTGGGCCACGGCATGTCGCCGGACATGAACCCCGACCATGTGGCCGTGCTGGTGGACGAAGTGCACGGCTACAGCGCACGCTGAGCGCACGCCCCTTTCCTGAGCGACGCAATGGACTGCCGCCATCTGTTTGTGCCCACCGTCGCCGGCATGCTGCTGATGGCCGGTGCGCGCGTGCATGCCGGCGAGGCCGGTACGCCCGGCCCCCTGCAGGTGACGGGCGGCGACTTCCCCGCCCTGGTGATGGTGATGCCGGGCGATCACGCGAGCGGCGGCCGCGACGCGATGCCGGGCTGCGACCGCATCCGTGCCCGTCGCCTGGACGAACTGCCCCGGGGCTGGTCCCGTCGGGTGGCCCAGGTGGAACTGGATTGCGAAGAGGCCCTCGCCGATGACGCGCAGCAGGCGCTCACGGCGGTGACCGCGCGCGCCCGGCTGCAGGCGGACCAGGTACACCTGGCGGGACTGCCGGTGCTGGAAGTGCGGCTGATGGATTCCAGCCGCTGGAGCGACCACCAGTACGTGATCGATGCGCCGTACGAACAGGCCGCACCGCCCCTGCGCCGCTTCCTGGAAGCCGCCTGCCAGGCACGTGCGCTGGCCGGGGAAATGCAGGCGCCGTGCACCATGGTGGATACCGGCGACGGCCTGTACCTGGCCACCGGCGACACGTCCGGCCAATGGATCCATGCCGACCCGGACCATGCCGGCCAAACCCTGTATGTCGAAGCCTGGGCGGACTGAACCGATGCGTGGATGCCTTCTGCTGTTCCTGTGTGCGCTGCCGTGCATCGCACGTACCGGCGAACCGCCTGCCTTCGCCGGTGACTACGGCCACGCGGCGACCGCGTCCGCGGACGACGTGGTCTGGCAGGTGGAGGAAGCCGGCCGCCACTGGCGCGTCAGCCTGGTCACGACAGGCGAAACGCACGACGCCCATCGCCTGCAGGCTCGCGGTCGCGACGCCTTCTGGTCGCGCATGGACTGGCCGCTGGACAGCGGCGCGCAGGCCGACTGCCTGACCTGGGGCGAAAAGCCCGGCTCGTTGCAGGACCTCCTGGCCGACGCTCCGCCCGCGCCTTCCGCCGCGGGCGAGGACTATGGCCATGCCGTGCTCTGCCACGTGCCGCCCGCGGCGCGTGCCCGCATCGGCTGGATCGCCGACAACGCCAGCGACTGGTTCTACTACGACCCCCTGCTCGGGGTGATCGAAGCCCGCGCCCTCCGCTGACGGGCGGCTCACCCCACGCCGATGCGCTGCCCGCGCAGGCGCGGCGCGCTGCCGTCGGAGCCTTTCGGAGGCAGGCGGTACTCGAAGCGGATCTCGCGCATGCCGTCGGGGACGGCCATCTCCATCTCATCGGGGGCCACGCAATGGCCACGCAGCACATCGCGGATCGCCTGCGCCTCGTCCCGCAGCCGGGCCGACTCCGCTTGGCGCTCAATGACCTCACCGCGCAGGTAGACCGTGTCGTCGGTGATCCACATTTCGTCTTCGCGCCCGTCGTTGGTGCTGGCCAGCACCGCCCCGGGCCGCGCCTGCCCCTGCGGGATGGCACGCACCTGCAGGACCTGCCGGCAGTGCCCGGTGTTCAGCACGCGCACGCTGGCGACGAAGCCGGACAACAGGGTTTCCGCCTCTGCCTGAACACCCTCGTCCGCGGCACGGTCGGCCTGCACGCTGTAGCGGACCTTGATGAAGTAGAGATCGCGCACGGTCATGGCCAGCGCGGAGCGGTAGCGCGCATCGTGCATCGGCATGTCCAGCGCGAACGAGCGCGCCTTCACGGCCAGTTCGCCCAACAGGCCGGCACCGGCGGCCGGCATCGTGGCGAACACGCGCGTCTGCCCCACATGCACTTCACCCGCCTGCCGGTCCCGCGCGATCTGCACGATCTCGTCCACGCCCTGCTGGAAGACCTGCTCGAACACGGGGTCGAACATCACCCCGGCCGGATACAGGTACAGGTCCATCCAACGGTCCGGGCGACGGGTGTCCTGATAGCGCACCGACACGCCCAGTTCCTGCGGCTCGTAGCGCTTCTCGCCCGCCGCCTCCCAGTCGCCCACGCGCAGCGGATACAGCGCTCGGGTGTCGGTGATGTAATGCCCCAGCAAGGGAGGCGGCGCCTCCGCCTCGACGGCCATCGCGCCGGCAGCCGTGGTCGTGGCCCCCACCAGGACGAAGATCGCGACCGCACGACGGATGACGGTCTTCACGCGTCAATCCCCTGCCGCGCGCGCACCACGACGGAGCCGCGATGCGATCACCGCCGCCAGCATGTCGCCGGTGACAGGCTTGCGGACGAAGTCGTCGAAGCCGGCCGCGCGTGCGCGCGGCTCGGCTTCGGCATCGGTGCGCGCAGTCAGGGCGATCAGCGGGGTATCCAGGCCGCGCTGGCGCATCTGCTGCGCCAGCGCCATGCCGTCCAGGCCCGGCAGGTCGAGATCGAGGAAGGCGATGTCGAACGTGGTCGCCGCGATCTCGGTGAGCGCGGCAAGGCCGTGTGGCGCATGCACGACGCGGTGGCCGCGCGCGCGCAGCAGGCCCGCCACCACGTCCGCCACGGTCGTGTCGTCCTCGACCAGCAGGATATCGAGCGCGCCGACCTCGCGGGCCGGCGGAACGGGCGTCGCCTCCTTCGTGGGCGCGGCCTGCGCGTCGGGGACGGCGCGCAGCGCGGGCAGGTCGACGGAAAACCGCGTGCCCTTGCCCGGCGCGCTGTCCACATCGATGCGCCCCCCCATGGCGACCGCCAGTTCCTGGCAGATCGCCAGGCCCAATCCACTGCCGCCGTAGCGCGCCGTGGTCTGCGCCCCCTCGGCCTGTTCGAAGCGCCGGAACAGCCGCGCCTGCTGCTCGGCATTGATGCCCGGCCCGCTGTCGCCGACGGTCAGCCGCACGCCCTCGGGCGCCAGCGTCACGGCATGCAGCGACACATGGCCGGCCTCGGTGAACTTGATCGCATTGCCCAGCAGGTTGAGCAGGATCTGCCGCAGCCGCAGCGGATCGCCGCGCACGCGGCGCGGCACGCCGGCGGCGATGCCGTGATGGAACGCCAGCTCGCGCTTGCCCGCCACCGGCCCCATCAGCGCGGCGACATCGTCCAGCAGCGCATGCAGGTCGAACTCGACCTGCTGCAGCTCCAGTTTGCCGGCTTCGATCTTGGCCAGGTCCAGCGCATCGTTGACCAGGCGCAGCAGATGCGTGCCGGCGCGCTGGATGGCGTCGGTGTAGCCCTTCTGCCGCTCGTCCAGCGGCGTGGACTGCAGCAGCTCGGTCATGCCCAACACACCGGTCATGGGCGTGCGGATCTCATGGCCCAGCGTGGCCAGGAAACGCGTTTTGGCCAATGAGGCCTGCTCGGCGACTTCGCGCTTGTGCTCGGCCAGCTGCCAGGCACTGCGCCGGCGCACGCGCCGGCGATACGCGGCGCCGGCCATCGCCAGGGCCAGCAGGCCGAGCACCGCGAACAGCAGCAGGCCCCACGGACTGCGCCACCACGGCGGCAGCACGTGCAGCTGCAGGATTTGTTCGCGCGAGGCATTGCCGGCCGCATCGAAGGCCTGCATGCGCAGGCGGTAGCGGCCGGGCGTGAGCGCGGAAAACACGCGCTCGCCGCTCGCTCCCTGGTCGACCCAGCCGCCATCGAACCCTTCCAGCAGCGACCGGTAGCGATTGCCCAGCGGATTCTCGTAACTGAGCAGGCGCGTGCCGACCAGCAACTCGTGGTCGTCCGGCTGCAGCTGCAGCGGCTGGTCCACGCGCATGTGCACCAGACCGTCGCCACGGCTCACCTGCAGGCTGTCCACCACCAGGTTGGGCGTCACCGGCTTCGGATCCGGCAGGTGGGTGTCGAGCAGCGCCACCGATCCGTCCGCCGCCGTCGTCGCCAGCAGGCCATCGGCCGTCATCAGCAGGCCGCGATCGTTCAGCTCCTGGCTCAGCAGGCCTTCGCGCACGCCGAAGTTGCGCAACAGCGCGCGGGAGCCGCGCAGGTTCGGATCGATGCGAAACAGCCCGCGCCGGGTACCCAGCCACACCCGGCGCTGCGGATCCACGGCAAGCCCGGTCGACTCGACCGCGGGCAATCCTTCGTCGGCCCCGATCCGACGTTCGCGCACCCAGCCGGCCGCATCGCGGCGCCACGCCTCGATGCCGGACATGCGGTGCAGCCAGAGACGGTCGGCGTGTTCGAAGGCGAAGGCGTACACCCGCTCGCTGCCCATGGCGGGCACCGGAACGAAGCGCGCGGCGGCCGCGTCCCAGACGCGCATGCCCTCCGCACCGCCCAGCCAGAGGCGGCCGTCGGGCGCGGCCGCGATGCCCTCGATGTCGGGCAGCCCCGTCGCCTCATCGTCCTTGGCGATCGTGCGCAGCACGCGCCCGCTGCGGGCGTCGCGCTGCTGCACGCTGCCCATCTGCGTGACCAGCCACAGGGTCTCGTCCGCCGCTTCCACCAACCAGTCGATCGAGGTGCCGTCGGGCACGGCGTGCTCGCCCTGCTGCGTCCACTGCACCATCGCACCGGTGCGGGGATCGGTGCGGATCAGGCCGTTGCGGTGGCCGACCCACAGCTGGCCGCGGCGGTCCTGCAGGACCGAGGTGAGCCGCAGTTCGCCCAGCAGGGCCGCATGGTGCGGCAGCGGGGTGACATGGCCGCGGCGGGTGTCCAGCCGCTCCACCTTGCCGGTGCTGCTGGCGATCCAGATGCCGTCGCGCCCCGCCTGCGAGATGCCGCGATAGAGTCCGCCGCCCAGCCCCTGCGCCGGCGAGAAGGCGGCGATGCGCCGCCAATCCGAACGCAGGTAGGCCAGCCCGCGGGTCGGCACCGGCACCCACAGCCCCCCGTCCGGCAGCGCCAGCACGGTCTGCAGGACGCGGCCGATGCCCACGCTCTGCGCATCGTAGTTGACCGGCGCGGGCGCCAGGTCGCCATCGGTACGCCACAGCCCGCCCTGGCTGGCGAGCCAGTATTCGCCCTGGCCGTCGCTGGCCATCGCGATCAGCGCATTGGGCCGGGCGAACATCGGCGACCACGGGGGCGACACCCACCGCCGCTCCGGCGACCATCGGTGTACGCCGTCGGACGCGCCAACCCATACCGCATTCCCGTCCGCGGTCACCGAATAGATGATCGCGTCCTGGCTGTGCGGCAGCGCGAACCGGCGCACGTCACGCCCGTCGTAGCGGGCAAGCCCGTCCATGGTGCCGATCCACAGCACGCCGCGCGCGTCGAAGGCCAGCGACAGCACGTTGTCCGAAGGCAGGCCGTTCCCTACGTCGGCCGCTGCGCTGAACCGCGTGATGCGGCCATCCGCGGACAGCCGGTGCAATCCACCGCCGAACGTGCCGAACCACACGTCGTTGCCGCGGCTGGTGATGGCGAACACGTCGTCGCTGCCCATCTGCGGATGGTTGGCCTGGCGGAAGTGGCGGAACCCGCCCCGGTCGGCCTCCATCACGCTGAGGCCGCCGTTCTCGGTGCCCACCCACACGCGGTCGGAGGCGTCGATGTGCAACGCCTGCACCACGTTGCCGGGCAGCGAAGCCGGATCGGCCGGGTCGTGCCGCCATACCTTGAAGCCCACGCCGTCGTAGCGTGCCAGGCCATCCCAGGTGGCCACCCACAGGTAGCCGGAGCGATCGCGCGCGAGCGCCGGAATGGTGGTCGACGGCAGGCCGTCGCCGGCCCCCAGCAGGCGGAAGCGGGGAATTTCGGGCACCGTCGCCTGCACGGACGCACAGACCAGCCACACCAGCAACAGCCACGCCGCACGCCTCGCCATTCCTGCCCGCCCCTCGTTCCCTGATGACCCCTTCCGGCATCGTCGCAACGGACCGTTGCACGCGCAAGCGGGGTATCTTCGGGGGCCGTCACCCTAGAATCCGACCCCATGCCCGGCTCCTTCCTTCGCCACCTGCTGCTGCGCGCCTGCTGCCTGCTGGCGCTGCTGCCCGCCGTGGCCGGCGCCCGCGACACGCTGGCGGAGTACCGCCTGGACCCGGTGCACACGCGCGTGATGTTCGCCATCTCGCACGCGGGATTCTCCAAGGCGCTCGGCACCGTGTCCGGAAGCACCGGCACCCTGATCTTCGATCCGGACGACTGGAGCCGTGCGAAGGTCGACGTGCGGGTGCCGATCGCACGCGTGGACCTGGGCGACGCCGACTGGAACAAGGCCACGCTGGCGAAGTCCCTGCTCGATGCCGAAGGCCACCCCGAAGCGCGCTTCATCTCCACGCGGGTCGAACCCGTCGATGCCACGCACGCCCGCGTGCACGGCGACCTGACCCTGCGCGGCGTGACGCGCGAGGTCGTCCTCGATGCGATGCTCAACGCCGCCAAGCGCCACCCGATGCCGCCGTTCCGGCGCACGGTGGGTTTTTCCGCCACCACCACGCTCAGCCGCGCCGACTTCGGCATCACGGCCTGGAAATCGGTGATCGGCGACGAAGTGGAACTGCGCATCGAGGCCGAGGCCACCTACGACGGCAAGGCCGATGACGACGTGCCGACCGCCGACACCCCGCCTTCCCCACCACCACCGCCGGAGCCGACGCCATGACCCTGAAGAACACCGACGATCGCTGGGGTGCGGTCAGCCAGCTGTTCCATTGGGTCATCGTGGCGCTGATCCTGGTGATGGCGTACCTCGGCCTGACCATGGGCGACCTGCCGAACGGGCCGCGCAAGATCAACATCTACGCCCTGCACAAGTCGATCGGCCTGACCATCCTGGCGCTGGCCGTGCTGCGCGTGCTGTGGCGCGTGTACGCCGGCGCGCCGGCGCCTGTGCCCGGAACGCCCACCTGGCAGCAGCGCATCGCATCGGTGACGCATTTCCTGCTGTATGCACTGCTGTTCGCCATCCCGCTGTCCGGCTGGGTGCTGAACTCGTCCGCCGGCTATCCCCTGCAGTGGTTCAAGCTGTTCAACCTGCCGGCCATCACCGGCCGCAGCGACGGCGTGCATGAAGCGGCAGAAGGCGCGCATGAACTGCTGTTCTGGGTGCTGGTGGCGCTGGTGGTCGCCCACGCCGGCGCGGCGCTGTACCACCACCTGTTCCAGGGCGACACGACGCTCACGCGCATGCTGCCGGGACGCCGCAAGGCGCCCACACCGGCGCCCGTCGCAGCACCCGCCTCCTCTTCCCCCACCCCGCAGGATTCCCCCGATGAAAACCCCTGACCGCACGCGTCTCGCGCTCGCCGCCCTGTTGCTGGCCACCGCAGGCCAGGTCGCGGCCGCCGACTATGTGCAGGCCCCCGGCTCGACGCTCGTGTTCGCCAGCAACTACCAGGGCGAAACCTTCACCGGCCGGTTCGGCGGCTTCACCACCACGATGAGCTTCGACCCGAAGCAGTTGGCGGCCAGCCAGCTGGATGTCGCCATTCAGCTGGCCGGCACGCAGACCGGCAACAAGGACCGCGACGATACGCTGGTGTCGGCCGACTTCTTCAACGTGGGCAAGTTTGCGCAGGCGCGCTATACGGCGACGAAGTTCCGCGCGCTCGGCGGCAACCAGTACGCGGCCGACGGCACGCTCACGCTGCGCGGCGCCAGCAAGCCGGTGACGCTGACCTTCACCTGGACGCCCGGCGCGCAGCCGGTGCTGACCGGCAAGGCGACGGTGAAGCGACTGGACTTCGGCGTGGGCGGTGGCGACTGGGCCGATACCTCGACGATCCCCAACGAAGTGGCGATCAGCACGAAAGTGGTGTTGAAACCGGCGAAGTAAGCGCGCATGCGTCTTCGGCGAGGCGTGCTCTATTCCGCATCGGCATCGCCTGCCTGCTGCTGCCCGCGGCAGGCGTCGCGGGGCTCGGGTGGCGGCGTGGCCGTCTGGTGGTGTCGCATCCTTCGAGCGTCGGACCGCCGCCCGCGGGTTCCCACGCTCGCGATGTGCGGATAGCGGTACCGCACGTGGCACCGGTGGCAGGATGGTGGTGGATCGCAGGCAAGCGCCGCCACGCGAGCGTGTTGCTTGTGCACGGCATCGGCGCAGACCATCGCGCGAGGGCTGTCGCTACGCGGCGACGCCGTACGCTTGATCGACCTGCCCGCACACGATGACAGCCCCGGGGATGCGATCACTCGAGGCGCCGGGTGACACTCTGCTGGCTAGGGCGTCACCCAGCGCGCCACGGCGACAGCATCGAACGGCCAGTCCAGTTCGTCGCCGGTTTCGCTGCGATGCAGCACGGGCACACGGATGCCGTAACGCGCTTCCAGCACGTCGTCCTCGTCGATGAACACGCTCTCGAACTCGGGAACCCGCGCCTCCGCAAGCACGCCGAGCGCCAGGTCGCACAGGTGGCAGTCGTCGCGTTGATAGAGGATCAGGGGCATGGCGGCAGGGGAATGAGGGGCGTCCGGCGCGTACGTGCTTAGAATAGCGGCCTTTCCGCGGTGGTTCGCAGCATGGCAGTCAGCACGTTCGACCTGTTCAAGATCGGCATCGGCCCGAGTTCGTCGCATACGGTGGGTCCGATGCGGGCGGCCGCGCGCTTCGTCGCGCGCTGGCTCGTCGACGGTGGGCGCCTGCAGGACGTGGCACGCATCCGCGCCGAAGTCTTCGGTTCGCTCGCCCTGACCGGCCGCGGTCATGGCACCGACAAGGCGGTGCTGATGGGCCTGGAAGGCCACTACCCCAACGAAATCGACCCCGACATCATCCCGCCGGCGCTGGAGCGCATCCGCGCCGGCAAGCGCATCCTGTTGAACGGCACGCACGAGGTCGCCTTCGACGAGAAGCGCGACCTGCTGATGAACAAGCGGCAGAAGCTGCCGTACCACACCAACGGCATGCGCTTCACCGCCTTCGATGCGAACGACGAGGTGATCGCCACGCGCGATTACTACTCGGTCGGCGGCGGCTTCGTGGTCAATCAGGACGACGCGGCGGTGGACCGCATCGTCGCCGACGAAACGCCGCTGCCGTATCCGTTCAAGAGCGGCGACGAACTGTTGGCGCAGTGCCAGCGCAGTGGACTGAGCATCGCCGCGATGATGTTCGAGAACGAAAAGGCCTGGCGCAGCGAGGACGAGATCCGCGCCGGCCTGCGTGCGATCTGGAACGCCATGCAGTCGTGCATGGCACGCGGCATCCGCGAGGAAGGCACCCTGCCCGGCGGCCTGCATGTTTCGCGTCGCGCGCCCGCGCTGCATCGCGAGCTGTCCAGCAAGCCGGAAGCCGCCATGCGCGATCCGCTGACGGTACTGGACTGGGTGAACCTGTACGCGCTGGCCGTGAACGAGGAGAACGCCGCCGGCGGCCGCGTGGTCACCGCGCCCACCAACGGCGCGGCCGGCATCATTCCGGCGGTGCTGCACTACTTCGACCGCTTCTGCCCGGGGAACAGCGAGCAGCGCGTGTTCGACTTCCTGCTGACCGCCGCGGCCATCGGCATCCTCTACAAGGAGAATGCCAGCATCAGCGGCGCCGAAGTCGGCTGCCAGGGCGAAGTGGGCGTGGCCTGCTCGATGGCGGCCGGCGGGCTGGTCGCGGCGCTGGGCGGCAGTCCCAGCCAGATCGAGAACGCTGCCGAGATCGGGATGGAGCACAACCTGGGCCTGACCTGCGATCCCATCGGCGGCCTGGTGCAGATCCCGTGCATCGAGCGCAACGCGATGGGCGCGGTGAAGGCCATCAACGCCAGCCGCATGGCCATGCGCGGCGACGGCAAGCACAAGGTCTCGCTGGACAAGGTCATCAAGACCATGCGCGACACCGGGCGCGACATGCAGGACAAGTACAAGGAAACCAGCCGCGGCGGACTGGCGGTCAATGTCATCGAGTGTTAGGCCGCTATGGACAATGATGATGTTCTGAGATCAGAGGATGTCGCCCATGTGCGAATCGAGGTCCTGGAGATACGTCGTAGAGTTCTCCTCGGGACTACGGCAGCTTCTATCGTTGCTGCAGCCGTCATCGGACTTTTCGTGTACTACTTCAAGCTCCATAACGTTATCGCCTCGATGCTTGTTTCCGCAGTATTTCTCGTGCTTGGCGCCTTAGTTGTTTTTCGTTGGTGGAGGCACTACCGCAGTGTGCTTGGACAGATCGACATCATTGCTCAAAGAGTTGCGAATGGAGAGATCGTTTATGGTTCAAAAGTGGCAATTCACTCTTATCGGTGAGCGGCCTAACAATTCATTCAAGCCAACCCCGCTTCGCGGGTCGGCTTGATTCAGGTGTTAGGCGGCCCACGTGAACCTTGAAGATCTTCAGAACCTGGCGCTGCGTCTGAACGAGCTCTATGAGCAGCTTGAGATCAAACGCTATGGCCGCGTCTGGACCACGGAGGAACTCGCACTCGGGTTCGTCGGGGACGTGGGCGATCTGGCGAAGCTGATCCAGGCGGGTGCCGGCGTCAGGCATATCGACGACTGCAAGGCCAAGCTCGGCCACGAGTTGTCGGACTGCCTGTGGTCGATCATCGTTCTGGCGCACAAGTGCGGCATTGACCTGCAGGCCGAGTTCGTGAGGAATACGACCGAACTGACCGAGCATGTCTCCCGCGAACTGGGTGCGGATGCAGGAGCCGCCTGACACGTTCGCATGGGCCTGATCCCCTTTACCGGCAGGCTTCGTGCTGTCACCCGGTTACGGCCTCCGGCCTGACAAAGGTCCCGCGGAAGCGACAGCCTGTTAAGTGGCGTCACAACATCCCGTATGCCGCCTTGGCCCGCACGCGGTCTGCGGGCTCCAGCCAGGCAGGCCACGAAACCTGCCATCCGTGTTTTCACGACCGGGGTACGGCTACCGGCACGGCCCCCTTTCCCCTTTAGGCCGACAGAACCGCGCCGATACCGTTCTTGGTAAACCTACTTACCGGAGACGCGCCCTGTCCGAGCACACGGACACGACCCCCCGCGCCCGCCCGTCCTGGTGGCGCCGATTGGCGGCCTGGTGCCTGCCCCTGCTGGGCGGGATGGCCGCGCTTTGTCCGACGGCGCACGCGCTGGACCCGTCCAAGTCGTTCCACCACTACGTCCGCAACCACTGGAGCCTGGAACAGGGCCTGCCCCAGCTCAGCGTGCTGGCGATCGCCCAGGACAAGCCGGGCTACCTGTGGTTCGGCACGCAGGCCGGCCTGAGCCGCTTCGACGGCGTGCGCTTCACCAATTTCGACCTGGACACCACGCCCGAACTGCCCAGCACCTGGATCCAGGCCCTGCATACCGACCGCGCCGGTCGCCTGTGGATCGGTACGCCCCAGGGCCTGGCGGTGCGCGAGGGCCACCGGGTGCGCACGGTACCGGTGGCACCGGGCGAAGGCGACGTGGTCGAAGTGCTGGCCCTGACCGCGGATACCGCGGGCCGGCTGCTGGTGGCGACGCGCCGCGGCGTGATGACGGTCGCCAACGATCGGCTGGAGATGCTGCACGCCCTCCCGGAGGGCGGCGCCCTGGCGCTGCACGTGGATCGGGACGGCACGCTCTGGGTGGGCGGCCGGGGGCGCGTGCACGCCTTCGATGCCAGCGGCGAACGCGTGCTGATGTTGCCTGCGGGCGCCACGACGGCCCATGTGGTGGCGCTGGCGCATCACCACGGACGGGTGTGGGCGGGCACCGAGGCGGGACTGTTCGTGCTGTCGGGGCGCCAGTGGCAGCGCCATGGCGAGGTGGCGCCGGCCAGCGGGGGAATTCTCGCGCTGCGCCAGGATCGCGATGGCGTCCTCTGGGCCAGCACGCGCGATGCGGTCTACCGCCTCCGCGCGGGGCGTCTGCTCGAGCGGATCCGCGGCGAGGGTCCGCTGGCCGAGATCCGCGCATTCTACGAAGACCGCGAATCCAACCTGTGGCTGGGCAGCAACAACGAAGGCGTCAGCCGCGCCTGGAACGGCTGGACGCGGCGCTACAGCCGCGCGGAGGGACTGCTGCAGCCACTGCTCTGGTCCACCGCGCAGGGCCCCGACGGCCGCGTGTGGGTGGGCAGCGACGACGGCGTCAGCGTGCTGGAGAACGGCCGCTTCCGCCTGGTCGTGCCCGGTCCCGCGTTGCCGCATCCGGCCGCCTACAGCCTGCTGCCGGAGAACGGGCAAACGTGGATCGGCACGCGCGATGGGGCCGCGCTCTATCGCGGTGGCCGCGTGCAGCACCCACGCATGCTGGCGGCGTTGAACGCCGCGCAGGTGAACGGCATGGTGCGCGACCGCGGCGGCCGGCTGTGGTTCGCCACCAGCACGGGGCTGTACCGCTGGGACGGTGGCGAGCGGCTACGCCGCTATGGCACCGAGGCCGGCCTGCGCGACGTGCGCGTGCGCGTACTGATGGAGACCCGCGACGGCCGCCTGCTGGTGGGCACGCAGAGCGGCCTTTACGAATTCGTCGACGAACGCCTGGTCGCCATCCCGCTGGCCGGCACCGGACTGGACGCGCCCCACATCGTGGCCCTGCACGAACTGGCCGGCGGCCAATGGCTGGTGGGTGCGCTGTCCGAGGAACTGATGCTGGTGTTCGATGGGGAGCGCTGGACACGGTTGGACAAGACGCGCGGCATCCCGGCCAACGCCCCGTTCTTCTTCGCCGAGGACGGCAACGACTTCCTCTGGGTCGGCGGGCTGCGGGGCATCTACCGGGTCAGGATCACCGACCTCCTGGCCGCCACCGGGGACCCTGCCGCACGCGTACCGGCACGCACGCTGCTGAACGAGCGCGGCGACCGCCATGGCGGGCAGAAGGGCGACTGCTGCAACGGCGCCGGCAACAGCCGCGGCTTCATGGCCGACCACGCACTGTGGCTGCCGACGCGCGACGGCCTGGTGGTGATGGCGACGGACCAGCCCCTGACCAACGACTACGTGCCCGAATCGGTGATCGAACGGGTGCAGGTACGTGGGCACTGGCGGGCCGCCGACCCGGTCGCGGCCTGGTCGCTGCCGCGTGACGCGCGCGACCTGCGTTTCGAATTCACCACGCTCAGCTTCCAGGCCTCGGACCATATCGACATCCGTTACCGCCTGAAGGGCTACGACGAGGACTGGAAGCTGCTCGACGACCCGCACCAGCGCAGCGCCACCTACACCAACCTGCCGGCCGGGCATTACGTGTTCGAAGTGCTCGGCACCAACAACAGCGGCGTCTCCGGCCGCACCGCGGCGACGCAGGCATTCACCATCGCGCCGTACTTCTACGAAAGCGCCTGGTTCTACCTGCTGCTGGCGATGGCGCTGGGCGTGCTGGTGCTGCTGTCCAACCGCTGGGTGCTGCGCCGCCACCACAACCGTCGGGTGGCGCTGGAGCGTTTGGTGCAGCAGCGCACGCGGGACCTGCAGCAGGCCAACCGACAGCTGGAAGCGATCAGCCTGACCGATCCGCTGACCAGCCTGCACAACCGTCGCTACCTCGCGCGGCAGCTGCCGGCGGACATCGCCTACTACCAGCGCATGCCCAAGTTCGCCACCGGCGTGGATGTGCTGGCCTTCGTGCTGCTGGACATCGACCACTTCAAGTCGATCAACGACGGCCATGGCCACCAGGCCGGCGACCACGTCCTGCAGACCGTCGCACACCGCTTGCGCACTCTGTCGCGCGAAGGCGACTACGTGGTCCGCTGGGGCGGCGAGGAATTCCTGATGGTGTTCCGGCCCATGCCCCGGCACGAGCTGCACGCCCTCGGCCGCCGCATCTGTACCGCCATCGCCAGCGAGCCGGTGGAGGTGGCCCACACGCGTCTGCACGTGACGGCGTCGCTGGGCGTGATCGGTTATCCGCCCTATCCCGAAGCCCCTGAGCTACTGGGGTGGGAGCAGCTGGTTTCGCTGGCGGACCGCGCGCTGTACCAGGTCAAGGCGCAGGGACGGAATGGTTGGGCGGTCTACGAAGCCTCGCCGTCGCGCTCGCCGTTGCCCGATGCCGATCATGTGCGACGCGACCCCGGCGAACTCGTCCGCGGTGGCCACCTCGTGCTGCGCGGCCCGCACCATCCCACCGCCGCGGCACCATCGCCGTTCGACTGAGGGCAGCATCGCCGTTTCTCAGCCGGCGTCATCCGTGCGCCACGAAGCGCCGGCACGCGCCAACGCCACTTCGTTGTCCGCGCACGATCAGCGCGCCGTCGCGATCGCCAGCACGTCGTCCAGCAGCGCGGCGGCAGTGATGCCGGCGCCGGCGCCAGGCCCCTGCACGACCAGCGGCTGCTCGTCGTAGCGGTCGCTGTAGATCGCCACGCGGTTGTCGGTGCCGCTGCCGCCGCAAAGGGGATGGTCTTCGGGCAGCACCTGCAGGCCCACGCTGGCGCGCTCACGGTCGAAACGGCCGACGAAGCGCAGGCGGCCGCCGTTGCGGTAGGCCTCCTTGAAGCGCGCCGCCACTGGCGCATCCAGCTGCGCGAGTGCGCCGTCGACGCTGTCCAGCGGCAGCGCCGCCAGTTCCGCGGGCACCAGCGATTCCACGCGCACGTCGGCCTGCTCCAGCGGCAGGCCCGCGGCGCGCGCGAGGATCAGCAGCTTGCGGCGCACGTCCTCGCCGGACAGGTCGATGCGCGGATCGGGTTCGGTGTAGCCCGCCTGGCGCGCCTGGCGGACGAAGCCGGAGAACGGGCGCATGCCGTCGTAATGGTTAAACAGCCATGCCAGCGATCCCGACAGCACACCCTCGACGCGATGGATACGGTCCCCGCCGGCCACCAGCGCACGCAGGCTGCGCAGCAGCGGCAGGCCGGCGCCCACGGTGGCCGCATCGCCGTAACGCGCGCCGGACGCCGCGCAGGCCTGCGCGATGGCCTGCGCGCGCGACCATCCGCTGCCCGCACCCAGCTTGTTGGCCGTCACCACGTGCACGCCACGCGACAGCCATTCGGCATGCCAACCGGCGACCGCGTCGCTGGCGGTGGCGTCGATCACGATGTCGCCGGCATGCAGGGCTTCGGCTTCCGCCCAGGGCGGGAGATCATCGCGGCGTGCGGCCGCTCCGTTGGCTTCCTCCAGCGCGCGTTGCGGTGCGCCGGCGCAGTCGTGCAGCGCGCGCGAGTTCGCCAGCCACGCCAGCGGCGGCAGCGCCAGTCCGGCCGATTGCAGACGCTGGTAGCGCGCCACCAGTGCGCTGCCCACCACGCCCGTGCCGAGCAGCGCGAGCCTCGGTGCGCGGTGCGCGGCGGTGCGCGGCGGTGCGCAGCGGAACGACCGTGCTCATGCGTCGGCGAGCCTGCGTTTGGACTCGGCCACCACCGCCTCGGCCCGCGACAGCGCCGCAGCGAGGTCGGCCAGCAGATCGTCGGTCGCTTCGATGCCGACCGACAGCCGCAGCAGGCCGTCGGAAATGCCGGCCTTGGCGCGTGCTTCCGGCGTCATCGCCGCGTGCGTCATCGTGGCCGGGTGCGCGACCAGGCTTTCCACACCGCCCAGCGATTCGGCCAAGGTGAAGTAGCGCAGGCCTTCGACGAAGGCGCGCACGGCTTCCTCGCCACCTTCCAGCTCGACACTCAGCATCGCGCCGAAGCCTTTCTGCTGGCGCGCGGCGACGGCGTGGCCGGGATGGGTCGACAGCCCGGGGAAGTAGATCTTCGACACCGCCGGATGCGCCTCGAGCAACGCGGCGATGGCGCTCGCATTCTCCTGGTGCGCACGCAGGCGCGCGTCCAGCGTGCGCAGGCCGCGCAGGGTCAGGAAGCTGTCGAACGGCGAGCCGGTCAGGCCCAGCGCGTTGGCCCACCACACCAGCTGCTGGTGAGTTTCGGCATCGCGCGCGACCACCGCACCGCCGACCACGTCGCTGTGGCCGTTGATGTACTTGGTGGTGGAATGCAGCACGACATCGGCGCCGAAGTCGATCGGCGTCTGCAGCGCCGGCGACAGGAAGGTGTTGTCCACCACCGTGCGCGCGCCGGCCTTGTGCGCGGCCTCGATGACGAAGCGCAGATCGGTGATGCGCAGCAGCGGGTTGGACGGGGTTTCGATCAGCACCAGCTTCGGCGACTGCGCCAGTGCGTCGGCCAGCGAGCGCGGATCGGTCAGGTCGGCGGTGATGAGATCGAAGTGACCCTTCTTCGCCAGCGCGTTGAACAGGCGCCAGCTGCCGCCGTAGGCGTCGTGCGGCACCACCAGCCGATCGCCCGGCTCCAGCAGCGCGTTCAGCACCAGCGTGATCGCGCCCATGCCGGTGGCGGTCACGACGGCGCCGGCACCGCCTTCCAGTTCGGCCAGCGCCTCGGCCAGCAGGTCGCGCGTCGGGTTGCCGCTGCGGGTGTAGTCGTACTCGCGCTTCTGCGCGAAGCCGGCGAAGCTGAAGTTCGACGACAGCACGATCGGCGGCGTCACCGCGCCGTAGGCGGTGTCGCGGTCGATGCCGGCGCGCACGGCGGCGGTGGCGGGACGACAGGGCGCGTCGGTATCGGTGGGGGTGTAGCTGCTCATGCGGGGTCTCCGGCGGCGCGCAGGGCCGAGGTCAGGATGGAATCGATGCGGTCGGTTTCTTTCAGGAAGGCGTCGTGGCCATAGGGCGAGCGCAGCACGCGCAACTGGCCCAGCGTGCCCAGGCCTTCGACCAGCGCCACGGAATCGGACAGCGGCACCAGGCGGTCGCCTTCCACCGCAACCACCAGCGTGGGCACGCGCACGTCGGCGGGATCGATGCGGTGCAGGTCGATGGATTCGGACAGGCGCACGTAGGCGGTGACCGGCGTGCGCGCAACGTACTGCGCACCGGCGGCGTCCAGGTAGTCTTCGGCGGCCACGCGCACGCGCCCGTTGACGATCTCGGGCGCAGTATCGAAGCGCTCGCCGAATTCCTCCGGCGTGCGATAGCTCAGCATGGCGAACTGGCGTGCCAGCGAGAGGCCCTGCGCGTCGGCGCACTGCAGCTGGCCCAGGGTCACCGCACGGCGCTGCAGCGCACGCCAGGCGGCGGCGTACGGATGGGCGCGATGCGCGCCACTGACGGCGATCAGCGTCTCCACGCGCGCGGGGTGGCGGATGGCCAACTGAAGGCCCACCAGCGCCCCGTACGAGTAACCCACGAACGCCTGCAGGCGGACGATCTTCAAGGCGGACAACAACTGGGCGATGGCGTCGGCCTGGTCGGCCGTATCGATGGGGACATCGAGGCGACCATCGGCCCCGACGAAATCGAATGCGAGCAATTGGCGGCGCGCCGGATCCAGCGCACGGCCAGCGCCGACCAAGTCGTTCAGCCAGCCGTTCTCGGGGAAGACACCGCTCGCCGCCAGATGGCGGTGCGCGGAAATGCCGCCGGCCACGAACACCACCGGCGCACCGGCCGGCCCTTGCAGTTCGTAGCGCAGCGTCAGCGCGCGCGTGCCCGCATGGCGCATCGACAGCTCGACCACGACCTCACCCCGCACGGCACACGGCGCGGCATCGGGGAGCGAGGGAATCGCGATGCCGTCGAGGCTCGACGGTTCGGCGAGGCGGTTCAGCGCGGGACTGGCGTAACTCATGGCGGCATCCGGTGGGCGTGGTCCCTTGCGGGACGGGACTGCACCACCGAGCTTCGCGGAGCTCGCGTTCGCCGTGCGAAGGCACGGTACGAACCATCTTTCGGCGGACACTGGGTCCCCGCAGGATTTGGCACCTACACGACGCTTGCGCGTCGCTGGCTGCCCCGGCTTCTTCGGGCCTGTCCCTCTGCCGGTCTCGATGGTGAGGCTACTCTGCCCCGCGCCTTGCCGGATGTCAATCGCTTTATTCGGATGAAGCGATGAAATTTGACGCCCGTCCCGCTGCCGGCCGGCTTAGCGATAACGCATAATTCACATCATGATCCGTAACAGCCTCCTCGGCGGTCTGTGCGTGGCCCTGCTGGCCGCATGCTCCACCGCCCCTCTGCACACCTCCACACCCCCCGCCCCGGCGCCGAAAACCGCTGCGGACGCCATCGTGCAGGAGACCTGGGTTTCCGAACCTGTCCCCGGCGACGAACTGGACTCCCTGGTCGCGTGGCCGACGGAAGACGGCCGCGTCTGGCTGATCGCCACCGCCAAGGCCACCCACCACCTGGCCCTGTACGACGCCGACACCGGGCAACGCCTGCGCACCGTCGGCGGTCCGGGCACGGCCGTGGGCCAGTTCAACCGCCCCAACGGCATTGCGGTGTTCGGCGACCTGCTGTTCGTGGCCGAGCGCGACAACCACCGCGTGCAGGCCTTCCGCCTGCCGGAATTCGCGCCGCTGGGCGCGTTCGGCGCCGACGTGCTGCGCTCACCCTACGGGCTGTGGGTGCACGAGCCTGCGCCCGGGGAACTGGAACTGTTCGTCACCGACAGCTTCATGGCCGATTTCCGCACCATGACCCTCCCGCCGATGGCGGAGCTGGCAGGCCGCGTGAAGCGCTTCCAGGTTCGCATCGAAGACGGCGGCAAACTGGAAACACGGCTGCTGGGCCAGTTCGGCGACACCGGCGCGGCCGGCGCGCTGCGCGTGGTCGAATCCATCGCCGGCGACCCGGCGCACGGGCGCCTGCTGATCGCCGAGGAAGACCGCCGTGTGGGCTCCACGCTGCGCGACTACACCCTGGCCGGCCACTACAACGGGCGCAGCCTGGCCACGTTCGACGCCGACGCCGAAGGCATCGCGCTGTGGGCCTGCAGCGCCGAGGACGGGTACTGGGTGGCGGTGGACCAGCTGACGCCCACCCGCTTCCGCGTGTTCGACCGCGCCACGCTGGCCCCGGCCGGCGTGTTCTCCGGCAAGGTCACGTCCAACACCGATGGCGAGACCGTGTACGCGATGCCCACCCCGCGTTTCCCGGCCGGGGCCCTGTTCGCCCTGCACAACGACGTGTCGCTGGCCGCGTTCGACCTGCGCGACATCGCCCGCGCACTCGACCTGAAGGGCGATTGCCCGCGGTGAACGCGCGCGCGCTGGCCCTGGCCTGCGGCGTCGCCGTGCTGCTCGGCAGCCTGGGCGAGGCGGCCGCGGCGCGGCTGTATCGCTGGAAGGACAAGCAGGGCTACACCCAGTACGGCGACCAGCCGCCTCCGCCCGACCAGCTGGCCGGCAGCAGCCTGGACGTCCTGCGCTTCCGCAATCCGCCCAGCGCGCTGGTGCGGCTGCGCCTGGAGAAGCAGGGCCTGCAGTACCAGGCCTGGGCCGACAACCTGATGCACGGGCCGGTGGAAGTGCAGCTGGGCTTCCGCCGCCAGCGCGACGTGCGCAGCGCCCCCGCGCTGCCGGCCCGCGCGGTGGTGCCGGCGCGCAGCAGCGTGCGGGTGGCCGACATCAGCGTGACCGACCCGCTGCGCGGGGGCGACTTCGAACTGACCCTGGACGGCATGCCGGGCGATCCCGCCAGCCGCCCGCAGGACTACGAGTACCGGCTGCCGTTCGACTACGGGCGCGTGCGCGTGGACCAGGGCCCCGGCGGCCGCTTCAGCCATGGCGACGCGCAGAACCTGCACGCGGTGGATTTCGCGGTGCCCGAGGGCACCCGCATCGTGGCCGCGCGCGAGGGGCTGGTGATGCAGGTCGAATCCGACTTCGACAAGGCCGGCCTGAACCGCGAGAAGTACGGCGGCCGCGCCAATTTCATCCGCATCCTGCACAGCGACGGCAGCATGGCGCTGTACGCACACCTGAAGGCCGAGGGCGTGCAGGTGCGCGTGGGCCAGTACGTGCGCAAGGGCCAGTACATCGGCCTGTCGGGCAACACCGGGTTCTCCACCGCGCCCCACCTGCATTTCGTGGTGCAGGCCAACCGTGGCATGCGGCTGGAGTCGGTGCCGTTCCGGATGTTCGGCCCGCTGGGCCAGCTGCAGTTCCCCTCGGCACGGTGACCGGCACCGTCTCCGGCAGCCGGTATAATCGCGCCCTTCCCGCTTCTTCCGCGCCCGTCCGGGCGCCCGCCCCATGTCCGATCCGAACAGCGCCGTGGCCCACGAGGCCAGCCGCCGCCGCACCTTCGCCATCATCTCCCACCCCGACGCCGGCAAGACCACGCTGACGGAAAAGCTGCTGCTGTTCGGCGGCGCCATCCAGATGGCCGGCTCGGTGAAGGGCCGCAAGGCCGCGCGCCACGCGACCTCGGACTGGATGGCGCTGGAGAAGGAGCGCGGCATCTCGGTGACGTCGTCGGTGATGCAGTTCCCCTACGAGGGCAAGATCGTCAACCTGCTGGACACGCCGGGCCACGCCGACTTCGGCGAGGACACCTACCGCGTGCTGACCGCGGTGGACAGCGCGCTGATGGTCATCGACGTGGCCAAGGGCGTGGAAGAACGCACCATCAAGCTGATGGAAGTCTGCCGCCTGCGCGACACGCCCATCATGACCTTCATCAACAAGCTGGACCGCGAGGGCAAGGACCCGATCGAGCTGCTGGACGAAGTCGAAAGCGTGCTGGGCATCCAGTGCGCGCCGGTCACCTGGCCGATCGGCATGGGCCAGCGCCTGAAGGGCGTGGTGCACCTGATCACCGGCGAAGTGCACCTGTACGAACCAGGCCGCAACTTCACCCGCCAGGATTCCACCATCTTCCCCTCGCTGGACGCGCCGGGGCTGGAGGAGAAGATCGGCACGGAGATGCTGTCCGCACTGCGCGACGAACTGGAACTGGTGCAGGGCGCCAGCCATCCCTTCGACAAGCAGGCCTACCTGGACGGCAGGCAGACGCCGGTGTTCTTCGGCTCGGGCGTCAACAACTTCGGCGTGCAGCCGCTGCTGGATTTCTTCGTCGAGCACGCGCCTTCGCCGCAGGCGCGCGAGACCACCGGCCGCAAGGTGCAGCCGGACGAGGGCAAGCTGACGGGCTTCGTCTTCAAGATCCAGGCCAACATGGACCCGCAGCACCGCGACCGCGTGGCCTTCATGCGCGTGTGCTCGGGCCGTTTCGAGGCCGGCATGAAGACCTTCCACGTGCGCAGCGGCAAGGAGATGAAGCTGGCCAACGCCCTGACGTTCATGGCCAGCGACCGCGAAATCGCCGCCGAGGCCTATCCGGGCGATGTCATCGGCATCCACAACCACGGCACCATTTCCATCGGCGACACCTTCACCGAGGGCGAGGCGCTGTCGTTCACCGGCATCCCCAACTTCGCGCCGGAACTGTTCCGCCGCGCGCGCCTGCGCGACCCGCTCAAGCTCAAGCAGCTGCAGAAGGGTCTGGCGCAGCTGTCCGAGGAAGGCGCCACGCAGTTCTTCCGCCCGCTGATGAGCAACGACCTGATCCTCGGCGCGGTGGGCGTGCTGCAGTTCGACGTGGTGGCCTACCGGCTGAAGGACGAATACGGCGTGGACGCGTCGTTCGAGAATGTCGGCGTCGCTACTGCGCGGTGGATCCGCTGCGACAACGCGAAGAAGCTGGAAGAGTTCCGCGACAAGAACGCCATGAACCTGGCGCTGGACGCCGCCGGCCAGCTGGTCTATCTGGCGCCGACGCGCGTGAACCTGCAGCTGGCCCAGGAGCGCGCCCCGGACGTGCAGTTCCTGGCCACCCGCGAGCATGCGCACAGCGTCGACCTGGGCTGACCGCGCTGCCAGGGAACAGACCCGCAGGCCGCGTCTTGCGGGTTACGTTCCGCCCGTCCATCCCCTCGCGACATTCCGCCCGCCAGGGTGATCCGATAGGCTTCTCGAGCCGCCATCCGGCGGCGTCAAGGGGAGATGTCCATGTATTTTCTGGGGGCGTTACTGCTGTTGGCGGGTGCGATCTGGATGACGGTAAACGCGGCGAAGAAGGATGGTGCGCTGGCGGCTGTCTTCTGTTTCATCTGCGGTTTCTACACGATCTATTACGGCATCAAGAACTTCGCCGAGAACAAGATCCCGCTGATCATGTTCCTGGCCGGCCTGGTGCTCTGCCTGGTGTTCCGCCCCGACATGGCGGCGCTGAGCGGCGGCGTCGCGATCTGATTGCGGCGGGCGGGCAGCGGACTGCCGGGACATCCGGCAGCCCGCTGCCGGCTGACCGGCCGCCGCAGGGCCGATGCACGGCGTGCTGCGTTGCGGTAACGTGACGGCATGAGTGAACAGACCTCTTTCCACGCCCTGCGCGCCCGCAAACGGGCCGACCACCTGATCGACCTGCGCGACGAGATCGCCAGCGCGCTGACGCACGGCCTGGGCGCCGTCGCCGCACTGGCCGGCGGCGCCGTCCTGATCACCCTCGCCGCGATCTACGGCGACGGTTGGCAGTTGGGCGCTTCCATCGTCTTCGGCGTGACCCTGCTGCTGCTGTACACCGCCTCCACGCTGTATCACGCCATCCAGCATCCGGTGGCGAAGGGGCGGCTGAAGGTCTTCGACCACTGCGCCATCTACCTGCTCATTGCCGGCACCTATACGCCGTTCACCCTGATCGGGCTGCGCGGACCCTGGGGCTGGGGCCTGTTCACCGCCATCTGGACGCTGGCCATCGCCGGCGTGATCTTCAAGCTGTTCTACACCGGCCGCTTCAAGGTGCTTTCCACCGCCATCTACATCGCGATGGGCTGGCTGGTGATCGTGGCAGTCAAGCCGCTGCTGAACGCCGTCGATCCGGTGACGCTGGGCTGGATGTTGGCCGGCGGCCTGTTCTACACGCTGGGCACGTTCTTCTATCACCGCGAATCGATCCGCTATTCGCACGCGATCTGGCACCTGTTCGTGCTCGGCGGCAGCGTCTGCCATTTCGTGGCGGTGACCCAGCAGATCCTCATGCCGCGGCTGGCGTCGTAGACGCCCCCTGCACGTTCGTGTCCCTCGCGTGAACCGCTGAGGCCGCGTTTCGCGGGGCCTGAACACCGCGCGTCCAACCATGCACGCCATGGACGACGCGTACCGCTCCCGCCGCCGCTCTGTCTTGCAGTCCCTGACGCTGACGCGCGCGATCGTCTTTGGCGCGCTGGCCGCGTTGCTGGTGGTGCTGGCCGTGCTGTTCCAGTGGAACTGGTTGCGTGGCCCCGTCGAGCGCCTCGTGGCATGGCAGACGGGACGCAGTTTCGACATCGCCGGCGATCTGGATGTCGACCTTGGGCGCGTGACGACGATCCGCGCGGATGCGCTGCGCTTCGGCAACGCGGACTGGTCTCCGTCGCGCACGATGGCCTCCGCCGACCGTGCGGAGCTGGATGTGCGTCTGTGGCCCTTGCTCAGCGGCGAGATCCGGCTCGAGGCGATACGCCTGACACGACCGCGGCTGCGGCTGGAGATCGGTCCCGACGGACGCGGCAACTGGATCTTCGGCGAACGCGAGGGCAAAAGCCGGTTCAGCTACACCGGCCTGTGGGTCGATGAAGGACGCCTGGTGTTCCTCGATCCGCGCCGGCGTACGAACTTCGACATCACCCTGGACAGCGTCAGCACAGGCGACGGCTCGGCCTCGCCCGTCGACCTCAAGGGCAAGGGCCGGTGGGCGGGCAACGCCCTCACCGTCGCGGGCCGGGTGGAATCACCGCTGGCGCTGCGGCAGACGGACAAGCCGTACCGCATCGACTTGCGCGCCACCGCGGGCCCGACCCGCGCGCACGCGCGCGGCACGCTGCTCGACCCGTTCCGCCTGCGCGACTTCGACCTGCGCCTGCGGCTCGCCGGACAGGATATGGAAGACCTGTTTCCGCTGATCGGCGTCGCAATGCCGTCCACGCCCCCCTACCGCCTGGATGGCCGCTTCAGCCGGGACAGTGATACGTGGCGCTACGACGATTTCACCGGCCTCGTCGGCGACAGCGATCTCGGCGGCTCGGCCGCGGTCACCGTGGGCCGAAAGCGCCCCCTGCTGGAGGCCAATCTCGTGTCCAAGCGGCTGGATTTCGACGATCTTGCCGGCTTCGTGGGCGCGCCGCCACAGACGGGCGGCGAGGAAGCGGCCAATGCACAACAGCGCGCGAAAGCAGCCGCGCTTGCGGCGGATGCGCGCGTGCTGCCCGACACGCCGTACGACCTGGCCAAGCTGCGTGCGATGGATGCCGACGTGCGCTGGAAGGCGCACCGCATCAACGCGCCCACGCTGCCCATCGAGGACATGGACGCGCACCTGCTTCTGGAAGCCGGGCTACTGCGGCTGGAGCCACTGAACTTCGGCGTCGCAGAAGGCGACATCCGCTCGACGGTCCGCATGGATGCGCGCAGCGACGTGATCCGTACGAAGGCCGACATCGCGGTGCGCGGCCTGGACCTGGGCGAGCTGTTTCCCACCGCGCAACTGACGCAGAGCGCGATCGGGCGCGTCGGCGGCAACGCGTCACTGGCCGGGACCGGCAATTCGGTCGCCGGCATCCTGGGAACCGCCGATGGCGAGGTGATGCTGGGAATGGGGCGTGGCCAGGTCAGCAACCTGCTGATGGAACTGGCCGGGCTGGATATCGCCGAAGCACTCAAGTTCATGCTGACCCAGGACCGCACCGTGGCCGTGCGCTGCGCGTTCGGGGATTTCGCGGTCGAGAACGGCGTGATGCAGGCACGTACCCTCGCCTTCGACACCGCCGACACGATCATCGTCGGCAAGGGCAAGGTCAGCCTGAAGGACGAGACGCTGGACCTGGAACTGAGGCCGCGACCGAAGGATCGCAGCATCCTGGCCCTGCGCTCGCCGCTGGTGGTGGACGGCACCTTCAAGGATCCCTCGTTTCGCCCCGATTTCAAGCGGCTCGGCCTGCGGGGCGCCACGGCGCTGGCACTGGGCAGCATCGCGCCGCCGGCCGCGTTGCTGGCCACGATCGAGCCGGGACCCGGCCAGGACAGCGCGTGCGGTGGCCAGTACGCGAAATGACGGACGGCGTCAGCTGGCGATGTAGCGCTGCAGCTGGTCCAGTTCGACCTTCTGGTCTTCGATGACCGCCTTCACCAGGTCGCCGATGGAGATGACGCCGATGACGGTGTCGCCTTCCGCCACGGGCAGGTGGCGGATGCGGTGTTCGGTGACGACCTGCATGCAGTGGTCCACGCTGTCGTCCGGACCGACGGTAACGACCTTCGCGGTCATGATGTCGCGCACCGGCGTATTGGACGACGAGCGGCCCTGGAGCACGACTTTCCGCGCGTAGTCGCGCTCGGACACGATGCCGCACAGGCGTGAGCCCTGCATGGCCAGGACGGCGCCCACGCCCTTTTCGGCCATCAGCCTGATGGCGTCGAGGACGGAGGCGTCGGGGGAAACGGCGAAGATCTCAGGAGTCTTGGACCCCAGCAACTGACGAACCGTGCGCATGGCGATCTCCGGAATGGGGAACGGGTCGATCTGGCGAAGGCAAGGATACTCCTGCCGTCGCGGGATGCCACGTATCCACCAGGTACAGGGGCCGCTGCTTGGATTCTTCGTACAGCCGCCCCAGGTACTCGCCGATCAGGCCCAGCGCCACCAGTTGCACGCCGCCCAGGAACAGGATGACGGTCATCATGGTCGGCCAGCCCGCCACCGGATCGCCGAACAGCAGCGCCTTGGCGACCACGTAAAGCGCGAAGGCGAACGCCAGCAGCGCGGTGATCACGCCCAGATAGGTCGCCACGCGCAAGGGCGCCGTGGTGAAACTGGTGATGCCTTCCAGCGCGAAGTTCCACAGCTTCCAGAAGCCGAAGCTGCTGTTGCCCGCCACGCGGGCCTGGCGATGGTAGGGCAGCGCCTTCTGGTTGAACCCCACCCAGCCGAACAGTCCCTTCATGAAGCGATGCCGCTCGCGCAGTTCGCGCAGCGCCGCCAGCGCCCGCGGCGACAGCAAGCGGAAGTCGCCGGTATCGGCCGGGATGGGCGTCTTCGACAGGCGGCCGATCACCCGGTAGAACGCGTGCGCGGTGGCCCGCTTCAGCCATCCTTCGCCATCGCGGGCGATACGCGTGCCATGCACATTGTCGTAGCCGGCCTGCCATTGGCGCACGAACTCGCCGATCAGTTCCGGCGGATCCTGCCCATCGGCGTCCAGAATGATGGCCGCGCCTGCATCCACCCGGTCCAGGCCCGCGGTCAGCGCCGCCTCCTTGCCGAAGTTGCGCGACAACCGCAGCACCGACACGCGCGGGTCGTTCGCGGCCAGCGTGCGCAATACGGCCCAGGTGGCATCGCGGCTGCCGTCGTCCACATACAGCACGCGACCCTGCACGTCGTCCAGCGCGTCCAGCGCAGCGATGATGCGCGGATGGAGCATCGGCAGCGCCTGCGCTTCGTTGTAGGCGGCCACCACCACGGTGACCTGCCACGGAACGGGGCCGCTCACCGCAACGCCTCCAGGTAGGCGGTGCCGCCGATCTGCGCCACCTGACGCTGGATGCGCTTGGCCCGCCGCTGCACGTAAGGGCCGGGATTGGCCGCACTATAGCGGCGCGGCGATGGAAGCACCGCCGCCAGGCGCGCGCTCTCGGCCGCCGTCAGGCGCGCGGCATCCTTGCCCCAGTAGCGGCGCGCGGCCGCCTGTCCGCCATACACACCGTCGCCGAACTCGGCGATGTTCGCGTACACCTCCAGGATGCGCGACTTCGGCCATAGTGCTTCGATCAGCACCGTGTACCAGGCCTCCAGGCCCTTGCGCGCCCAGCGCGTGACCCGATGACTGCCCTGCCACAGGAGCAGATTCTTGGCGACCTGCTGGCTGATCGTGCTGGCGCCGCGCAGGCGCGTGACCGGGCGGCCCCGCTTTTCGGCCCGCTCGACCATCTTCCGGTTGTGGATGCGCGCCTTCTCGATCGCGTCCAGGTCGAAGCCATGATGGGTAGCGAAGTTCTGGTCTTCCGCCGCCACCATCGACAGCGGCAGGCTGGGCGCCATTTTGTCCAGGTCGCGCCAGTCGTAGGCCACCCGGAACCCGAAATCGCCGCTCCCCCATGCCTCCAGCGTACGGGCCGCCATGAAGGCACTGAACGGCGGGTCGACGAAGCGGAGCACCGCGACCTGCAGGATGCTCGCAGCCGCGAACAGGAACGGCAGGGCGAGCAGCCAGCGGAACCAGCGGGGTGCGCGGCGAGGCTTCTTTGACGGCTCGATCTCGTAATTCAAGTTACCGACACCAAGTGTTCACTTCTCGTTATTCTGGGACCAGTTCCCCCTTCTTGTCTCGCCAGCATGACGACCCCGCAGCCCGCGGCTCTCTCCGATGCCCTGAAAGCGCTGCTGGAACAGGCGAGCACGTGGTCCAGACAGAACCAGCCTGAGCGCGCAGCCGATTGCTGGCGCCGCGTGCTGGAGCAGTCCCCGGACGTCGCGCCGGCACTCAATGGACTGGGCAGCTATTACCTAAGCCGTGGCGAATTGGGCGAGGCGCAGCGGCTATTGCAGCGCGCCGCCACGGTCTCGGACCAACCCGCCATGGCCTACGCCAACCTCTCACGCGTGCATTCGGCGCGTGGCGACCTGCCGCAGGCATTGGAGGCGATCAAGCAGGCCATCCAGGCGGAGCCTGCCGCATGGGGTGCGCACGCCGAGAAGGCGCGCCTGCTCCAGCAACTGGGGCGCGAGCGCGAAGCCGCAACGGCGTGGTCAGCCGCGATGGCCTACATGCCGCCCGCCTTCGCCCAGGCGCCCCACATGCAGGCGCTGGTCAGCGAGGCGAAGGCCTCCATTGCCGCCAACCAGGCGCAGTTGCGGGAGTTCATGCTGGACCATCTGCATGGCGCGCTGGAAGGCGGTTCACGGCGCGAACTGGAGCGGTTCGATCATTGTCTGGACATTCTTACCGGGCGGCGCACCTTCGTTACCGCGCGGCCGTTGATGCTGCCGTTCCCGCGCCTGCCCGCGATTCCGTTCTTCCATCGCGAGGACTACGACTGGGTGCCGCGCCTGGAGGCCGCCTTCCCGGACATCCTGGTCGAACTGGAAACCCTACTGGCGCAGCAGCGCGCCTTCGAGCCTTACGTGCAAACACCCGCCGGCGAGCCGATGGGGCAGTTCGCCGCCCTCGACCGCAAGCTGGACTGGGGCGCCTACTTCCTGTGGCGGAACGGCCAGCGCATCGATCATCAGGCGGACCTGTGCCTGCGCACCGAGGCGGCCCTGTTCGCGCATGCCCCCCTCAACCGTGTGCCCAACCGCGCACCGGTGGCGTTCTTCTCGGCGCTCAAACCAGGTACACACATCCCTCCACACAATGGCGCCACCAATACCCGACTGACAGTTCATCTGCCGCTGATCATCCCCCCGGACTGCGGGCTGCGCGTAGGGGGCGAGACGCATGCGTGGAAGCCTGGCGAACTCGTCCTGTTCGACGACACGATCCAGCACGAAGCCTGGAACTTCAGCGACCAGCTCCGCGTCGTCCTGATCTTCGACATCTGGCACCCGATGCTCACCGACTTGGAAAAGCGCCTGGTGGCCCATACGGTGGAGGGCATCATGGCTTTTTACGGCGAAGGCGCCGACCTTGGAGAACTGTGAGCAGTGATGCCCCCGACACCCTGACCCGATTCCTGCTGCCCGCCGCCGGCGTGCGCGGGGTAGCCGTGCGGCTGGACGCGACGTGGGACGCCGTCGGCGGGCGCGCCGACTACCCCCCGGCGGCACGCGAACTGCTCGGAGAGGCGGCCGCGGCGGCCGTCCTGTTCACCGGCCACACCAAGGTGGACGGGCGGCTATCCATCCAGATCCGGAGCGAACAGGGCCTGCGCACCCTGTTCGCCGAATGCACCGCCGCCGGCACCGTGCGCGGCATCGTCCAGTTGACCGAAGGGCAGGATGCCCCGCGCGACCTGCGCGACCTCGGCCGCGAGGCGCTGCTGGCCATCACCATCGAGAACCCGGGGCTGGACCCACGCGAACCGCAGCGCTACCAGAGCCTGGTGGGGCTGGACGCCAGCCGGCTGGCCGAGGCCTTCGAGGACTACTTCCGCCAGTCCGAGCAATTGCCGACCCGCCTGCTGCTGGCGGCCGACGGGGACCGGGCCGGCGGCCTGATGCTGCAGAAGCTGCCCGGCGACGAGGGGGACGACGATGGCTGGAACCGGGTCGGCGCCCTGTTCGACACCCTGGGCGAGGCGGAGTTGCTGTCGGCATCCGTCCCCGTCCTCCTGCACCGTCTGTTCCACGAGGAGTCGCCGCAGGTATTGACCGAGCGCCCCGTTCGCTTCGGCTGCTCTTGTTCCCGGGAGCGGGTTGCGAGCATGCTGCAGTCGTTGGGACAGGAGGAGGCGGCGGCCGCCCTGGCCGACGGCGTGGCCGAAGTCCGTTGCGAGTTTTGTGGGCAGCAGTACCGGTTCAACCCGGCCCAGATCGCGGAACTATTCGACCATCCGGCGGTCGACATGGAGGCACCCGCCCGCCTGCAGTAATCCGGCGGTCGGAAAGTCGCCCCGGGGACTTGTTAAAGAATCATAAACGGCATAGCATCGGTTCCCCTTCGGGAGGGGAACTCCAGGGTGTCCCAGGAGTCTGAAGCCAGCCATGAACCTGCGTAGCCTTTCACTGTCGCTTGCCCTGCTGCTCGCCACTGGCGTGGTGGCGGACGCGCACGCCCAGAAAAGTGCGCGCAAGCCGGCCGCGGAACCGCACGCCACGGCCCTGCCCATCTGGAACAACGACGGCAAGGTCGAGGCGGTTCTGCTGCTGGAACCTACGGGCCAGGCCGAGGCCGGCGCCCGCTGGCGGCTGGGGCGCAATTCGCTGACCACCGCATTCGGACTGGAAAGTGGCGACGCCCTCGGACTGGTCTGCAACCGCAAGGCCGGTGTGGTCGGCAATATCGGCAATCTGGCCAGCCACTGCATGCTGGCGACCCTCGGCGACGACGATGACGACACCTCCAGCCAGCGGGTGAGCGCTTCGGCCGTGCTGAGCCGCCCGGGCGGCAAGCTCGGCCTCTCAGCCGGAACCGGTCGGGACACCCTGCCAGCCTGGCTGTCCTCCAGCCGCGGCACGGGGCGCGTCGAGCAGAACGATCTGGCGGTGTTCGGCCAGAAGAACATCGGCCGCGAAGGTTTCGTGTCGATCGGCGGCGCCGTGGCCAAGGCCACCCTGGTGCCCGCCTCCGACCTGCCCGCCCTGGCCGACCGGTGGAACAGCCGCAGCCTGAGCGTCGGTGGCGGCTACGGCCCCTTCAGCGCCAACATCGTGGGGCGTGTCGTCGATGTGCCCGGCCAGCCCGGCAAGTTCGAGGGCCTGGGCGTGGGCCTGACCTGGCGCACGCCCTGGAGCGGACAGCTCACCGTCGGCGCGGAGAACGTCATCACCCGCGGCAAGAATCCCTTCTCGCTGACCAACGAGAACGCCGACGAAGGCACCGTGCCTTACGTGCGGTACGAGCAGGACCTCTGATCCACTGCAACCAGGCTGCGGTCATCCAGCCGGGAATCCCTGTGGATCCATTCGCGCACTCACGGCGCCGCCATTTGGCGATAATGGCTCTCTCCGTCCTCACCGATACTCCATGGCAGTGATTGCGCCGGCTGTTGATGCGCTGGACAAGGCGAACGCGCACGAGCGTGCCGGGGATCCCGCCGGCGCGCTGCATTGGATCCAGGTTGCCGCCAAGCAGGAGCATCAGGACGCCTCCATACATTCGCGGGTGGCGCAAGCAGCCATGCGCATCGGCCAACCCGCACTGGCGCTTGCGTCGATGGACAGGGCCGTACGGGTGGCGCCCAACGACAAACCACTGCGCTTCCAGTACGCCTGTCTGCTGGCGCACGAGGGCATGCACGCCGTGGCCCTGGAGCATTTCTACGCCACCGTCCCGTCCCAGCCCTACAATCCTCAAGCCTGGCGCCTGCTGGGCGTCACCCTGCAGCGCCTGGGACGACACTCGGAAGCGCTCTTGCCGCTCCGTCGTGCGCGGGAGCTGGCGCCCGACAACGAACGCGTCCTGGAAACCCTCGCGGAATCCGAGTTCCATGCCGGCTATCCGGATGATGCGCTGCCACTACTGGAGGCATTGCGTGAACTCAGGCCACGCGACCCCCTGATCGCACTCCGTCTCGCCGAAACATTCAATCGACTCGGCCGGCACCAGCAAGCATTCGATCTCCTCACCTCGATGGCACGCACAGTCGAGCAGCCCGGAGATCTGCTGGTTGCGCTTGCGCAGACCGCCGAGGACCGAGGCGACCGGGATGCAGCGAGAGAGGCTTATCTGGCGGCCCTGCAGGCTCGTCCGGGCTGGGCGTTCCCCCTCAGCGGGCTGCTGGGTCTTGATCGCGCGAAAGCCGATGACGCCATCGTCGATCTGGCCATCGTGATGCTGGGCGATACGACATTGCCCGACCCGGACCGCGCCCTGCTGGGTTACGAACTGGGCAAGGTGTTCGACGGACGGAAGCGTTACACGGAGGCAATGCAGGCCTGGCATGAAGCCAACACGGCCAGAAGACGGATGATCGGGCCAGCCAATCTGGAAGGCACTCGTCGCCAGATAGACCTGATGATCCGGACGATGACGCGCGAGCGCGTCGACCAACGACGTCAACGATGGCGCGGCAATCCGGATTCGCGACCGCTGTTCATTGTGGGCATGCCACGCAGTGGAACCACGCTGACGGAGCAGATCCTCGCCGCACATCCCTCCGGCTTCGGTTGTGGCGAGCTGCCGGATATCGGCCTTATCGTACGCAACCTTCCCTTGAGCGTCGGCCCCGGCGCCACTTGGCCGGCGAACATCGACCAGATCCCCGACGATGCACTGGACGACGCGGCTGATCGCTACCTCAGGGCGGCGACCCGAGGCGCCCCCCCGGATGCACTGCGCCTGATCGACAAGGCGCCGCTCAATTTCAACGAACTGGGACTGATCTCACTGCTGTTTCCCCAGGCCCGCGTCATCTGGTGCCGCCGTGATCCCCGTGACATCGCCGTGTCGGTCTACGGCGAGAACTTCGCGTTGGACGAACGTCTTGCCAACGACCTGGGCGACATAGGCCACTACATCAACTTCCAGACGCGGCTCATGCGTCATTGGCAGGCCACACTGTCGCTGCCGATACTCGAGCTGGTGTACGAGGATCTCGCGACCTGTCCAGAGCCGCAGGCGCGCCGGATCGTCGACTTCGCGGGCCTCCCCTGGCATTCAGCCTGCCTGGAGTTCCACAAGAACGAGCGCGGCGTGCAGACACCGAGCCGGTGGCAGGTGAAACAGCCCATCTACACCCGCTCGATCGGACGCTGGAAGCACTATCAGGAGCATCTGGCGCCGCTGCTGCAAGTGCTGGAGCCGGACACCTATCCCGTCTGGTCGGCATCGGACGCAGCACAGGCCACCCAGGACCAGGCAACGACGCCTTCGGCCTGACGCAGTTCGGCAGTCGCGATGCGCATGCCCGGCCTGAGTCGTTCACATGCTTCGGTCAGGCTACCGAGCTCGGACACCGTCAGCGCGTGGCTGACCATCTCGCTGGTCCTCAGGCGGCTTCCCTCCAAGTCCTGGATATAACGTCCAATCGCCGCGATGGCCAACGATGCGTCCTGACCCATCGCCGCGATGATCTGATGCACGTGCTGACGTGCCTCCAGCAGCAGATCGGGTGCCTTCGAAACAGATGCCCGTCGGGCGAGTTCGTCCATGGCGCGGTTGTACCGCTCCCTCGCCGCGAGTGCGGCTGACGAGGGTGTACTCCCCGCCCTGATCGCCGCGAGACAGGGTGCGATGGCCTGCGCCGCCGGCAGCAGACCTTCCTCTGAGATCAACCACGCGTGATGTCCTAGCTCTTCGCGGCCGACATCGACCAGCACCGACTCCGCATGGTGCATCACGAAAGCAAGCCGCGCTCCCGGCACGGCGACCCGCAACGCTTCCGACAGGGCTCGCGGACGGTCCGCATATTCGAACCCGAACTGGCTGACGACTTCGTCGAACATGGCATCTTCGAAAGGAAGTTCCTCCATCCCAATGCCTGCGTGAAACCGGATTTCCGTGTGCCTGGCCGGCTCGTACCAGGCGGGCGACAGGGCGGCCAGATCGATGGCATCTACACGGGCGCGACCCTCGAGGGTGCGATGCACCCGCAACGGCAGCGCCCCGTTGCCGGTCGCCAAATCGAGGACGCGCGCACCGCTGCGCGTGGCCGCGAAGAAGCCACCCCAGAAATCGCCGATTGCACCCTCGTAATTGCGATCGGGCGTATTCGTGCAGGAATGCAGACGCCCGCTGGCCCAGTACGCTCCCCATACCTGCCGGCGCACCGCTTGATTTTCGCTGACCATTGACGACTCCCTGCATCCGCATGGCACGACGTGGACGCTATCGCGAGCGCAGACCTTAACCCGACCGGGCCCCAAAAAGGAAAGGCCCCGTTTCCGGGGCCTTCCTCATCACATCATGCCGCTATCAGAACGTCTGCGTGTAACGGAAGTACACGGTACGACCATAAGCGTCGTACAGGTAGAAGTTCCACGGACGGCCGTCGAACGGCACCAGTTCCGGATAACGATCGCCGATGTTGGTCGCGCCAAGAGCGATCTTCGCGTTCCACGGAGCGTTCCAGGTGAACTGGAGGTCGTTGGTCGCGTAACCGCCCACCTGCAGGGCAGGCGCGATGGTCACACCGCCCACCACCGTGGCCGCCGTGCTCTGGTCACCGATGTAGTTGATGCCCCAGTTGACACCGAAGTCACCGAACGTCCACTCGTTGCTCAGGTTGGCACGCAGGTCCGGGTAACCGTGCTCACCGGCGTACTCCGTGGTGTAGTTGCCGTTGATCACATCGTACTTGTTAATGTACGACACGGTCAGCCTGTTGCGCAGGCGACCGGCGTTACCCAGATCGAAATCGGTGTTGGCACGGAAATCCAGGCCATCCGTTTCCAGGGTGCCGATGTTGCGGTAGCCGGCAGTGACCTCCAGAACGCGACCATTGGTCGCGTTACGCACCACGCCCAGGCCATCCGGCACCGGACCGTAGGTCTCAGGTGCCAGCTCCCGGTTGATGATCGCCTGGGCGCCCAGCACCGTGATGCTGTTTTCGATCTCGATGTTGTAGTAATCCAGGCTCAGGTCCAGCCAGTCGACCGGGTCGTACACGATACCGGCGGACCACTGGGTCGACTGCTCCGACTCCAGATTCGGATTGGCGATGAAGTAGGTATCGACCTGCTGCTGAACCTGACGGCCAGCCGAGTTCAGGCAGAACTCGTTCAGACCGGCGGCCAAGCAGGTTTGACGGTCCACCACCGGCTCGGCGGAGAACGAATCGGCCTGGTTCAGGATGTCCAGACCCGGGGCGCGGAAGCCCTGGCCATAGGACGCGCGGAGGGTCAGGTTGTCCAGCGGCTGCCAGCGGGCGGCGATCTTCGGCGAGAAGTCGTTGCCATAGTCGCTGTAGCTGTCGTAACGGCCAGCGAGGGTGATGTCGAAGCTGCTGCTGAACGGCAGCAGCCACTCGAAGTAGGCCGAGTAGACGTCACGCGTACCGGCCGAAGCGCCACCCGACGAGCCCAGCACCACACCCGCCTGCGACAGCGAGTCGTAGACGTCGGCGAACTGGTCTTCACGGTACTCGGCACCGACCACCGCATTGGAGATGCCACCGCCCATTTCGAACAGGTCGAACGAGACGTTGCCGTAGAATTCCTTGGTCTTGAAGTAGGAATTGCGGCCGATCGTCGCGGTGAAGCTGTTCAGGGTGTCCTGACTGGCACCGAAGGGATCGGTCAGCACGTAGTCGCCACTCGCGATCGCCTGGTTGGCGAGGCTCTGGATGATGTAGCCATAGCCGTTCTCGTCGTACTGGTAGTTGGTACGGCGCGCACCGAAGTCCACCGAGATGGAGTCGGTCAGCTGGCCCTGGAAGCCCACCAGGAAGTCCGAGTTGTTGGTCGTGGTGTAGTTGTCGCGGTTACCGGCCGCGGCGAAGCGGTGGTAGTAATAGGTCCGCAGACCGTCGCCCACGAACAAGTCCTGGGCATCGCCTTCTTCAGCCCACACCAGACCCGGGACCGGAGCGTAACGACCGAAGGTCTCGACCTTGGTCGTGGTGGCCGTCATGTAGACGTTCCACTTGTCGTTGATCTGGTAGTCGCCGCGCACGAACACCGAGGTGTTGTCCACCGAGGCCTCGTTGGCCGCCACCGAGTTGAAGTCGAACGAGCAGCGACCGTTGGACTGCAGCCAGAACG
Organism: Pseudoxanthomonas sp. F11; assembly: GCF_037046485.1. NCBI lineage: Bacteria > Pseudomonadati > Pseudomonadota > Gammaproteobacteria > Lysobacterales > Lysobacteraceae > Pseudoxanthomonas > Pseudoxanthomonas sp. F11. The sequence goes on along the minus strand of NZ_JBANLZ010000002.1, from coordinate 654,710 downwards.
AGCCGGTGCAATCGAAGCCCGGGACGGCTTCCGCCAGACCGGTTTCCGGGTTGTAGATGTTGTTGCCGTAGAGCGACACACCCAGGGCCTGGCCGCCGATCTGGTCACGCGTGAACACCATGCCACGGCTGGACTTGGAAGCGCCACCGATCAGCTGGCCGCGGTCCGAGGAGATGCCGAAGACCGCCGACGCGTCTTCCAGATCGCCGCCCTTGACCTTGGTCTGGCCGACGCCGTAACGCAGCTCGGCGCCGTTGAAATCCTTGCGCAGGATGACGTTGACCACGCCGCCGATCGCGTCGGAACCGTACACGGCCGAGGCGCCGTCGGACAGGATCTCGATGCGCTCAACCGCTGCCAGCGGAATGGCGTTGAGGTCGGAACCGGACGAAGCCGACATCGGGTTGGTCGGCGCACGACGACCGTCGATCAGCACCAGCGTACGACCCGAACCCAGGCCACGCAGGTCGACCGAAGCCAGCGACTGGGCGGAGCTGCCCGACTGCGGCTTGAAGTTACCGAAGGACGCGAAGGTGCTGTCACGCAGCACGTCGGCGACGGACACGTCACCGGTAGCGTCGATCGAGGCGCGGTCGATCACGATGACCGGCACGGCACCTTCGATGTCGGCGCGCTTCAGGCGGGAGCCGGTGACCTCGATGCGATCCAGGGTCTTGGCTTCGGTATCGCTGCTGGCGGCTTCCTGGGCGAAGGCATTGCCGGTGGCCAGCGAGGCGGCGCTGGCGAACAACGCAAACTTGATCGCGTTGGGCAGCTTCTTGAGGTTAGTCATTAGAGGCTCTCTCTCCAAATGTTCACAGAAAAGCCTAAGCCTCGCGGCCTGGGCCAATGGTTCAGACGCATGAATGCTGCGCGACTGGTGCCCAGAGCATAACGTAAATTTTACGGCGATGAAAAGAACCCGATGATTTATTGGAAGAATTCCGTTTTTTCCAGCCCAATCAGTTACTTGCGAAACCTTTTTCCGTCAGGCGTTCGACCATCCGTCGGATTCAGGCCTAAACAGGAAGGGCGCCGACGGGCGCCCTCCCTGTTCATGTTTCAGGCCGACGCAGGCCTTCCGTGACGTCACGCGTGCGGATGACCTCCTACTCGACGCGTACCTCCGCGCTGCCCGAGAACGTCTCCACCGTGACGCGACCGCTGCCGCTGCCATAGCGCGTGGAGAAGCTGCTGCCGGGACCGCGGCGCTTCTCGATGGTCACACCCGTGGCTTTAAGACGGCCACTGAAACTCTCACCGCTCACCTGCGCCGACACGTCCGCCGGCAGGTGCAGCACCAGGTCGCCGCTGACGGACTCCATGCTGATTTCGCCACCCGGCGCCAGCGCCGTGCTGACCTCCACACGGCCGCTGACGGTGCTGGCGCTGAGGTCGCGCACCTTCTCACCGTTGACGGCCACCTGGATGCGTCCGGATACGGTTTCCGCATCTATCTCACCGGCCAGGCGGCCGCGCAGCTGGATGGCGCCGCTGACGGTGGCGACACCCACGTCGTCGCTGTTGAGGGTGAGGGTGGCATTGCCGCTGACGGTCTCCACATCCGCCTTCCGCGGTGCGGCGGCGGCCACCACGCTTCCGCTGACCGTATTGACGGAAAGCTCGCCCGACGCCACGCCGGTGACATGCACGTCGGCGGCGACCGTTTCGATCTCCAGGTCGGCGCGCAGGGGCACCATCACCACCAGGTCGGTGGGCCCGGCCCGATCGCCTCCCCAGCCGCCCTTGGGATAGCGCACCTCGATGCTCAGCTGGGGTCCCGACCCGTCGATGTCCAGTTTCTCCACGCCCTTGCCCAGCGTGCCGGTGACCTGGACTTCGTTGCGTTCCCAGCCGCGCACCTCGACGCGACCCTTGAGGTTGCTGATGTCCACGCGCCCGCGGGCATCCAGCGGGCGCGTCTCGTTGACGGCCGTCTGCGCCAGCGCAGCCGGCGCAAACAGGACGGTGATCAGGAGCAAGGGAAGGATGGAGGTACGCATGGGGAACTCCTCAGGTCATGGCCGCGCGTTGGGTCAATTCCAGACGACGGGCGTAGGTACGGCGCAACTGGTCCAGCAGGAAGTGCGCATTGGGTTCGGTGGCGATGGCGCGGCGGATCTGCGCGGCGCTTTCGTCCAGCGTATGCAGGGCCGGCACGATCTCCGGCGGGGCGGCCCCCCGGCGGTCGAGCTGCGCCAGCGCGCCAGCGTAGTCACGCGTCAGCGCGGCGGCTTCGCGCTGGATGAGCGCATCTCCGGTCGGCGCCTGTTGCAACTGCCAGGTGACGGTGATGGCCAGCAGTACCGAAGCGGCCAGTGCGAATGGCGTCCAGGGCCGGCGCGGGCGCACGGGCGCCTGATGCCGGGGCGATGTCGCCAGCCGCGCGGCGATGCCGGGCCACAGGTCGCGCGTCGGCGGCATGTCCTGTCGCAGCGCGCGCAGCTGCCAGCGCAGGGCCTCGTCGGTCGGGGGAATGGGATCGGGAGAGGTCATGCAGGTACTCCTAGGCGCTCGCGCAGCAGGTGCCGCGCGCGGTGCAACTGGGCTTTCGAACTGCCTACCGCCATGCCCAGTTCGGCGGCGATTTCTTCGTGCTTCCAGCCCTCGACGTCGTACAGCACCAGCACGGCACGGGCGCGCGGTGGCAGGGTGGCGACCGCGCGCTCAAGGTCCATCGACAAGGCGGTGGCCTGCCCGGCGCTGTCGGCCAGGCCGATCCCGTCCAGCACGTCCTCGTCTTCGTCGAAGCGGGGGCCGTTGCGTCGGCTGCGCAGCTCCATCAGCGCGGTGTTCACCGCCAGCCGATGCAGCCAGGTGCCGAAGGCGCTCTCGAACCGGAAGGCCGGCAGCGCCTGCCAGGCCCGTACGAACGCCTCCTGGGTGAGGTCTTCGGCACGCGCGCCATGGAAGCCCACCAGGCGCTGGATGACGCCATGCACGCGACCGGCGTGGCGACGGTAGAGCGCCTCGAAGGCCTGCATGTCACCCGAGGCGGCGGATCGCGCCAACGCGCTGTCCACGGCGGCGGCCGCATCCGGGGAGGTGCTGTCGGCGATCGGTTCCATGACGGTGGCATTCAGCATACTGACTACGATGCTGCCGCGGGAGGAAAGGTTTAGAGGGCCTTTCCCGAAATGCAGAAAGCCGCCCGGGGGCGGCTTTCCACACGGCCGATGAAGGCTGGCCTTACTTCTTCAGACGTGCCGCGATGGCCGCGCCCAGGTCGCCCGGCGAACGGACGGTGGTGACGCCCGCGGCTTCCATCGCCGCGAACTTGCCTTCGGCCGTGCCCTTGCCGCCCGAGGCGATCGCACCGGCGTGGCCCATGCGCTTGCCGGCCGGGGCCGAGGCGCCGGCGATGAAGCCGACGACCGGCTTCTTCACGTACTGCTTGATGTACTCAGCGCCGGCTTCCTCGGCGTCGCCACCGATCTCGCCGACCATGATGATGCCTTCGGTCTGCGGGTCTTCGTTGAACAGCTTCAGGCAGTCGACGAAATTCAGGCCGTTGATCGGGTCGCCGCCGATGCCGATGCAGGTCGACTGGCCCAGGCCCACTTCAGTGGTCTGCTTGACCGCTTCGTAGGTCAGCGTGCCGGAGCGCGAGACGATGCCGATCTTGCCCGGCATGTGGATGTGGCCCGGCATGATGCCGATCTTGCATTCGCCCGGGGTGATCACGCCGGGGCAGTTCGGCCCGACCAGCACGGTGTCCGGATGGGTGCGGGTCAGCACGTTCTTCACGCGCAGCATGTCCAGCACCGGGATGCCCTCGGTGATGCAGACGATGACCTTGATGCCGGCCGCGGCCGCTTCGAGGATGGCGTCGGCCGCGAACGGCGGCGGCACGTAGATGACGGACGCATCGGCGCCGGTGCTCTTGACGGCATCGGCGACGGTGTCGAACACCGGCAGGTCGATGTGGGTCGTGCCGCCCTTGCCCGGGGTGACGCCGCCGACCACCTGGGTGCCGTACTCGATCATCTGGGTGGCATGGAAGGTGCCCTGCTGGCCGGTGAAGCCCTGCACGATCACCTTCGTATTCTTGTTAATCAGAACAGACATTGGGATTTCCTTGGGTGTCGTGGATTAGGCGGCGGCCTTGACCGCTTCAACGACCTTCTTGGCGCCGTCGTTGATGTTGTCGGCCGGGATGATGGCCATGCCGCTGTCGCGCAGCAGCTGCTTGCCTTCCTCCACGTTGGTGCCTTCCAGGCGCACGACCACGGGCACCTTGACCCCGACTTCCTTCACCGCGGCGATGATGCCCTCGGCGATCATGTCGCAGCGGACGATGCCGCCGAAGATGTTGACGAAGATGCCCTCCACCTTGTCCGAGGACAGGATCAGCTTGAAGGCTTCGATCACGCGCTGCTTGTTGGCGCCGCCGCCCACGTCCAGGAAGTTCGCCGGCTCGCCGCCGTTGAGCTTGATGACGTCCATGGTGGCCATCGCCAGGCCGGCGCCGTTGACCATGCAGCCGATGTTGCCGTCCATGGTCACGTAGTTGATGTCCATCTCCGAGGCCAGCACTTCGGTCTCGTCTTCCTGGCTCTTGTCGCGCATGGCGACCAGGTCCTTGTGGCGGAAGCTGGCGTTGTCGTCGCTGTTGAACTTGCCGTCCAGCGCGTACAGATTACCGTCGTCCAGGATCGCCAGCGGGTTGATCTCGACCAGCGCCAGGTCCTTCTCGTTGAAGATGCGGTACAGGTTGACCATGATGCTGGCGAACTGGCCCGCCTGCTTGGCGGTCAGGCCCATCTTGAAGCCGAACTCGCGGCCCTGGTACGGCTGCACGCCTTCGACGAAATCGACGTTGAGCGTGTGGATCTTGTCCGGCGTCTCGGCCGCGACCTGCTCGATCTCCACGCCACCTTCGGACGAGGCGATGTAGGTGATGGTGCGGGTGCCACGGTCGACCAGCACCGACAGGTACAGCTCCTTGACGATCTCGCCGGCGGTGGTCACCAGCACCAGGTTGACCGGCAGCTCGACGCCGGCGGTCTGGTAGGTGGCCATCTTGGTGCCCAGCATCTTGCCGGCGGCCGCCTTCACGTCATCGACGGTCTTGCAGAACTTGACGCCGCCGGCCTTGCCGCGGCCGCCCGCATGGATCTGGGCCTTGACCATCCAGGGGCCGTTGCCGAGGGACTGCGCGGCCGCGACCGCTTCGTCCGCCGTGGCGGCGACTTTGCCGGCCGGGACCGGGATGCCGTACTCGGCCAGCAGCTGCTTGGCCTGATATTCGTGGAAATTCATGCGTCACCGTGGGTAGGGAACAGAAGACACCGCCCGGGCCGGGGCCAGGGAGGCGGCGGCTGGGCGAGCCCCCTATTGTCGCCGACCCGGCCGGGGGGCGCAAAACCCGGAGCCTAAGTCTTTGGTGGAAAAGGCCGGGCGGGGTCCGGCGGAGCGTGACATGCCTATACTGTCGGCCTCGCTTAAGGGGAAGTAAGCGTTTGCGCCAAGCCCAGTCGCTCCTGTCCCGCATCGAATCGGTGCCGCGCCGCGAACTGTATTTCTTCGCGCTGTACCGCCTGCTGGAAGCCGGCATCCTGGCGGCGCTGATGTTCAGCCCGCTTGGGGAGGTGCTGGGCCAGCCCCGGCACCCCGAGCTGGGGACCGCGGTCACCCTCGGCTACCTGAGCCTGGCCCTGGTGCTGTTCTTCATCGGCCGCAGCGTCCGCTGGCTCACCTGGATCGTCTTCGCCAGCGTGTGCATCGACGTGGCCGCCGCCACCCTGGCCACCCATGCCCTGCCCGGCGCCACGGCCGGCATCGCCATGATGCTGCTGTTCAACGTGTCCGCCGCGGCGCTGCTGCTGCCGTCCACGCGGATGGCGCTGACGGTGGCGGCCTTGGCCATCGTGGCGCTGTTCGGCGAGTACTTCTTCACGACGTTCCACGACAACAGCAACGGCCGTTCGGTGGCCGAAGTCATCATGTTCGCGGTCAGCTACCTGGCGCTGGCCTATCTGGCGCACCAGGCGGGACTGAAGGCGCGGGCGAGCCAGGCACTGGCGGACAAGCGCGGCGAGGAAGTCGCCAACCTGTTCGAGGTCAACGAACTGATCATCCGCCGCATGCGCACCGGGGTGCTGGTGGTGGATGCCGACAACCACATCAAGCTGGCCAACGAGGCCGCCAGCCTGCTGCTGGGCGAAGGTGCGGATGGCCCGGGGGCCGATGGCAGGGGCGCGTCGCTGCTGCACGCGGCGCCCGAACTGGCCCGCCGCCTGCAACGCTGGCGCAACGGCTGGCAGACCGACGAGACGCCCCTGCAGCTGTCGCCGGAGCAGCCCGAAGTGCAGCCGCGCTTCGCCCGCCTGCTGGCCGACAGCGAGACCTCGCTGATCTTCCTGGACGACGCCACCGTGGTGTCGCGGCGCGCGGAGTCGCTGACCCTGGCCGCCCTGGGCCGGTTTTCGGCCAGCCTGGCGCACGAGATCCGCAACCCGCTGGCGGCGATCAACTATGCCGTGCAGCTGCTGGAGGAATCCCAGCAGATCACCGATGGCGACCGCCGGCTGCTGCAGATCATCCACCAGCAGTGCCAGCGCACCAACGGCATCGTCGAGAGCGTACTGGGGCTGGCCCGGCGCGAACGCGCCACGCCCGAGCACGTGGACCTAAACACTTTCGCGCGCCGCTTCGTCGACGAATACCAGCAGACGCTGTCCATCGAGACCGATACGCTGGAACCCATCATCGGCGCCAAACCGGTACCGGCCCTGGTGGATCCGCGACACCTGCAGCAGATCGTGACGGTGCTGGTGCAGAACGCGCTGAACTACGGCCGCCTGCCGGGCGAATCCGCGCGCATCCGCGTGCGCGTGTTCAATGCCGAGGGGCGGCCCACCCTCGACGTGATGGACCGGGGCCCCGGCATTCCCGAGGCAGTGGCCGCGCAGCTGTTCCGGCCGTTCTTCACTACCTCCGAACACGGCACCGGACTGGGCCTGTACATCGCTCGCGAGCTGTGTCGCGCCAATCAGGCCACGCTGGAGTACGTGCCGGTCCCCGGCGGGGGCAGCTGCTTCCGCGTCACCCTGCCCGGACCAAGCGCCCTGCTGCCGGCATAGTCATGCAGAAGCCGCTTTTGTAGGAGCGCCCCATGGGCGCGATGCTTTTGCCGGGAGGCCATCCGGGAAAAGCATCGCGGGCATGGCCCGCTCCTGCAAACCTCTCGGGTCGCGGGCATCCTGTCGGGGCCTCGCCTACCATGTTTCACATTCCCTCGGTACACTGCCGGCACAGGGGCATGAGGGGGAATGCATGAATCAAAGCCGTAGCGCCCTGATCGTCGACGACGAACGCGACATCCGAGAATTGCTGACACTGACGCTGGGCCGCATGGGCCTGCGCATCGACACCGCCGCCAACGTGGGCGAAGCCCGCGAACTGCTGGCCCGCAACACCTACGACCTGTGCTTCACCGACATGCGCCTGCCCGACGGCAACGGCATCGACCTGGTCGGCGAGATCGCGCGCAACTATCCGAATACGCCGGTGGCGATGATCACCGCCTTCGGCAACATCGAGCTGGCCGTGGAGGCGCTGAAGGCCGGCGCCTTCGATTTCGTCAGCAAGCCAGTGGACCTGGCCGTGCTGCGTGGCCTGGTGAAGCATGCGCTGGAACTGAACAACACCGACCGCGCACCGCCGCCCCCACCGCCGCCGGAACAGGCCAGCCGCCTGCTGGGCGGCTCGGCGGCAATGGAGGCGCTGCGCGACACCATCGCCAAGGTGGCGCGCAGCCAGGCACCGGTCTACATCATGGGCGAGTCCGGCACCGGCAAGGAGCTGGTGGCCCGCACCATCCACGAGCAGGGCGCACGTGCGTCCGGCCCCTTCGTGCCGGTCAACTGCGGCGCCATTCCGGCCGAGCTGATGGAAAGCGAGTTCTTCGGCCACAAGAAGGGCAGCTTCACCGGCGCGCATGCCGACAAGCAGGGCCTGTTCCAGGCGGCCAACGGCGGCACGCTGTTCCTGGACGAGGTGGCCGAGTTGCCGCTGCCCATGCAGGTGAAGCTGCTGCGCGCCATCCAGGAGAAGGCGGTGCGTCCGGTCGGCGCCTCCGGCGAGGTGCAGGTGGACGTGCGCATCCTGTCGGCCACGCACAAGGACCTGGGCGAGCTGGCGGCCGATGGCCGCTTCCGCCACGACCTGTACTACCGCATCAACGTCATCGAGCTGCGCGTGCCGCCGCTGCGCGAGCGCACCGGCGATCTGGCGCAGCTGACAAGCGCCATCCTGGATCGCCTGGCGGCCCAGCATGGGCGCATGGCGCCGTCGGTGTCGCCGGAAGCGATGGAGGCGCTGGGCCGCTATCCGTTCCCGGGCAATGTGCGCGAGCTGGAGAACATCCTGGAACGCGCGCTGGCCATGTCCGAGGGCCACAGCATCGAGATCGACGACCTGTACCTGCCGCAGGCCCCGGCCGGCAGGAAGTTCGGCGGCGATTTCAACCCCGGCGAAGTGGTGCGCGACGCGCCCGGCGCCGTCGACGTGGACCCGGCCGCGGGTGCCCTGCCCGACTACATCGAGCAGTTGGAGCGCGCGGCCATCCAGAAGGCCCTGGAAGAGAACCGCTGGAACAAGACCAAGGCGGCGGCCCAGCTGGGCATCACCTTCCGCGCCTTGCGCTACAAGCTGAAGAAGCTGGGGATGGAGTAGGCCAGCTGTCGCGGGCTCAACGCTCGCGCAGGTAAAGAACCTGCAGTTCATGGTGGGGGAACCAGTCCCCCAGGCGGCGCCAGTCGAACGGAAAATACCGCGCATGCGCCAGACGGAAGCCGCTGGCCTCCGCTGCGCATGCCCGCAACATCGGCAGGTCCACGAACGTCACGTGGGTGGCATCGATCCGGTAGCCCGCTGCGCCCGGCACGATCACCAGCACGCGCTCCACACCCAGGCGCGCCGCCGCCGTCAGCAGGCGCGCCAGCACGTCGGCGGGCTGCTCCAGGTGTTCCAGAACATGGCTGATCACCATCGAGGTGAACCGACGCTGGGCAGGCAGCGTCGACAGCGCCCAGTCATCGGCAAACCCGTCGTAAGCCACCACATCCAGCCCCTGCGCCCGGCAAAACGACACGCTCGCCGGGTTGTATTCGACCCCCAGCGACCCTGACGGCAGCCGCGCCAGCAGTTCGCCGACGCCACAGCCGAAATCGAGCGTGGGCCCGCGTAGTCTGCGAGCCGCCGACGCCAGGTAAGCACGCCGTACCTGGCGCCGCAGCCAGCTACGGCGCAGCTGATACTCGGTGTACTGTGCATCGAAACCGCCGCTCATGGCGTCGTGTCGTCGCCGGGTTTCAACGCCACCAGCAGTCGGTGCAAGGGCCTTCGCGGCACGGCCGCGATGTCGTACGCCAGAAAGCCCAGCATCATCTGCATGCCCACGATGATCTGCAGCGCCACCAGCATCACGCCACCGGCCGTGGTGGGGACACCGGTGTAGTGCGACCGTCCCCAGAACAAGGCGCCGAGCAGCGTACCGGCCAGCATCAGGCCCATGCCGACCAGCAGCTCCACCGATGCCAGCGACAGGTCACGCAGGAAATAGTTGTAGAACACCCGCTTGAAGGTATTGCGGAGGTGCTTGAACGAGAAGTCGAAGACCACCTTGGAGATGCGCAGGTTGCTGGTTTCCGCGCCATAACGCGCGTCCATCGGCACGTCCACCACCACCGCCCGGGCGATGTTGAGGCGGAACAGCATGTCGGTCTCGAAGAAGTAGCGCCGGCTGATCTTCGCCAGCGGCAACTTCTCCGCCACGCGCGCATGCAGCGCCGTGTAGCCGTTGGTCGGATCGAAGATGTCCCAATAGCCGGACGAGATCTTGGTCATGAAGCTCAACACGGCATTGCCCACGATACGCGCACGCGGCATGCGGCTGATCTGGTCGAGGTCGTAGAAGCGGTTGCCCTTGGTGTAGTCCGCCTCGCCACGCAGTATGGGCGCCACCAGCTTCGGCAATGCGCCCGCATCCATCTGACCGTCGCCATCCATCTTGACCAGGATGTCGGCGCCGTCGGCGATCGCCTGCCGGTAGCCGGCCATCACGGCGCCGCCCACGCCCAGATTGGTGGAATTGCGGATCACGGTCACCCGGGGATCGCGACAGTGCGCCTGTACCTGTTCGCCCGTATCTTCCGGGCAGGCATCGTCCACTACGTACACGCGCGCCACCTCGGATGGCAGGCTCGCCAGCACCCCCATGATGTGGTCCCGCACACGATAACTTGGGATCACCACGGCAATGCGTGCCGGCGCCGGGGTGATGGCTCCAGATGCGACGGGCGCACGCCCGGTCATGCGCGCAGCGTCGGGCGGCACCGATACCGTGTGCTGTGTGGTCATGGCTCCCCCACTTCGTAGCTGACAGCGTAGAGGCGCGCCAGCACACGGGCAATCGGTGCCGGCCACACCCGCTGGAACATGGCCAGATCTTCGCGCGCACGCACGCCAGCACGGACACCGTCGCTGGTCTCACTGCCGGCGTGGATGCGATGAAGCATGCACAGGCGTCGCACCCTGGCGAAGGTTCCGTGTCCATCGGCCAGCCGCAGCCAGGCATCCCAGTCCAGGTCGACTTTCAGATCCTCGCGGAACAGGCCCAGCGCACGCTCGCGCCGCAGCGTGACGGCAGGGCACGGAATCGCGCAGCCGAACGCCAGCAGGCGCCGTTTGGCTCTCCGGCGGCCCAGCGTGGCGCGTCCCAGGAATGCCTGTTCGGCGAGCAGGCGCTTGATCGCCAGCATCGGCGTCCAGCTGCGGGCGGCGGCGCCGGCCAGTTCGCCGTAGTCGGTCATCACCAGCACGGCATCGGGATGGCGGTCGACGCGTCGCAGCGTTTCCTCCGCGAAATGCGGCAGGTACAGGTCGTCCTGGTGGGCCAGCGTCACCCATTCGGCCAGCGTGGCGGCCATGGCCTGGTTCCAGTCATGGCCGATGCCCCGGTTCGGGCCGTGCTCGACCAGGGTGGCGCCGAACTCGGCGGCCTGGTCCGCCAGCCAGCGCGAGGGGGTGGAGGTGCTGATGACGATCGGCGACGGGCGCGTCTGCGCCCTTAGCGACGCCAGACAGTCGCGCAGATAGGGCGACTGGCCGTACGCCGGCACGACAAAGGCATGCCGAAGGCCTTGCGTCACGCGGGCTGCCCCAGCAGGGACACCATCAGCACGCCGGTGGAAATCAGGGCAATGCCGGCCCATTGCCAGAGGGTGAGCCGTTCGCCATAGAGCAACCAGGTGACGGCGGCCATCAGCAGGTAGAAAAAAGCGCCGGAAATGGCGAAGGCCACGCCCAGCTTGACCCGGCTGACCACCACCACCCAGACCACGAACCCCACGGCCTGCACCGCGATGGCCAGCATGACGGTAGGCGAGGTCAGGGCCGCCACCAGCCACTCGACCCCTCGGGGTGCCGGATTGCGCGCGGCCAGCGCCGTGACCGCATGCTTGATCAGCAACTGGCTCCCCAGCGTGGAGCAGGTGACGAACAGGATCATCAGCACTTCGCGCAGCATGCAGTCCCCGGAGCGTGCGTCCCGACAGGGCACGTGGGCGGATTCTAGGGCCTGCGCGCCGCGTCAACGCATTGGCACAGACAAGGTGACGCGCAGCGTCACATTGTGACGAAATTTTCCCGTGACGCTGTACGCACTTGGACGCGGTTGTGCAGTCCGCGGGTTCCGGGCGGTTTTCTATTCTGTGATCGGACGCAGGGTTGGCCGGCACGCCGGATACACATCGGGTCCAAATGATGCGATAGTCCGCCCCGACTTCGGCGTCTGGGTTCCATACCGGGGAAGGTTGGGGGGAACCGTCGGGGGCACTGAAAGTTGGCACACATCCTGCTCCATCTTCCTAGCCACGTGCAGCCGTTCGCGCGGCGCCCACGGTCCATGCTAGGGACACGGGGCATGTGTGTCCCTACCATCCAAGCCAATCCTGAAAGGGGAATTGTTATGAAGAAGAACATGCAGGGCTTCACCCTGATCGAACTGATGATCGTCATCGCCATCCTGGGCATCCTGCTGGCCATCGCGATTCCGGCCTATCAGGACTACACCATCCGCGCCAAGGTGTCGGAAGGTCTGAACCTGGCTGCCGCCCCGAAGCTGGCCGTCGCTGAGTACCAGCAGTCGAATGGTGAGTTCCCCGGCTCGGCTGTTTCGGCCGGCTATGAAACGGTCTCCACCACCATCGTCGATAACATCGACATCGGCGCTGATGGCGTGATCACGATCACCTATGCGGACCCGCCTGAAATTGCCAACGCCACGATCACCCTGACCCCGGCCACCGCCACGGGTGGCGCGGTCACTTGGCGCTGTGAAGCTGGCACGCTGGAACCCAAGTACACCCCGTCCAGCTGCCGCAACTAAGCGACTCTCTGGTCAGGGCCGTGCCCTGGTCCTGATGGGTCTGGAAAGGTCCCGCCTCGGCGGGACCTTTTTTTTGAGGTGCACATGACACTGCTTCGCTCTCCTCTCTTCACCGTCCTCGCGGCACTCGCCGCAGCCTTCGCAGTCTATTGGACCGGCCTGCACGGCGGCTGGCTGCTCGACGACGCCACCAACCTGGACATCTTCCCGCGCTGGCTGAAGGGCGAAGCGGTCTGGCAGGAGGTCGTGGGATACCATGCGGAGGGTTTCGTCGGCCGGCCGGTTGCGATGGCCAGCTTCATGTTGAGTGCCGCGCTGGGTGGCTATTCCCCTTTCAGCTTCAAGCTGGGCAACCTGATCCTGCATGCTTTGAATGGCGTGCTGGTCTATCTGCTCTATCGACGCGTTTCGCGCGTGGCGGGGCTTACAGCCAGTCCCTGGCCGGCCGTCATCCTGATGGCGGTGTGGCTGCTGCATCCGTTGTTCGTGAGCACCACGCTCTACGCTGTGCAGCGCATGACCATCCTGGCGACGGGGTTTGTACTGCTGGCGTTGATGGCCTATCTGGCGGGACGACAGGCGCTACAGGAGGGCCATACCATCAAGGGGCGCGGCCTGTTGTTCGTTGCCCTGCCCCTGCTGGTGCTCCTGGGCACGCTGTGCAAACAGAATGCGGCGATCACACCCCTGCTTTGCGGCATCATCGAGATTGCTTTCCTGCGGAGCCGCCTGCCGTCGGGGCGCCGCGACGCCCTCGCGTTCTACGCGCTCTTTATCGCGCTGCCCATGCTGCTGGCATGTGGGCTGTACCTCGCAAAACCTGAATCGTTCGTCATTTCGTACAGCGAGTACGACTTCACCATGGCGCAGCGCCTGCTGAGCCAACCCCGCGTGCTGATGGATTACCTGGGCCAGCTCCTGATTCCACGCGGCCCGCGCATGGGCATCTTTACGGATGACTATCCTTTTTCGACGAGCCTGATGGCGCCGCCAACCACGCTGCTGTCGATCATTGCGCTGGCGGCCATCAGCGCGTTCGCCATCGCGGTAAGGAAGACGGCGCCCCTGGTGTTCGCGGGCTGGTTCTTTTTCCTGGCTGCGCACGCGATCGAAGCCAGCTTCCTGCCCCTGGACCTGTACTTCGAACACCGCAACTATCTGCCGGCCATCGGTCTGTTCCCGGCGGTCGCCGGCCTTTTCCAATGGGCACTCGCGCGCATCCCGTCGCACGGGCAACTCGCCCGCACCGCGCCGCTGTTGGCAGGCCTTGTTGTCCTGCTCCTGGCCGGCGCCACCTGGGCGCGTGCCAGCGTCTGGCGGGACACCGAGGTCATGATGGCGCAGGCAGCGCCGCGCCATCCGCACTCGCGATTTCTGCAGATGACGCTTGCCCAGCTGGCGATGAACCGTCAGCCGCCGGACGTGGAAGCCGCTCGGGGCTACCTGCACCTGCTGGCCCAGAGTCCCAATCCTTCGAATCGCGCCTCCAGCTACATCAACCTGGCGGCCATCGACTGCCTGCAGCAGCGACCCCTCGACCCGAGCGTCGTGACAGGCCTGGCCTCGCAAGACAAGGTCACCCCAGGCCCGGGCACCGTGACCTCCGTCAACAACCTGGCCAAGCTGGTCATGTCGCGCGGATGCAATGGCATCACCAGTCGCACTTTCGCCGATGGGCTGGTGAAGTGGCTGAACAAGGATGCACACTCCGAAAGCGTCCGCGCCAAATCCCGTCTGCGCGTGACGGCGTACTCGCTTTACTTACATGCAGGCGACTTGACTTCAGCCTGGGATCAACTAGATATCGCCTGGAAGAACGGTCGTCAGGAGCCGGGCACCGCGTTCGCACGGCTCGACCTGATGGTGCGCTCGGGCAAAGCGGAGCAAGCGAAACAGTTTGCTATGGAACTAGCCCAAGAGGCGGATATGCGGCGTGGCAGGAACCAAGACATCCTGCAGGCGTATATGGAATTGCTCGAGCGCGGCTCGAATCCCAGCCATAATCAAGCGCGATGAGGGACTCTGCTCGGCAACTGGAGATTGCATCCGGGTCCGTGTGGGCCGATAGTCAGAACGTCCCGACATCCCATTTACTATGGCCCGGGAATTGCTTGTTTTTCCCAGGTCCACGCCACGGTACGCCTATGAACGCTGTCGCCACTCCCGCCGCCAATCTCGTCGGCATCACCGGCATCGCCCGCCGCCTGGTCCAGGACGGCGCGATGGATGAAGCCACCGCGCGCAGCGCGATGGCCAACGCCTCCGAGGCCAAGGTGCCATTGGCGCAGTGGGTGGCGGAGAAGCGGCTGGTGGCCCCGGCCCACTTGGCCGCCGCCAACGCCATCGAATTCGGCATGCCGCTGATCGATGTCACCGCGTTCGACCCCGCCCACCACGCCGTCAAGCTGGTCAGCGAGGAACTGATCCAGAAGCACCAGGTGCTGCCGCTGTTCAAGCGCGGCGGCAAGCTGTTCGTCGGCACCAGCAATCCCACCCAGACCGCGGCCCTGACCGAAATCCAGTTCCACACCAACCTGGTGGTGGAGCCCGTGCTGGTCGATGATGACCAGCTGCGTCGCACCCTGGACCAGTGGCTCAACGCTGCCAGCAACCTGTCCGGCACCTTCGGTGGCGACGACGACGAGGGCCTGGACAACCTGGAGGTGGGCACCGACGACGACATGGGTGCCGGCAGCGACAGCGCCGTCGACGCCAAGGGCGACGACACGCCGGTGGTCAAGTTCGTCAACAAGGTGCTGGTGGACGCCATCAAGCGCGGCGCCTCGGATATCCACTTCGAGCCCTACGAAACCGACTACCGCGTGCGCCTGCGCATCGACGGCATCCTCAAGCAGGTCGCCAAGGCACCGGTGAAGCTGAGCTCGCGCATCGCCGCCCGCCTGAAGGTGATGTCGCAGCTGGACATCGCCGAGAAACGCGTCCCGCAGGACGGCCGCATCAAGCTGAACCTGTCCAAGACCAAGCAGATCGACTTCCGCGTCAGCACCCTGCCCACGCTGTTCGGCGAGAAGATCGTGCTGCGCATCCTGGACGGCAGCGCCGCCAAGCTGGGCATCGACAAGCTGGGTTACGAGCCGGACCAGCAGAAGCTGTTCGAAGACGCCATCCAGAAGCCCTACGGCATGGTGCTGGTCACCGGCCCCACCGGGTCGGGCAAGACCGTGTCGCTGTACACGGCGCTGGGCATCCTGAACGACGAGGTCCGCAACATTTCCACCGTCGAGGATCCGGTGGAAATCCGCCTGCCCGGCGTGAACCAGGTGCAGCAGAACACCAAGCGCGGCATGACCTTCGCCGCCGCCCTGCGCAGCTTCCTGCGCCAGGACCCGGACATCATCATGGTCGGCGAAATCCGCGACCTGGAAACCGCCGAGATCGCCATCAAGGCCGCCCAGACCGGTCACATGGTGCTGTCCACCCTGCACACCAACGACGCCCCGCAGACCATCGCGCGCCTGATGAACATGGGCATCGCCCCGTACAACATCACCAGCTCGGTGACCCTGGTGATCGCCCAGCGCCTGGCGCGCCGGCTATGCCCCAAGTGCAAGAAGCCGGTCGAACTGCCCAAGCCCGCCCTGCTGGCCGAAGGCTTCACCGAGGCCGAGATCGACCGCGGCTTCACCCTGTACGACGCGGTCGGCTGCGACGAGTGCACCGAGGGCTACAAGGGCCGGACCGGCATCTACCAGGTCATGCCGATGTCCGACGACATCCAGGCCATCGTGCTGGAAGGCGGCAACGCCATGCAGATCGCCGCCGTCGCCCAGAAGGCCGGCATCCGCGACCTGCGCCAGTCCGCACTCATGAAGGTCCGCAATGGCGTCACCAGCCTGGCCGAGATCAACCGCGTCACCAAGGACTGAGGCCGCCGCCCTCCGGACGGTCGCGCCGCCATGGGGGCGCCCACGCCATGCGTGGTATCGGGCGCCTCGATCCGTCCAGGGTGGTGCGGCCGGCGCGCTTCCGCCCTGTGTATATCGCCGAAACCCGGCCCCCGTCACAGGCGGGGTGCTTCCCTCCACGCCATAACCGGCTACCATGGGTGGAGACAGTCCGGGTGGGGAAAGCCGGACAGGGGAAAACCGAATGGCCGTCACTCGTTCCGCCGTCAAGAAAGCGCCCGCGCCCGTCCGCGAGAACCCGCTGAACCTGTTCGTCTGGGAAGGCACCGACAAACGCGGCGTCAAGATGAAGGGCGAGCAAACGTCCAAGAACGCCAACAGTCTGCGGGCTGAGCTACGCAAGCAGGGCATCACGCCCACCGTGGTCAAGACTAAGCCCAAGCCGTTGTTTGGTTCGGCCGGCAAGCCCGTGACCCCGAAAGAGATCGCTTTCTTGAGCCGTCAGCTGGCGACGATGATGAAGTCCGGCGTGCCCATCGTGACCTCACTGGAGATCATCGAGGGGGGGCAGAAGAACGTCCGCATGAAGAAGATGGTCGAGCAGATCCGCTTCGACATCGAGGGTGGCGCTTCACTGTCCGAGGCCATCAGCAAGTTCCCCGTGCAGTTCGACGAGCTGTACCGCAACCTGGTCCGCGCGGGCGAGAGCGCGGGCGTACTGGAGACGGTGCTGGACACCATCGCCAGCTACAAGGAAAACATCGAGACCCTCAAAGGCAAGATCAAAAAGGCGCTGTTCTATCCTGCGACCGTCATTGCGGTCGCCCTCCTGGTCAGCGCGGTACTCCTTATTTTCGTGGTTCCCCAGTTTGAGAACGTATTCAGACAGTTTGGCGCCGATCTCCCGGCGTTCACCAAGCTCATCGTGAATGCGTCTAGGTTCATGATCTCTTACTGGTGGCTGGTCTTTGGCGGCATTGCTGCCGCGATCTTTGCCTTCATCTTCTTCAAAAAACGCTCACTTGCGTTTGAGCACTTTCTGGATCGGATGACGCTGAAGATCCCGGTGATCGGGCAGATCATGCACAACTCGTCCATCGCCCGCTTCGCGCGTACGCTGGCCGTCACCTTCAAGGCCGGCGTGCCGCTGGTGGAGGCGCTGGACACGGTCGCCGGCGCCACCGGCAACACGGTGTACGAAAAGGCCGTGCATCGCGTACGCGATGACGTGTCGGTGGGCTATCCGCTGAACATGTCGATGAAGCAGGTGAACCTGTTCCCGCACATGGTCATCCAGATGACGGCCATCGGCGAGGAGGCCGGCGCGCTGGACGCCATGCTGTTCAAGGTGGCCGAGTACTACGAGCAGGAGGTGAACAACGCGGTGGATGCGCTGTCCAGCCTGATCGAACCCTTCATCATGATCTTCATCGGTGCCGTGGTGGGCGCCATGGTGATCGGCATGTACCTGCCCATCTTCAAGCTTGCCGCGACGATGTAAGCTGGCCCGATGGCATTCCTGGATCAACACCCCGAGCTGGGGTACCCGGTGGTGGCAGGCTTGGGCCTGCTGGTGGGCAGCTTCCTCAACGTGGTCATCCTGCGGCTGCCGCGGCGGCTGGAGTGGGAGTGGAAGCGCGACGCGCGCGAGGTGCTGGAGGAGCCGGAGATCTACGATCCCCCGCCGCCCGGCATCGTGGTGGAGCGCTCGCACTGCCCCCACTGCAAGACGCCGCTGTCGTGGTACGAGAACATCCCGCTGTTCAGCTGGCTGGTGCTGCGCGGCAAGTGCCGCCACTGCAAGGCCCCCATCTCGCCGCAGTATCCGCTGGTCGAACTGCTGACCGCGCTGCTGGCGATGGCCTCGGTGTGGCGCTTCGGCTTCGGCTGGCAGGGGTTCGGTGCGGCGCTCTTCAGCTGCTACCTGGTGGCACTGAGCGGCATCGACCTGCGCACGCGCCTGCTGCCCGACCAGCTGACGCTGCCGTTGATGTGGCTGGGCCTGATCGGCAGCCTGGACAACCTGTACATGCCGGCCAAGCCGGCGCTGCTGGGCGCGATCGCCGGCTACGTCTCGCTGTGGCTGGTGTGGTGGCTGTTCAAACAGGTCACCGGCAAGGAAGGCATGGGCCGGGGCGATTTCAAGCTGCTGGCGGCCATCGGCGCCTGGGTGGGGCTCAACGGCGTACTGCCGACGCTGCTGCTGTCCTCGGTGGTCGGTGCAGTGATCGGTTCGGTATGGCTGGCCACGCAGGGCCGCGACCGCGCCACGCCGATTCCGTTCGGCCCGTACCTGGCCATCGCCGGCTGGATCGTGTTCTTCTGGGGCCCGCAGATCATCGACGCCTACCTGCGTTTCGCCGGGCCGAAATAGACCGCAGGCTCTCCGGCCCAGCATGATCGGCGCATGAGCGACTACTTCATCGGACTCACTGGCGGCATCGCCTCGGGCAAGAGCGCGCTGGAAAAGGCGTTCGCCAAGCAGGGCGTCGTGGTGGCGGATGCCGACCTGATCGCGCGCGAGGTCGTCGCCGCGGGTGAACCGGCACTGGCCGCGGTGGTGGAACGTTTCGGGCGCGACGTGCTGCAGGCCGACGGACAGCTCGACCGCGCGGCGCTGCGGGTGCGCGTATTCGGCGACCCGGACCAGCGGCGCGCACTGGAGGCCATCCTGCACCCGGCCATCCGCGCACGGCTGGAGGCGATCTGCCGGGCCGCACCTGGGCCCTATGCCATCGCCACGGTCCCGCTGCTCACCGAGGGCGGCGGCCGCGCAGCGTATCCGTGGCTGCACCGCATCCTGGTGGTGGACACTCCCGCTGCCGTGCAGAAGGCGCGGCTGATGCAGCGCGACGGGATCGACGCGGTCCTGGCCGACCGGATGATGGACGCGCAGGCGTCTCGCGCGGAGCGGCTGGCACTGGCCGACGACATCGTCGTCAACGACGGCGACCTCGCCCATCTGCAACGCGCGGCCGATCAGCTGCACGCCCGCTACGTGGCACTGGCCTCCAGCACGCCGTAGGCGCGGGCCATGCCCGCGATGCTCTTTCGAGCACGGACGGGAAAGCATCGCGCCCGAGGGCGCTCCTACAAACCCATCGCAACACCTTGTAGGAGCGGGCCATGCCCGCGATGCTCTTCGAGCACGGACAGGAAAGCATCGCGCCCGAGGGCGCTCCTACAGAGCCCACCACGCCACCCCGCAGGAGCGGGCCATGCACGCGATGCTCTTCGAGCACCGACGGGAAAGCATCGCGCCCTAGGGCACTCCTACAGCGCCTTCGCTCCGATTCCCCATCCACACCGCATCCCAGAACGGTAGTCGCCCACGCGCTTCACCAGCCCTGTCCTGACGGGATTGGCGACCAGATAACGCGCAGCTCCCCTCACGTCATCGTCACCGCGTAACAAGCGCTCGTGATAAGCCCGTGCCCAGAGCGCGCCGGTACGCCTCGCCTCTTCGTTGTAGGCACGCGCTGTGGCGGACTTGATCCGATTCATGATCGAGGCAAGATGATCGCCGTCGCCAACCTGGACCAGCCAATGCCCGTGGTCCGGCATCAACACCCACGCCAGCAGTCGCGAATCGCGGCAGACATCGGGGGCGAGATGGCGGCGCGCGGCCACGCAGGTGGGTGCGAATTCACCGAAGAAGGGTTGCCGTGCCAGGGTGGTCGCGGTCACCAGGTACACATGGCCTGGCAGATCGACACGATGACGCCGGAGCGCTGCATGACCGGCATGCGGGAAGACGAGAGGCGGCATGCGAGCCAGCTTCTTGGCTGGCATGCGACACGAACATCAGGGATTGCCGCGCTGAAGCGTCAGATATAGGAACGGGCCATGCCCGCGACGCTCTTCCACCGAGGATAGAGAAGCATCGCGCCCGAGAGCGATCCTACACACCCATCGCATACCCTTGTAGGAGCGGGCCACGCCCGCGATGCTCTTCGAGCGCCGACGAGAAAGCATCGCGCCCGAGGGCGCTCCTACAGAGCGCGCCGCACCACCCTGCAGGAGCGGGCCATGCCCACGATGCTCTTCGGGCGCGGACAGGAAAGCATCGCGCCCCAGGGCGCTCCTACAGACCGCGCCATACCGCCTTTGTAGGAGCGGGCCATGCCCGCGATGCTCTTTCGAGCACGGACAGGAAAGCATCGCGCCCCAGGGCGCTCCTGCAGAGCCCACCAAGTCCGCGATGCGCTACAGCGCCGGCCACAACCCCCGAATGGCCGCGATGCCCTGCGCGCCATGCCGACGCGCATCGGCGATGTCGGCAGCCGTCATGCCACCGATGGCGTAGATCGGCAGGGAGGCCCCTTCGCGCAGGCGGGCGAAACCGTGCCATCCGAGCGCCTCGCCGCCCGGATGGCTGAGCGTGGGATGCACGCTGCCCACCACCGCGAAATCGCAGCCCAGCGCCTCCGCTTGCCGCAGGTCCTCGGGCGTGTGGCAGGAGGCCGCCACGGGCACGCCCTGCTCCAGCGGTCGCGCCACCAGACCGGCCAACTGGTTCGCACGCAGGTGGACGCCCACCTGCAGGTCGCGCGCCAGGTCGATGTCGCCGTTGAGCAGCACCTCGACGCCCGCCTGCCGGCATCGCGCGACCGCCTGCGTCGCCAACGCGCTCCAGGCGTCGCCCGACAGCGCGCGCGCGCGTACCTGCACGCGACGCAGCCCCGTCGAGAGGGCCTGCTCGAGCGCGGCCAGCCATCGGCCCGGATCCTCCGGTTCCGGCGTGACCAGGTAACGGTCCGGCTGCAGCAGCGCCGCCACCACCGGCCGATCCGCGGGCGGCATGTCGTAGCGCGTCAGCTTGTCCGCCGGCACCCACGCCAGCGCCTGTCCTTCGTGCCCTCGCGGCGTGCCGCTCCAGCCCGTCAGCTGCCGCACCTCCAGGCACAGCCGCTTGTCGGGGTACTGCTGCGGGACGCTGATGAGGTGCGCGCCCACGCGTGCCTCGATGCCCAGTTCCTCGCGCAACTCCCGCACCAGCGCATCCTCGGGGAGCTCCCCGGGTTCCTGCTTGCCGCCGGGAAACTCCCAGCGCCCGGCCAGGTCACGGCCTTCGGTACGGCGGGCCAGCAGGATGCGGCCACGCGCGTCGGTGATGACGGCGGCCATGACATGGATCGAACGCAACGGAGTCGGCATGAGGGAAGCTTGCCGGGAACACGCGGGTAGACGCAAATAGCATCGCCTCCGCCTACCGCAAAGAAAAAGCCGCGCAATGCGCGGCTTTTTCTTTTGGACGATGCCGCCAGGCCTCAGGCCAGCTGGCCGTGGCAGTGCTTGTACTTCTTGCCGCTGCCGCACGGACAGGGGTCGTTGCGGCCGACCTTGGGTGCATCCCGGTGCGCCGGCATGGGGCCGGACTGCACGTAGCCGCCCTGGGCCGCCGCCAGCCGCTGCGCTTCCTCGGCCTCTTCGTCGGCGCCGTAGCCGCCGGCATCCTGGTGCTGGAACTGCATCTGCCGCGCCTGCGCCTCGGCCATGGCACGCTCCTGCGCCTCCAGCGCCGCGACTTCCTCCTCGCTGCGGATGCGGACGCGCGAAAGCAGGGTCACCACTTCGCTCTTCACCCGCTCCAGCATGCTGGAGAACAGTTCGAAGGCCTCCTTCTTGTACTCCTGCTTGGGCTGCTTCTGCGCGTAGCCACGCAGGTGGATGCCCTGGCGCAGGTAGTCCATGCGGGCCAGGTGCTCCTTCCAGTTCTTGTCGAGCACGGTCAGCATGATGTGCTTTTCCAGCGCGCGCATGGTCTCCTCGCCGATCACCGCTTCCTTGTCGGCGAAGTGCTTGTCCATGGCCTCCTGCACGCGGCGCTCGATGGTTTCGGCATCCAGTTCCTCGGCTTCCTCGCGCCAGCGGCTGACGGGAAGGTCCACGCCCATTTCCTCGGCCAGCTCGCGTTCCAGGCCCTGCAGGTCCCACTGTTCGTCCACCGAATTCGCCGGCACGAAGCGGGCCACGGTCTCGGCGACCACGTCGCCGCGGATGCCATCGATGTTCTCCTTCACCGATTCGGCTTCGAGCAGCTCGTCGCGCTGGGCATAGATCACCTTGCGCTGGTCGTTGTTGACGTCGTCGAAGTCCAGCAGGTTCTTGCGGATGTCGAAGTTGTGCGCTTCCACCTTGCGCTGCGCCTTCTCGATCTGCCGGCTGACCAGCCGGTCCTCGATGACGTCGTCTTCCTTCATGCCGATCAGCTTCATCGCCTTCTGGACCCAGTCCGAGGCGAAGATGCGCATCAGGTTGTCTTCCAGCGACAGGTAGAAGCGGGACGAACCCGGATCGCCCTGGCGGCCCGAACGGCCGCGCAGCTGGTTGTCGATGCGGCGCGATTCGTGGCGTTCGGTGCCGACGATGTGCAGGCCGCCGGCCGCCTTCACCGCGTCGTGGCGCTTCTGCCATTCGGCCTTCACCGCGGCGCGCGCGGCCTCATCGGCGTCTTCGCCCAGCGCTTCGTATTCGGCTTCCAGCGAGCCGCCCAGCACGATGTCGGTGCCGCGGCCGGCCATGTTGGTGGCGATGGTGATCGCGCCCGGGCGACCGGCCTGCGCGACGATGTGCGCTTCGCGCTCGTGCTGCTTGGCGTTCAGCACTTCGTGCGGCACGCCGGCCTTGTTGAGGAAGTCGGACAGCATTTCCGACGTTTCGATCGACGTCGTGCCCACCAGCACCGGCTGGCCGCGCTGGTAGCAGTCCTGGATGTCGGCCAGCACCGCCTTGAACTTGCCCTGACGGTTGAGGAACACCTGGTCCGGCGAATCCTTGCGCACGGTGGGGCGGTTGGTCGGGATGACGATCACTTCCAGGCCGTAGATGCTCTGGAACTCGAACGCTTCCGTGTCGGCCGTGCCGGTCATGCCGGACAGCTTGCTGTACATGCGGAACAGGTTCTGGAACGTCACGCTGGCCAGCGTCTGGTTCTCGCGCTGCACCGGTACGCCTTCCTTCGCCTCGACCGCCTGGTGCAGGCCGTCGGACCAGCGACGGCCCGGCAGCGTACGGCCGGTGAACTCGTCGACGATGACCACTTCGCCATCGCGCACGATGTAGTCCACATCGCGCTGGTAGATGGCATGCGCGCGCAGCGCGGCATTGAGGTGGTGCACGACGGACAGGTTGTTGGCGCCGTACAGCGGCTCATCCTCGCTGATGATGCCGGCCTGCAGCAGCAGTTCCTCGGCGTGCTCCATGCCCGCTTCGGACAGGTGCACCTGCTTGCCCTTCTCGTCGACCCAGTAGTCGCCTTCGGCCTCCTCGTTCTCCTGCTTGACCAGCTGGGGGACGATGCGGTTGACGCGGATGTAAAGCTCCGGGGATTCGTCGGCCGGACCGGAGATGATCAGCGGGGTGCGCGCCTCGTCGATCAGGATGGAGTCGACCTCGTCGACGATGGCGTAGTGCAGGCCGCGCTGGAAGCGGTCTGCCTTCGACATCGCCATGTTGTCGCGCAGGTAGTCGAAGCCGAACTCGTTGTTGGTGCCGTAGGTGATGTCGGCGGCATACGCGGCGTGTTTGTCGCCGTGCGGCATGCCCGGGTAGACCACGCCTACGCTCAGGCCCAGCCAGTTGTACAGGCGGCCCATCCAGGCCGAGTCGCGGCGGGCCAGGTAGTCGTTCACGGTGACGACGTGCACGCCCTTGCCTTCCAGCGCGTTGAGGTAGGTGGGCAGGGTGGCGACCAGCGTCTTGCCTTCGCCGGTGCGCATTTCGGCGATCTTGCCCAGGTGCAGCACCATGCCGCCGATCAGCTGCACGTCGTAGTGGCGCATGCCCAGCACGCGGCGGCTGGCCTCGCGGCAGACGGCGAAGGCTTCGGGCAGGATCTTGTCGAGGGCTTCCCCGCCGGCGATACGCTGCTGGAACTCCGGCGTCTTCGCCTTCAGCGCCTCGTCGGACAGCTTCTGCAGCTCCGGCTCCAGCGCGTTGATCTTGTCGACGATGCGTTGCAGCTGCTTGAGCAGGCGCTCGTTGCGACTGCCGAAGACACGGGTAAGCAGTTTGTTGATCATGTAGGGAACCGGATGGGAAAGGAACGCCGCGGCCCCGCGGTGTCGCGGGCCCAAAACGAAACAGGGCGCAAGGCGCCCTGTCTGGCAACACCGTATTGTAGCTTGGGGCGCCGCCCGGGGAATCAAGGCGGACCGTCAGACCGACTGCACGTGGGATGGTTCCCGGACGCCGGCACTGGCGTCGAGCCTGCTCGACGCCGCATCGCAGCCGGCACCGGTCCCGGGCCAGGCAGCGGAGCAGGCTCCGCGCGGCGCCAGATCGCGGTCAGCCGCGCTTGACGGGCTGGCCGACCGGTGTGGGGCCTTCGCCCAGGAACTTGCGCGGATTGACCACGCGCCCGTTCTCCCACACCTCGAAGTGCACGTGCGCACCCGTAGAGCGACCCGTCGAGCCGGCCTTGGCGACTTCCTGGCCCACGCGGACCAGATCGCCCGCGCGCACGGTCAGGCGCGAGTTGTGCGCATAGCGGGTGACATAGCCATTGCCGTGGTCGACATCCACCACGTTGCCGTAGCCGCCCTTCACGCCGGCGAAGCTGACCACACCGTCGGCGACCGCCAGCACGGGATCGCCGACGCTGGCCTTGAAGTCGATGCCCTTGTGGTACTGGCCACCGCCACCGAACGGATCGGCGCGACCGCCGAAGCCGGAGGTGATGTAGCTGTTGGCGATCGGCATGCGGCCCGGCGTGGCGTTCCGGTCCAGTTCGCGGTTGAACAGCAGCGCTTCCAGCACGGACAGCTGGCGACCCGAGGCGGCGAACTGCTGCTCGAGCTTGTCCACGCCAGCGACCAGTTCGGCGGGCTTCATGTCGTAGGACACATCGTTGCCGCCCACGCCCACCGGCTCGTTGAAGTCAAATTCCCCGTCCTGCAGCTGGCCCACGCGGGTCAGGCGTTCGCCCAGGGCGTTCAGGCGGTTGGCCTGCGCCTGCAGTTCGCCAAGGCGCGCGGCCATGGCGTTGATTTCCTGCTGCGCGCCGCGGCGCACCTGCTCCAGTTCCGCGTCGCGCTGCTCGGCCTTGGCCTGCAGCAGCGAAACCTGCGCCATGCCGGCGACGCTGCGCCCGGCCACGCCGATCAGCAGGCCCGCGGCGACCAGCACCGAGGCACTGGCCAGCGGACGCGCATGGAAGGCAAGACGGATGCGGTAGGCACCATGGGCGGACGCATGGGCCCACCAGGTACGCGAATTGTTTACGATGGTCTTAAAGCTCATAGATACCGATGTCTGATTCGAAGTCCAAGCCGCGCCGTACCGGCATCGCACAGCCTGCCCTGCAGGCTGCCCTGACCGATGCCGCCACCGACCCGGTGCGTCGCGCCATGTGGCTGGACGCCTTGGAACAGCAGCTTCGCCCCTGCCTTCCCCCTGCCCTGGCGCCGCATTGCCGGTTGGCGAACGTGGCGGGCAAGCGGCTCGTTTTTATCGTCGACTCCCCGGTGTGGAACGCCCGGCTACGCCTGGCGGCACCCGAATTGATCAACGTGGCCCAATCCATCGGACTGACGGTCACCGAAGTCACCGCCAAGACGCGCCTCGCGCCGGTCGTGAAGTCCGCGCAGGCAGCGGTCGTACCCGTATCGGAGGCCTCCCGCAGAGGGCTGCAAGCGGCCCTCGACCTCCTGTCGGCCCCGGACTCCGCCGGTACCCCCACCCCGCAGGGCGGTCATCGCGGGCGCCGGAAAAATTGACCCGGCCATCACGAAGGACGGGGCATGGTACCGGCCACCGTTGGTCGGGACGTTAGCCAAACGTTAGAAAAAGGTTATTTTCGGACCTGAAATCCGACGTGGTTCACAGTTTCGCCAAGGCGTAACCATTTCCGCACCACCGCGTGACGGGGGTGGGGAACCGGGCGACAGCAGGGTCACCGTCCGGAGGGGACGCGCGTCTCAGACCGCCAGCGCAGGCGTCGCATAGGTGACCGGGGACGGCGTGGCGCGGTCCTCGAAGGTCACCTCTTCCCAGGCCGAGGTCTCGGCCAGCAGGGCCCGGACCAGCTTGTTGTTCAGCGCATGGCCCGACTTGAAACCCTCGTAGGCACCCAGGATCGGGCGGCCGGCGAGGTAGAGGTCGCCGATGGCGTCCAGGATCTTGTGGCGGACGAACTCGTCCGTGTAGCGCAGGCCGTCCTCGTTCAGCACGCGGAACTCGTCCAGCACGATGGCGTTGTCCATCGAACCGCCCAGGCCCAGGTTGCGCTCGCGCATGTATTCCAGGTCGCGCATGAAGCCGAACGTGCGCGCGCGCGCGACTTCCTTGATGTAGGCGCCGGTGGAGAAGTCCACCTCGGCGCGCGACTGCGAGGCCGGGATCATCGGGTGGTCGAACTTCACCGTGAAACCCAGCTTGAAACCGTCGTACGGCTCGAAGCGCGCCACCTTGTCGCCTTCGGTCACTTCCACCGGGCGGGTGATGCGGATGAAGCGCTTGGGTGCGTCCTGCTCGGCAACGCCGGCGGACTGGATGAGGAACACGAACGGGCCGGCGGAGCCGTCCATGATCGGCAGCTCGGCCGAGGACAGTTCCACGTAGGCATTGTCGACGCCCAGGCCGGCCATCGCCGACATCAGGTGCTCGACCGTCTGCACCTTGGCGCCTTCGCAGGTCAGGCCGGTGCACAGCGTCGTCTCGGTGACCAGCTCGGCGCTCGCGGGGATCTCGACCACGGGATCCAGGTCGATGCGCCGGAACACGATGCCGGTATCGACCGGCGCCGGACGCAGCGTCATGTAGACCTTTTCGCCGCTGTGCAGCCCCACGCCCGTCGCGCGGATCACGTTCTTGAGGGTGCGTTGCTGGGCCATCGGCAGGAATCGCAGGTGGGGGGAACCTGAGCGGGCAGCGAGAATATCACGCAATTCGCTGAATCTTAACGAAAGAACCGGTCTATCCCACGCCTGCAACAACGACCTGTTAGGGGCGCCGGAAAGGGCTGCCGGGCCGGCGAAGGCCCGGCAGCAAAGGGACATGGCGGTGTCGTTCGGTCTTGCTCCCTCCCCTCGCGGGGAGGGCACGCGGGTGGATCAGTCCGCCTGGCGACGCAGGAACGCCGGGATGTCCAGGTAGTCCGAGGGCAGTTCCGCCGCCACCGGCGCGGAGGCCGGGGCCGACGGCGCGGGCGAAGCCGAACCCCGGCGCAGGCCCAGGCCGCTGGTGGCGGCACCGATCGGGTCCATCGAGAAGCCGTCGTCGATCGGCATGCCGGTGGTGGCGTCGCGGACCAGCTTGATCGGCGCGCGCATCGGCTCGCGCAGGTCGCCGCCGCGGCCGACCGGCTGGCGGGCGGCGTTGCGGTTCAGGCCGGTGGCCACCACGGTCACGCGCACTTCGTCCTGCATGTCCGGGTCCAGCACGGTGCCGACCACGACGGTCGCGTCTTCCGAGGCGAAGCCTTCGATGGTGCGGCCCACTTCGTCGAACTCGGCCATGGTGAAGTCCGGACCGGCGGTGATGTTGACCAGGATGCCGTTGGCGCCGTTGAGGTTGACGTCGTCCAGCAGCGGGTTCTGGATGGCGGCCTCGGCGGCGGCCTGTGCGCGGTCGTCGCCGCGGGCCGAGCCGGTGCCCATCATCGCCAGGCCCATCTCGCTCATGACGGTCCGCACGTCGGCGAAGTCGACGTTGATCAGGCCCGGGCGGACGATCAGGTCGGCGATGCCCTGCACGGCGCCCAGCAGCACGTCGTTGGCGGCGCGGAAGGCCTGGATCATCGTCGCGTTGCGGCCCAGCACGGTGATCAGCTTCTCGTTGGGAATGGTGATCAGCGAATCGCAGTGGTGG
This sequence comes from Pseudoxanthomonas sp. F11, assembly GCF_037046485.1. Lineage (NCBI taxonomy): Bacteria > Pseudomonadati > Pseudomonadota > Gammaproteobacteria > Lysobacterales > Lysobacteraceae > Pseudoxanthomonas > Pseudoxanthomonas sp. F11. Next base: position 626,639 of record NZ_JBANLZ010000002.1, on the reverse strand, counting down.
CTCAGTTCCTCGATGCCCTTCAGCGCGACCTGCATGCGGCGGCGGCCTTCGAACGGGAACGGCTTGGTGACCACGGCCACCGTCAGGATGCCCATCTCCTTGGCCAGCTGCGCCACGACCGGCGCCGCCCCGGTGCCGGTGCCGCCGCCCATGCCCGCGGTGATGAACACCATGTCGGCGCCGTCCAGTGCGTCGATGATGCGCTCGCGGTCTTCCAGCGCCGCCTGGCGGCCGACTTCCGGATTCGCGCCTGCACCCAGGCCCTTGGTAACGTTGCTGCCCAACTGCAGCTGCAGCTTGGCGCCGCAGTTCTTGATCGCCTGCGAGTCGGTGTTGGCGGTGATGAATTCCACGCCGTCCACGCTGCCGTTGACCATGTGCGCCACGGCGTTGCCGCCGCCGCCGCCCACGCCCACGACCTTGATCACCGCATTCGGGGCCATCTTTTCAACCAGTTCGAAATGTGCCATGTCCTTGTCCTCGTTTATTTAGTTATGTGGTGCTGGGTGGAACGGGTGTTTCGGTACTGCCTCTTGCTGCAAGGAGTGAGTGGAGAGAAGTGAGGAGTGAGTAGAACACCCTCTCTCCACGTCGCCGTCTTGCTCTCCTCACTCCTCACTCCTCTCACTTCAGAACTCGCCGCGATACCAGTTCTGCAGTTTCTTGAACCAGCTGCCCGCCTTGCCCGTGGGCAGCGACGGACGCCGGGGGTGTTCGATCTGGCTGCCCATCAGCAGCAGGCCGACGCCGGTGGCGTGCACCGGGTTGCCGACCACTTCGCCCAGGCCGGTGACGTGCTGCGGGATGCCGACGCGCACGGGCATCTGCAGCATCTCTTCGGCCAGTTCGACCACGCCTTCCATCTTCGCGGCGCCACCGGTCAGCACCATGCCGGCGCGCACGCGCTCCTCGAAGCCGGAGCGGCGCAGTTCGGCCTGCACCATCTCGAAGATTTCCTCGTAGCGCTGCTGCACGGCCTGCGCCAGCGCGTGGCGCGGCAAGCGGCGCGGCGGACGGTCGCCGACGCTGGGCACCTGGATGCTTTCCTCGGCCGTCGCCAGCTGGGCCAGCGCGCAGGCATAGCGCACCTTGATCTGTTCGGCTTCGGGCGTGGGCGTGCGCAGCATGTGCGCGATGTCGTTGGTCACCTGGTCGCCGGCGATCGGCAGCGAGGCGGTGTGGCAGATGGCGCCCTGCACGAACACCGCCAGGTCGGTGGTGCCCGCGCCCATGTCGACCAGCACCACGCCGAGCTCGCGCTCGTCGCTGGTCAGCACGGCGACGCTGGAGGCCAGCGAGGAGAAGATCAGGTCGTCGATCTGCAGGCCGCAGCGCTGCACGCACTTGCTGATGTTGGCGGCCGCCGACTGCGCGCAAAACACCAGGTGCGCATCCACTTCCAGGCGCACGCCGGTCATGCCGACCGGATTGCGGATGCCTTCCTGCGAGTTGTCCAGCTTGTACTCGCGCGGGATGGCGTGGAGGATCTTCTGGTCGGCCGGGATGGCGACGGCCTTCGCCGCTTCCAGCACGCGGTCCAGGTCGCCCCACGTGACCTCACCGTCGCGGATCGGCACGATGCCGGGCGAGTTGCGGCACTGCACGTGGTTGCCGGAGATCGAGGCGTAGACCGAGCGGATCTCGCAGCCGGCCATCAGCTCGGCCTCCTCGATCGCACGCTGGATCGACTGCACCGTGGATTCGATGTCCACCACGACGCCGCGCTTGAGACCGCGCGACTCGTGCGAGCCGATGCCGATCACTTCGATCGGATTGCCGGGGGCGTATTCGCCGACCAGCGCCGTCACCTTGGAGGTGCCGATATCCAGCCCGACGATCAGCGATTTGTCACCCTTGCGATTCATGTAATGCCCTGCAGAAGACGACCTGCGGCCGCGATCGGCGCAGGCAATGGAGTCGGTATGGCGGCCGGCGGCGGCGCCTTGGGCGCTTCGCCCCAGCTGAGCGCGAAGCCGTTGGTGTAGCGCAGGTCCGCGCGCACCAGCGGCTGCGCCTGCGCGGCCAGCAGCTGCGGCAGCATCCGCGCGAACCGGCCCAGGCGCGGGCGCGCGTCGGTGCGGCCCACCACCACCTGGGTGCCGTTGCCCAGCAGCAGCGACCAGCTGCCGCGGGCATCCATCACCAGCGTGGTGACGTCCAGGCCCATCGGCGCGAACAGCTGGCGCGACTCGTTGTAGAGCGCGGTCACTTCCTGCACCTGGGATTCGGGCCCACCGAGCTGCGGCAGGTCCAGGCCGGACAGCTCCTTCGGCATCGGGAACAGGCGGCCGTGCTCGGACAGGAGTTTGTCCTCGCCCCAGCGCGCGAACGGCTTGTGTTCGGTGATGCGGACCTCCAGCACGTCGGGCCAGCGCTTGCGCACTTCGGCGCGCTCCACCCAGGGCAGCTTCTCGACCGCCTGCTTGGCGTCCTCCAGCCGCACCGCGAAGAAACCGCGACGCGCATGCGGCAGCACCGCGGCCTGGAGCTGCGCCGGCTGCACGCGCGCCAGTTCCCCCTGCACGCGCAGCTTGCTCAGCGGCCAGCGCTCGGCGCCGATCCAGCCGTTGACCACGGCCACGACCGGCAGCGCGACCAGCGCCAGCGCGAGCAGCCAGGTCAGGATGCGCAGGGCGGCGTTCATGGGCCCGCCACCTCCGGCACCGTCTGCTCCAGGATGCGCCAGCACAGCGCTTCGAAGCCGATGCCAACCTGTGCGGCGGCCTTCGGCACCAGCGAATGGCTGGTCATGCCGGGCGCGGTGTTGACTTCCATCAGCAGGAAGCGGCCATCGGCATGACGCATCACGTCGACGCGGCCCCAGCCACTGCAGCCGGCGGCGCGGAAGCCTTCCAGCGCCAGCGTGCGGATCCGGGCCTCGTCGTCGGCATTGTCCAGGCCGGGGCACAGGTACTGCGTATCGTCGGCGATGTACTTGGCGTGATAGTCGTACCAGCCCTGCGCCGGCACGATGCGCACCGAAGGCAGCGCCACGTCGCCCAGGATACCGACGGTGAACTCGCCGCCGGTCAGCATCTGCTCGGCCAGCAGTTCGCCGGCGTAGGAGGAGGCGAACGTGACGGCGGGCGCCAGGTCCTCCTCGCGCTCGATCTTGAACACGCCGACGCTGGAGCCCTCGGTCGAGGGCTTCACAAATACCGGAAAGCCCAGTGCACGCACGGCCGCGGCCAGGTCGCCGCCGGGCGCGATGCGCACGAAGCCCGCCGTCGGCAGACCCGACGCCTGCCACACCTGCTTGGTGCGGATCTTGTCCATCGTCAGCGCCGAACCCAGCACGCCCGGACCGGTATAGGGCACGCCGAGCGACTGCAGCAGCCCCTGCAGCACACCGTTCTCGCCGTCACCGCCGTGCAGGATGTTGAAGACACGGTCCACCCGGCCACCCCGGATGGCCTCCACCAGGGCCGGCACGCCGTCCACCGCGAAGGCCTGCACGCCCCGCGACAGCAGCGCCTCCAGGACGTTCTGGCCGGAGTTCAGCGACACTTCGCGCTCGCTGGACGTGCCGCCCATCAGCACGGCAACGCGGCCGAAGCGGGCGGGATCGTCGAAGCGTGGCGGCGCGAGGTTCACGGCGCTCATGCGGATGCCTTCCCGCTGAAGCCGTGCGCGGCGATGTGCTGCGACATGTGGCCGATGTCGCCTGCGCCCATCATCAGCAGCAGGTCGCCGTCCTGCAGCACGTCGGGCAGCACGTCGACCAGGTCGGCGACCTGGCTGACGACCACCGGCTCGTTGCGGCCGCGCGCACGGATCGCGCGCGCCAGCGACTTGGCATCGGCGCCCGCGATCGGCTGTTCGCCGGCCGGGTACACCTCGCTCAGCACCAGCGCGTCGGCTTCCGACAGCACCGCGGCGAACGCATCGAACTGGTCGCGCGTGCGGCTGTAGCGATGCGGCTGGAACGCGACCACCAGGCGCTTGTGCGGCCAGCCGCCGCGCGCGGCGGCGAACACCGCCGCCAGTTCCTTCGGATGATGGCCGTAGTCGTCGACCAGCTGCACGTGCGCACCCTGCGGCGTGGTGATCTCGCCCAGATCGTTGAAGCGGCGACCGATGCCGGCGAACTTCTCCAGCGCGGCGGCGATGTTCTGCGGCGACACGCCCAGCTGCCAGCCCACCGCAGCGGCGGCCAGCGCGTTCTGCACGTTGTGGCGCCCCGGCAATGCGAGGCTGACGCGGATGCTGGCGTCTTCTGGCAGACGCAGGGTGAAATGCATGCGCCCGCCTTCCTGCTCCACGTCTTCGGCACGCACGTCGGCATGCTCGGCGAAGCCGTAGCTCATCACGTGGCGTGGCGTATCGGCGGCGATGGCGGCGACTTCCGGGTCGTCGATGCACAGCACGGCCAGGCCGTAGAACGGCAGGCGCTGCAGGAACTCGGCGAACGCCGCCTTCACGCGTTCGAAGTCGTTGCCGTAGTTCTCCAGGTGATCCGCATCGATGTTGGTGACGATGGAGATCAGCGGATTCAACCGCAGGAAGCTGCCATCGCTCTCGTCGGCCTCGGCCACCAGCCACTGGCCGTCGCCGAGCTTGGCGTTCGCGCCCGCGGCCAGCAGCTGGCCGCCGATCACGAAGGTCGGGTCCAGCCCGCCCTCGCTCAGCACCGCCGCCGTCAGGCTGGTGGTGGTGGTCTTGCCGTGGGTGCCGGCCACGGCGATGCCGCGGCGGAAGCGCATCAGCTCGGCGAGCATCGCCGCACGCGGCACGATGGGGATGCGCTGGCTGCGCGCTTCCATCAGCTCGGGGTTGTCGTGCTTGATCGCGCTGGAGACCACCACGCAGTCGGTGCCCAGCACGTTGGAGGCATTGTGGCCGCGCATCACGCGCGCACCCAGCGACGCCAGCCGGCGGGTCGCGGCGTTGTCGGCATTGTCCGAGCCGGACACTTCGTAGCCCAGCGTGCACAGCACCTCGGCGATGCCGCTCATGCCCGAACCGCCGATGCCGACGAAGTGCACCCGGCGGAATTCCTTCGCCAGGTTGCCGGTGTGCTGCAGGCGGCGCTCGCGTGCGGCGGCCATCATCATGCCTGCGTCCTCATTTCGATAGCTTCCTCAAGAATGATGTCGGCGATGCGGTCGGCCGCATCGGGTTTGGCCAGCGTGCGCGCGGCCTCGGCCATCGCCATGCGCGCAGCGGTGTCGCCGGACAGCCGGCGCAGCGTGGCTGCCAGCGCATCGGCCAGGGCGTCGTCCTGCTTCAACAGCACGGCGGCGCCGCGCTCGACCAGGTACTCGGCATTGCGGGTCTGGTGGTCGTCGACGGCCTGTGCGAACGGCACCAGCACGCTGCCCACGCCCACCGCGCACAGTTCGGCCAGCGTGGAGGCACCGGAGCGGCAGACGACAAGATCGGCCCAGGCGTAGGCTTCGGCCATATCGGTGATGAACGCCTCCACGCGCGCAGGCACGCCGGCGTCCGCATAGGCCCTGGCCGCTTCGTCGCGCAGCTTCTCGCCGCACTGGTGGCGCACATCGACGCTGCCTGACGGCAGCGTGGCGAGTGCACGCGGCACCGCCATGTTCAGGGCGCGCGCACCCTGGCTACCGCCCAGCACGAGCAGGCGCAGCGGGCCTTCGCGGCCGGCGAGGCGCGATGCCGGCGGCGCGATGGCAGCGATCTCTTCGCGCACCGGATTGCCCACTACTTCCTCGCGCTGCGGGAACGCACCGGGGAACCCGGTCATCACGCGGCGCGCCACCCTTACCAGTACGCGGTTCGTGAAGCCGGCAGCGCGGTTCTGTTCGTGCACCAGCAGCGGCAAACCCATCAGGCGCGCGGCGACGCCCCCGGGGCCGGACGCGAAGCCGCCGAAGCTGACCACCGCGCGGGGCGCCCGGCGGCGCAGCACGAAACCCGCGGCACGGATCGCGCGCAGCACGCGCACCGGCGCGCCGAGCAGCGCCAGCGTGCTCTTGCCGCGCAGTCCCGTGATCGCCAGCGTATCCAGCGGGATGTCGTGCTGGGGTACCAGGCGTGTTTCCATCGCGCCGTCCGCGCCCAGCCAGATCACGGGCACGCCGCGTGAGCGCAGCACCTTGGCCACGGCCAGCGCGGGGAAGATATGACCGCCGGTGCCTCCGGCCATCATCATCACGGGTGCCGGGGAGGTCGCGGCGCTCATGCGATCCTCTCGAAAGTGGGTTCGACGCGCGCGCGCAGGCGGCTGGTGCCCCGCAGCTTTTCGGACAACGACGGCGCCGGTTGCGGCGCGGCCGACGCGGCATCGACGGGCGCGCGTACCCCGCCGCTCGGCGTCGTCTGCAGCGCTTCGCCGCGCAGCGCGACCTGGCGCTGGGTGCGCTCAAGCTCGTACGACACCCGCAGCAGCAGGCCCATCGCCACGCAGGTCATCAGGATGCTGGAGCCACCGGAGGAGATCAGCGGCAGAGTCAGGCCCTTGGTCGGCAGCAGACCCAAGTTCACCCCCATCGAGACGAAGCTCTGCATGCCAATCCACAGCGCCACGCCGAAGGCGACATAGCCGGCGAAATGGCGGCGCATTTCCACGCAGCGCAGACCGATGACGAACGCGCGCCCGACCAGCAGCGCGTACAGCGCCACCACCACGCAGACGCCCACGAAGCCAAGCTCTTCGCCGATCACGGAGAAGATGAAGTCGGTATGCACTTCGGGCAGGTAGTTCAGCTTGAGCACGGAGCCGCCGAGGCCGATGCCCGACCATTCGCCGCGCCCGATCGCCATCAAGGCATTGGTCAGCTGGTAGCCGCTGCCGAACGGATCGGCCCACGGATCGGAGAATGACGTCAGCCGGCGCATGCGGTACGGCTCGGCGATCGCGACCACGGCGAGGATGGGCAGGCCCACCAGCACCGGGCCGAACATGCGCGGCATGTTCACACCGCCCAGCACCAGCATGCCGGCGGTGATCGCCAGCAACAGCGAGGACGAACCGAAGTCCGGCTGCATCAGCAGCAGCGCAACCAGCAGCACCACCACGCCCAACGGCTTCAGCATCGCCGCCCAGGTCGCGTTGACCTCGTCGCGGAAGCGCACCAGGTAGCTGGCCAGCCAGACGATGAAGAACACCTTCACCACTTCCACGACCTGGAAGTTCGACACGCCCAGGTTGATCCAGCGGTGCGCGCCCTTCACGCTCACGCCCAGTCCCGGCACGAACACCAGCAACAGCAGCACCACGCAACCGAGCAGCAGCAGGTGGTTGCGCGCCTCGATGCTCTTCAGCTCGGTGCGCGTCACCCACCACGCCAGGCCCGCGCCCGCGACCAGGAACATGCCGTGGCGGATCAGGTAGTAGAACGGATTGCCGTGCTGGTAGATCGACGCCGAGGCGACCATCACCACGCCCAACGATGCCAGCGCCAGCATGGCGCCGAGCAACCAGGGGTCGAAGCGGCCCCCGATGGCTTCCAGTCGCGTGGCTTGGCGCGGCGTGTCGTTCATCAGCGCACCTTCAACGTGGCCAGGCCGACGAGCACCAGCACGACGGAGATGATCCAGAAGCGCACGATCACGCGCGGCTCGGGCCAGCCCTTCAGCTCGAAGTGGTGGTGGATCGGCGCCATCCGGAATACGCGCTTGCCGGTCAGCTTGAACGACGCCACCTGGATCATCACCGACAGCGTCTCGATGACGAAGATGCCGCCCATGATCACCAGCACCAGTTCCTGGCGCACGATCACCGCAATGGTGCCCAGTACTGCGCCCAGCGCCAACGCGCCGATGTCGCCCATGAACACCATCGCCGGGTAGGTGTTGAACCACAGGAAACCCAGGCCCGCGCCCGCGATGGCGGCACAGATGATGGTCAGCTCGCCGGCGCCGGGCACCTGCGGGATCTGCAGGTAGTTGGAGAACACCGCGTTGCCGGAGGCGTAGGCGAACACGCCCAGCGCGCACGCCACCAGCACCGTCGGCATGATCGCCAGCCCATCCAGGCCGTCGGTCAGGTTGACCGCATTGGAGAAGCCGACGATCCAGAAGTACGCGATGGCGACGAAGCCGACGCCGGCCAGCGGCAGCGCGATCGACTTGAAGAACGGCACGTAGAAGGTCGTCGCCGCCGGCACGTCGGCGTACAAATACAGGTACAGGCCCGCGGCCAGGCCGAAGATCGACTGCAGCAGGTATTTCCAGCGGGATTTCAGGCCGTTCGGATCGCGCCTGACGATCTTGATCCAGTCGTCGTACCAGCCGATCACGCCGAAGCACAGCATGACCAGCAGTACCACCCACACGTACTTGTTGCGCAGGTCGCCCCACAGCAGCACCGACGCGGCCACCGTGATCAGGATCAGCGCACCGCCCATGGTCGGCGTGCCGGCCTTGGAGAAGTGCGACTGCGGGCCGTCCTTGCGGATCGGCTGGCCGCCCTTCAGCTGGCCCAGCCGGCGGATCACCGCCGGGCCCAGCCACAGCGACAGCGCCAGCGACGTCAGTGCGGCCAGGATGCCGCGGAACGTCAGGTAGCCGAACAGGCCGAAGAAGTTCTCCAGGCTCTGCAGCCAGCGAGCCAGTTCAAGCAACATGCGATGTGTCCTCCCCGGTGGACAGCAAGGCGGCGACGATCCGGTCCATCGCGCTGCCGCGCGACCCCTTGACCAGACAGCGCACGCCGGCCCGCAGGTCGGCGCGCAGCGCGGCCGCCAGCGAAGCGTGATCTTGGAATGAATGCGCACCCTCGCCGAATGCGGCGGCGGCGGCGGCGCTCAACGGTCCCAGCGTGTACAGCCGGCGAAGCCCAGCGGCCCTGGCGCGCGCGCCCATGTCGGCGTGCAGGGCTTCTTCGTCGGCGCCCAGTTCGCGCATGTCGCCCAGCACCAGCCAGCCTTCCCCGCCGGCCTGCGCACTCGCGGCGGCGAGCGTGTCGATGGCCGCGATCAGCGAACCGGGGTTGGCGTTGTAGCTGTCGTCGATCACCACCGCGCCGTTGGGCAACGTGTGCGCGACCTGGCGCCCGGCAACCGGCTGTGCGGCCGAGAGACCGTCGGCGATGGTCGCCAGCGATACGCCGCAGGCCATGGCGAGCGCCGCGGCGGCGAGTGCATTGCGCACGTTGTGACGGCCCGGCAGATGCAGGCTGACGGCGACGTCGCCATGCGGGGCCACCAACACGAAATCCGACCCGTCCGCGGTCGCGCGGATGTCGCGCGCCGTCAGGTCGGCCGTGGCATCCAGCCCGAAGCGCAGGATGCGGCGATCCGGCACGCGGCTGGCGAAATACTCGGCGAACGCGTCGTCGGCATTGATCACCGCGGTGCCGTCGGCCGGCAGCGCGTCGTAGATGGCGCCCTTGGTTTCGGCCACGCCGACCAGCGAACCCATGCGCTCCAGGTGGGCGGCGGCGATGTTGTTCACCAGCGCCACTTCCGGCGTGACGATGTCGGTGAGGTAGGCGATGTCGCCCGGCTTGCCGGCCCCCATCTCGTAGACGGCGAAGTCCGCATCGTCGGGCGCGTCGATGACCGCCAGCGGCAGGCCGATCTCGTTGTTGCGGTTGCCGGGATTGAAATAGGTCACGCCGGCCCGCTGCAGGATGGAGACCACCAGCGTCTTGACCGTGGTCTTGCCGTTGCTGCCGGTGATGGCGACCGTCTTTTCCACGCGGTCGCGCTGCAGGCCGGCGGCGATGCGCGCCAGCGCCAGCAGGGTATCCGGCACGACGACCTGCGGCACGTCGACCTTCACCTCGTGGTCGACCAGCACCGCGGCGGCACCACGCATGGAGGCGTCGTAGGCGAAGTCGTGCCCGTCGAAGCGCTCGCCACGCAGCGCCACGTACAGGCTGCCCGGCACCAGGGTGCGCGTGTCGTTGGTCAACGAGCCGATCACCAGATCATCGCCGATCAGCTCGCCACCGGCCCAGTGCGCCAGCAAGGAAAGGGGAAGCCGCTTCATCGACGGTCCTCCAGGGCGTGGCGCGCCACGGCGGTGTCGTCGAACGGGTGTTTCACGCCATGGATTTCCTGGTAAGGCTCGTGACCCTTGCCGGCCACCAGCACGATGTCGTCCGGACCGGCCTGGGCGACGGCCTGCGCGATGGCCTGCGCGCGGTCGCGCTGCACCAGGGCGGCATCCGGCTTAACGAAGCCGGCCATGATGTCGGCCACGATGCGGTCGCCATCCTCGGTGCGCGGGTTGTCGTCGGTGACCACCACCACATCGGCCAGGCGCTCGGCGATGGCGGCCATCTGCGGACGCTTGCCGGTATCGCGGTCTCCACCGCAGCCGAACACGCAGAACAGCCGGCCCTGCACGTGGTCGCGCAGGCTGGCCAGCGCCTGCTCCAGCGCATCCGGCGTGTGCGCGTAGTCGATCACCACCAGCGGACGGCGGACGCCGGCCGCGTCGGTATCGCCCCCCAGCCGGTTCATGCGGCCATGGATCGGCGCCAGCCGCGACAGCGTGCGCGCGATGTCGGCGGTGCTGTCGCCCAGCGCGCGCAGCGCACCGGCGACGGCCAGCAGGTTGTCCACGTTGAAGCGGCCCAGCAGGCGCGACTGCACCGGCTGCACCTCGTCGCCGATCACCAGGTCGAACCCGATGCCGTTGCCGTCCAGACGCAGGGCGTCCGCGCGTACGCTGGCATCGGCTTGCCCGCGCGAACTCACGCCGATGCGCTGCACGCCGTGCGGCAGCCGGGCGAACAGGTCGCGACCGTAGGCATCGTCCAGGTTGACCACGCCCGCCTTCAGGCCGGGGCGGAAGAACAGCAGCGACTTGGCCGCGCCGTAGCGCTCCATGTCGCCGTGGTAGTCCAGGTGGTCGCGGGTGAGGTTGGTGAATACGCCGACGTCGAAATGCACGGCGTCGACGCGGCCCTGGTCCAGCGCATGCGAACTGACTTCCATCGCCACCGCCTTCGCGCCCGCATCGCGGAACTGCGCCAGCAGTGCATGCATCTGCAGCACCAGCGGCGTGGTGAAGCCGGTCGGCACCACCTCGCCATACATGCCGGCGCCCAGCGTGCCGACCGTCGCACAGCGGATGCCGCGCAGGTGCCAGGCCTGCGCCAGCAGCTGCACCGTGGACGTCTTGCCGTTGGTGCCGGTCACCCCGACCATCTTCATGTCGTGCGAGGGCGCGGCGTGGAACCGGTCGGCCATCGCGCCCATGCGGGCGCGCAGCCCCGGCACCGCGATCGCGTCGCGTGGCGCTTCCAGGCCGTCCGGCACCGGCGGCTCGAACAGGATGGCACTGGCGCCATTCTCCTTCGCCTGTGCCGCGAAGTTCAGTCCGTGCGCGCCGAAGCCGGCGATCGCCACGAAGGCGTCGCCCGGCTGCACGCTGCGGCTGTCCAGGGTCAGTCCGCGCACCACGATGTCGCGCGGCACGTCCACGTCGGGCAGCAGTTCGGCCAGGGCCATCATCCGCCTCATCGCGTCGCTCCCGTGGCCGGCAGCGTGGCGTGCGGGGCGTCGAATGCGGACGGGTCCGTGGTGTCGACCACATCGTCGGCAATCGGCGTCGGCACGGGCGCCTGTGTGGCGGCACCCGGCTTGCCCGCGTTCTTGGCCTGCGCGGCCAGCCAGGCTTCGATGTCATCCGGCGGCACGTCCATCAGGCGCAGCGCACCATCCATCACATCGTGGAAGACCGGCGCGGCGACCAGGCCGCCGAAGTAGCCGCCTTCCTGGGAATCGTTGATGACCACGACAGCCGCGAAGCGCGGATTGCTGGCAGGCACCAGGCCGGCGAAGAAGGACGCGTAGCGACCCTTCGCGTAACCGCCGCCGGAGGCGATGCGGGCAGTGCCGGTCTTGCCCGCCACGCGATAGCCCAGCACCCCGGCGCGCTTGGCACCGCCCTGCGTCACCACGGTTTCCATCATGCCGACGACTTCGCGTGCGATGGCGGGGTCGAGCACCTGCGGCGCTTCGCTCCGCTGGCCCTTCACGAACGTGGGCGTCACCAGTCTGCCGCCGTTGCCCAGCGCCGAATAGGCGCGCGCGATCTGCAACGGCGTGACCGCCAGGCCGTAACCGTACGACATGGTCGCCTTCTGCAGGCCGTTCCAGCGGTCCGGCGGCGCCAGCATGCCGGCGGACTCGCCGGGGAAGCCGCTGCCGGGCTTCTGCCCGTAGCCGAAGCTGTGGATGCTTTCGTAGAAGTAGTCGTTGGGCAGTTTCTCGGCGATCTTGATCGAGCCGATGTTCGAACTTTTCGTGATGACGCCGGTGACGGTCAGCACGCCGTTGTTCCGGGGCACGTCGCGGATGGTGTAGCGGCTGTTCAGGGCCATGTAGCCCGGATTGGTGTTGACCAGCGTCGAGGGCGTGACCACGCCGGCCTTCAGCGCCGTCGACACGGTCAGGGGCTTCATCGTGGAGCCGGGCTCGATCATGTCCGTCAGCGCCCGGTTCCGCCGCGCGTCCGGCTTCACCCGGTCGATCGCGTTGGGGTTGTACGTGGGCAGGTTGACCATCGCCAGCACTTCGCCGGTGGCCACGTCCATGATGACGATGGAACCGCTGCTGGCCTGGTGTTCGAGCAGCGCATTGCGCAGCTCGCGGTGCGCCAGGTACTGGATGCGGCGGTCGATGCTCAGCGTCAGGTCCTTGCCCGGCTGCGCGGAGCGGATCAGGTCGACGTTCTCGACGATGCGACCGCGGTTGTCGCGGATCACCTTCTGCACGCCCGGCGTGCCGCTGAGCCATTCGTCGAACGCCAGTTCCAGCCCTTCCTGGCCGCGGTCGTCGATGTTGGTGAAGCCCAGCACGTGGGCCATCGCCGGCCCCTGCGGGTAGAAGCGGCGGAACTCGCGCTGGGAGAACACGCCGGGAATCTTGTGCGCCAGGATCTTCTGCGCCTCGTCCGGATTGATCCGGCGCTTGAGGTACAGGAACTCCTTGTCGGCCTTCTGCGACAGGCGGTTGGTCAGGTGATCCAGCGGCACGCCCAGGGCCTGCGCCAGTTCCGGCAGGCGGTCGGGCGCCTTCAGCAGTTCCTGCGGGTTGCCCCATACCGATTCCACCGGCGAGGACACCGCCACCGGCTCGCCGTTGCGGTCGGTGATCATGCCGCGCGAGGTCGGGATGGGGATCTCGCGCAGGAAGCGCGCATCGCCCTGGCGCTGGTAGAAATCGTGGTTGATCAGCTGCACGTAAGCCGCGCGGCCGACCAGGCTGACCGAGCACAGGCCCATTGCGCCCAGCACCAGGGCCAGGCGGCCGCGCAGGTTGAAGCGCGCCCGGTTGCGGTTCTTGGATGGCGCGGCGGTCATGGACGCACCACCACGATGTCGGCCGCTTCCGGGAACTTCATGCCCAGGCGTACGCGCGCGACCTGGTCGATGCGCGTGGCCTCGGCCACGGTGGCCTGCTCCAGCTGCAGGCGACCGAACTCGACGTTCAGTTCGTCCCGCGCGCGCTCCAGCCGCGTCACCTCGTCGAACAGCACGCGATGGCGGTGGCGCGCGTACACCACCCCGATCGCGGAAGCGATGTTGGCCAGCACCAGGACGGCGAGCAGGAAGCGCGTCACGCCGCGGCCTCCAGCTTCTCGGCCACCCGCAGCACCGCACTGCGGGCGCGCGGATTGGAGGCCACTTCATCGGGCTCGCCCTTCTGGCCGCTGCCGATGGCACGCAGCGTGGGCACGAACGTCTCGGCCACCGGCAGCCGGCGGTTGGCCGGTGGCGCCTTGGCGTGCTTGTTGATGAACTGCTTGACGATGCGGTCTTCCAGCGAGTGGAAGCTGATCACCGCCAGCCGGCCACCGGGCTTGAGGCAGGCCAGCGCGGCATCCAGGCCGAGTTCCAGGTCCGCGAGTTCGCGGTTGATGTGGATGCGGATGGCCTGGAAGCTGCGCGTGGCAGGATGGATCTTGTCGCCGCGCGGCATGACCGAGGCGATCACCGATGCCAGGTCGGCGGTGCGGGTGAACGGTTGGGTCGCGCGACGGGCGACGATGGCGCGCGCGATGCGGCGGCTCTGCTTCTCCTCACCGTAGGTCCACAGCACGTCGGCGATCTCGCGCTCGTCGGCGCGCGCGATCCACTCGGCCGCGCTCTCGCCGGACTCCGGGTCCATGCGCATGTCCAGCGGACCGTCCTTGCCGAAGCTGAAGCCACGCTCGGCCACGTCCAGCTGCGGCGAAGACACGCCCAGGTCGAGCAGCACGCCGTCCAGGCCGGCCGCCGCCTGGTCCCATTGCGCGAGCCCGGCGAAACTGCCGCGACGGATCGCCACGCGCGCGTCGCCCGCGAACATCTGTTCGGCATGCGCGATCGCGTCGGGATCCTTGTCCATCAACAGCAGCCGGCCTCCCGGGCCGAGTCGTTGCAGCACGCCGCGCGCGTGGCCTCCGCGCCCGAAGGTGCCGTCCAGGTACGTTCCGTCCTCTCTCACCTGCAGCCCTTCCATGACCTGCGTGTACAACACCGGCAAGTGCAGCGCTGGGAGGTGACCGGCCGGCGCGGACTGCCGCTTGCCGTCACCCCGGCTCACAAGCGCAACTCGAGCATGTGTGCGCTCAGATCGTCGTCGGTGAGGGTCTGACGGATCTGCGCGTGATGCGCCTGTTCGCTCCAGAGTTCGAACTTCTCGCCCATGCCAAGCAGCACGGCCTTCTTCTCGATGCCCACCGCACTGCGGTGGCTGGCCGGGATGCTGATGCGGCCGTTGCCGTCCAGTTCCACCGGCGAAGCGGCGCCGACCAGCTTCAGCTGCAGGCTGCGATGCGCGCGCTGGGTGCTGGGCAGCTTGTTGACGTCGTCGCGGACCCGCTGCCAGACCTTTTCGGGGTACAGGTACAGGCTGCCGGCCTCAAAGGGGTTGTAGGTGATCACCAGGCGGTTGCCGCACTCGCGCGCGACCAGGTCGCGGTACGCGGTGGGCACCGCGAGCCGTCCCTTGTCGTCCACTGTGATGGCGGTCTCACCCTGAAACACGACGCTGCCTTCCCGACGCCCTGACGAGCGATCAATTGAACCACGAAAACCCACCAAAAACCCGGTTTTCCCTCTGTTGCCCACGTTACCACCGCACACAGGGTTGTCAACAGGAAAACGGGCAGGAAATCACTTGGCGGATCAATGGCTTGCGGCAAACTTCAGAGACTTGTTCAAGCCTTATCCACAAGTTGCTGTTTCGTCTCAAATTTTGAGATTGAGGAACGATTCAGTGAGGTGACCATGCCTTCACGCCGCCCACCGTGGTGAGGCACCCGCGGGTGTGGAACTGCGCGAACCGGGGGTCCAGAATTCCCCCATGTGCCTGCTTGCGCTCGCCTGGAACGTGCATCCCCGCTGGCGCCTGCTGCTGGCCGGCAACCGCGACGAGTTCCATGCGCGCCCGACGGCCCCGCTGGCACCGTGGGCATCGGCGCCGCACGTCCTTGCCGGGCGCGACCTGCAGTCGGGGGGAACCTGGGCCGGCGCGGACCGGCAGGGTCGGATGGCGGTGGTCACCAACGTGCGCGACCCGCGCATCCAGGTGCCCGGGGCTCCCTCACGGGGACAGTTGGCGGCCGGGTTCCTGCAATCGCCCGATGGCGCGGACCACCGCGCCTCGGGACTGCTGGCGGCTGCCGAGGCCTTCGCCCCCTTCAATCTGGTGCTGGTCGATGCGACGACCTGCGAGTACCTGAGCAACTACCCCACCCCGCGCCGGACCGCCCTCGCACCCGGCCTGCACGGCCTGTCCAACGGCGACCTGGACGAACCGTGGCCGAAGACCCTGGCCCTGAAGACGCGCCTCGCGGACTGGGTGGCGTCGGGCGAGGATGACGTGTCGCCGCTGTGGAATGCCCTGGCCGACGAGACCCGCGCCGACGACTCCCGACTCCCGGACACCGGCGTGGGGCTCGAACTGGAACGCATGCTGTCGGCCGCCTTCATCCGCGACGCCCGCTATGGCACCCGCGCCAGCACCCTGATCGCGATCGATCATGCCGGGCACGGCTGGATCAGCGAGCGGCGGTTCGGGCCGGAAGGCGTTTTCGAGGGCGAAACGACATTGCGGATCGGACCCGGCGCGTAGCCCAGCGCCATCGCAGCTGAGGGTTTGCGGTCGCGACTCACGTCGCTCCTACAGAGCGCTGTCGAAGCTCCGCCTTACCAGCCCCCTGAGTCAGGGGGCGATCCGCACCGCAGGTGCGGATGGGGGTATGGCAGCGAAGGCCTGGGGCCCAAAGTTCGCGCTGCGAACTTTGGGAGCTTCATCGCGCGTCGCGCGATGAAGCTGGCGGCGGAGCCGGCCGGTAAGCCGGGTTCTGTCGTGGACAGTCATTCCTCTAGGCGCAACGTCACCGTTACGCTCAAGCAACCTACCCGGAGACACTGCGGGCCGCAGCGTAGCCTCCCTATTTGGTCTTGCTCCCGGTGGGGTTTGCCGTGCCGGTCCGTTGCCGGACTCGCGGTGCGCTCTTACCGCACCATTTCACCCTTGCCACGCATTCCGAAGAACCGTTCGGCGGTATCTTTCTGTTGCACTTTCCGTCGGCTCGCGCCGCCCAGGCGTTACCTGGCACCGTGCCCTGTGGAGCCCGGACTTTCCTCGGCATTGTTTCCAATGACGCGACTGTCTGGCCGGCTCCGCCACCTGCATTGTCGCACAGGGCCAGGGACTGGACGCGCTCAGCGCAGCGCAAGCGCCAGCATGCCGGCGAGCGGCGCCGCCAGGACCAGCCATCCTGTCGCCACCCGCCACCGCACCAATGCCACGACGCCCACGATCACCACGATCGGGTCGGCGACTCCCCGTACCGCCTCTGCCCTCAGCGGACCGCACAGCGCCGCCAACAGCAGGCCGACGACCGCGGCATTGATGCCCGCCAGCACGGCGCGCATGCGTGGCACTCGCGCGATGCGTTGCCAGAACGGCAGCACGCCGACCACCAACAGGAACGACGGCAGGAAGATCGCCACCAGCGCCAGTGCGCCGCCCACCCATCCGCCACGACCCGCCTCCATCGCGGCACCGAGATAGCCGGCGAAGGTGAACATCGGCCCCGGTACCGCCTGCGCGGCGCCGTAGCCTGCCAGGAAGACTTCCTGCGTGACCCATCCCGGCGCCACCACGCCTTCCTGGAGCAGCGGCATGACCACGTGCCCGCCCCCGAAGACCAGCGACCCCGCGCGATAGAACAAGCCGAACACGTCCAGCATCGACCCCGCGCCTGCCGCACGCCAGGGAACCACCAGCAGCGCCAAGAACACCGACAGCGCGACGATCCCCGTCCGCCGTGATCCCGCCTGCCCGGTGTGCGCGAGTGGCGGCGGCGGTCCGCCCACCGGCATGCCCAGGCCCGCCAGCGCGCCGAGCACGATCACGCCCACCTGCATCCATGTCGATGGCCAGATCAGCAGCAACGCGGCAGCCCCCAGCATCAGCCCCCAGGCGGCCGCCGTCCGACAGAACGCGCGCGCCATGCCCCATACGGCGTGGGCCACCACCACCACGGCCAGCAGCTTGAGGCCATGCAGCACACCGGGGGGCACCACGTCGCGCCAGTGCGACAGGCTGGCGCCCAGCGCCACCATCAACAGGGCCGACGGCGCGGTGAAACCGCACCATGCCGCGACGGCGCCGCGGATGCCTGCTTGCGACAGACCGATGGCCATGCCCACCTGGCTGCTGGCCGGTCCGGGCAGGAACTGGCAAAGCGCGACAAGCTCGGCGTACGCACTGTCCGTCAGCCACTGGCGTCGTGCCACGAACGCATCGCGAAAATAGCCGAGATGGGCGATGGGGCCACCGAATGACACCAGCCCAAGCCCAAGGAATACGCGGAATACCCCCCAGGCGCTGGCGCGTTGTCGCGGATGCCCCGCCGTCGTCCCTCGCATGAGCATCATCCCCATCCTTTCCTTCGCTATGGCGTCTTCCTCGACACCTCGATGATTCATGCCAGCGCTGCTGCACCATCGAGGACGTCCATGGGAAGCGGCCCGGACGCCAGGACGAAGTCGTTGTAGGCGCGTGGATCGAACCGCGCTCCCAGGCGCTGACGGACCTTCTCGCGCGTCACCAGTATCTGCTGCTTGCCGACCATGAAGCTGCAGGCCTGCCCCGGGTAGACGCAATAGCGGTCGATCTCGCGCTCGGCGGCGTCGCGATGTTCGCCGGCATTGGCCACCATCCAGTCGATGGCGTGCTGGCGGGTCCAGCGCGCGTGGTGGAGGCCGGTGTCGACGACGACGCGGCAGGCACGGAACAACTGCCCCTGTAGGTAGCCGATGCGCCCGAACGGATCGCTTTCGAAGGCACCCATCTCGTCCGCCAGCTGTTCGGCATACAGGGCCCAGCCCTCGGTCCAGGCCGAGAAGCGCACCGTGCGCCGGAACAGCGACAGTCCACCCGCCTCGCTCAGGACGCTGTCCTGGAAATGGTGACCGGGTATTCCTTCATGGTGCAGCAGCGTCGGGATGCGCCACAGCGCGTTCTCCGCGACCGAGCGCAGGTTGAGGAAGATGGTCGAAGTCTGGGCGGGATCGCTGCTGGCGCTGTAGAAAGCGCCCGGCGCGCCGTCCTGAATCGCGGGCGAGATGCGCTGCACCTCGACCGGCCGATCCGGAATCACCCGGAAACCCCGCGGCAGCAGGCCCTTGATCCGATCCAGGTGTGCGCTGGCGTAGTCGATGATCGCCTGGCGTCCCGCTTCCGTATCCGGCTTGAGGAAGCGCGGGTCGCGATCCAGGACAGCCATGCGCTCACCCACCGATCCGCGTGCCAGGCCCTGTGCACGCAGCAGCTGATCGATCTCGGCGGACAGTTCCTCTACCCAGGTCAGCCCGAGCTGGTGCAGCTCGCCCGGTGCATGGCGGGCCGTGGTGTTGGAATGCAGGGCCGAGGCGTAATAGGCCTCGCCGTCCGGCTTGGCCCAGACACCCGCCCGATCGTCGGCGCGATGCTGCAAGGCCACGAGCGCCTCGCTCTGGCGTTGCAGGGCAGGCACGATACGCTCGACGAAGATCGCGGAGGCGCGGCGGTCCAGATCGGCAATCCCGGCATCGCGCGCACGCGCCAGGGCCGATGCCGTCAGTGCATTGCCGGTCGGCGCGGCATCGCGCAGGGTCGCGATCTGCCTCAAGGTCTTGGCCAGGATGAAATCCGGGGGGATGACGCCCAGGCCCGCATCGTGGCGGATCTGTTCGGTCTCCTGGTCCAGGGCCACGGCGAACTGGCCCAACTTGTCCACGTAGCGGTCTGCATCCGCCGCGTCCTTCATCGGTGAGCGTCCGCCGATGCCGTCCGGCAGCCAGAAATAGGCGCCGTTCATCTGGCTGACGACATACGGGCTGGGTCGCAGGTTCAGGTCCGAAAATCCGTAGCGTCCGTACTGGTCCGCCATGGCCTCGTAGACGAAGCGGGCCGTGTCGTAGTCCAGCGTCGCGGTAGCCGAAAGCGCGGCACGCTCGATACCGCGCAGCTCGACCAGGCGCTGTAGCGTGGCCTGCCGGCGGCGCGCGCGTGCGGCCAGCGAATAGTCGGCCAGGCGGTCCAGCCCACCCTCTTCTGCCTTCAGGGCCTCGGCATGGCGTTGCAGCAAGCCCGCCAGACGGATGTCCTCGGCGGGCGCATTCCCCGTCGTGTCAGAGACAGGATTCGAACCGGCCATGCGCGCGGCCAGGGGCCACGTCACGCCGAGCGCCACGGCGCCGACCAGCAGTTCACGACGACGCATCAAGTGCACCTCCAAAACAAGGCGTCCGGAACCCTCCATACCGAAAGGCCGGAACGCAGAATGAGATCACGCAGTATCTCCGAAGAAGAAGCGCGCCCAGGGCCTACTGCGCTGCCTCGCCCGACATCAGCCAGCGGTCGATCTTGGCTTCCAGCACGTCCAGCGGCAGGGCGCCGGTGTCCAGCACCTGGTCGTGGAAACGCCGGATGTCGAAATCCGCGCCCAGGCGCTCGGTCGCACGCCGCCGCAGTTCCTGGAACTTCAGCTCACCCACCTTGTAGGCGCAGGCCTGGCCCGGGTTGGTGATGTAGCGGTCGATCTCGACCGCTACGTCGCGCGGGGCCATGGACGTGTTCGCCAGCATGTAGTCGATCGCGCGTTGACGATCCCATTGCAAGGCATGGAGACCGGTGTCGACCACCAGGCGTACGGCGCGCAGCATTTCCATGTCCAGGTGGCCGAACCATTGGTAGGGGTCGGAGAACATGCCCAGTTCCTGGCCCAGGGATTCGGCATACAGGCCCCAGCCCTCGGTGTAGGCGGTGGCCGGCACCTGGCCGAAGCGCAGCAGGTCCGGCAGGCTCTCGTCCTCCTGGACCAGCGAGATCTGGTAGTGGTGGCCGGGCACGCCCTCGTGCAGTTGCAGGGTCTCCAGGGTGGGGATGGGGCGCGTGTTCAACATGGCCATGTTGAAGAACAGGACGCCGGGCTCCGACGCGTCCGGCGGACCGGCGCGGTAGTAGCCCGTGCCCCGCTGGTCCCCCAGCGCCGGCAGCGGACGCAGCTCGAATGCGGCACGCGGACGACGCGAGAACAGTTCGGGCATCCGCTCCCAGACCTTTTTCTCGATGCGTTCGAAGTGACCGATGAGGTCTTCGGGTTTGGAATAGTAGAACTCGGGCCCGGTGCGGACGTGTTCGAAGAAGGCCGGCAGGTCGCCGTCGAAGCCGGTCGCCTGGCGCGCCTGCTCCATCGCGGCGCGGATCCTGGCCACTTCGGACAGGCCGATCTGGTGGATCTGCTGCGCGCTCATCGTGGTGGTGGTGTGCTGGACCAGCAGGGACGCATAGACGCGCTCGCCGTCCTTCATCGCCCACAGGCCTGCGCCCTCGGTGGCGACCGGCAGGTAGCGGTCGCGCAGGAACATGCGCCACCGTTCATAGGCCGGAATGGCGCGGCCCTCGATGGCCCGGCGGTACGCGACCTCCAGGCGGGCGCGGTCCACCGATCGCATGGCCTCGGGGAAACGCATGACCGGGGAGTACAAGGGATTCTCTTCGACCGGCAGCGTGAGGAAGGCTTCGACCTGCGCCAGGACGTTGTTCACCACCACCTTGGGCTGGTGGTAGCCCTGGGCCATGCCCTGCTCCAGGCGATCCACCGTACTGTCCATGTAGCCGGCGAAACCCTCCAGCTGCGCCAACCCCCGTTCGTAGTCTTCGACCGTCTTGAAGCGGACGCCCGACAGGTAGTCGGGGAATTCGACGTGCAGGCCGAAGGAGGCGTTCAGCGGCACCAGGTTGCGGATCGCGTGGATGCCGCTGTCGATGTCGCCCAGCGCCTGCTCGGCCTGGTAGCGGAACGCGTCGTAGGCAATCTGGTCTTTCTCGCCCAGGGAGGCACGGTCGATGCCGGCCAGCCCCGACAGTTCGGCGCGCTTGTTGGTCGCCAGCTGCCGGGCGAAGGCCTCGCTCTGCGGATCGACGAAGACGGCCCCGGTCGGGGGCAGGCCGCGCTCGGCAAGACGCAGCGGATGGAGCGCGTCGTCCGCCTTCTGGCTCTCCGCCACCAGCAGGCCAAAACGCTGACGGGCGTCCAGCGGGGTCCACGCCATCGCGGCGGGCGATGCGGCCAGTACGACCAGTATCGCGCCCGCCACCATGAGCAGTTCACGCATTCTCATCCTCATCCCCTTTCACTCGAGGTCAGCCAGAACTGCCCACTATCGCGCGCCATACAACTCCTTTCTCGGCGCGCCGGTGATCTCGGCAGCCAACTTGGCCGCCGTCGACGGCGGCAGGTGCTGGTTGAGCAGCGTGTAGACGCGGCGGCCCTCGGACAGGCGCGCCTCCCTGTCGTCGCCGGCGCCCTGCACCATCACGACGAACTCGCCCTTGCGCTGGTTTTCGTCGGCGTCGACTTTGGCTTGCAGGTCGGCCAGCGTGCCGTCGAGGACGGTCTCGAACAGCTTGGTCAGCTCGCGCGCCAGCACCGCCGGACGATCGTCGCCGAATGCGGCGCGCATGTCGGCCAGCGATTCAGCGATGCGGTGCGAGGATTCGTAGAACACCAGCGTGCGCGTCTCGCCCGCCAGCCGCTGCAACTGATCGCGCCGCGCGGACGCCTTCGCTGGCAGGAATCCCTCGAAGGCGAAGCGGTCGCTGGGCAGGCCTGCCACGCTGAGCGCCGCGATGGCCGCACACGCGCCCGGCAACGGGCTGACCCGGACGCCGGCCGCGCGCGCGGCGCGCACCAGGCGGAAGCCGGGGTCGCTGACCAGGGGTGTGCCCGCGTCGCTGACCAGCGCCAGCGATTCACCCGCCAGCAGCCGGTCGACCACGCGCTGCGCCAGCGCATCCTCGTTGTGCTCATGAAGGGCCACCAGCGGGGTGGAGATACCGAAGTGGGCCAGCAGCTGTCCGCTGCGGCGCGTGTCCTCCGCGCAGATGGCCGCCACCGAACGCAGCACCTCCAGCGCGCGCGGGGTCAGGTCGCCCAGGTTGCCGATCGGGGTGGCGACGATGAACAGGGTTCCGGCAGGCATTCCAGTGGGGTCCGGTGGCTGGGGGTAGAATCGTAGCCGGTTCCCCTGCCCGAACACCGACGATGCCCCTGGATCCGCCTGTCGCACGCACGCTTTCCGCACGCCTCCGTCCCGCGCAATGCCTGGTGGCATTGCTGTTGGTCGCCCTGCTGGCGAGCTGCGCCACCACGCCTAGCGCGGGCCCGGCGACGTCGGCGGTACGGTTCGCCCCCGCCTTCGCGGACGCCGCCACGCTGGCCCGTCAGGACGCCGCCCTCAGCGGCCAGGCCCGTACCGACAATGCGCGCGAGATCGATCGCCTGCTGGCCACGCTCGACGATGCCACCCTCGCGCGCGACGCCGCGGCATTGCCGTCGGGCGATCCGCTGTACAACTTCGCCGGCCGTGCGCTGCAGCGCCGCGGGTTGCCGCTGCCACGCCCGTTCGACCGCGGCGCCCAGTGGCGCTTCGATGCCGGCAACCGCCCGCCCGCGGACAGCGACGGCTACCGGCCCCCGATGAAGCTCGCCGTGCTGCTGCCGCTGTCGGGCAATCTGGCCACGGCAGCCGCGCCCGTGCGCGACGGTCTGCTGGCCGGCTACTACGGCGAGCGCCGTCGCCGCCCCGACATCCAGTTCTACGACACCACCGGCACCGCCGCGGGTGCGACCGCGGCCTATGCGCGCGCGACCGCCGAGGGTGCGGACTTCGTGGTCGGGCCGCTGGGTCGCGACGAAGTGAGCGCACTGTTCCAGCAGCCCGGGCTGACCACCCCCATGCTGGTGCTGAACCGTGGCACCGTGGCGCCCCCGGACGGCAAGGCCGGTTTTTCGCTGGCGCCGGAAGACGACGGCATCGCCGCCGCCGAATACGTGCTGGCCCGCGAGCGCAAGACCGCGCTGATCATCGAAGGCAGCGACGATAACGGACGCCGCGCCTCGCAGGCGTTCCGCGAACGCTTCTCCGAACGCGGCGGCCGTGTGACGCGCGTGATCAGCGTGCCCGAGGCACCCGGCGACCTGTCGGCGGTGCTGGCTACCGCCTCGCAGGAAGGCGCCGATGCCGTGTTCCTGGCCGTGCGCGGCAGCACCGCGCGGGCGCTGACGCCGCAGCTGGCGCTGGCCGGCCTGGGCGGCAAGACGCGCGTGGGCACTTCGCAGCTCACCTCCGGCACGGGCAAGCCGGAAGAAGACGTGGCGCTGGATGGCATCGCCTTCCCCACCGAGGCATGGACCTCGCGCGGCGTGCCGGCGCTGCCCGCCGCCAGCGTGACCGGCGAGCGCGTGCCGACCGCCCGCGGACCGGCGGCGCGCCTGTTCGCCTTCGGCTACGACGCCTGGCTGTTGACCGCCTACCTGGAAAAGCTGGCGACCGGCGCGAACGCCGAGATCCGCGGCGCCACCGGCCGCCTGCAGCTGGACGGGTTCGGCAACGTGGTGCGCACGCCGTCCTGGTCGACGTTCACCGGCGGACGCGCCGCACCGATCGCGGATGGCGGTTGACCGACGCGCCCGTGGGCGGGCTGTCGAAGTCGCTGCACGCGATCTGCTGCAGCGCGCAGGATTGACCGAGCTCGCCACCAACGCGAACTACCGCGGTGGTGAGCTTGACCTGGTGATGCAGGACGCCACCCGGTCCGGCACACCGACGGTGGTGTTCGTCGAAGTGCGTTACCGCCAGTCGCAGGCCTTCGGCGGCGGCATGGCCTCGGTCGACACCGGCAAGCGCCGCCGCCTGGTGCACGCGGCGCAGCGCTTCCTGCAGGACCACCCCGCGCTCGCCGACGCACCGTGCCGTTTCGACGTGGTCGATGCGCAGGGCGATCCGGCCTCGCCGCGACTGGACTGGATCCGGGACGCCTTCCGCGCGGACGAGGTCTGAGCGCGCGCCTACAATGGCGCCATGGACTCCAGCCTGCCGCGCGCGTTGCACGATGCCATGTCGACCCGGCTCGGAGACGGCTGGCTGACGGGCGAAGGACGGCGCCTCTACGGCGGCGACGATTCGCGCCGCTGGGCCATGCCTTCGGCCGTGGCGTTGCCGCGCACCCCCGACGACGTGGTGGCGCTGGTACGTGCATGTCGCGAACACCGGGTACCGCTGGTCGCGCGCGGCGCGGGCACCGGCACCACCGGCGCCGCCGTGCCCACGCAGGGAGGCGTGGTGGTGTCCTTCGCGCGCATGGACCGCATCCTGGAACTGCGCGCCGCCGATCGTTGCGTGGTGGTGGAACCCGGCGTGCTCAACGGTGGGCTGCAGCAGACGCTGGCGCCCTACAACCTGTTCTGGCCGCCGGATCCCTCCAGCGCGGACCTGTGCAGCGTGGGCGGCAACCTGGCCACCAACGCCGGCGGTCCGCGCGCGGTGAAGTACGGCACCGCGCGCGACAATGTGCTCGGCCTGGTCGCCGTGACGGGCGCGGGTGACCTGATCCGCTGCGGCGGCGCCTACACCAAGGACGCGACCGGCTACGACCTTACCCACCTGATCGTCGGCAGCGAAGGCACGCTCGCGCTGATCGTCGAAGCGACGCTCAAGCTCGCGCCGCGGCCGCACGCGCAAGCCGGCCTGCGCGTGCTCTATCGCGACGCGGCGACCGCAGCCGCTGCCGTGTCCCGCATCATGGCGCGGCCGACTACGCCCACGATGCTGGAGTTCATGGACCGCAGCGCCATCGCGCTGATCCGCCGCAACGGCAGCGACGTACCGGAAGCGGGCGCGATGCTGCTGGTCGAGGCCGATGGCGACGACGACACCCTGCCCTATGCGCTGCAGGCGCTGGCCGACGCGGCGGAGGGCGAGGGCCTGATCGCGCTGGATGTCGCCACCGACGGCAGCGCACGCGACCGCCTGTGGGCCGCGCGCCGTGCCCTGTCGCCGGCACTGCGCACCATCAGGCCGGGCAAGATCAACGAGGATGTGGTGGTGCCGGTGTCGCGCATTCCCGACCTGGTGGCGGCCATGGAGGCATTGTCGCTTGAGGCCGGCCTGCCCGTCGTCGTGTTCGGCCACGCGGGCAACGGCAACCTGCACGTCAACATCATGTACGACGACGCCGATGCCGCCGAGACGGCGCGCGCCCAGGCTGCGCTGCCCCGCGTGTTCGCGCAGGTGCTGGCGCTGGGCGGCACGCTGTCGGGCGAGCACGGCATCGGCCTGAGCAAGCGCAATTTCATGGCCGACGCATTCAGCGCCGCAACGCTCGACGCGATGCATGCCGTGAAGGCGGCGCTCGATCCCGACGGCATCCTCAATCCGGGCAAGGTATTGCCGCCGCGGGAACCCCTGTAGGAGCGACGTCAGTCTCGACCGCGCACCGTGCCCGACCAGGAATCCACCGACGGCATGTTGCCTCTCGCTCACCGACCTGCTGAAGATCGACATGCACTGACGACCTAAGGTCGCGACTCACGTCGCGCCTACAACAGCCTCAATGCTCCGCGAAGTGGTCGTAGCCGCGTCGCCGCGACGACCAGGGCTGGCTTTGGGCATCCACGGGATGTACACCCTCGCCTGCCGTGATCCTGCCGATACGTGTGATGCGGAGGCCGAGTTGGGTCGACACGGCATCGATGCCTGCGCGCGCTTCGAGCGGCGCGGTGAAACAGAGCTCGTAGTCGTCGCCGCCGCTGGCCTGCAGGGCCGTGCGGGTCGCTGCATCGAACGCGGCGCGCAAGGTCTCCGACATCGGCAAGGCATCGACTTCGACCTGCGCGGCCACCCGGCTCCGCGACGCGATGTGGCCGAGATCGGCCAGCAGTCCATCGGA
The DNA here is from genome assembly GCF_037046485.1 of Pseudoxanthomonas sp. F11. Lineage (NCBI taxonomy): Bacteria > Pseudomonadati > Pseudomonadota > Gammaproteobacteria > Lysobacterales > Lysobacteraceae > Pseudoxanthomonas > Pseudoxanthomonas sp. F11. The sequence goes on along the minus strand of NZ_JBANLZ010000002.1, from coordinate 600,492 downwards.
AACATCGACACAGGCGGTCGCGATGCCGGCCAGGGCACGACCGGCGGCCACACGCGGCGTCGGCCGATCAAGCCGTGCGCGCAAGGCGGGGACAGGCTCGCGATCCAGCAACGCCAGACCGCCGGCCGCATCGCCCAGCGTGCCGGTCACCCAAACCTCGTCGCCCACCCGCGCGCCATCACGACGCAGCGCCTGACCCGGCTCCACCAACCCCATCGCGGTCACCGAGATCGACAGCGGGCCGCGCGTGGTGTCGCCGCCGACCAGCGCGATGCCGTGCTGCCCGGCCAGAGCGAGGAAGCCATCGAGGAAGCCCTCGATCCATGCCGGATCGGACTGCGGCAACGACAGCGACAGCGTGCACCACGCCGGCTCCGCCCCCATCGAGGCGAGGTCGGAGAGATTCACCGCCAGCGCCTTCCAGCCGATATCCGCCGGCGATGTGCCGCGCGGGAAGTGGACGCCGTCGTTCAGCGTATCGGCGGTGACGACGAGCTGCCGCCCGGGTGGCGGCGCCAGCAACGCGGCGTCGTCGCCGATGCCCAGCACCACGTCCGCGCGCGTCGCCACGCGTGCGCGGATGCGGGCGATCAGGTCGAATTCGCCGGCGCCCATCGCGTCAGGTCCGGGCGCGCGCCAGGTCGACGGCCGCCTGGATCGCCGCGCGTGCCTGCGGGCTGTTCTTCCAGCAGGTGGAGGCGGTCAGGCCGGCGGCACTGGCCACGATCTCGGACGGTTCGGCGGCGGCCAGTTGCCGCAGCGAGGCGATGCCCATCTGCTCCAGCCGCTGCACCACCGTGGGACCCACCCCCCTCACCGCGAGCAAGGCCTCACGCTCTTCCGGAGGAAACCGTGCGCCGCCGCCCGACACGTCAGCGCCGCGCCTGCGCCTCGGCGGGCCGCCATTCGACGGCGGCGTGGTCGAGCACGCCATTGATGTAGGTGTGCCCGTGTTCGGAACCGAAACGCTTGGCGGTTTCGATGGCTTCGTTCAGCACCACGCGGTACGGCACGTCGACGCGATGGATCAGCTCATAGGCGGCGATGCGCAACACGGCGCGCTCGATGGGGTCCACTTCTTCCACCGTGCGGTCGAGGAAGGGCAGCAACGCCTCGTCCAGCGAGGCGCGGTGCCTCACCACGCCCCGTACCAGGTCTTCGAAATACTCCAGGTCGGCGATCTCGTGCGCCTGCTCGTGCGCGAACTGGGCGATGACCTGGCCGACTTCGCCGCCCGACATCTGCCACGCGTACACGGCCTGCAAAGCGCGGCGGCGCGCGCGGGCGCGCGTGACCGGATCGATGCCGTCCTTGCGGGGGGAATGGGGATGTCGGCTCACGGCGGCTCCTGTGCTGCGTGTTCGTTGCGTACGGATGATCAGGCCAGCTGCGCCAGCAGGTGCGCCATCTCGATGGCGGCCAGCGCGGCTTCCTCGCCCTTGTTGCCATGGCTGCCGCCGGCACGGGCTTCGGCATCCTCGATGCGCTCCACCGCCAGCACGCCGTTGAGCACGGGCACGCCGGTATCCAGTTGCACGCGCATCAGGCCCTCGGCGCAGCGGTCGGCAACGTGCTCGTAGTGGCGGGTATCGCCGCGGATCACGCAGCCCAGGGCGATGATGGCCGCATGGTCGCCCGCCGCGGCCAGGCGTGCCGCCACCAGGGGGATCTCCCACGCGCCCGGCACGCGCACCACGTCGATCGCGTCCTCGCCCACGCCATTGCCGGCCAGGCTCTGGCGCGCACCGGCCACCAGCACATCGGTGATGCGCGGGTTCCAGCGGCTGGCGATGATCGCGAAGCGGGCGCCGTCGGGCGCGCGCAGATCGCCTTCGTAGTGGGACATGGCGGGTTCCTTGGGGGTGGGAAAGTCTAACAGCCGGGGCGGCCCGGGCGCCGCCCGGGGGATCAGGGCTGCACGTACTCGACCACGTCCAGGCCGAAACCGGCCAGCCCCACCTGGCGCCGCGGCGTGCCCAGCACGCGCAGCCGGCCCAGGCCCAGATCGGCCAGGATCTGCGCGCCGGCGCCGTTGCGGCGCCACTGGCCCACATCCTTGGCGTTGGCGCGCACTTCCGGCTGCTTGCGCAGTCGCGCCAGCAGGGCGTCGGCGTTGCGCGGTTCGGACAGGACCACCATGACGCCCTGCCCTTCGGTCGCGATGGCGCGCAGGGCATCGGTGGCGTGAACGCCGAAATCGTCGCGCCGCCAGTGCAGCAGGTCGCTCAGCGGGTTCTCCACCTGCACGCGCACCAGCGTGGGCGTGGTCCTGTCGGGCGTGCCGCGCACCAGGGCGAAATGCAGCTCGTGGGCGATGCGGTCGCGGTAGGTCACCAACCGGAACGGACCGAACTCGGTGTCGATCTCGCGCTCGTCGATGCGCTCCACGGTGTGCTCGGTGGCCAACCGGTAGGCGATCAGGTCGGCGATGGAGCCCATCTTCAGCCCATGCTCGCGTGCGAACACCTCCAACTGCGGGCGGCGCGCCATGGTGCCGTCCGGGTTCAGTACCTCGACCAGCACGCCGGCCGGCTCCAGTCCGGCCAGCATCGGCAGGTCACTGGCAGCCTCGGTATGGCCGGCACGCGTCAGCACGCCACCCGGCTGGGCGATCAGCGGGAAGATGTGGCCCGGCTGGCTGAGATCGGTGGGCTTAGCGTCGGGACGCACGGCGGTGCGGACGGTATGCGCGCGGTCGTAGGCGGAGATGCCGGTGGTCACGCCCTCGGCCGCCTCGATGCTGACGGTGAAGTTGGTGTGGAACTGCGCGGTGTTGTGCTGGACCATCGGCGCCAGACCGAGCTGGGCGCAACGCGCGCGCGTCAGCGACAGGCAGACCAGGCCACGCGCATGGGTCACCATGAAGTTGATGTCGGACGGCTTGACCAGCTCGGCCGCCATGATCAGATCGCCTTCGTTCTCGCGGTCCTCATCGTCGACGATGACCACCATGCGTCCGTTGCGGATCTCTTCAAGGAGTTCGGGAATCGGGGAAAAAGCCATCTTTCAGCGCTCGGATAATGGAAGAGAAGTCGTCATCCCGGCGAACGCCGGGATCCATCTTGATCTTGATGCTTGGTCTGTCTTGCCAGCGAAACAGCAACGTCAAAGTGGATCCCAGCGTTCGCTGGGATGACGGTGACGGATGACGGTGCGCGTGACGGTGTCCATAGACGGGTCGGACGCCACTCAGCGCGCGCCGAGCAGGCGTTCCACATAGCGCGCGACCAGGTCGATTTCCAGGTTCACCGCATCGCCGACGGCCGTCTGCGAGAACGCGGTATGCGACACCGTGTGCGGGATCAGCGCGACCTCGAAGCCTTCGCCGTCCACCTCGTTGACCGTCAGGCTCACGCCGTCGACGCAGATCGAGCCCTTCTTCGCGATGTACTTCAACAGCGGCGCCGGCGCGGCGAAACGCCAGCGCTGCGCGCGCGCATCCTCGTGCACCGACAGCACGCGGCCGACGCCGTCCACGTGGCCGCTGACCAGATGGCCACCGAGACGATCGGTCGGGCGCATGGCGCGCTCCAGGTTCACCAGCGCGCCGTCGCGCAGACGCCCGAGCGTGGTCAGCGAAAGCGTTTCGGTGGAGGCGTCGGCCTGGAAGCTGGACGCGTCGAACGCGATCACGGTCAGGCATACCCCATTCACTGCGATGCTCTCGCCGAGTTGGACGGCGTCGAACGGCAGCGTGCCCACGGCGACGGTCAGGCGGATGTCGCCGCCCACGGGTTGCAGCGCGGCGATGCGGCCCACGCCCTCGATGATGCCGGTGAACATCAGCAGGCCTCCGGCAGGAAGACAGGGAAAGCGCTGGGAATCGTGGAAGGCATGGCACGTCTCTCGCGGAAGCAAAGCGGAGACGCCCCCGGGGCGCGAAGGCAGGCGCACGACGCCGCGCTTGCGCGCGGTTCGGCGATGCCGTCTTCTTTCATCCGGACTATGACCGTCGGCTCCGGCATCTGACCGGATCTGCTGACCCTTCGGCGACATTGGAAAGTCCGCACGGGCAGGTGCGGGCTTTTGCGAGGGACTCGCATGCCGCCCCAGGCGCTCGCGGGCTCGTCGCTGGGCGACCTACCGCCGGTGGGGAATTGCACCCCGCCCTGAAGACGTCGTTGGTGGTGTGCCGGCGGACCGGCCCGCGCATTCTACACCGCGCCCCTTCCCCCGGCCGGCGAACGGAGTGTTCCGCGCGGACTCAGCCCTCAGGCTTGCGGCGCAGGTGCAGGATCAGGGGCCAGCGCATGGTGCGCACCCGCTGCGGATCGCCCCAGACCTCGGCCAGCGCCGGGGTGTGCGCGTAGACCGGGTCTTCCCCCGTCGCCGCCCGGTAGCTGCCGGTGGCGGACAGGCTGCCGAAATAACCCAGCAGCGTGGGCAGGTTCCAGTCGGCGGTCAGCCACAGGCGCGGCGTGGGCAGGGCCTCGAACGGCCAGACATAGTCGCCGTACCCCATGTCCACGTCGGCGCGCTCCGGCGGCCAGTAGGGGTCGATGTCGTCGCGGACCTTCTCGGCCACCTCAGCCAGGTCGTCCTCGAAGATGATGTCCTGGTAGGTCCAGGCGGCCAGCACGCCCCCGGGACGCAGCACACGTTCGCAGGTGGCGAAGAAGCGATAGCGATCGAACCAGTGCAGCGCCTGCGCCACGGCGACCAGGTCGACGCTGGCGTCGTCCAGGGCGGTGGTTTCGGCGGGTTCGACCGCCAGGCTGACCCTGGTATCGGACAGGCCCTGCGCCCAGTGGCGCTCGATCTGCGCCGCGCTGGGGTCGGTGGCGTGCACGTGGGCGAAGCGCGCGGCCAGTCCGCGCGTGGCCTGGCCGCTGCCCGCCCCCGGTTCCCACACCCTGCCGTCGGCAGGCACGACGGCGGTGATCGCGTCGTACAGCGCATCGGGGTAGGTCGGACGCGAGGCGAGATAGACGTCGGCGACGCCGGAGAAATGATCCTTGAAAGCCACCATGGCGGGCGGTCAGCGGGCAGGTTGCAGCAGGAGGCGGTGATCTTCGCCAATCATGCGGCTGTCCACAATCTCCAGCTTCAGCCGGTCCGCCATGGTCTGGATGCCCAGTCCGCCGAACAGTGGCCGGGCCTGGTCGCCCAGCAGCACCGGCGCGACGTACAGCAGCACCTCGTCCGCCAGGCCGGCCGCGATGAACGCGCCCGCCAGCGTGGCACCGGCCTCGGCGTGCACTTCGTTGATGCCGCGCCCGGCCAGCAACTCCAGCACCGCCTTCAGATCGAAGTTGCTGCCTGTGGCGGGCGCCACCACCCGCTGCACGTCGGCATCGCGCGGCGGCTTGGCATCGGCGGTGTGTACGTACAGGGTAGGCGCTTCGCCCTGGCGCACGTTGCCGCGCGCCACGGTGGCAAGCCCGGGATCGAGCACCACCCGCAGCGGCGGTTCGAAGGCGGTGTCGTCGCCGAAGCGCACCGTCAGCGACGGGTCGTCCGCCAGCACGGTACCCGCACCGGTCAGGATGGCCCCGGCACGCGCGCGCCAGCGCATCACGTCGCGGCGGGACGCCTCGCCGCTGATCCACTTGGAATCCCCGTTGGCCATTGCGGTGCGGCCATCCAGGCTGGTGGCCAGCTTCACCCGCATCCATGGCCTGCCGCGCTCCACGCGCGACAGGAAACCCCGGTTCAGGCGCCGCGCCTGCGCTTCCATCAACCCGGACTGCACGATGATCCCCGCGGCGCGCAGCCGGTCGAAGCCGGCGCCGTCGACCTGCGCGAACGGGTCGCGCATCGCCGCCACCACGCGCGCGACGCCCGCCGCCACCAGCGCTTCGGCGCAGGGCCCGGTGCGGCCGGTGTGGGCACAGGGCTCCAGGGTGACATAGGCGGTGGCGCCCTTCGCACGCTCACCTGCGGCCTGCAGTGCGAATACCTCGGCATGCGGCTCGCCCGCCTTCTGGTGCCAGCCTTCGCCGACGGTTTCCTCACCCTGGGTGATCACGCAGCCCACCATGGGATTCGGCCGCGTGGTGTAGGTACCTCGCTCGGCCAGGCGCAGCGCACGCGCCATGCAGTGGTGGTCGAAGGCGGAGAAACGGGTCTCGGTCATGCGTCGTCCACGCGATGCGGCGGAGGCTCAGTATGCGCCACGCGCTCGGCGGGCACGATCGACATGATCACCACCGGCGTGCCGTGCAGCGATGTGCGCTCCTCGACCTGCCAGCCGAGCGACGCGTAGAAGTCCTCGTGCCACAGGGTGAACAGCCGCAGCAGGGCCACGCCCTCCCGCGCGGCATGCGCGACGGCGGCATCCACCAGGAAGCGTCCACCGCCACGACCGCGCGCAGCCGGCAACACGAACAGGCTGCCCAGCCAGGGGCTGCCGCGGTCCTGCAGGGCGGGCGCGTCCTCGATCAGCAGACTGACCGATCCCAGTAAGTCCTCGCCATCCATCAGCAGCAGCGTCGTGGGCAACGACGTGCGCGTGGCGTGGTCGTCCAGCTCGGACGCCGCCGCATCCAGCGTCCAGTCGTCGTACAGGGCACCCCACTCGGCATGGTGCCAGGCCGCCAGTGCGGGGATGTGCTGCGGATGCCGGCCGATCCGGTCGATGCGCACGACTCAGCGCTTCTTGTTCTTGTCCGCGTGCTTGTCGAACGGCACCACGTCGCCGCCGAGCAGGGACAGCTGGCCCGCGCCGGGCGGCAGGTCGCGTTCGAGCTTCTCGATCTCCTCGCGGAAATCGGCCACGTCCTCGAAACTGCGGTAGACCGAGGCGAAGCGCACGTAGCCCACGTGGTCCAGCTTGCGCAATTCGTTCATAACGAATTCGCCGATCCTGCGCGAAGCGATCTCGCGCTCGCCACTCATGCGGATGGCATGGATCACTGCGCGCACGGCCGCCTCGATCTGCTCTTCCGACACCGGTCGTTTCTGCAGCGCGCGGTCGAAGCCGGCGCGCAGCTTGCGCGCATCGAACGTATCGCGCCTGCCGTCGCTCTTGATGACCGCCGGCAGCTTGATCTCGATGTTCTCCAGCGTAGAGAACCGCTCACCGCAGGCCTCGCACTCCCGCCGGCGGCGGATCGTCGCGCCGTCTTCGGAGACGCGCGAGTCGATCACGCGGGTATCGGTGTGCTGGCAGAAGGGGCAGTACATGGGATCAGGAACGAGTGGAGAGGAGTGAGGAACGAGCGAGAGCGACACCGCGTCGAGAAGTGGGAAGCACCGCTTTCACTCGTTCCTCACTCCTCATCGCTCGTTCCTCGCTTTCAGCCGTAAACCGGATACTTCCGGCACTGCGCAGTGACGTTCTCGCGCACCTTCGCCAGCACGGCCTCGTCGCTTGGCGCATCCAGCACGTCGCAGATCCAGTTGGCCAGGTCGATGCAGTCCTGCTCGCCGTAGCCGCGCGTGGTGACGGCGGGCGTGCCGATGCGCAGGCCCGAGGTCACGAAGGGCTTGCGCGGGTCGTTGGGCACGGAGTTCTTGTTGACGGTGATGTGCGCCTTGCCCAGCGCTTCTTCCGCGTCCTTGCCGCTGACGTCCTTGCCGATCATGTCGACCAGCATCAGGTGGTTCTCGGTACCGCCGGAGACGATCTTGTAGCCGCGGGCGATGATCGTCTTCGCCATCGCCTGGGCGTTCTTCACCACCTGTGCCTGGTAGGCCTTGAACTCCGGCTCCAGCGCTTCCTTGAACGCCACGGCCTTGGCCGCGATCACGTGCATCAGCGGACCGCCCTGGATGCCTGGGAAGACGATGCTCTGCAGCTTCTTCTCGATCTCCTCGCCGGCACCCTTCGCCAGGATGATGCCGCCGCGCGGGCCGCGCAGCGTCTTGTGGGTGGTCGAGGTGACCACGTGGGCGTGCGGCAGCGGATTCGGGTAGACGCCGGCGGCCACCAGGCCTGCCACGTGCGCCATGTCGACGAACAGGTAGGCGCCCACCTTGTCGGCGATGGCGCGGAAGCGCGCCCAGTCCACCACCTGCGAATAGGCGGAGAAGCCGGCCACGACCATCTTCGGCTTGTGCTCCAGGGCCAGCCGTTCGACTTCGTCGTAATCGATCAGGCCCTGGTCGTTCACGCCGTACTGAACGGCGTTGAAGAGCTTGCCCGAGGCATTGACCTTGGCGCCGTGGGTCAGATGGCCGCCGTGGGCCAGGCTCATGCCCAGGATGGTGTCGCCGGGGTTCAGCAGGGCGAAGTACACGGCCTGGTTGGCCTGCGAACCGGAATGCGGCTGCACGTTGGCGTAGTCGGCGCCGAAGAGCTGCTTCACGCGGTCGATCGCCAGCTGCTCAGCGATGTCCACGTACTCGCAGCCGCCGTAGTAGCGCTTGTGCGGGTAGCCTTCGGCGTACTTGTTGGTCAGCACGCTGCCCTGGGCCTCCAGCACGCGGGGGCTGGCGTAGTTCTCGCTGGCGATCAGCTCGACGTGATCCTCCTGCCGGCGCGCCTCGTGGGCGATGGCCTGGGCCAGTTCGGGATCGTAGGTTTCGATGCGGGCGTCGCGCGGGAACATCGGGTCTCCGGGGGCAAGAGCGGGCGGGATGGCCGATTGTAGCTCGCCCGGCCTCCGCCGACCCGGCCCAGGAAAGCGAAAAGCGCGCCGGAGCGCGCTTTTCTGGGGCCTCAAACCTGCTCAGTGGTGCAGTAGCAGGTCGGCGATGATGCCGGTGGCGATGGCGACCATCAGCAGGTTGCCGCGGTCGTCGCGGACCCAGTGGTAGCCACGGGGCGGACGGCGCACGTGGTAGTGGCCATAGTCGTTCACCACGTAGACCGGGCCGCGGTAGTAGTCGCGGTAGCGCTGGCCGACGGCCCAGCGGTGGTAATGGGGGGCCGGGCGGTAGACCACACGCGGCGGGGCGTAATACCGGCGGTCGTCGTAGCGACGGTCGTAGCGGCGGTCATCCCGGCGCCCGTCGCGATAACCATGGCGATAGGCCTGGCGCTGGTCGCGGCGGTCATGGCGGTCGTCCCGGCGGTCATCGCGCCAGTCGCGGCGGTCGTCACGACGGTCGTAGTGGTGCGAGCGGCCCCGGTCGTGGCCGCGGTCGTCGCGCGCCAGCACGGGAGTGGTGACGGCGAAGGCCAGGATGGCGCAGGCCATGCCCTGGAAAAGACGCTTGGTGTTCATGGAAGTCCCTCTGTGTGGCACGTGAGCCCATCATGCCGATCGCGTCTGAACCGATTCCGGCTGGAAAACGGTTACGGCCACGTCAAGGGCAGGTTAGCGGAACGTGTTCAGCCGCCGGTCGGCACGGCCGGAGCGGCTATAATTCCCACCTTCCCTTCTGCCTCCCCGCCCGCCGCCGAACCGGCCGGGCACGGGGCCTGCGTACCGGAGCCTGCATGTCCTCGCAATACATCTACACCATGAACCGGGTCAGCAAGGTGGTCCCGCCCAAGCGGCAGATCATCAAGGACATCTCGCTGTCGTTCTTCCCGGGCGCCAAGATCGGCCTGCTGGGCCTGAACGGCGCCGGCAAGTCCACCGTGCTGAAGATCATGGCCGGCGTGGACAAGGACTTCGAAGGCGAGGCCCGCCCGCAGCCGGGCATCAAGGTCGGTTACCTGGCGCAGGAGCCGGAACTGAACCCGGAGCACACCGTCCGCCAGGCCGTCGAGGAAGGCGTGGGCGAAGTGCTGCAGGCGCAGGCTGCGCTGGAGGCGGTCTACGCCGCCTACGCCGAGGAAGGCGCCGACTTCGATGCCCTGGCCAAGGAGCAGGAACGCCTGGAAGCCATCCTGGCCGCCGGCGACGCACACACGCTGGAGAACCAGCTGGACGTGGCCGCCGACGCGCTGCGCCTGCCGCCGTGGGATGCCGTCATCGGCAAGCTGTCCGGTGGCGAGAAGCGCCGCGTGGCGCTGTGCCGGCTGTTGCTGCAGAAGCCGGACATGCTGCTGCTCGACGAACCGACCAACCATCTGGACGCCGAGTCGGTGGAGTGGCTGGAGCAGTTCCTGGCCCGCTACACCGGCACCGTGGTGGCGGTCACCCACGACCGCTACTTCCTCGACAACGCCGCCGAATGGATCCTTGAACTGGACCGTGGCCGCGGGATCCCGTGGAAGGGCAACTACACCGAGTGGCTGGTGCAGAAGGACGAGCGCCTGAAGCAGGAAGAGAACCAGGAGAAGGCGCGTCAGAAGGCCATCCAGAAGGAACTGGAGTGGTCGCGCCAGAACGCCAAGGGCGGCCGCTCGAAGGGCAAGGCCCGCCTGGCCCGCCTGGAAGAACTGCAGTCGGTCGACTACCAGAAGCGCAACGAGACCAACGAGATCTTCATTCCGCCGGGCGAGCGCCTGGGCAACTCGGTGATCGAGTTCAAGAACGTCTCCAAGACATTCGGCGACCGCCTGCTTATCGACAATCTGAGCTTCCTGGTGCCGGCCGGCGCCATCGTCGGCATCATCGGTCCTAACGGCGCGGGCAAGTCCACGCTGTTCAAGATGATCACCGGGCAAGAAAAGCCGGACTCGGGCGAGATCGTGATCGGCCCCAGCGTGAAGCTGGCCTACGTGGACCAGAGCCGCGACAAGCTGGAAGGCAACCAGACCGTGTTCCAGGAAGTCTCCGGCGGCCTGGACATCCTCAACATCAACGGCGTGGAGATCCAGTCGCGCGCCTACATCGGCCGCTTCAACTTCAAGGGCCAGGACCAGCAGAAGCTGGTGGGTTCGCTGTCCGGCGGCGAGCGCGGGCGCCTGCACATGGCCAAGACGCTGCTGCAGGGCGGCAACGTGCTGCTGCTCGACGAACCCTCCAACGACCTGGACATCGAAACCCTGCGTGCGCTGGAAGACGCGTTGCTGGAATTCCCCGGCAACACCTTCGTCATCTCGCACGACCGCTGGTTCCTGGACCGCATCGCCACGCATATCCTCGCCTTCGAGGGCGACTCGCACGTGGAGTTCTTCCAGGGCAACTACCGCGAGTACGAGGAAGACAAGAAGCGTCGCCTGGGCGAAGAGGGCGCGCGCCCGCATCGGCTGCGGTTCAAGGCGCTGAAGTAAAAGCGCAGCGCTCGGCACCAAACAGAAAGCCCGCCAATCGGCGGGCTTTTTCTTTCCGTTGGTAGCAACTTCAGGCGAACATCGCCAACGCTACCACCGCAATCAGCACCTGTGTCAGCACGCTGCTGACAACGAAGAAGATCCCGAAGCCAAGAATCGCGCGCAACAAAGTCTTCCACCAAGCGCGTTCGTGAAAAAGCTGCACCAGCGAGAAGATCGCGAACAGCACGGAAACCAGCGTCACCCACATCTGCGGTTGGGGCAGCCAACGACTCAGCAGCACCATCACCACCCAGAACACGAACGTCTGCACGGTCAGAAAAGCCGCGACGACAAGCCACTCCGGATAATTGAATCCGGCGAAGCGGTGGAAGGCGACTCGGAACGCGGCGGCCTCGAGAGGGAGCAGCAGGAGCGTGAACAATGCAAAATGCTGGTTGGTCCAAGTGGCGACCTGCTCAGCCGCCTTCATGGCAACCGCGATGCCCTCGCTGACCTCACCCCTGCCTGCCGGGATCGAGGCGGCAAACCCGTCCATCACGCCCTCACCTAGCACGTACTTGCTGAGGAACACGACGGCGGCCGCCATGACCATGATCAGCAGCAGCGGCTTGGCCTGATTCGCACGCCGCCCTTCGAGGTAGGCCCGCATCAGATGCCCCGGCCGCAGCATCAGCTCTTTCAGCGAATACAGGATGCCGCGATCCATGTGGAGCACGCTGTGCTCCAGCTCGTGGCTGAGGAAATGCCAGTCGATGCGGTGCACCGGCGTGGGTTGGCCGCAGGCGGGACAGAACTTCTGCTCGGGATTGGCGACGGCCAGGCCGCAGTTGATGCACATGCTCGCGTCGCCCATTCCGGTCCCCTGTCGGTGGTCGGCGGATTCTAGGGAATCCGGTGCGGGCGCGTCCAACCTCGCCCTCGACAGCCGCCCCATTGCGGGGAAAGCCCGCACTGCAAAGGTGCCGATTAAAGCGCGTTCGCACCGCGCCGATAGCGCCTCAACAACGGGACCGACATGACGCTACCGCGGACCGACAGCGTGCGTGCCTGCCCCTCCCCACAAGGACCCCCATGAACGCTTGTGCTGCCGCCCCCCTGCCCGATGCCGGCATCGACGATCACATCCAGTCCGTATCGGGGCTGTCGGACTCGCTGCTCAAGCAACTGCGGCAATCGCTGCAGAAGATCGACGAGATCAACCGCATCACCCGCATCATCTCGATGAACGCCCGCATCGAAGCCGTCCGCATCGGCGCTGCAGGCCGCAGCTTCGGCGTGATCGCCGAAGAGATGGACACGCTCTCGCGCCGGGTCAGCGACACCGCGCAGGAGATCGACCACATGGCGGATCGCACCAGCACCGACCTGCGGGAACGGCTGGATCGCCTGCAGACCGACGTGCGCCGTACCCGCCTGACCGATCTCGCGCTGGCCAACATCGACCTGATCGACCGCAATCTCTACGAACGCAGCTGCGACGTGCGCTGGTGGGCCACCGACGACGCCGTGGTCGCCGCCACCCAGGACCCGAACCCCGCGGCGCTCGCCCACGCCAGCCAGCGCCTCGGGCAGATCCTGGACTCATACACCGTCTACTTCGACCTGGTGCTGGCCGACCTGGACGGCACCGTGATCGCCAACGGGCGCCCGCGGCAATACCACTCGGTCGGCCAGTCGGTGGCACAGCAGGCCTGGTTCCAGTCCGCCATGGCCACTGCCAGCGGCGAGGAATTCGGCTTCCAGTCGATGCATGCCAGTCCTATGGCGGGCGGCGAGCGCGTGCTGGTGTACGCCTGCACGGTGCGCCAGGACGGGCGCGTGAACGGCCGTCCGCTGGGCGTGCTGGGCATCATGTTCCGCTGGGACGCGCTGGCGCAGACCATCGTCGAACGCACGCCGCTGTCCGAGGCGGAATGGCGCCGCAGCCGCGTCTGCATCGTCGACGGACAGGGTCTGCTGCTGGCCGACACCCAGGCAGGGGGTGCTGCGAGACTGGATTTCCCCGGACGCGACGCCCTGTTCGCGCAGCCACGCGGGGCGGCGGAACGGATCGTGGACGGCCAGCTGCAGTGCCTCGCGCACGCCGCGTCGCCGGGCTACGAAACCTACCGGACCGGCTGGCATTGCGTGATCGTGCAGGGCGTCGGCTGAGACCGGCGCCCGACGCTCAGGCCAGCCACACCTCGCCGTCGCGCACCTGCACCTGCACGGCGCGCAGGGCGTCGCCGCGACAGGGGCCGGCGATGCAATCGCCGCGGTTCAGTTCGAACGACGCGCCATGCGCGGCGCACACCAAGTACCCGTCCTTGCTCTTCAGGAACTGGCCCGGTGCCCAGTCCAGCCGGCGCCCCGCATGCGGGCAGACGTTCAGCCAGGCGCGCACTTCGTCACCCAGGCGATAGAGAACCAAAGATTCAGCATCGCCATCGATCATGGCCTCTACTTCGGCGAACCCGCCGTCGGCGATGTCATTCAGTGCACTGAGTCGCATGGCGCTTAACGAAGTCCTCACACGGTCACAGAACCGTCATCCGATACTGGGCGCATCGGCTCCGGCCGCATTCTGTCACGACGCACCGCCATGTACGCACGCCACTTCCAGTTCAACGCCTTCCGCAACGCCTTTGCGCCCCGCAAGCCGCGGCATCCGCTGCTGCGCCTGGGCGTCGGCCTGCTGGGACTGGCCGTGCTGGCCGTACTGGTGTTCGTCAGCGTGTTCGTCGGCGCGGCCATGATCGCCGGCGGCCTGCTGTACAGGCTGCTGCGCCAGCGCGGCAAGCCGGTCGCCCGCGACCACGCGATGGAAGGCGAATACCGGGTGGTCCGCAAGCAGGCCCTGCCACTGCCGCGCTGAGCGCACTGCGCGGGGACGCGGTTCCCGCCTACACTCTGCGGCTTTCCGAGCATTGGATCGCCGCCATGGCCGACATCATTCCCACCCCGCCGGTCCCCCGCGTCCCTGTTCGCGGTGGCGGCACGTTTCCCGTGCGCCGCATCTTCTGCGTGGGCCGCAACTTCGCCGACCACGCGCGCGAGATGGGGGCGGCCGCACCGGCGTCGAAAGCCGAACGCGGCACGCCCGTGTTCTTCCACAAGCCGGCCGATGCCATCGTCACCGACGGCGCGGACGTCCCCTATCCACCCGGCACGAACGACCTGCACCATGAGGTCGAACTGGTCGTGGCGCTGGGCGCGGATGCGCCGGCCGGCGAGCTGTCGCGCGACGCTGCGCAGGCGCTGGCCATTGCGTATGGCGTGGGCCTGGACCTGACCCGTCGCGACCTGCAGGGCGCCGCCAAGGCGAAGGGCCTGCCGTGGGACACCGGCAAGGGATTCGACCATTCGGCCCCGATCAGTGAGCTGGTCCTCGCGGCGGATGTCGGGGGGCTGGAGGACCGCACGCTCACCCTGCGCGTGAACGGCGCTATCCGCCAGCACGGCGCGCTGCACGACCTGATCTGGGACGTGCCGGACATCCTGCACGCACTCTCCAAGCTCTATGCGCTGAAGGCCGGCGATCTGGTCTTCATGGGCACGCCGGCCGGCGTCGCCGCGCTGGTGCCGGGCGACACCTTCGTCGCGTCGCTGGATGGCGTGGTGGAACTGGGCGGCCGCATCACGGGCTGACCGCAGCTTGCTTCGTCGACGCGCGCGGTTATAGTCCACGCCAGTGGCGAATCGGCGCCGTTCATGGAGATCCCGCAATGGGCATGGTCAGCGAGTTCAAGGAATTCATCGCACGCGGCAACGTGGTCGATCTGGCCGTCGGCGTGGTGATCGGCGCTGCGTTCGGCAAGATCGTCACCGCCTTCGTGGACAAGATCATCATGCCGCCGATCGGACTGCTGGTGGGCGGCGTGGATTTCTCCAAGTGGGCATGGACGTTGAAGGAAGCCACCGTGGACGCCGCCGGCAAGGAGGTGCCGGCCGTCGCGATCGGCATCGGCGAGTTCCTCAACACGGTCATCCAGTTCGTCATCGTGGCCTTCGCGATCTTCCTGCTGGTCAGGGCGGTGAACCGCCTGCACCGCAAGCCCGACGCCGCACCGGCCGCGCCGCCCGAGGACGTGCTGCTGCTGCGCGAGATCCGCGATGCGCTGAAGAAGTAACGCGGCGTTCCGCAACGGCGACGTCGCCGACGGAAACACCGGGCCACGGGCTGCTAAGCTCGTGGTCTTCGTTTTTCCGGGGTTCTCCATGCGTCTTGCTCCGCTGCTGCTCGCTCTTGCCGTCACCGCGCCCGCCCTCGCCGCTTCCCGCGAAACCCGTATTCCCGACGCCGCCCTCGCCACCGCCGCGCAGCTGCGCGAACAGGCGCTCGCCGATCGGACCGGCTGGAACGTCGTCGAGTCGCTGACCACCGAGATCGGGCCGCGCCTGGCCGGCAGCGACGCGGATGCGAAGGCCGTCGCGTGGGCACAGGCGAAGTTCAAGGCCCTCGGCTTCGACAAGGTATGGATCGAGCCGGTGACGTTCCCCAAGTGGGTGCGTCGCAGCGAGCGTGCCGCTGTGCTGGGCGAACATGCACAACCGCTGACCGTCACCGCCCTGGGAGGCAGTCCGGCGGGCACGGTGGAAGCCGAGATCGTCCGCTTTGCCGACCTGGCCGCGCTGGAAGCGGCGCCCGCGGGATCGCTGGCCGGGAAGATCGCCTTCATCGACTACCAGATGACCTCCGCGCGCGACGGCAGCGATTACCGCAATGGCGGCGCGATCCGCTCGAAGGGTCCGTCGGCCGCGATCCGCAAGGGCGCGCTCGCCTTCCTGATGCGTTCGGCCGGCACCGACAACCACCGCGTCGCGCACACCGGCATCACCCGCTTCGACGAAGGCCTGACGCCGGTACCGTCCGCGTCGCTGACCATCCCCGATGCCGACCAGCTGGCACGCCTGCTGCAGCGCGGCCCGGTGCGCGTGTCGCTGGCGCTGGATTGCGGCTGGGACGGCGAATACACCTCGCACAACGTGATCGGCGAGATCACCGGGCGCAGCCTGCCGAAAGAAGTCGTGGTGATCGGCGCGCACCTGGACTCATGGGATCTGGGCACCGGCGCGATCGACGATGGCGCCGGCATCGGCATCACGATGGCCGCCGGCCACCTGATCGGCCAGCTGAAGCGGGCGCCGAAGCGCACCATCCGCGTGATCGCCTTCGCCAACGAGGAGCAGGGCCTGCATGGCGGCAAAGCCTATGCGGCGAAGCACCTGGGCGACATCGCGCGCCACCAGATCGCCGCCGAGAGCGACTTCGGCGCCGGCCGCATCTACGCCTTCAACACCGGCGCCCCCGACCACGCGCGCAAGGCCACCGAACAGATCGCGCAGGCACTGGCGCCGCTGGGGATCGAGTACGCTCCCGGCAAGGGCAGCGCGGGGCCCGACATCAGCCCGTTCGCGGCCAAGGGCCTGGCGTGGGCCTGGCTGGCGCAGGACGGCAGCGACTATTTCGACCTGCACCACAACGCCGACGACACGCTGGACAAGATCGATCCCGCCGCACTGGCGCAGAACGTGGCGGCGTATGCCGTGTTCGCCTACCTGGCGGCGGAAGCCGAGGGCGATTTCGGCAGCCAGTTGAAGGAATAGGTCTCGAGACCTTGCCGAGCCCTTCCCTGTCTTTGTAGGAGCGGGCCATGCCCGCGATGCGTTTCAGGTGACCGACAGAAGAGCATCGCGCCCATGGGGCGCTCCTACAGGGGCCCGCAGGTCCCAGCAGCGGAGCAGGCTCCGCTCTACAGACGCTGCTTCCACTGCGCCAGGAACACCGCGGTCGCCGCGGCGACATTGAGGCTCTCGACCGCACCGCTCCCGGGAATCGACAGGCGCAGGTCGCAGGCCTCGGCCAGGCGCGCATCCATGCCCTCGCCCTCCGCCCCCATCACGTATACCAGCCGCGGCGGCAGCTTCGCCGCGAACAGGTCATCGCCCCCACGCACGACGGTGGCAGCCAGCGAGAACCCTGCATTGCGCAGTTGCGCGGCCGCATTGTCGGCCTGTCCCACGCGCACCAGCGGCACCTGTTCGGCGCCCCCCTCTGCCACGCGTGCGGCCGCACCGGAGATCGCCAGCGTCGACTCGCGCGGCAGCAGGATGCCGGCCACGCCGAAGTGCGCGGCCGAGCGCAGGATCGCGCCGAAGTTGTGCGGATTGCCCACGCCGTCCAACCACAGCGCGGCCACGGGCTTGCCTTCGGGCAGCGCGCGCAGCCAGTCGCCCATCAGCAGCGGCTCGACCTTCAGGACGTCCGCCACCACGCCTTCGTGATGCGTGCTGGCGGCCAGGCGGTCCAGATCGCCCTCCTCCACCACGCGATAGCCGACACGCTGCTTGACGCACCACGCCAGCAATGGCTTCAACGCCGGAATACGCGATTCGGTCAGGTAGACCTTGCGGATGGCCTCCGGGCGGCGCGAGAACACCGCATGCACGGCGTTCAGCCCATACAGTCGCAACTCGCTGCGCGCCGCACTCGCGATGCGGTCGTCCCGTGACGCCTGCTCGCGCGCGGGACGCTCGTCCTGCGCACGCGGCGGCCGCCGCCGATCCTGGGCACCGGGCGGACGCGGCGGACGGTTGTTCCAGGGATTGCCCACCTCAGGCCTGCCTCTTCCAGAAGTGGGCATTGCGGATGCCCAGCGCGTCCGGATCGAACACCGGATCCACGCCCAGCTTCTTCTGCCGCTCGTAGTCGCGCAGCGCGATCAGTGCGGGCTTCTGCAGGATCAGGATGGCGATGACGTTCAGCCACGCCATCAGGCCCACGCCGATGTCGCCCAGCGTCCAGGCCATCGCGGCATTGTGGTACGCGCCGAACACCACCATGCCCACGATGCCCAGGCGCAGCAGCAGGGTCGCCAGCGGATGGGTCTTCTTCACCCCGGCCAGGTAGGTCAGGTTGGTTTCGGCCATGTAGTAATAGGCCATGATGGTGGTGAAGGCGAAGAAGAACAGCGCCAGCGCCACGAAGCCCGCACCCCACCCCGGCAGTACCGATTCCACCGCCGCCTGGGTGAACTGCGCACCCTCGGAGGGCTGCAGGCCGGGCACGCCGGAGAATATCTCGACCAGCGTTTCCTTGCCGTTCTCGGTCACGGTCTTGAACGTGTTGTACATGCCCGTGGACAGCAGCAGAAACGCCGTCGAGGTGCACACCAGCATGGTGTCGAAGTAGATGGCGAAGGCCTGCACGTAACCCTGCTTGGCCGGGTGCGAGACCTCGGCGGCCGCCGCGGCGTGCGGGCCGGTGCCCTGGCCGGCCTCGTTGGCGTAGATGCCGCGCTTCACGCCCCAGGCGATGGCCTGGCCGATGATGGCACCGAAAGCCGCGTGCGCGCCGAACGCGCTGGAGAAAATGTCGGCGAACATCGCCGGCACCTTGCCGGCATTGGCGATCATCACGATCACCGCCATCAGGATGAAGGCCAGCGCCATGAACGGCACCACGACCTCGGCGAAGGTGGCAATGCGCTTGATGCCGCCGAAGATGATCAGCGCCAGCACCGCCGCCACGCCCAGGCCGATCCACAGCTTCAGCGCGCCGGCGCCACCGACCGCCTCGCAGGCGCCCGCGCCGCACAGGACGTTGCTGGCGCTGTCGGCGATGGCGTTGGCCTGCACGCCCGGCAACAGCAGGCCGGTGGCGATGACGGTGGCCACGGCGAACGTCACCGCATACCACTTCAGGCCCATCGCCTTCTCGATGTAGTAGGCCGGACCGCCGCGGTAGCGCCCTTCGGCGTCCTTTTCCTTGTAGATCTGCGCCAGCGTGCATTCGATGTACGAGGTCGACGCGCCCAGGAAGCCCATCACCCACATCCAGAACACCGCACCGGGGCCGCCGTAGGCGATCGCCGTGGCGACGCCGGCGATGTTGCCGATGCCCATGCGGCCGGCCATCGAGATGGCCAGGGCCTGGAACGAGGACACGCCGGCGTCCGACTTCTGCCCGGTCACGGTCAGCCGGCACATCTCGGCGAAACCGCGCACCTGCATCACGCGGGTGCGGAGGGTGAACCACAGGCCGGCACCCAGGCACAGCGCGATCAGCGCATTGCTCCAGATGATGCCGTTCAACCAGTTGAAAAGGGCTTCCACGGGGATGCGTCTCCGTCGTTCGTGCGTGCGCTGGGATACGGGAAGGCGGCGCAGGCGCGCCACCGGGTCCCTGCAAGATAACCGCAACACGCGCCGCTGCGCAGTCCCCCGCGCATGTCTCAGCCGGGCCAGACCCGTCCGAACAGCCTCACATCGTGCAGGCCGTCCGGCTTGCGGATCGCGGCCCGCCGGCAGCCTTCCTCGGCGAAGCCGTTCTTTTCCAGCACCCGCGCCGAGGCTGGATGGGTGTCCAGCACATTGGCCTCGACCCTGACCAGTTGGAGCGCAGGGACCACCCAGCCCAGGTACGCGGCGACCACGCGCGTCATGTGGCCTCGGCCCCAGTGCTGTCGCCCGAGCCAGTAGCCCAGTTCCGCACTGTGCGCCCTCTCGCCCGCGTGGGGGCGCGCCGCGATGCCGCCGCAGGCCTCGCCTTCGATCTCGATGGCGAACACGGGGTGACCGAAGTCGACCACGCGACCGGCAAGGAACGCCTCGCCGTCGGCGCGCGTGTAAGGATGCGGGAAGCGGTCGCTCAGGCCGCGTGGCACCTGCGGATCGTCGGCATGGCGCAGCAGGGCCTCCAGATCCTCCTGCCGCCAAGCGCGCAGCAGGAACCCGTCGCCCGCGATGCGCACGTCCGCATGCGGGCGCGCACCGGCCTCAGCCATGGCCGCCGACGGAGGGCGTTTCCGCCTCCAGCTTGCCCAGTTCATGCGCCACCGCTTCCGGCGAACGCGTGAACGGGGCCAGCAGCGCGTAGAACGCCGGCACCACGTACAGCGAGAGCAGCGTGGAGAAGGTCACGCCGAAGATCACCACGATGCCGATGGTGGCGCGGCTGGCCGATCCCGGCCCGCCGGCCAGCACCAGCGGCACCGCACCGACGACGGTGGCGACCGAGGTCATCAGGATCGGGCGCAAGCGCACGCGGGCGGATTCGGCGATGGCCTGCGCCACGCTGGCGCCGTCGTCGCGCAGCTGGTTGGCGAATTCCACGATCAGGATGCCGTTCTTCGCCGCCAGCCCGATCAGCATGACGATGCCGATCTGGCTGAAGAGGTTCAGCGTGCCGCCCGTCACCCACAGGCCGATCAGCGCACCCAGCACCGCCAGCGGCACGGTCAGCATGATCACCAGCGGATGGATGAAGCTCTCGAACTGGGCGGCCAGCACCAGGTAGACGATCAGCAGCGCCAGGGTGAAGGTCAGCAGGATCGCGCCACCGGCCTCCTGGTACTCGCGCGATTCGCCCTTCCAGTCGATCTGCGCGTAGTCGGGCAGCTCCTCGTCCACCACCTGCCGCGTCCACTCCAGCGCCTCGCCCATCGAATAGCCGGGGGCCAGCCCTGCGCTGATGGTGATGGCGCGCAGCCGGTTGAAGCGGTTGAAGGTGCCGGGCTCGGCGATCTCGCTGAGCGTCACCAGGTTGGACAGCGGGATGAGCGCATCGTCGCGGCCGCGCACATAGGTGTTCGCCAGGTCCTCGGGGTTGGCGCGCTGCTCGCGACCGGCCTGCAGCATGACGTCGTATTCCTCGCCGCTGTCCACGTAGGTGGTCACCTGGCGCGAACCCATCATCGTTTCCAGGGTCCGGCCGATCTCCTGCACCGACACGCCGAGGTCGGCAGCACGGTCGCGGTCGATGTTCACCCGCATCTGCGGACGTGTTTCCTTGTAGTCCGAATCCGGATCCTGGATGCCGGGATTGGACTCCATCCGTTGCAGGATGCGGTCGCGCCACTGCGCCAGCTCGGCGTAGTCCGGCCCACCCAGCACCAGCTGGTAGCGCTGGCCGCGGCTGCCGACCAGACCACCCGGCACGTTGGCGCGGGCCTGCACGCCGGGCAGCTTGGCGAATTCGCTGCGGAGCTGCTTCACCACGTCGTCGGTGGCCATGTCGCGCGCGCGCCAGTCCTGCAGGAACACGATCACCTGGCCGGTGTGCATGTCCTCGCTGCCGCCGAAGCCGCGGGGCGTGCGCGAGTTGGCGCGGTCCACCGGCTTGCCTTCGCCCACCTGCGCCAGCACGATTTTCTCGACCTGCTGCATCTGTCCGACCATGTAGTCGAAGCCGGCGCCTTCGGGGCCGTCCACCATCACGAAGAAGCGGCCGCGATCCTCCGCCGGCGCCAGCTCGCTGGGCACGCGCAGCCCCAGCACGACGATCGCCACGCCGCACAACGCCATCGCCAGCAGCACCAGGCCGAGGATGCGCCTGCCACTCAGGCCCACCAGGCGCTCCACCTGCCGGCCATACCCGGTGCTGACGCGGTGGAGGGTGCGGTTGGTCCACGCATTCAGCCCGCGCGGTTCGGTGTGCGGGCGCACCAGCTTGGACGACATCATCGGCGTGAGCGTCAGCGCGACGAAGGCCGAGATGGCCACGGCCGCCGCCAGCGCCACCGACAGTTCGCGGAACAGGCGACCGGTGTTGCCTTCCATGAAGCCCACTGGCAGGAACACCGCCACCAGCACGGCGGTGGTCGCGATCACGGCGAACGCCACCTGCGCCGTACCGCGGCGCGCGGCGACCAGCGGCGGCTCGCCCAGGTCGGCGCGCCGCTGCACGTTCTCCAGCACCACGATGGCATCGTCGACGACCAGGCCGATGCACAGCACCAGCGCCAGCAACGTCAGCAGGTTGATCGAAAAGCCGAAGGCATAAAGCGCGATGAAGGCCGCCACCAGGCACACCGGCACGGTCACCGCCGGGATCAGGGCCGCGCGCAGGCTGCCGAGGAACAACCAGATGACCAGGAACACCAGCACCATCGCCTCGCCCAGCGTCCAGTACACGCGCTCGATGGAGGCCTCGATGAAGGTGGTGCTGTCGTAGGCGATGAAGATCTCGGTGCCTTCGGGCAGGGTCTTCTGGATCACCTCCGCCTCGGCGCGCGCCGCGCGGGCGACATCCAGCGCATTGGCGGTGGAGGTGCGGACGATGCCCAGCCCCACGTTGGGGACGCCGTTGCTGCGCAGGTAGGAGCGGCGTTCTTCCGGGCCCAGTTCCACCTGCGCCACGTCGCCCAGCCGCACCACGTACCCGTCCGCGCCCTTGCGCAACGGCAGCTGCGCGAACTGCTCCGGACGCTGGTAGCCGCGCTCCACGCGCAGAGTGAAATCGCGCGTCTTCGATTCGATGCGGCCGGCCGGCAGTTCCACGTTCTGCGCGCGGAGTGCGGTTTCGACGTCACCGGTGGTGATGCCGCGCGCCGCCATCGCTTCGCGGTCCAGCCAGATGCGCATCGCGTAGCGCTGGCCGCCGCCCAGCTGTACCCGCGCCACGCCGTCCAGCGCGGACAGGCGGTCCAGCACGTAGCGGTCGGCGTAGTCGGTCAGCTCCATCGTGTCCATAACGGTGGAACGCATGTTCAGCCAGATGATCACGTCCGCGTCGGCTTCGACCTTGGAGATCTCCGGCGGGTCGGCCTCTTCGGGCATGCGGTCCATCACCCGACTGACGCGGTCGCGCACATCGTTGGCAGCGGCCTCGATGTCGCGGCTGAGGTTGAACTCGATGGTCACGTCGGAGCGGCCGTTGCGGCTGCTCGACTGGATGGTCTTGATGCCCTCGATGCCGGACAGGCCGTCCTCGAGGATCTGGGTGATGCGCGTCTCCACCACGGCCGCGGACGCGCCGGGATAGTTGACCTCCACCGATACGATGGGCGGGTCGATGTTCGGCAGTTCTCGCAGCGTCAGGCGCAGGAACGACATCACGCCCAGCACGACCAGCAGCAGGCTGATCACCGCCGCGAAGACGGGCCGCTTGATCGACAGGTCGGAGAGTTTCATGGCGCTCAGCCCTGGTCGTCGGCGGCCGGCGCAGCCTGCTTTGCCGGGGCCGTCGGCGCGGCATCGGCCACCTTCACGCCCGGCCGCAGCTTGCCGGTGCCGTCGATGACGATGCGCTCACCGGCGGCGATGCCTTCGGCGATCTCGGCCTGGCCGTCGCGGCGCACGCCCACGGTCACCGGCGCCTGCTCGACGCTGCCGTCGGCCTTCACCCGGTACACGAACGAATCGCGCCCCACCTGCACCACCGCGATCTCGGGGATCACCAGCGCCTGCCGCTCGGGACGGAACAGACGCACGTCCATCAGCATGCCGGGGCGCAGCCTGCGGTCGTCGTTGGCGAACACGGCGCGTACGGTCACCGCGCGGGTGGCAGGGTCGATGCGCGCGTCGATCGTCTCGACTCGACCCTGGAAGGTCTCGCCCGGGTAGGCGGTCGCCGTGGCGGTGACGGCGTTGCCGATGGCGACCGAGGCGAGGGCCGCTTCCGGCACCTGGAAATCCACGTACATGCGCGAGACGTCATCCAGCGTGGCGATGGTGCTGTTGGCGGTGATCAGCGAGCCGGGGCTCACCTGGCGGATGCCCAGCACGCCGGCGAAAGGCGCACGCACGCTGCGGTCGGCGATGTCGGCGCGCGCCTGGCGCACGCGCGCAGCGGCGGCGTCGCGCAGCGCCAGCTGGGTATCCAACTGCGAGCGCGCGATCAGCTGCTGGTCGGCCAGCTCCTTCTGCCGACGGTAGAGACGCTCGGCTTCGGCATAGGTCGCCTCGGCCTGCACCAGCGCGGCCTGTGCGGCATCGCCCTTCAGCGTGACCAGGACCTGGCCCGCCTGGACCTGCTGGCCGCTTTCGAAGTGCACGTCCTGCACGATCTCGCTGACCTTGGCGGTCAGGGTGACGGATTCACGCGCCTTCGCGGTACCCAATGCCTGCAGCGTGTCGTTCCACGCCGACGGCTGCACCACGCGCGTGGTCACCGGAATCGGGCGCTCGGCCGCACTGCCGTTCGCCTTCGCCTGCGGCTCCTTCCCGCCGCACGCGGCGAGCAACAGGAACGGCAGGCAGGCTGCGAAGCAGCGGAATCCGGATCGGCTGAGCATGCATCATCCCGTAATCTTCGTTATCCACGCAGTTTAGCGAGCCTACGCAGCCCGCGCTGGTGCGGATGCGGCGGTGCGTGCTGGAAACGCGCCGAAGGGCGTGCGGTGGACACGCCTGACCATGACCAATGACCCTTGCGGGCCTGCGCGGTCAGTCCAGTCCCAGATGGGCCAGCACCTGCAGCGCCATCGCTTCGGGATCGCTCGCGCCGGCATCCAGGTGCAGTTCGGGATGCTCCGGCGCTTCGTACGGGGAATCGATGCCGGTGAAGTTGGGGATCAGGCCGGCCCTCGCTTTCCTGTACAGGCCCTTCACGTCGCGGGCTTCGGCCACGACCAGCGGCACGTCGACGAACACCTCGACGAACTCGCCGGCATCGAACCGCGCGCGCGCCATCCGGCGCTCGGCACGGAACGGCGAGATGAAGCTGACCAGCACGATCAGGCCGGCGTCGGTCATCAACTTGGCCACCTCGGCGACGCGGCGGATGTTCTCCACACGGTCCTCGTCGGTGAAGCCCAGATCGCGGTTCAGGCCATGGCGCACGTTGTCGCCGTCGAGCAGGAAGCTGTGGTAGCCCAGCGCATGCAGGCGCTTGTCGACCAGGTTGGCGATGGTGGACTTGCCCGCGCCGGACAGGCCGGTGAACCACAGGACCTTCGGCACCTGCCCCTTCTGGCGCGCACGCGCGGCCTTGTCGACATCGACATGCTGCCAATGCACGTTGCCCGCGCGCCGCAGGGCGAAGTCCAGCGTGCCCGCCGCGGCGGTGCCGTTGTCGTAGCGGTCGATCAGGATGAAACCGCCCAGTGTGCGGTTGCGCGCGTAGGCCTCGAAGGGAATGGGCTCATCCAGGCTGAGATTGCAGTAGCCCACTTCGTTGAGTTCCAGCCGCTTGGCGGCCAGGTGCTCCTGGGTGTTCACGTCGACGCGGTGCTTGATCTCGGTGACCGTCGCGGACACGGTACGCGCGCCGATCTTCAGCCAGTAGGGCCGTCCCGGCAGCAGCGGCGCGTCGGACATCCACAGCAGGTGGGCGGCGAACTGGTCGGCGACTTCGGGGGGATCGCCCGCGGCGGCGATCACGTCGCCGCGGCTGATGTCGATCTCGTCGGCCAGGGTCAGCGTCACCGCCTGTCCTGCGGTCGCGGATGCGACGTCGCCCTCGGCATCGAGCACGCGGCTCACGCGCGAACGGCGCGCCGACGGCAGCACGATGACCTCGTCGCCGGGCTTCACCTCGCCGGCCGCGAGGGTGCCGGCATAGCCACGGAAATTCTGGTGCGGACGGTTCACCCACTGCACGGGCAGGCGCAGGCTGCCGCCGCCCTCCTGCGCGTCCACCTGCACCTGTTCCAGGTGCTCCAGCAGCGCGGGCCCGTCGTACCAGGGCGTGCGCGTGGAGCGCGAGGACAGGTTGTCGCCTTCCAGCGCCGACAGCGGGATGCAGGTGACCTCGGCGATACCGAGGCGCCGGGCCAGCGCGCGGTAGTCGGTGGCGATGCGCGCGAACACCGCTTCGTCGAAATCGACCAGGTCCATCTTGTTCACCGCCAGCACCACGTGGCGGATGCCGAGCAGCGAGACGATGTAGCTGTGCCGGTGCGTCTGCGTCAGCAGGCCCTTGCGTGCATCGACCAGCACCACCGCCAGGTCGGCGGTGGATGCACCGGTGGCCATGTTGCGCGTGTACTGCTCGTGCCCGGGGCAGTCGGCGACGATGAACTTGCGCTTGTCCGTGTCGAAGTAGCGGTAGGCCACGTCGATGGTGATGCCCTGCTCGCGTTCGGCGGCCAGACCATCCAGCAGCAGCGCGTAATCGATGCGCTCCCCCTGGGTGCCGTGCCTGCGGCTGTCCTTCTCCAGCGCGGCCAACTGATCGTCGAACAGCCGCTTGCTGTCGTACAGCAGGCGGCCGATCAGCGTGCTCTTGCCGTCGTCCACGCTGCCGCAGGTGATGAAGCGCAGCAGCGGCTTGGCTTCGTGCTGCTTGAGGTAAGTGGCGATGTCGCTCGCGGTATTCATGCGGCGACCACCGGCATCGTCTTCATGCGCGTCAATTCCACACCCGTATCGTCATCCCAGCGAACGCTGGGATCCATCTTGATCTTGCAGGGAGCCCAGGCAAGTGCCATCGATCGCGCGAACGTCAAAATGGGTCCCAGCGTTCGCTGGGACGACGGCGAAGGGATGTACATCAGAAATACCCCTCCAGCTTCTTCTTCTCCATCGACGCCCCGGGGTCGTGGTCGATCACCCGGCCCTGGCGCTCGGAGCTGGTGGTCACCAGCATCTCGGCGATGATCTTCTCCAGCGAGTCGGCGTCGGAGTCGATGGCACCGGTCAGCGGGTAGCAGCCCAGCGTGCGGAAGCGCACGCGCCGCTGCTGCGGCACTTCGCCCTCGTGCAGCGGCAGGCGTTCGTCGTCGACCATCAGCAGCGCGCCGTCGCGTTCGACCACCGGCCGCTCGGCGGCGAAGTACAGCGGCACCACCGGGATGTTCTCGCGGTAGATGTAGAGCCAGATGTCCAGCTCGGTCCAGTTCGACAGCGGGAACACGCGCACGCTCTCGCCGGTGTTGATGCGGGCGTTGTAGAGGTTCCACAGTTCCGGACGCTGGTTCTTCGGGTCCCAGCGGTGCCTGTCGTTGCGGAACGAGAACACGCGCTCCTTGGCGCGCGATTTCTCCTCGTCGCGACGGGCGCCGCCGATCGCCGCATCGAAGCGGTAGTGGTCCAGCGCCTGCTTCAGACCCTGGGTCTTCATCACGTCGGTATGGACGGTGGCGCCGTGGGTGATCGGACCGATGTCGCGGGCGATGCCGTCCGGGTTGATGTGCACGCGCAGGTCCACACCGGTCTCGGCCGCGCGCCGGTCGCGGAAGGCGATCATCTCGCGGAACTTCCAGCGCGTGTCCACGTGCAGCAGCGGGATCGGCGGCCGGGCGGGCGCGAACGCCTTCAGCAGCAGGTGCAGCAGCACCGAACTGTCCTTGCCCACCGAATACAGCAGCACCGGGTTGCGGAACTCGGCAGCGACTTCCCTGAGGATGTGGATGCTTTCCGCTTCCAGGCGGTCGAGGTGGGACAGGCGGTGTACGGCGGTCATCGAAGGGCGCGGCAGGGGTGGAATCCGGACGCGCTAGCCTAACAGGGCTTCGCTTGATGGCCGGCAGGGCCGCCAGTATTCGGCCGCGGGCGCATGCCGGCGAAATAAGCGGGCGACATAAGCCCATAACCAGGCGTCCTTTCTGCCCGCGGGAACGGGTTCCTAACATCGACCGTCCCAGTCGCGCCCACGGGCCATGCCGATGTCCGCCACCCAGCCTGTCCTTGCCCCCATCCCCCTTGCGGAGGAGCGGCGGGCGCTGCTGGCCCAGGCAGTGACCGGCCTGGATGGCGCCAGCCTGTGGTGGGTCTCCGGCTACGCCGCCGGCCTGGCGCAGGCCCAGCTGGCACCGCAGGCTGCCTCGGCCACCACGTTGCCGAAAGCGATCGCCCCTGCCATCGGCACGCAGGCCGCGCAGCGCCTGACCATCGTCTACGGCAGTCAGACCGGCAATGCCCGCCGTGTCGCCGAGGGCCTGTCGCAGCAGGCCGAAGCCGCTGGCCTGTCGGTCCGCCTGCTACGCGCCGACGCCTACCCGCAGCGCGAACTGGCCAGCGAGCGCCTGCTCTACGTCGTCATCAGCACCCAGGGCGAAGGCGATCCGCCGGACGACAGCATCGGCCTGGTCGAATTCCTGCGTGGCAAGCGCGCGCCGAAGCTGCCGGAACTGAAGTACGCCGTGCTCGGCCTGGGCGATTCCAGCTATGCCGACTTCTGCGGCATCGCGTCGCGGCTGGATGCACGCCTGGCCGAACTCGGCGGCAGCCGGCTGTTCGCCGCCGGGCTCGCCGACCTCGACATCGAGACGGTCGCCACCCCTTGGCGCGAGCAGGCGCTGAACCACGCCCGGGACCTGCTGAAAACACCGGCGACCGCCCCGGCCACGTTGGCGACCGTCACCCCGCTGCGTCCGGGCCATGCCGGCACGTGGTCGCACGAACACCCCTTCCCGGCCGAACTGCTGCTCAACCAGCGCATCAGCGGCCGCGACTTCAAGGGGCCGCGCTTCGGCCAGCACGGCGCTGCCGACAAGGACGTGCGCCATATCGAGCTGTCGCTGGACGGCAGCGGCCTGCAGTACGAACCCGGCGATGCTCTCGGCGTGCGCCACCGCAATCCGGCCGCACTGGTCGATGGCGTGCTGGAGGCGTTGAGACTCGACGGCGAGACCGCGGTCAGCGACGGCGGCGACACCCTGCCGCTGCGCGAGTGGCTGGCCGCGCGCCGCGAACTGACCCGACTGTCGCGCCCGTTCCTGGCCACGCATGCGGCACATGCGCAGGCCGATGAACTGAACGCTCTGCTCGCGCCGGCGCAGAACGCCGCGCTGGCACAGCTGTTCAACACGCACCAGCTGATCGATGTGCTGCGCCGCTGGCCGGCCGGCTGGTCCGCGCAGGAGCTGGTCGCCGCGCTGCGCCCGCTCGCGCCGCGCCTGTACTCGATCGCCTCCAGCCGCAAGCGCGTCGGCGAAGAAGCGCACCTGACCGTCGATGTATTGGGCTACGACGCCTTCGGCCATGCGCACAGCGGTGCCGCCAGCGGCTTCCTTGCCGCACGCGAGGAAGGCGACCAGGTGCCGGTGTACATCGAGGCCAACGAACGCTTCCGTGTCCCGGCCGACGGTAACCGCGACATCCTGATGATCGGCCCTGGAACCGGCGTGGCGCCGTTCCGCGGTTTCGTGCAGGAGCGCGCCGAGACCGGCGCGCGCGGCCGCAACTGGCTGTTCTTCGGCGCCCAGCACTTCAACCACGGCTTCTTCTACCAGAGCGAATGGCAGGACGCGCTGCGCAGCGGCGAACTGCACCGCCTGGACCTGGCCTTCTCGCGCGACCAGGCCCGCAAGATCTACGTGCAGGACCGCCTGCGCGAGCGCGGCCGCGAAGTCTACGACTGGCTGCAGAACGGCGCGCACCTGTATGTGTGCGGCGCCATCGGCATGGGCAAGGACGTGCACGCGGCCTTGCAGGCCATCGTCGCGGAGCACGGCGGGCTGGATGAGGACGCCGCGCGCGACTACCTGGTGAACCTGCAGACGGAGGGGCGCTATAGCCGCGACGTGTACTGACGACCATGCCTTGTAGGAGCGACGTCAGTCGCGACCTGCAGCCTTCCGGTCGCGACTGACGTCGCTCCTACAGTGGAACACCGATGAGCAACCATTCCGTCGAAGACATCAAATCCGAAAGCCATCGCCTGCGCGGCAGCCTGCTCGACAGCCTGGCCGATCCGGTCACCGGCGCACTGCGCGAATCGGACCAGACCCTGATCAAGTACCACGGCAGCTACCAGCAGGACGACCGCGACCTGCGCGACGAGCGCCGCCGGCAGAAGCTGGAGCCGGCGTACCAGTTCATGATCCGCACGCGCACGCCCGGCGGCGTGGTCACGCCGGCGCAGTGGCTGAAGCTGGACGCCATCGCCACCCGGTACGCCAACCACTCGCTGCGCATCACCACGCGCCAGGCCTTCCAGTTCCATGGCGTGATCAAGCGTGAACTGAAGGCGACGATGCAGGCCATCAACGCCGCGCTGATCGACACGCTGGCCGCCTGCGGTGACGTGAACCGCAACGTGCTGGTGGCCGCCAACCCGCTGGAGTCGCGCGCGCATGCCGACGTGCAGGCCTGGGCCGCGAAGCTGTCCGAGCACCTGCTGCCCAACACGCGCGCCTACTACGAGATCTGGCTGGACGAGGAGCGCGTGGCCGGCAGTGGCGAGGAGGAGGAGCCCATCTACGGCGCCACCTATCTGCCGCGCAAGTTCAAGGTCGGTTTCGCGGTCCCGCCGGTCAACGATGTGGACGTGTTCGCCAACGACCTGGGCTTCATCGCCATTCTCGAAGACGGCGTACTCGCCGGCTTCAACCTGGTGATCGGCGGCGGCATGGGCGCGACCCACGGCGACGCCGAAACCTACCCGCGCGTCGGCAACGTGGTCGGCTTCATCACCCCGGACCAACTGCTCGAGGTCGCCACGGCCGTCGTCACCACCCAGCGCGACCTCGGCAACCGCGAACAGCGCAAGCGCGCGCGCTTCAAGTACACCATCGACGACCATGGCCTGGACACGGTCGTCGGCGAGATCGAACGCCGCAGCGGCGTGACGCTGCAACCGGCACGCGGGTTCCGCTTCGAGCACAACGGCGACCGCTACGGCTGGGTGGAGGGCGAAGACGGTCGCTGGCACCTGACCCTGCACCTGTTCGCCGGCCGCATCGCCGATACCGCGCACGCCACGCACCTGACCGGCCTGCGCGAGATCGCCAACGTACATCGGGGCGAATTCCGCATGACGGCGAACCAGAACCTGGTGATCGCCGGCGTCCCCGCCAGTGAACGCGAACGCATCGATGCGCTGGTGAAGGCGCATGGACTGGATGCCGGTGAGCGCCTGGGTACCGCCCTGCAGCGCGCGGCCGTGGCCTGCGTGGCCTTGCCCACCTGCGGCCTGGCGATGGCCGAAGCCGAACGCTACCTGCCCGACTTCACCGGCCGCCTGCAACCGTTGCTGGACAAGCACGGCCTGCGCGATGCCCCCATCCTGCTGCGCATCTCCGGCTGCCCGAACGGCTGCTCGCGCCCCTACCTCGCCGAGATCGCTCTCGTCGGCAAGGCGCCGGGCCGCTACAACCTGATGCTCGGCGGCGATGCCCGCGGCCAGCGGCTCAACACGCTGTACCGCGAGAACATCGACGAGGCCGCCATCCTCGACACGCTCGATGGCCTGTTCGCGCGCTACGCCGGCGAACGCGAAGGCGGCGAGGGCTTCGGCGACTTCCTGCACCGCAGTGGCGTGGTCGCCCTGCCGTCGTACCCCACCCATCGACAGATCGTACCGGACCTTTACGCATGAGCGCCCCCGCCCTTTCCCTGGACACCGACCAGATCGCCGAGCACAACGCCTGGCTGGAAACGCAGACGGCCGAACAGCGCGTCGCCTGGGCGCTCAAGCACGGGCCGGCCGAGGCCGCCATGTCCTCCAGCTTCGGCGCGCAGGCGGCGGTGCTGCTGCACATGGTCACCCGGCAGAAGCCGGACATCCCGGTCGTGCTGATCGACACCGGGTACCTGTTCCCGGAGACCTACCGCTTCGCCGACGAACTGACCGAGCGATTGAAGCTCAACCTGCAGGTGTTCCGTCCGCTGGTCAGCCGCGCCTGGATGGAGGCCCGCCACGGCCGCCTGTGGGAACAGGGACTGGTCGGCATCGAGCAGTACAACAGCCTGCGCAAGGTGGAGCCGATGAAGCGCGCGTTGAAGGAGCTGGGCGTGGGCACCTGGTTCACCGGCCTGCGCCGCACGCAATCCACCAGCCGGGCGAACGCCCCGGTGCTGCAGCAGCGCGAGGCCCGCTGGAAGGTCAATCCCATCGTCGACTGGACCGACCGCGACGTCTGGCAGTACATGAAGCAGCACGACCTGCCCTACCACCCGCTGTGGGAGCAGGGCTACGTATCGATCGGCGATTTCCACACCACGCGCCGCTGGGAGCCCGGCATGCGCGAGGAGGACACCCGCTTCAATGGCCTCAAGCGCGAGTGCGGCATCCACGTGGAAGTCTGATGGCGCGCCCGGGCGGCTGACGGATTCGCGCCGGAACCGCCCCGTTTCGTCGCCGCATCGCCGGCTCCGTCGCGCCCCCCCTTCCCTCCCGGGACGGGCCCGTTATCCTCCACGGCACTCCCGAAGCCGCGGTGTCCGACGTGTTTCCCAGCCTGCTCCTGATCGTCCGCATCCTGATCGCCTGGTTCGTCGCCGTGCTCATGGCGGGCTTCGTCTGGAACGGCATCTTCGAACGGACCATGCTGTCGGGCGCGGCCGAGTGGCTCTTCAACCTCGCCTCGACCCTGGTGATGCTGTCGGTGCTGATCGGCCTGATCAGCCACCTGCGCCGGATCTGGCTGATCACCGGGCGCCTGGACAGCACCACGCTGGCGAGCCGCCAACGCCGGCAGATCGAAGTGCCGCTGGACACCGCCGCGGCCTTTGCCCTGATCGAAGGCGCGCTGCGTGAGCTGCCGCGCGCCGAAGACCCCGAGAGCGCGCCCGACAGCCTGCAGGTGCGGGTCAAGGTGCGCCGGGTGGACAGCTTCGACGGCCCCAGCCAGCCCTCGCGTTTCAACATCATGGCGCGCTTCGCGGTGAAGCGCGACCTGGTGCAGGCCACGGTCACGCCCGGCAACGGCACCAGCAGCATCACCCTGATGGTCGGCCCGGATGCGAGCGCCTGGCTCGACCTGTTCGTGCTGGACGACGGCGTGAACGTCGAGAACGTCGAGGCCGTCACCCGCGCCATCACCCGCCGCGTCGCCGACCAGCGCCGCCAGGAGCAGGCCGACGTGGAGAAGACCGTCAGCGAGAAGGAACTGACCGTGGCGCGCCTCAACCTGCTCAACGCGCAGGTGGAACCGCACTTCCTCTACAACACGCTGGCCAGTGCACAGGTACTGACGCGCACCGACCCGCCACGCGCCGACGTGATGCTGGGCCACCTGATCCAGTACCTGCGCAGTTCGCTGCCGCGCACGGAAGACACGCTGTCCACGCTGGGCGAAGAGCTGGAACGTACCCAGGCCTATCTGGAGATCCTGAAGATCCGCATGGGCAACCGCCTCAACGTGCAGGTCGACGTGCCGGACGCGCTGAAGGCCGTGCCGATGCCGTCCATGATGCTGCAGACGCTGGTCGAGAACGCCATCAAGCACGGCCTGGAGCCGAAGACCGGCGGCGGCACCATCTGGATTCTCGCCCGCAGGCACGACGACCACGCCACGCTCACCGTCGCCGACGACGGCCAGGGCTTCGGCGGCCAGAGCACCGGCACCGGCATCGGCCTGAAGAACCTGCGCGAACGCCTGCGCCTGACCTTCGGCAGCGAGGCCTCGTTCGCCATCGTCTCCAACTTCCCCAGTGGCGTCGCCGCCACGCTGACGCTGCCGCTGGACGGCAAGGCCGGTGCCGCATGAATTTCCGGGGCGTGATCGCCGAAGACGAGGAGCTGCTGCGCACCGCGCTGTCCTCGCTGCTGAAGGAGGCCTGGCCGCAGCTGCAGATCGTGGCCGAATGCGAGGACGGCGCCAGTGCGCTGGAATCCATCGCCGAACTGCAGCCGGATGTGGCCTTCCTCGACATCCGCATGCCGGGGCTCACCGGCATCGAAGTGGCGCGCGGCCTGGCTGACGCCAGCCCGCGCACGCAGGTGGTGTTCGTCACCGCCTACGACCAGTACGCGATCGACGCGTTCGAGCAGGGCGCGATCGACTACCTGCTGAAGCCGATCACGCGCGAACGGCTGCTGGCCACTGTGCAACGCATCCAGGCGCGCGCGGCGGCCGGGCACCCCGACGGCGCCACCCTGGAAGCGCTGCTGCGCCACCTGTCCGCGCGCGAGATGCCGGCGTCCAAGCCGCCGCTGGTGTGGATCACCGCCAGCGCGGGCAAGGACACCCGGCTGATCATGGTGGACGACGTGGCCTACTTCCAGGCCGACAACAAGTACACCACGGTGATGACGGCCGAGGGCGAGTCGCTGCTACGCACGCCGCTGCGCGAACTGCTGGACGCGCTGGACGCCGCCACCTTCAAGCAGATCCACCGTTCCACCATCGTCAACATGAAGGCCGTGGCCTCGGTCAGCCGCGACGACACCGGCCGCGGCCGGCTGAAGCTGAAGAACCGCCCGGAGACGCTGACCGTCAGCCAGCCCTTCATGAGCCTGTTCCGCACCATGTAGCGCCGACGTAAACCCCGCCGCCCCGAGCGGCATCCAACGTAGCATCGCCGGCATGGCGCGCACGCGCCGTGGTGGGCATGCCCTTGCCGAATGGAACCCGAGGAACCGCCATGCGCATCATCACGTCCCTGATGTCCTGCCTGCTGGCCCTGGCAGGATGCAACCAGAAGCCCAGCGTCACCACCATCCACCACAGCAGCGCCAACGGCGTGGACACGCTCTTCAGCAAGACGACCTTGCGCGAAGGCGTGGCCACGTTCGAGTGCTTCGCCAGCGAGAGCGGGCAATGCCACTACCGCGTCTACACGGAGCGCTGCCCGGCGGCCACGCCAGGGGAGAACCCGGCCAGCTGCGCGCGCACGCCGCTGGAGGACTTCACCCTCGCGCCGGGCAAGACGCACGAGATCCATGGTCTGCCGCAGGACTTCCGGCAGTGCGTGTCCAAGGAGGCCGGCATGGGGCCGTCCTGTGGGGCATGACGCGATTCAGCGCGCCTTGCCCGGTTTGCGTACTTGCAACATGCCCGGCCGCAGCAATCGCTCGCTGCGCATGACATGCAGGATCAGCACGCGCCCCGGCTCCGATCGATAGAACACGCGGCATGGCGGTTCGACGATCTGGCGATAGCGGCCGCGCTTCAGCTCTGGAGGTCGGCTGCCACTATCGGGATGATCCGCCAGGTGGTCCACATGAGCGAATACGCGCCGGACCAGTTCGATGGCGGCCGCGCGGTTGTCCAGGGCGATGTAGTCGGCGATGGCGTCGAGGTCGGCGAGCGCCGGCTCCGACCAGACTATTTCAACCATCTGGCAAGCCGGTCCCTGGCTTGAGGATGGGTGACCGCCCGACCTTCAGCGACGGCCTGCTCGCCGCGCGCGATGCCTTCCAGCACGGCCATGCGCGACAACAGCGTTTCGTAGGTTTCCACGTCGACGAGATACGCGCTGGGCAATCCATGCTGCGTGATCAGGATCGGCTCGCGATCCCGTTCGACATCGGCCAGCAGATCGGTGGCCTGGCGCTTCAGCGTGGTGACGAGTTCGGTGCGCATGCGAGTGACACTACAGTATCACTTCCTGCCCGGCAAGCGCCGCTCCAGCAGGCACGCCAGCACGAAACCGATCAGGTAGGCGACCACGTCGAGCCAGTCCGGCGTGCTGCCCA
The DNA here is from genome assembly GCF_037046485.1 of Pseudoxanthomonas sp. F11. NCBI lineage: Bacteria > Pseudomonadati > Pseudomonadota > Gammaproteobacteria > Lysobacterales > Lysobacteraceae > Pseudoxanthomonas > Pseudoxanthomonas sp. F11. Next base: position 565,489 of record NZ_JBANLZ010000002.1, on the reverse strand, counting down.
GCACGATGCGCAGCACGGGCGACGCCACCTGCCAGCCCATCTGCTGATTGACGTACTGCACCGCCTCGACGGCCAGCCCAACGGCGAGCGCCAGCAGGGGACGCACCGGCGGACGCAGCCACATGGCACTGGCGAGCAGGCCATGCAACCAGAGGACGGCGAGCACATCGCCCACGAAACTGCGTATCCAACCCAGTCCCGCACCGAGGGTCGCCAGCAGCACGAGCAGCACGAACAGGCCCAGCGTCCACACCGCCGCGGCACGGTCGAACCGCCACCTCACGTGCCGCCGCAATGCGCGCCTTCCAGCGTCTTGCCGCCGCACGCCAGGCATTTGCGGTACTTCTGCCGCTGCCGGTTGTAGCGCACCCGCGACATCATGCCGCCGCAGGCGCAGCGCAGTTCACGGCCGCGCGCCCAGCGGTAGAGCCGCCAGGTGGAGTGCAGGGCCCAGGCGGTGCCCAGCAGGATGGCCAGCAGGAACGCCAGCGAGGCCAGACGCTGTGGCGTGACGTCGCCGAAACTGCGCCCGCTGCGGGTGACGGCTTCGGCCGTGGCGAACCCGCTGGCGGCGATCACCGCCGCCGGCACGTACATGCGCACGACCATCCTGGAAATACGATTCATGGGGATGCCGACACATGCCCGGAAGAGTGCCATCAGCGTCGCGCGGGCAGAGGCGCGCGTCAATCACGCCAACGGGGGACTACAGGACCTAGCTGGTGATGGTCTGGGTGAGCGCCTGCCAGGTGGGTGGCGTGGGCCAGTCCGGGTCCTGGTTGCCGTCGATCACCCGGCGCAGGTCGCGGCGATCGATCTGCGGTGCCAGCGCGCGCACCAGGTCCAGGGCGTAATCGCGCAGCACGCGTTCGCGCGGCAGCACGGCCCAGGCGATGCACTCCTTCACCTCCGCCGGCGCGGCCCATGCGCGCAGGTCGGTGTCCGCGGCGCTGACCGCCATCTCGGCCAGCAGGCCCACGCCCAGTCCGGCGCGGACATAGGTCTTGATCAGGTCGGCGTCGAGCGCGGTCAGGGCGATGTCCGGCGCCAGCCCGACCTTGGCGAACGCGCGTTGCAGCGACGAACCCGGTCGCGTCGAGGACTCGTAGCTGATCAGCGGCTGCGCGGCCAAGTCGGCCATGCCCGGCACGCGGCCAAGCTGTTCCAGCGCATGTCCGCGCGGCACCAGCACCAGTCGTCGCCAGCGATAGAGCGGCACGGCGATGCCGGCCTGCGGCGGGTCGCCGGCGGTGCTGACCACGGCCATGTCGGCGTCGCCCTGGGTCAGCAGGTCGAGCGCCGTGCTTTCCGGCGCCTGCTGCAGGTGTACGCTGACCTGCGGGAAGTCGCGCTTGATCTGCGCGATGGCCGGCGGCAGCACGAAGCGCGCCTGCGTGTGGGTGGTCACCAGCACCAGCTGGCCCTGGCTCTCGCGGCGCTGGTTGGCCGCATAGGTGCGGATGTTGTTGGCCTCGGCCAGCACCAGGCGCGCCCGTTCGATCACTTCCTGGCCGGCCGGCGTGACGCTCTCCAGGCTGCGGCCCTTGCGGACGAACAGCAGGAAGCCCAGTTCATCCTCCAGTTGCTTGAGCTGCTTGGACAGGCCCGGCTGGGTGGCATGCACGCGCGCGGCCGCCAGCGTGATGTTCAGGTCGGCGTCGGCGATGGCCACCAGGTAGCGGAGTTGGGTCAGCGTCATCGGCGTAGGGCGCGCGTCGGCCCACCGGAAGGGGCCTTGGACTGTAGTGGATTTCCCCGGACCGTAGCCTTCGTCGCTTATAACCGCAAGGCATATGATGTTGTCGGGATGTCATTTCCGACAGGCATGACCCGGCAGTACGGTCATCAGCCCACTCCAGCCCACCCTGCCCGTGACCGCTGCGCTGTTTCCCCTGTTCGCCGACCTGCAAGGCCGCCAGGTGCTGGTCGTGGGGGGCGGCGCCGTCGCCGAGCGCAAGACGGAGGCGTTGCTCCGCACTGGCGCGCGGGTGCGGGTCGTGGCGCCGACGCTGACGCCTGCGCTGGTCGGCCTGCGGGCGGCGGGCAGGATCGAGTGGCTGCAGGCGGTATTCGCTCCCGGGCAGTTGGATGATGCCTGGCTGGTGATCGCCGCCACCGGCGACCGCACCGTCAATCGTGCGGTGGCCGTCGCCGCGGAAGCGCGCCGGATGCTGGCCAATGTGGTGGACGACGCCGCCCTGTCCAGCTTCCAGGTGCCCGCGATCGTCGAACGCGGCCCGCTGCAGGTCGCCATTTCCAGCGGGGGCGGTGCGCCGATGCTGGCGCGCCACCTGCGCCGACAGCTGGAGACCCTGCTGGACGATTCTTGGACCTCGCTGGCCGAGCTGTTCACCCGGCAGCGCCAGCGCATCCGCCAGCGCTTCCCGCGCCCCGCCGAACGCCGTCGCTTCTTCGAGAAGGTGCTCGCCGGGCCGTTGCCGCGCCTGTTCCGCCAGCAGCTCCATGCGCAGGCCGAGCACCACTTCCTTGCCACGCTGGATGAAGCCACGCCCCAGGCCCGTACCGGTTCCGTCGCGGTCGTGGGCGCGGGCCCGGGAGACGCCGGCCTGCTGACGCTCAACGCGCTGCGCGCGATGAACGAGGCCGACGTGGTGCTGCACGACCGCCTGGTCAGCGAGGACGTGCTGCGACTCGGACGCCGTGACGCGATCTATATCGAAGTCGGCAAGTCGGCCAGCGGCCACAGCACGCGGCAGGACGACATCCACCGCCTGATGCTGGAACACGCACGCGCCGGCCACCGCGTGGTGCGGCTGAAGGGCGGCGACCCGTTCGTGTTCGGCCGCGGCGGCGAGGAACTGGAATTCCTGCGCGCGCACGGCATTCCCTATGAAGTGGTGCCGGGGATCACCGCGGCCGTGGCGTGCGCGGCCTATGCGGGCATCCCGCTGACGCACCGCGACCATGCGCAGTCGGTCAAGCTGGTGACCGCGCACTGCAAGGACTCTTTCGACACCCTCGACTGGCAGTCGCTGGCGCAGGAACGGCAGACGCTGGCCGTGTACATGGGCGTGGCGGGGCTGGAAGGCCTGCGCGACCGCCTCATCTCGCACGGCCGCGCGGCGTCGACGCCGTTCGCGCTGGTGGAGAACGGCTCCCGGCGCGAACAACGCGTGCTGAACGGCACCCTGGCCGATCTGCCGGAAACGGCGCGTTCTCACCAGGTACGCTCGCCCGCCCTGCTGATCCTGGGCGAAGTGGCGGCCCTGGCCGGCACGCTGCACTGGTTCGGCGCACCGCCGGTCGGCGCCACCGCGCCCACACATTCCCGCAACCTTCCGGCGCCCACACTGCAGGCCGCCTGATTCACGCCACACGGAGACCCCATGGCCGTTTACGACAGCATCCTGGACACCATCGGCCACACGCCGGTCGTGAAACTGCAGCGCATCGCGCCCGAGCACGTCACCCTGTACGCCAAGGTGGAATCGTTCAATCCCGGCGGTTCGGTGAAGGACCGCCTGGCCCTGGCGATCGTCCTGGATGCCGAAGCCAAGGGCCTGCTGAAGCCCGGCGACACCATCATCGAGGCGACCTCCGGCAATACGGGCGTGGCGCTGGCGATGGTGGCCGCCGCGCGCGGCTACAAGTTCGTCGCCACCATGGTGGAGACCTTCTCGATCGAACGGCGCAAGCTGATGCGCGCCTATGGCGCCAAGGTCATCCTGACGCCCGCCGCCGAGCGCGGCAGCGGCATGGTGCGGCGCGCCGAGGAACTGGCCAAGCAGCACGGCTGGTTCCTCGCCCGCCAGTTCGCCAACCCGGCCAACCCGGCCTACCACCGGCAGACGACGGCGGCGGAGATCCTGCGCGATTTCGCCGGCCGCCGGCTCGATCATTTCGTTACCGGCTGGGGCACCGGCGGTACGCTCACCGGCGTGGGCGAAGTGCTCAAGGTCGCGCGTCCGGACGTGCGCATCACCGCCTCCGAGCCGGCGGGCGCGTCGCTGCTGCAGGGCAAGGAATGGCAGCCGCACAAGATCCAGGGCTGGACGCCGGACTTCGTACCGGACGTGCTGAACCGCGAGGTCGCCGACGAGATCCTGCCGGTCACCGACGTGGAATCCATTGCCACCGCGCGCCGCCTGGCGGCCGAGGAAGGCATCTTCGTGGGCATTTCCGGCGGCGCCACCGTGGCGGCCGCGCTGCAGGTCGCGCAGAAGGCCAAGCCCGGCGATGTGCTGCTGGCGATGCTGCCGGACACCGGCGAGCGCTATTTCTCCACGCCGCTGTTCGAGGGCGTCAACGAAGGCTCGGACGACGAATGGCTGGCCTCGCTGGGCGAAGCCGCGCTGCCGTAACCGTAACGCTCACTCCCTCGGCGGCGCGACGCAATCGCGCCGCCAGGTCCATTCCATCGCCTTGCCGTCGTCACGTCCGTCGTCCACGCGCGCGTGCAGCGTATCGGCGTCGGGCCGGGAATAGATCACCCGCTTCGGGAAATCGTGCGCAGGATTGGCGAACACCACGCGATCCTGTGCCACGTGCTCTGCGGGAAACGCCGTGACCGCACCGCCACCGGGCTGCGCCAGGAATACCCAGCGTCCCTCCTGTTGCGCGATGCGCATGAACTCGAAACCGATCGCCTTGCCCTCGCGCGTATCGCGATGCATGCCGACCAGCAGCCCGCCGCGCGGCGCCATCCAGGTTTCCTCGCTGAACGTCTTGCCACGCTGGCCACACCAATGGCCGGCCAGCCACTCCAGTTCTCCGGCATGTACGCCGGATGCCAGCGCCAGCAGCAGGCCGGCCACGCACGGGACGGATGGCTTCATGACATTTTCTTCCTCAACGTGACGCCTCAGTACATCGGCTTGCCGTCGCTGTCGACCGTCACCGTGCAGATCTCCACGATGGTCCAGATGTACATGGGAATCCACAACAGCCAGCACGACAGCACGCTGACCAGGATCTGCACCAGGCCCTTCTGGTTGTAGCCCGCATAGAAATTGTGGATGCCCGGCAGGCCGATCAGACCGAGCAGCGCGCCAAACAGGATGAAGCTGGTGCGGCTCTTCCCCTGCGCGACCACCTGCGGAAAGTGGCCCGTCGCCACGCCACAGTGCGGGCACACGACCGCCTCGTCGACCAGTTGCTGGCCGCATTGCTTGCAGAACATTCCGACATCCCCCAGTGAATGGCCCGCACGTTAGCAGGCCGAAGCGGGCGAATCCACGCCTGTGCGGAGTCCTGTAGGAGCGACGTCAGTCGCGACCGCATGTCGTCGGCCACGCATAGCCTTGGTCAAGCCGGGCGCGGCAGGACGATGCGCTGTCTGCGGGATCCCGACATGGATGGCCTGCGGTCGCGACTGACGTTGCTCCTACAGTGAGAACCTCACTGCTCGTAAAGCTCCAGCGGCAGGTCGTCTGGATCAGCGAAGAAGGTGAAGCGGCGGCCGGTGTACTCGTCCACGCGAACCGGCTCCGTAGCCACCTTCTGTGCGTGCAGGTGGGCGACGGCGGCGTCGAGATCGGCCACGCGCAGGGCGAGGTGGCGCAGGCCGCAGGCTTCGGGGCGCGACACGCGCGGTGGCGGCGACGGGAACGAGAACAGCTCGACCTGCGTGCCGTCCGGCAACGCGAGGTCCAGCTTCCAGGAATCGCGTTCCGCGCGATAGTGCTCGGCGACCACGCGCAGGCCGAGCACCTCGGTGTAGAAGTGTTTCGACCGCGCAAAATCCGACGCGATGATCGCGACGTGGTGCAGGCCCTCGATCCGCATGTCAGTGCGCCGCGGCGGCGTCGGCGCCTGCGTTGCCGCCGGACGGCGCCTTGCCACCCCGCATCAGCAGCACCAGCGGCATCGACACCAGCGTGAGCAACATCATCAGCTTGAAGTCGTTGAGGTAGCCGATGGCCGCCGCCTGCCGGTTGACCTCAGCGTTGAGCAAGGCCAGGCCGGTGGCCGTGGACGGATTCATCGCCGCGGGCAGCAGCGTGGTCTCCGCGCCGAAGGCCGGAATGCGCGCGCCGATCTCGGCATGGTTCACCTGCATGGCGCGCGACAGCATCGTCATCACCACCGAGATGCCCACCGACGAGCCGATGTTGCGCACCAGGCTGAAAAGGCCCGCCGCCTCGGTGCGCTGGTGCGGCTCCAGCGTGGCATAGGCGACCGTCGAGATCGGTACGAACACCAGGCCCAGGCCCATGCCCTGGATGACGCCGAGCCAGATGATGGCGTGCATCGACGCATTCGGTCCGAACTGGGTCATGCCGTGCAGCGAGAACACCATCAACCCCATGCCGACCAGGATCGGCCAGCGCGCGTCGATACGGCCCAGCAAGCGGCCGACCACCATCATGCTGAACATGGTGCCCACGCCGCGCGGGGCCAGCACCAGGCCGATGGTCAGCACCGGGTAGTTCATCAGCGTGCTCAGGTACGGCGGCAGCAGCGCCAGCGTGGCGAACAGCACGATGCCGACCACGAAGATCAGTGCACAGCCGACGGCGAAGTTCGCGTTCTTCAGCAGGCCCAGGTCGAGCAGCGCGCTGTCGCGCTTGCGCCACCACCACAGCCCGTAGGCGTACAGCGCCAGGAAGGCGAGCGCGGCCTCGATCTGGATCTCGACGCTGCCGAACCAGTCCTCGCCCTGCCCGCGATCGAGGAACAGCTGCAACGCCCCGATACCCAGCGCCAACAGGCCCAGGCCGATGCCATCCAGCTTCCGTTCCTGCAGCACGTCCTTCTTCACGCTGGCCATGATGCCGACCAGCGCCAGGATGCCGATGGGCAGGTTGATCAGGAACACCCAGTGCCAGCTGTAGTTCTGGGTCAGGAAGCCACCCAGCGGCGGCCCGAGGATGGGCCCGACCATGATGCCCATGCCCCACATGGCCATGGCGGCGCCGTGCTTCTCCTTCGGGAACGCATCGAGCAGCAGCGACTGCGAGATCGGTACCAGCGACGCGCCGAACACGCCCTGCAGGATGCGGAACAGCACCATCTCGCCGATGCCGGTGGCGATGCCGCACAGCAGCGAGGCAACGGTGAAGCCGCTGACCGCGATGATGAGCAGGCGACGGCGACCGAGGCGCCCCGCCAGCCAGCCGGTGACCGGCGTCAGGATCGCGGCAGCGACGATGTAGCTGGTCAGCACCCACGACACCTGGTCCTGGGTGGCCGACAGCGAGCCCTGCATGTCCGGCAGCGCGACGTTGGCGATGGTGGTGTCCAGCGCCTGCATCAGCGTGGCCAGCATCACCGAGCCGACCAGCAGCGTGCGCTTGCCGGTGTCGTCCTGCGCGGTAGCCGCGGCCGCGATGGAAGTGCTCATGGAGAAGTCCGGAAGGGATCGGTGCACGTGGGGTGCGGCGATCCAGAGGTCACCCGGGGCGCGGCGTCAGCGGGGCCGGGCCCCACCACAGTGCCGTCGCCCGCGTCCGCGCACGCCCGGGATGACATGGAAACCAATGCCTCAGCGCGCCGCGGTGGCGCGGCTGGAGGCCGTGCCGCCATCGCGCAGCTCGACATGCACATCGGCGCTCATGCCGGCGCGCAGCTGCGGCGCATCGGCGGCAGCACTGTCGATCTCCAGGCGCACCGGGATGCGCTGGACGATCTTCACCCAGTTGCCGGTGGCGTTCTGCGGCGGCAGCACGCTGAACTCGGCACCGGAAGCGGGTGCGATGGAGGCCACGTGCGCCTTCCACGTCACACCCGGATAGCTGTCCACTTCTATCGTCGCGGGCTGGCCGACCTTCATCTTCTCCAGCTCGGTTTCCTTGAAGTTGGCTTCCACCCAGATCGGCGAGGTGGCCACCAGCGGCATCGCGGTCTGGCCGACGTTGATGTACTCGCCCACCTGCAGGTCGTGCAGGCCCACGATGCCGTCCACCGGCGCGCGCACTTCGGCGTGCGCCAGGTCGAGCTTCGCCTTGGCCAGCATGGCGGCCGCGGCGCGGTATTCCGGCAAGTCCTGCGTGGGCGTGCCCGGGCTGCCGCTCAGCGACGCGGTGGCCTCGGACTGCGCGGCGATGGCGTCGGCCAGGTCGGTGCGGGCTTCGGCGACGGCATGACGCGCGTCGTCCAGCATCTTGCGCGAGACCAGCTGCTGGCCGGCGAGCTGCTGCATGCGCTGCAGGTCGCGCTGCGCCCAGGCCAGCGTTTCGCGTGCGGCCTGGATCGAGGTACCCGTGCCGACCACCTTGGCGCGGCTGGCGCTGGCGGAGTTCGCCATGCGTGCGACCAGCGCTTCGTTCTGCGCGACGGCGATCGTCAGCGGATCGGCATCGATGCGGAACAGCAGGTCGCCCTTCTTCACCGGCTGGTTCTGCTGCACGGCGACTTCGACCACGCGCCCGCCGACCTGCGGGGCGATCAGGATGCGCTCAGCCTTGATGTAGGCATTGTCGGTGCTCACTTCGCGTTGCGAAGCGATGTATTCCCAGCCGAACAAGCCCGCCACGGCGAGCGGACCGGCGACCCACAGCCACACCGGGATCCTACGGCGCTTGGGAACGGGGGCCTGTGCCGCCTTTTCCGCGGCTTCGTTGATCTTGCTGGTCATGGTGGAGGTCAGCTCTTGCGGAGGGAGGACTCGGCGCGGCTGGCGCGGTCGAGCCGGGAAAGGTTTTCGCGGATCTGGCCCAACACCTTCAGCGTCGTCGCCAATTCATCGGCATCGACGCCGGCCAGGCAGTCTTCGCGCACGGAAACGGCGACGGCTTCGATGTCGTGCATCACTGCGTCGGACTGCGGCAGCAGGTGCAACCGCCATACCCGGCGATCGTCCGGATCGCTGCGGCGCTCGATGAAGCCGGCCTTCTGCAGGCGGTCCAGCACGCGCCCCACGGCGATGGGCTCCATGTCGAGCAGGTCGGCCAGTTCGGACTGGGTGATGCCCTCGCTCTGGTGGATGCGCTTGAGCGCACGCCATTGCACGCGGGTCAGGCCCAGGTGGGCGGCACGCCGGTCGAACACGCGGCCGAACAGCCGACTCAGGTCCGCGATCAGGTAGCCGATGGTGCTCTTGCCGTTGGCGGTGTTCATGGATGCCTATGATATAGCTGCTTAGGCAATAATGTTTAACGCAGGGAATTCTGTTCAGCCGCGCTTTCGGCAAGGGCCCCGCCTGTAAGGTTGGAGGGGCCGCCCGCGGGGACCCAGCGACTCTCGCCCCCGGATCCGCAGGCATCCGGGTGCCCCGCCTGCGCGGCAATGACGGCGCGGAAGCACGGATGCGACCCCTGCATTCCGGATTCAGGCCACCGGAAACGACGACGCCGGCACGAGGCCGGCGTCGGGATCACGCGGGGCACGGAGGGATTACCCCTCCCACTTGCCCAGCGCCGCCAGGCCGTTCTCCTTGGCGCGCTCGTACACCACGGCCTGGGCCTTGGCGAAGTTGCCCACCAGGTCCTGCGACCACAGCTTCAGTGCGGCCTGCTGCATGGCGCGGCCATAGGAGAAGCTCAGCGGCCACGGCAGGGTACCCAAGCGGTTCATCGCATTGAGATGCGCGGTGGACTGCTCGTCGGTCTGGCCGCCGGACAGGAACACGATGCCCGGCAGGATCGCCGGCACGGTGCTCTTCAGGCACATGACGGTGGATTCGGCCACCTCGTCCACGTCGGCCTGCTCATCGCAGTCCTTGCCGGCGATGACCATCGAAGCCTTCAGGATGGTGCCTTCCAGCAGCACGTTCTGCTCGTACAGCGCGCCGAACAGCGAACGCAGCACGGCCTCGGTCACTTCGTAGCAGACCTCGATGTTGTGGTCGCCGTCCATCAGCACTTCCGGCTCCACCATCGGGACCAGGCCGCATTCCTGGCACAGCGCGGCATAGCGGGCCAGCGCGTGGGCGTTGGCCTCGATGCAGGTGCCGGACGGGATGTCCTCGCCGATGGTGATGACCGCACGCCACTTGGCGAAGCGGGCGCCCAGCTTGTAGTACTCCTTGAGGCGGTCGCGCAGGCCGTCCAGACCCTCCGTGACCACTTCGCCCGGGCAGCCGGCCAGCGGATGCGTGCCCTTGTCCACCTTGATGCCGGGGATGATGCCGTGGTCGCTCATGTACTTGGCGAACGGCACGCCGTCCTTGGTGGACTGGCGGATGGTCTCGTCGAACAGGATGGCGCCGGAGATGTAGTCGGACAGCTTGGGCGTGGTGAGCAGCAGCTCACGGTAGGCGCGACGGTTTTCTTCCGTGTTCTCGATGCCCACGCCCTGGAACCGCTTGGCGATGGTGGTGGTGGACTCGTCGATCGCGATGATGCCCTTGCCCGGGGCCACCATGGCCTGGGCGGTTTCGGCAAGCTGTTCGATGCTCATGGGGAGTTCCTGGAGAGGCGGCGGGAAAGATACCAATTGTAGCCCGCGTCGCGACGGCAGCGGGCGGTCGCGGCGATGGATGCGCCGCATCGCTCCCCCGCCGGACGCGGGGCGCGCGCCGGGAAACCGGTTACAGCTCGCCCAGCCCCTCGGCCTTGCCGCGCTCGCCCATCTGCAGCAGGCGCAGCGTGTTGGTGGCGCCGTGCTTCTCCATGTGGTCACCGCTGGTGAAGATCACGCGGTCGCCCTCGGCCAGCAGTGCGCGATCGTGCAGCACGCGCATCGCATCGCGCGCGGCCTCGCGCGGCGCCAGGCCACGGCTGTCGAAGGCGATGGGGAACACGTCGCGGATCATCGCCATCTTGCGGCGGGCGCCGTCGTGGCGCGAGAACGCGTAGATCGGCGCGCTGGAGCGGAAGCGCGACAGGAAGCGCGCGGTGCCGCCGGATTCGGTCATCGCCACGATCGCGCGCACGCCGATGTGTTCGGACAGGAACATGGTCGCCATCGCGATCGCCTGGTCGGCGCGCTCGAGGTTGCGTGGCGCCTTCTCGAAATCGGTGTCCATCTCGAACTGCTTCTCGGCGCCCAGGCAGATGCGCGCCATTGCTTCCACCGCACGCACCGGGTAGCTGCCTGCCGCCGTTTCGGCCGACAACATCACGGCGTCGGTGCCGTCGATGACGGCGTTCGCCACGTCCAGCACCTCGGCGCGCGTGGGGATCGGGCTGTCCACCATCGACTGCAGCATCTGGGTGGCGGTGATGACCACCTTGTTGCGCGCCAGCGACTCGCGGATGATCTTCTTCTGCAGGCCCGGCAGTTCGGCATCGCCGATCTCCACGCCCAGGTCGCCACGGGCCACCATCACCACGTCGCTGGCATCGACGATCTCGGCCAGGTTCTCGATGGCCTCGGTGCGCTCGATCTTCGATACCAGCGCGGCATCGCAGCCGTGCTGGCGCGCGATGCGGCGCGCCTCGTTCATGTCTTCGGCGTTGCGGCAGAACGACACCGCGATGAAGTCCACGCCGATGTTCTCGGCCACGTAGGCGATCAGTTCGCGGTCGCGCTCGGTCAGCGCACCCAATGACAGGCCGCCGCCCTGCTTGTTCAATCCCTTGCGATCGGAAAGCACGCCATCGTTGAGCACCGTGCAGACGATGCGCTCGCCGTCGACCTGCACCACCTGCAGCTGCATCAGGCCGTCGTCCAGCAGCAGCACGTCGTCGGGTGCCACGTCGCCCGGCAGGCCCAGATAGCTGACACCGACCTGATTGATGTCGCCCGGCGGCGCGTCCGCACTCGCGACCAGATCGAAGCGGTCGCCCTTCTTCAGCACGATCTTGCCCTCGGCGAACCGCTCGATGCGGATCTTCGGGCCGGGCAGGTCGGCGAGGATGCCGACTTCCGCCCCCACGCGCTGCGCGGCCAGGCGTACGGCGGCGGCACGCTTGGCCTGGCCGGAAGGATCGCCATGCGAAAAATTGAGGCGCACCACGTTGACACCTGCGCGGAACAGTTCCTCCAGCACACCGGGCGGGTCCGTCGCCGGTCCGAGGGTGGCGAGGATCTTGGTGCGGCGCTGGCGTTCTGTCATGGTGCGGATTCCCTGTGATCGCGCAAACGCTACCACAGCGACCGGGTACCGCAATGGCAGATGATCGCGCTGTGCGCATGCTGTCCCGGGACACCGCTGCGTCCGCGCGCGAAGCGCGATGAAAACGCTTGTTTTAAAGCCATTTTTCGCGATACGGCCATATCGCGCCAGTGGTATTTTTTTGGTCTGAGCATCGCGACAGGATGCTGCGCGCGCACACCCGACTGCGCAAACGAAACCGATGAAACGCGCGTTTGATCGCGCGATTCAGCCGAACAGCGGCCCCAGTCGTGCAGGCGACATGACCAGATGATCCGCGCCCGCGTCGCGCAGTTCCTGCTCGCCGCCGAACCCCCACAGCACCCCGACGTTGCGCATGCCGTGATGGCGCGCGCCCTCTATGTCCATGCGACGGTCGCCGATCATCCAGCAGGCATCCGGGCTCACTCCAAGCCGGCGCAGCGCTTCGCCGATCAGGTCCGCCTTGTGGCTCAGGCGGCCGTCGATGGTGGCGCCGACGATCTCCTCGAAGCGGTGGCCGAACGGCAGGTGTGCGAGGATCCTGCGGGCATGCGGTTCGTTCTTCGCCGTGACCACCGCGAGCCGGTATCCGTCCGCATGCAGCGCCCCGATGGCCTCGCCGATGCCGGCATAGACCTGGTGCTCGAGCCAGCCGTGCGACTCGAAGCGTTCCAGATAGTGCTCGACCGCGGCTTCGACCCTGGCCGGATCGCCCAGCAGCGGCATGAAACTGGTGCGCAGCGACGGGCCGATCCAGCCCCGCAGTTCCTCCTCGGACGGGACCGGATGTTCCAGCTGCGTCAGCGCGTGCGCGATGCAGCGGGTGATGCCGACGGCCGAGTCGATCAGCGTGCCGTCCAGATCGAAGAACAGCGTGGCGCGATTCACGCGCCGCGGGCTTCCAGTGCCGCGACGGCCGGCAGCGTCTTGCCTTCCAGGAACTCCAGGAACGCGCCGCCGCCGGTGGAGATGTAGCTGACGTCGCCGGCGATGCCGTACTTGTCCACCGCGGCCAGCGTGTCGCCGCCGCCGGCAATGGAGAACGCCTTCGACTGCGCGATGGCGTGCGCCAGCGTCTCGGTGCCCTTGCCGAAGGCGTCGAACTCGAACACGCCCACGGGCCCGTTCCACACCACCGTGCCGGCCGACCTGATCAGGTCCGCATAGCGCTTCGCGGTCTGCGGACCGATGTCGAGGATCAGTTCGTCGTCCGCGACGGCATCGACGGCCTTCACCGTCGCCGGAGCGTCGGCGGCGAACGCGGTGGCGACCACGACGTCGGTCGGCAGCGGGATCTCGGCGCCGCGCGCCCTGGCATCGGCATCGATCTTCTTCGCCGTATCCACCAGGTCGGCCTCATACAGCGACTTGCCCACGGCGTGTCCTTCGGCAGCGATGAAGGTGTTGGCGATGCCGCCACCGACGATCAGCTGGTCGACCTTGCCCACCAGGCTGGTCAGCAGTTCGAGCTTGGTGGAGACCTTGCTGCCGGCCACGATGGCCAGCAGCGGGCGCGCCGGATTGGCCAGCGCCTTGTCCAGCGCATCCAGTTCGGCCATCAGCAGCGGGCCACCGGCCGCCACGGCGGCGAAGCGGATCACGCCATGCGTGGAGGCCTGCGCGCGGTGCGCCGTGCCGAACGCATCCATGACGAACACATCGCAGAGCGCGGCGTACTTCTTCGACAGGGCTTCGTCGTCCTTGCCCTCGCCGACGTTCATGCGGCAGTTCTCGAGCAGCACCACCTGGCCCGGCTGCACGGCCACGCCATCCACCCAGTCCTTCACCAGCGGCACGTCCACGCCGAGCAGCTCGGACAGGCGCGCGGCGACCGGCGCCAGCGAATCGGCCTCGCTCCACACGCCCTCCTTCGGACGACCGAGGTGCGAGGTGACCATCACGGCCGCGCCCTTTTGCAACGCCAGCTTCAACGTGGGCAGCGAGGCGGTGATGCGCTGCTCGGAAGTGATGCGGCCGCCCTCGATCGGTACGTTCAGATCCTGGCGGATCAGCACGCGCTTGCCGGTGAGGTCGAGATCGGTCATGCGGACGATGGGCATGGGAGGTCCTGGGCGGCGGGAAAGACCGCCATTGTCCCGCCTGCCCTCCCCTGCCGCAAACACGGGGCGGCTACGCCGGCGGGCGGCCGCGCAACAGGCTGAAGGCGAACGCGGCCACCAGTCCCGCCCCCAGCAGCAGTACGCCCCACAGCAGCCAGGCCTTCCAGTCGCGGGGTTCAGGCGGCGCCACCAGGGCCGCGTCGCCGGCCAGCACCACGGCCGTGGACAGGTAGGCAGGCGCCGGTTGCCATTCGGCGCCGCGATCGCGCCGCAGTGCGTCGACCAGCGCCGGCATGGGCACCGTGGCGCGACGGGCGCTCGCGCTGCCGGCCACCAGCGCGTACGGCGGCGTGCCCTGCGCCAGGAACACCATCACCTCGGGCCGGTAGCCCAGTCGCAGCGTGGGCGCCCGCTCGGGCAAGGCGCCGCGGCTGCGCAGCCGCCACTGGCGGTCGCGCACCGGTCCACTGGACAAGGCCTGATCGGGCGATGCGCTGGGACGTTCGCCATCCACGCGATAGGCCACCCACGGACCGGCGCGCAGCCGCCATGGCGCGTCATCGGCGTCGCGGCTTTCCAGCGTCCATTCGCCCACGGCGAAATCATCCATTGCCAGGTTGGTCAGGGCGATGGGATAGCGGCCATCGCTGTGGTAGACGAACCCGTCCACGCCCTGCTCCCGCATGCGCTGCCCCTGCATTTCGGACCACGCCACCGTCTGCTGCAGATGCGCGGCATCCAGACGCACGCGGATCTCGCGGATCGGCAGCGCCGCAGCGGCATCGAGCGGCACGAAGCGCACGTAGCGGAATCCCGCCTGGATGGGCGCCTCGTCGTGCAGCAGCCGCTGGGTGCCGCGCTGCAGTTCCATCAGTGTCACGCGCGACTGCATCACGTCCCATGTTTGAAGGTCGTGGCTGCCTTCCACGCGGAAACGGGCCTCGCGGGGCTCGCCCGGGTCCCAGGTGATCTCCAGCGCTTCGGGGTTGTCGCGGATGCCGCTGAGGTCCACCAGGAAGGCCCGCCCCGTGTCCTCCGACGGCAAGCCGCCGCTGGCCTCGATGCGGACGATGCGCCCGTGTTCGCCGAACTGCGCCGACACGCTCGCGGATTCGCCCCCACCCTGCGCCGGCGCGGGCAACCGAAACCACGGCACCACGATGCGCCGCGCCGGCAACGCCGTAGGCTGATCGGGCCCGAACAACGCCGCCGCCACCGGCTTTCCGTGCGCATCGAGCACATCGACATCGCGCAAGTCCGGCCATGCGGTGGTGGCGTAGACGCCGCGGTCGAGTTCGACGCGGTAGGCGCCCGCGCGTTCGGCCGACAGCACGAGCGGCCAGCGCTTTGCGTAGGCGGCCTGTGCCGGCGACTGCGCCAGCGTCGCGGACGACGCGGCCAGCAATGCCAGGGCAAGCAGCAGGGTCCTCATGCCGTCGCCTCCTCGGTATCGATGCGGCGCGGCGGCGCCGGTGCCAGATACCCCACCACCGTGCACAGCAGGCCGTAGGCGATGAAAGAACCGATGCCCAGCAGGTTGCCCAGATGCTGCCGGTCCACCGACACCAGCTTCACCAGCACCACGCCCATCAGCACCGCACCCCCCAGCCACAACATGCGCTGGCCGCGGCGCGAACCGATCACCCAGCCCAGCACGCCCAGCACGCTCCACACGATGGTCAGGCTGGTCTGCGCGAGGCTGCTCGACAGGAGTCCATCGCTCCACGGCACGCCACCCCAGTGATGGACGGCGTGCAGCACCACGGAAGTGATCCACACGAAGGCGGCCGACGACAGCAGCACGATCTGCATGGGCGGCATGCTGCGGTCTTCCGGCATCCACCAACGCAGGAGCAGCACGAGCACCGCGAGCTGGGCGAGTTCCAGCGGATTCACCACGGGAATCCACGGCAGCGGCATGGCGTCGCCGGCGAGGAACAGCGAGCCTGCCCACCACAGGCCGAGCGCGGCGAACAGCACGCCCAAGAGCGGGGTACGCCAGCCATCGAAGCGTTCGCCCAGCGGCGCCGACAGCCAGCCCCAACGGAACAGTGCCAGCGCGACGACCACCAGCCACGGCAACGCGATCAGGCCGGCCGTCCAGCCCTGGCCCATGCCTTGCAGCCAGTCGGGCAGCCACGCCATCAGCAGGCTCGCCACCATGGGCCACACCAGCCACCAGACGAACTGCGCCGCACCGGCGAGGCGATGTTCGCTGTCGCGCAGGCACATCAGGCTGCGAATGCCGAGTGCCGCATAGACCAGCCACGCCCACACACCATGGCCCGCGAACGGCTGCTGGTGCACATCCGACTGCCAGATCGCCAGCGGCACCGCAGAAGCCAAGGCCGCGAGCGTCGTCCACGCCAGCGCACCCGACGGGCGACGGCGATGCGCTTCGGCCGCCAGCCAGCCCGTCAGCGCCGCGAAAGCGAGCATCGCGTCCGGTTCGTCCCGACGGCCCAGGTAGCGCTCGATCTCGATGACGCCATTGCCCAGCCACCAGGCCAGGCCCGACAGGTAGTACAGCCCCGCGACGGCGCCCAGCCGGCCGCGATAGCTCCAGGCGCTGGCCAGGCCTGCCAGCGCGATCAGCAGCGCGCTCATGAAGGGCGCGTTGGCGAACATCGGATGGGCCGTCGCATCGAATCCGCCGGAGGACCAGGCGTCGGCCCGCGCGATGAAGAACGCGAACGCCGCCGCCATCTGCAGGCCCGCACCGGTCAGCTGCGAGAGCAGGCGCGACTGCCGCAGCCCCAGCCAGACCAGCGCCGCGCCCTCCAGCGCGAACACGCTCGCCGTGGCCTGGGCCGACAGCGCCAGCGGCACGGCCAGCGTCGCGAAACCCACCGCGAGCAGCGCATACGACTGCGCAAGCACGTCGTAGTTCTCGCGACGGCGCAGCAGCCACGACAACCCGGCGTACAGCACGCCCAGCCCCAACGCGCAGAACGCCAGCGGCATGCGGCTGTCTTCGAACGTACCCCCCTGCATCAGCCCGGCCTGCAGCGAGAACGCCACCAATGGCATGCCGAACACCAGGCATCCATCGATGAAGTCGCGTCGGCTGGCCGGCTGGCGGCGCGCGAACAGCAGCGGGATCAGCAGGTAGAACACGAAGAACAAGGCCAGGAACGGCTGGGTGGTGCCGTACTTCGCGGGGTCATAATCGAACAGGCCCCACACGGTGCCGATACCGAAGGTGAAGACGAAGCCGAGCAGGTTCAGCAGGCGCCACGACTTGTACCAGGCGATGCCGACGATGGCCGCGTTGAGCACGGCGTAGTAGGAGAACAGCGCCACGTGGTTGCCGCTGCTCGTCGACAGCCAGATCGGGGCGAGGAAGCCCGCCAGCAGCGCGAACACCGCCAGCGCCTTGGCATCCTGCAGCACGGCCAGCATGCCGGCGCCGGCGACCAGCGCGATGCTCAGCGCGAAGGCCGCGCCGACCGGCATCAGGCCGAAGATCTTGAAGGCGGCGAACACCACCAGCAGCAGCACACCGATGGCGCCACCCTGCAGACTGAGCGCGAACACGCGGTTGCTCTCGCGCTTGCGCCACGCAAACACCAGGGCACCCAGCGCGGCGGCCGCCACGCCGGCCAGGCGCAGTTCCGGCGGCAGCGTGAACCAGCCCTGGTCGGCGCCGTACTTGAGCAGTGCCGCGACACCGGCGAACAGCACCAGCATGCCGATCTTCACCGGCACGTTGCCGACGGTGAACCAGCGCTGGACCGCGCGGACCGCGGTGGTGGCGAAGTCCGGACGCGAGGGCGCGACGAGACGCGGCGGCCGGGGCGGCATCGGCGGCGCAGCCGGCGCTGGCGTGGGCGTTTGGGGTGCCGACGGGATCGGCGGTGGTCCAGCGGCGCGCTCCGGTGCAGCCGGGGCAGGCGCGGGTGTCGCGCGCGGCGGCGGTGCGGCGTCGCGCATCAGGTCCGCCAGCGTGGGGCCTTCGTCCTCGGCGGGTGCCATAGGCGCGCTCACCGTGCTGGCAGGGGCTGGCGCCGGCTCGGCGACGCGCGCGGCGCGCAACTGAGCGACCTGTGCTTCCAGCGTGGCGACGCGGCGCTTCAGGCCGCTGACCGACACCAGCGCGACGATGAGCAGGACGGGCATGGCCAATACGGCCAGCCCCACCAGGACCAACAACCCGACCACGTCATCCATTCCCCGACCTCGCCTGTGCGTGTTTCCGGTGCAAGGACGCGGAATGCCGCGCCCTCCGGCCGTCCGTGCAGCCGCGCCCGCAGCCTCGGGCATGGCCCGTGGATTTGCAAGATTCCGATCCGCGGGTGGCCGAGGACAGCGTACCCGGTATCGCCTCGTGATACCCGGAAACGACGCGAGCGCCCAAGGGCGCTCGCGTACGGATGCTCCGGCCGGATCGGCCGGCGTGGTGGCTTACTTGCCCGCGACCACGCGCACCATTTCCAGGCACTTGTTGGAGTAGCCCCACTCGTTGTCGTACCAGGCCACCAGCTTGACGAAGGTGGGGTCCAGCGCGATACCGGCCTCGGCGTCGAAGATCGAGGTGCGGGTGTCGCCGCGGAAGTCGGTGGCCACCACCTTGTCCTCGGTGTAGCCCAGGATGCCCTTCAGCGCGCCCTGGCTCTGCGCCTTCATCTCGGCCTTGATCTCTTCGTACGTGGCCGGGTTCTCGAGCTCGGCGGTCAGGTCGACCACCGACACGTCGCTGGTGGGCACACGGAACGACATGCCGGTCAGCTTCTTGTTGAGCGAGGGGATCACCACGCCGACGGCCTTCGCCGCGCCGGTGCTGGACGGGATGATGTTCTCCAGGATGCCGCGACCGCCGCGCCAGTCCTTGTTGCTCGGGCCGTCCACGGTCTTCTGCGTGGCGGTCGCCGCGTGCACGGTGGTCATCAGGCCGCGCTTGATGCCCCACTTGTCGTGCAGCACCTTGGCGATCGGCGCCAGGCAGTTGGTCGTGCACGAGGCGTTGGAGATGATCGCCTCGCCGTTGTAGGTCTTGTCGTTCACGCCGTAGACGAACATCGGCGTGTCGTCCTTGGACGGTGCCGACAGGATGACCTTCTTCGCGCCGGCATCCAGGTGCTTCTGCGCGGTGGCCTTGTCGAGGAACAGGCCGGTGGATTCGATGACGACATCGGCGCCGACTTCATCCCACTTGAGGTTGGCCGGATCGCGCTCCTGGGTGAGGCGGATCTTCTTGCCGTTGACGAACAGCGCGCCGCCTTCGACCTTCACGTCGCCGTCGAAGCGACCGTGCACGGAGTCGTACTGCAGCATGTACGCCAGGTAGTCCGGTTCCAGCAGATCGTTGATGGCGACGATCTCGATGTCGTTGCCGAAGTTCTGCACGGCGGAACGCAGCACGTTGCGCCCGATGCGGCCGAAGCCGTTGATACCCACCTTGATCGACATTGCTCAGGACTCCTGCGGCCGCGCGCGGCGCGGCGGGGTTGACGGGGCCCACATTCTAACAGCCCGCCCCGGCGGCAGGCCGTGGCGGGCATTGATCAGGATCAAGGCGGCGCCCCGTACGCGGGTGGAGACTGGCCCCACTCTCCAACGAGCGTCATCACCATGAAGAAGACCCTGATCCCGATTGCCATCGCCCTCGCCTTCGGCGCCGCCGCTCCCGCCTTCGCCCAGTCCAAGGGCGATTGGACCCTGGGCGTCGGCGTGCACCAGGTGAACCCCAAGTCCGACAATGGCACGCTGGCCGGCGGCACCCTGCCGCTGGACATCGACAGCGACGTCAAGCCGACCGTCACCTTCGAATACTTCCTGCGCGACAACCTGGGCCTGGAAGTGCTGGCCGCGCTGCCGTTCAAGCACGACATCGCCGTCGACGGCGTCGGCACCGTGGGCAGCACCAAGCACCTGCCGCCGACCGTGTCGCTGCAGTACCACTTCAACAGCAAGGGCAAGGTTTCGCCGTTCCTCGGCGCCGGCCTGAACTACACCACGTTCTTCAGCGAAGACACCAAGGGTGCGCTGGCAGGCACCGACCTGAAGCTGGACGACTCCTGGGGTCTGGCCGCGCACGTCGGCATGGACATCAAGGTCAGCGAACGTGGCGCGGTGCGCGTGGATGCGCGCTGGATCGACATCGACACCGACGTCGAGGTGGACGGCGCCAAGCTGGGTACCGCCAACATCGACCCGCTGGTGTACGGCGTGGCTTATGTCGTGAAGTTCTGAGCAACGCATAACGCCCGCAACGCGCAATGGGGACGGCCCGTGTCGGTTAAAGTACCGGCATGGTCCGTCCCCTTCTTTTCGTTTCCGCATTCCTCCTCGCCGTTGCGCTGGCGCTGCTGCCGCTCCCGGCGCACGCATGGGGCCCGCTGGGCCATCGTCTGGTAGCGCTGCTGGCATGGGACGATCTGACACCGCAGGCGCGCCGCCAAGCCGAGGTCCTGCTGCAGGGCGAGCCGGATCCGACCCTGGCCGGCATCGCCAGTTGGGCCGACGACCTGCGCAAGCACGATCCCGTGCTCGGCAGGACGTCCGCACGCTGGCACTTCGTCAATATCGGCGAGCACGACTGCGCCTACCGACAGGTCCGCGACTGCCCGGACGGCAACTGCGTGGTCGAGGCGATCCGCACGCAGGCGGCGATCCTGGCGGATCGGACACGCACGCATGCCGAGCGGCTACAGGCGTTGAAGTTCGTCGTGCACTTCGTCGGCGACGTGCACCAGCCGCTGCATGCCGGCTACGCCCGCGACAAGGGCGGCAACGACGTGCAGGTCCATTTCGACGGCCAGGGCACCAACCTGCACACGCTGTGGGACAGCCGCATGCTCGTATCCACCGGCCGCAGCGAGCAGGCCTATCTGGCGCATCTGCGCAGCTTGCCGCGCCCCACGCTCGCCACCATGGTCCTGCCACCAGCGGCGGCCGCCTGGGCAGAACAGTCGTGCCGGGTGGTGACACGGCCGGACTTCTATCCGCGCCGCGCGAAGCTCGACCAGGCGTATGTCGACAAGCATCTGCCGATCGCAGAACGACAGTTGCGCGCCGGTGGCGTGGCGCTGGCAGCCGTGCTGAACAAAGCGCTGGGTGGCCGCTGACATCCTCCGCACCCCCGCCGCCCTCGACACGCGTGTGGTATCCCCCTGAGGAGTCGTCCGCATGAAGCTTTGCCCGTTGCTCCGCTCCTTCTCGGCCCTCTTGCTGATCGCCGTGTCGCTTGCGTCCACGGCGGCGCGCGCGCAGGACGATGCAGGCCTCACCGTCTTCGCCGCCGCCAGCCTGAAGGAAGCGCTGGACGAGGCCGCCGCGGCGTACCGGAAGCAGGCCGGTACACCGGTGCGCGTGTCGTACGCCGCCAGTTCGGCGCTGGCGCGCCAGATCGAACAGGGGGCGCCCGCGGACGTGTTCTTCTCCGCCGACCTGGAGTGGATGGATTACCTGCAGCAGCGCAACAGGCTGGACGTCGCCACGCGGCGGAGCTTGCTCGGCAACCGGCTGGTGCTGATCGCACCCAATGCGAGCAAGGCACAGATCGACCTGAAGCGCCCCGCGACGTTGCTGGCCACGCTCGGGGACGGCCGTCTCGCGGTCGGCCAGACCCGGACCGTCCCGGCGGGCAAGTACGCGAAGGCCTCGCTGGAGTCGCTGTCGCTGTGGAACAGCGTCAGACCGAGGCTGGCCGAATCCGAAAGCGTACGCGCGGCTCTCATGCTGGTGGCGCGCGGCGAAACGCCTTTGGGCATCGTGTACGCCTCCGATGCGAAGGCGGAACCGGGCGTGCGCGTCGTTGCGACCTTTCCCGAGGACTCGCACCCGCCCATCGTCTATCCGGTGGCGGCGCTGCGGGGCGCGCGCGCCGCGCAGGCAGCGCGGTTCGTGCAATGGCTGGGGTCTCCCGCCGCTGATGCCCTCTTCACCAAGCGCGGCTTCGCGGTGAAGGACTGACACCCCGTGTTCGATGCGTTCACGCCCGACGAACTCACCGCGATCCGCCTCAGCCTGAAGGTCGCGGCGGTGGCGGCACTGGCGAGCCTGCCGCTTGGCGTGCTGGTCGGCTGGCTGCTGGCACGGACCCGCTTCCCCGGCAAGGCGTTGCTGGATGCGCTGGTTCACCTGCCGCTGGTGCTGCCGCCGGTGGTGATGGGCTACGCACTGCTGGTTACGTTGGGCACGCAGGGCGTCGTGGGTGCCTTCCTGAAGGAACACCTCGGTCTGGTGTTCGCTTTCCGCTGGACCGGCGCGGCGCTGGCGTGCGCGGTGATGGGATTCCCGCTGATGGTGCGTGCGATCCGCCTGTCGCTGGAAGCTACGGACCGTCGCCTGGAACAGGCCGCGTCCACCCTGGGCGCCGGGCCTTGGCGCGTCTTCTTCACCGTCACCCTCCCGCTGGCCTGGCCCGGGCTGGTCGCCGGGTGCGTGCTGGCGTTCGCCAAGGCGCTGGGCGAGTTCGGCGCCACCATCACCTTCGTCTCCAACATCCCCGGCGAAACCCAGACCCTGTCGTCGGCGATCTACGGACTGATGCAGGTCCCCGGCGGCGAGGCCGGCATCTGGCGCCTCGCCGCCGTCGCCGTCGCGATCTCGCTGGCGGCCCTGCTGTTCTCCGAATGGCTGGTGCGACGCCATCCCACCCGCCACGGCGAGGATGGCTGATGCTCGAACTGGACATCGAACTGCGACGCGGGACTTTCCAACGCCACGTGCGGATCAAGGACGATGCGCGCGTGATCGCGCTGGTCGGCCCGTCGGGCGCCGGCAAGACCTCGGTGCTCAACGCCATCGCCGGACTGGTGACGCCGGTTGCCGGCCGCATCGACGTGGACGGCCGCAGCCTGTTCGACAGCACGCGCGGCATCAACGTCCCCGTGCACCGTCGTCGCGTCGGCTACGTCTTCCAGGATGCGCGGCTGTTCCCGCACCTGGACGTACGCCGCAACCTGCTCTACGGGCGGCATGGCGGGCATGGCGCGCCACGGTTCGGATTCGACGCCGTGGTGGACCTGCTCGGCATCGCGCCCCTGCTGGCCCGTCGCACGCGCAACCTGTCCGGTGGCGAAGCCCAGCGCGTGGCGATCGGCCGCGCCCTGCTCTCGCAACCGTCGATGCTGCTGTTCGACGAACCCCTGTCGGCGCTGGACCAGGCGCGTCGCGAGGAACTGATCCCCTACCTGCAGCGCGTGCGCGACGAAATCCGCCTGCCCATCGTCTACGTCAGCCATCACCCGGACGAAGTGCGTCGCGTGGCCGACTCCACACACGTCCTCGACTGACGCCGCCCTATCCTGCGGTCACGCCACCGGAGCGCCCCGCATGAAGCACCCCACGCGCTGGAAGTCCCTCCCCGTCGACCAGACGCGCCGCTACCTGGAGCCGGGCCCCGTGGTCCTGCTGAGCACCGCACACCGCGGCGAGCGCGCGATCATGACGCTGGGCTGGCACATGATGCTGGGCTACGACCTGGTCGGCACGTACATCTGGCAGGCCAACCGCAGCCATGCCCTGGCCCGGGCCAGCCGCGAATGCGTGATCAACCTGCCGACCGAGGACCTGCTGGACACGGTGGTGCGAATCGGCAACTGCAGCAGTACTGAGCAGGACAAGTTCGACCGGTTCGGCCTGACTCCACTGGGCTCGCGCGAAGTCGGCGCGCCGCGCATCGCCGAATGCCACGCGCAGTTCGAGTGCCACCTGCACGAAACGCGGATCACCGCCGACTACCCGCTGTTCGTGTGGCGCGTGGTGGCGGCGCATGTCGCCTCCTCGCCGCGCATTCCGCGCACGGTGCACTACCGCGGCGACGGACGCTTCATGGTCGCCGGCCGCGACGTCTCCCGGCGCCGACTGTTCCGGCCGGACATGCTGGCGCAGTGACCCATGGCCGATTGACGCAGGGCTCGCTACGCTGGCGCCCATGAACCCACGCCACCTCACCGACCTAGACGAAGCCGTCGACCTGATCCTGGCCCACACCGACGGCCCGCTGCGCATCGGCGCGCCGCTGGGCATCGGCAAGCCGCACCGCCTGCTCAATGCGCTGTACGCGCGCGGCGCGGCGGACCCTTCGCGCCCCTGGTCGCTCTACACCGCCCTCTCGCTCGATCTGCCTGCGGGTGGCAAGGGACTGGAAGGACGATTCGTGACGCCCTTCGCTGCACGCCACTTCGGCGACGACTTCCCTCGCCTGACGTACATACAGGCGATGAAGCGCGACGCACTGCCGGCGCACATGGAGGTGGAGGAGTTCTACATGCAGGGCGGCGCCCTGCTGCGCTCGACCACCGCACAGCGCCTGTACGCCAGTCTCAATTACACGCACGTCGCCCGGGCGCTCGCCGACCGCGCGCTCAACGTCATTGTGCAGAAGGTCGCACGCGAGCCCGGCGGCACGCGCTTGTCGTTCTCGTGCAACAACGACCTCACCCAGGACACGGTCGATGCGCACCTCGCCCGCGGCCTGGCACGGCCGCTGCTGGTGGCGGAAGTCGACCCGCAGCTGCCCTGGATCGGCGGCACGGCCGCGGTCGAGGACACCTATTTCGACATCATCGTGAGCCCGCAGGGCCCCTATCCGTCGCTGTTCGGACTGCCGCGCCAGCCGGTATCGGACGTCGACTACGCCATCGGCCTGTACGCCAGCACGCTGGTGCGCGACGGCGGCACGCTGCAGATCGGCATCGGGGCGCTGGCCGATGCGCTGTGCCATGCACTGGTACTGCGCCACACCGACAACGCGACCTACCGGCGCGTGCTGGCGGCGCTGGATCCGGAACTGGAGCGGCATCCCGCCGTCCTCGCCAGCGGCGGACTGGACCCCTTCGCCATCGGCCTGTACGGCTGCAGCGAGATGGTCAACGAAGGATTCAAGCGGCTGGTCGAAACCGGGGTGATCCGGCGCAAGGTGGTGGATGACGAAGCCCTGATGCGGCGCATCGCCGACGGCACCGCCAACCTTGGCGACCAGGCCCGGCTGGAGCGCGACGGCGAATACCTGCACGGCGCGTTCTACCTGGGGTCGCCCGCGTTCTACCAGTGGCTGCGCGACCTGCCCGACGACCAGCGCCGCGCCATCGGCATGCGCCGCATCAGCCTGATCAACGAACTGCAGCGCGGCCATGAATCGCTCGCCCGCCTGCAGCGCCACGAGGCCCGCTTCTTCAACTCCTGCATGATGGCGACGGCGCTGGGCGCCGCCGTCTCCGATGGACTGGAAGACGGCCGCGTGGTGTCGGGTGTGGGTGGGCAGTACAACTTCGTGGACATGTCCCATACGCTGGACGGTGCGCGCAGCGTGCTGATGTTCCGCGCGGTACGCGAGGATGCCGGCGCGGCGGAGTCGAACGTGCGCTGGCACTACGGCCACACCACCATCCCCCGTCACCTGCGCGACCTGTACGTCAACGAGTACGGCATCGCCGACCTGCGCGGGAAGAACGACGAGGACTGCATCATCGCCATGGGCGGCATCACCGACACACGCTTCCAGACGGCACTCGTGCGGCAGGCGCAGCAAGCGGGCAAACTGCGCGCCGCCTTCCACCCGCCCGGCCACTGGATCGACAACACGCCGGTGCACCTGTCGGCGCGCCTGCGCGCATTCCGCCACGACGGCACCCTGCCCGACTATCCGCTGGGCAGCGATTTCACCGACGTGGAGCAGCGCATCGTCAAGGCACTGGGATGGCTGAAGACGAATACCCCCACGCCCTGGAAGAAGATCGGCACCGTGCTGCGTGCGCTGGGCGCACAACCGGACGATGCCGAGGCGATGGCGCGCATGGATCTCGCCGCGCCCGGCAACCTGGGCGAGCACATCGAAGCGAAGCTGTTGGCGTTGGGATTGCGGGAAACGCGTTAGCGGTTCTAGCCGCTGCAAGCGCGATCCACAGCCTCGTCATCCCGGCGAAAGCCGGGATGACGCCGAAGGGAATCATCCAAAAGAAGCGGGCGCGCCGAGGCGCGCCCGTTGTTTCCCGCCAATCCGCTTCAGAGCGACTTCGCTGCCTCGACCACCGCCTCGACGGTGATGCCGAAGTGCTTGTACAGCGCGTCGGCCGGCGCGGAGGCACCGAAGGTCGTCATGCCGATCACTTCACCATCCAGGCCCACGTACTTGCGCCAGAAATCGCGCGTGGCCGCTTCCACCGCCACGCGCTTGCGCACGGCCTTCGGCAGCACCGCTTCGCGGTAGGCCGCGTCCTGGCGGTCGAACACGTCGGTGGACGGCATCGACACCACGCGCGTCTTGATGCCCTGCGCATCCAGCGTGGCTTTGGCCTGCGTGGCCAGGCCCACTTCCGAACCGGTGGCGATCAGGATGACGTCCGGCGTGCCGTCGGCATCGGCCAGCACGTAGCCGCCGCGCGCGATCTCGCCCACCTGCGCGTCGGTGCGCGGCTGGTGCGGCAGGTTCTGGCGCGAGAACACCAGGCAGCTCGGGCCATCCTGGCGGACGATGGCCTGCTTCCACGCCACCGCCGATTCGACTGCGTCGCAGGGACGCCACACGTCGTTGTTCGGGATGTAGCGCAGCGACGCGAGGTGTTCGACCGGCTGGTGCGTGGGACCGTCTTCGCCCAGGCCGATGGAATCATGCGTGTACACGTGGATGGCGTGCGCCGGGATCAGCGCGCTCATGCGCACGCCGTTGCGCGCGTAGTCGCTGAACACCAGGAAGGTGGCGTCGAACGGCACGAAGCCGCCGTGCAGCGCCAGGCCGTTCGCGATCGCGGTCATGCCGAACTCGCGCACGCCGTAGTAGACGTAGTTGGCGTTCGGATCGGTGCTGGAGACCGATTTGCTCGCCTTCCACAGGGTGAGGTTGGAATGCGCCAGGTCGGCCGAGCCGCCCACCAGTTCCGGCAGCAGCGGGGCGAACGCTTCGATGGCGTTCTGCGAGGCCTTGCGCGAGGCGATCACTGGGCCTTCGGCCTGCACCTTGGCGATGTACGCATCGGCCTGGGCGGCGAAATCGGCCGGCAGCTCGCCGGATGCGCGACGCTTCAGCTCCGCGGCCTGCTCCGGATACTGGGCGGCATAGGCGTCGAACAGCGCATTCCACTCGGCTTCCAGCGCCTTGCCGGCCTCGACCTTGTTCCAGCCGGCATAGATGTCGGCGGGGATCTCGAACGGACCGTAAGGCCATTCCAGCGCAGCGCGCGTGGCTTCCAGCTCTTCCTTGCCCAGCGGCGCGCCGTGGCTGGACTCCTTGCCGGCCTTGTTCGGCGAACCGAAGCCGATCGTGGTGCGGCAGCAGATCAGCGTGGGCTTGTCGGTAGCCTTCAATGCGGTGTCGATGGCGGTCTTGATCTCGACCGGGTCGTGGCCGTTGACGTTGCGCACCACCTGCCAGCCGTAGGCCTCGAAGCGCGCCGGCGTGTCGTCGGTGAACCAGCCGTCGGTGTTGCCGTCGATGGAGATCTTGTTGTCGTCCCAGAAGCAGACCAGCTTGCCCAGGCCCCAGGTGCCGGCGAGCGAGGCGGCCTCGTGCGAGACGCCTTCCATCAGGCAGCCGTCGCCCATGAAGACGAAGGTGCGGTGGTCGATCAGCTCGTGGCCTTCGCGATTGAAGCGCTGCGCCAGCAGCTTCTCGGCCAGCGCGAAGCCGACCGCGTTGGCGAAGCCCTGGCCCAGCGGGCCGGTGGTGGTTTCCACGCCCGGGGTCTCGTGGCGCTCCGGGTGGCCGGCGGTCTTGCTGTGCAGCTGGCGGAAGTTCTTCAGTTCCTGCAGCGGCAGGTCGTAGCCGGCCAGGTGCAGCAGCGCGTACTGCAGCATCGAGCCGTGGCCGTTGGACAGGATGAAGCGGTCGCGATTGAACCAGTGCGGGTTCGACGGGCTGTGGCGGTAGTAGTCGTTCCACAGCACTTCGGCGATGTCGGCCATGCCCATGGGCATGCCGGGATGGCCGGAATTGGCGGCCTGTACCGCGTCGGCGGCAAGGAAACGGATGGCGTTGGCGAGCTGGCGGCGGGTGGGCGTCGTCATGGGAGTCGGAGCGGAGGGGGCGGCGCCCGGCGGGCTGCGGGCCACCCATTGTCCCACCCCCCGCCCGCCCTGTCGCGGTTGCAGGGTGCTTTGCGGGGTGTTAGCCCGGCGGGCCCGGCAGTTTCACGTCCGCCCGTTCGCCCTTGGCCACCAGCGAGGCCAGGGTCAGGTCGCCCGTGACGTTCAGCGTGGTCCGGCACATGTCGAGGAAGTGGTTCACGCCCAGGATCAGGCCGATGCCGATGGGGTTCACCCCGACCATCGCGCAGATCAGCGCCACCACCGGCAGCGAACCGGACGGCACGCCGGCCGTGCCGATGCCGCCCAGGATGCACACCAGCATCACCATGAACTGCTGGCCCAGCGACAGGTCCACGCCGAAGAACTGGGCCAGGAAGATCACCGTCACGCCCTCGAACAGCGCGGTGCCGTTCTGGTTAGCGGTGGCACCGACGGTCAGCACGAACCGCGACACCGTGCGCGGCAGGCCCAGCTTTTCGTCGGCCACGCGCAGGGCGGTGGGCAGGGTGGCGTTGCTGGACGCGGTGGAGAACGCCATCACCATCGCTTCCTGCGCGCCGCGGAAGAAGCGCAGCGGCGAGTAGCCGGCCAGCTTCAACGCCACCGAATAGCTGACCAGCAGGTGCAGGCCCAACGCCAGCACGACCACACCCACATAGGCGCCCAGTCGCAGCAGCAGGTCGAAGCCGAAGATCGCGGCGAGGTTGAACATGAAGCAGGCCACGGCGTAGGGCGCCAGGCGGATGACCAGACCGATCAGCGTCATCGAGATCTCGAACACGCCCTCGATGCCGCGCTTCAGGATGCCGGTGTTCTCCGAGGGGGTCAGCACCAGGCCGATGCCGAACATCACCGCGAAGAACATCAGCGACAGGATGGCGGCGTTGCTTGAAGCCGCCCCGATCACGTTGTCCGGCACAATGGACAGCAGCATGTCCATGCCGGTCGGCTGGCTGCCGACGCTGGCGACGATTTCCTTGGTGCGCTCGGCGTTCTCGGCGATCAGCTGCTGCGCCAGCGCGGGATCCACGCCCACGCCCGGCTTCAACAAGTTGACCAGCACCAGGCCCAGCAGCACGGCCACCGCCGACAGCAGCACGGTGTAGGCCAGCGTCTTCCAGCCGATGCGGCCGAGCGCGCGGATGTCGCCCATCTCGGCGATGCCGCAGACCAGCGCCGAGAACAGCAGCGGCACGATCAGCATGAAGATCAGGTTGAGGAAGATCTTGCTGAAGGGCGTGGTGACGTACTTGGTGACGTCCTGTACCCAGCCCGCGTCGCCCTGGCCGGTGGCATGCACGATGAGGCCGACGATCAGGCCGACACCGAAGCCGATGGCCATCTTCCAGTGCAGCGGGAGTCTGGCGCGGGTGGCGGGCGTGGCATCGGTCATCAGCGGGTCCTGCAAGGGCAAAGTCCGGAGCTTAGCAAACCGGGCAGGACGCCCTGTCGATACGCGACTGGCCTGGCCGGACGTGATGCGATGGCATCGCCACCGTGGCCAAGGGAAAGACGAACATCCGTCCGGTTTCCCTCATCGCGGGTACAGCGGAGGCAGGGGTTCTTCCACGTCGCCCGTGTCGGCCGTCTGCCATCGCGGGCCACCGCGGAAGGCTTCGCGCAACGCCGCCCGCGCCTGCGCGGCATCGCCGCCCGCCCAGCGCGCGCGGCGCAGCAGCTCCACCGCGCCACGCTGGGACGCCGTGGCGAGCCGGCGATGCAGATCGTCGAGGTCGACCGCGGCCGGGCGTGCCATGCCGCGCAGCACGTCCTCGATGTCGTCGAGCTCGCCCGCGTCCAGTGCGCGCTTGAGGTCGGCCGCGGTGTGGGTGGCGGGTGCCATCGCCGGCGCGCCCGCCTGGGCATGCACACGGGTGCGAGGACCCGACGAGGTGCCTGCACGCTGCGTCAGTGCCCACAGCAACGTGATCAGCCACAGCACCGCGAAGCCTGCGGCCAGCCACGGCCACAGATGGGAAGGGACGCGCCGTTCGCCTTCCAGCACGATGTCGTCATCGGGTCCCGCGGGCAGCGTGGCGGCACCGCGCGCTGCGCCCGCGACGGGCACGGACGACGGCGATCCGGTTCCAACGACGACCGGCAGGGTCAGGTCGGGCAACGTCGCGCGCCGCGCGGCCCCCGCGCGCACGTCCCACCACGCCATTGCCGTACCCGGGACCACCAGCCTGCCCGCCTGCGACGGCACTACCGAATAGCGGTGCGTCAGCGTCACCTGCGGCGTGCCACCCACGAAGCGCTCGTCGAACTGCGGCGGTTCGGCGAAGACCTGCGCACCGGGAATCGATGGCGTCGGAAGTTCCGGCAACTGCGCCTGCGTCGCGCCGACGACCGTGGTCTCGATGGTGAGCGTACCCGCTTCGCCGGTACGCAATTGTTGCGGCACGGCGGTGTAGCGCATCCGCAGGTCGCGCACCGGCAGCCAAGGCTGCGGTGCACCCACCGGCTGCGGACGCACCTGCAACGTGCGCGGCGCACCGGTGATATTGACCTGGCGACTGTTGCCGCCCAACAGGTCGTCCATCCAGCCACCGGCGCCCCGCCCTTCGAAGCGTGCACCCGGCACGATCAGTGCACCGCTGCGCTCGGGCACCAGCAGGAAGCGACGCTCGGCCGTGCTGTAGCGCCGTCCATCGATCTCACGGCTGGACTGCACGATCTCGCCCACGCGCTGCAGCAGCGCGCCGTCGGGCGGATCCAGATCGAGCTGCCCCGATACCAGCGGCGTCGCGTAGTACAGGCGTACGGTGACGCCGACCGACTGCTGTACATAAGGGTTCGGATCGTCCACCTCGGTTTCGACGAACACCAGGCCGTTGGATGCCGCGCGCGCAGTCGCCGTGGCACCCACCTCCAGGGTCAGCGGCGCGGTGCGCTCGTTGCCCACCTGCAGCGCGGGGATCGTCAGCGTGCCCGCGCGCCGCGGACGCAGGGTCAGCGAGAACGTGGTACTGGCGCTCATGCGTCCGTTCACCATCCGCACGCTGCGGCTGTCGGACTGGCCTTCCACGTCGAAGTCGCGCATCAGTGGCGTGAGGTCCGGCGTGGCGGACACCGCATCGGTTTCCACGTTGAGCGTGACCGCCTGGCCGAGCGTGACCTGCGGCTGCTCCAGCCACGCGCGCGTCGCAGCGAGCAGCGACACGGGCCACAGCAGCAGTACGGCCAACAGGATGCAGATGCGGTGCTTCATTGCCCTTCCCTCTGCCGGCGTTCGTGTTCGAGCCGGAACTTCGCCTTGAGCAGCGCGCCAGGTTCGTCCGGCACGCGTTTTAGCCACGCTTCGACGGCCTGCCGGCGCTCGCGCTGTTCCGCGGTTTCGGCCTGTACCACAGCCCCATCCGGCGGCGTCTTGCCGGTGCGTTGCCCGTCCTGCTCGCCCATTGCGGCGCGCATGCGTTCGCGCTGCGCGGCATCGGCGGCGGCCTGTGCGGCGGGGTCGGGCGAGGCCTCGGGCGGCGTGCGCTGAGGCGGTGCGCTCTTCGGCGCTCGCGCCTTGCCGGGCTCGCCCGAGGACGTCGCCGAAGCGTCCTGCGAAGCTGCGTCATCCTGCTGACGGTTGGGGTTCTTTCCGTCGGATGAGTCGCCCTTCGCACCCGATGACGCCTGATCGCCACTACCTTGCTGTCCGGGCTTACCCTGCCCGCCGCCCGGCGAAGGCGGCCGCTTGCGCGCGGCGTCGACGGTGGCGCGATTGGCGATCGCGTCCGCCATGCCTGGCTGCAGGCGCAGCGCGCGGTCGTAGGCAGCCACCGCATCGTCGTAGCGCTGCTGCTTCGCCAGTGCATTGCCCAGGTTGTACTGGCCCTCGGCCGTGTCGATGCCGGCGAACGCCTTTTCAGCGGCCGGATAGTCGCCCTGGCGATAGGCATCGGCGCCTTCTTCAAGGCGCGCATGCGTGGCCTGGTCGCTGCGCTGCCACCAGTCGATGCCCGCGGCGCGCGCGGGCGACACCACCGGAAGCCACAGCGCACCCACCAGCACCAGCGCCGCACCACGACGGAACCACAGCAATGCGAGCGCCATCAGGGGGATCAGCAGCCAGTAGCCTTCATCGCGCCACGCCTTGCCGCCGCCGGGTGTGGTCGACGTGCCCACCGTCTCCAGCGCGGGCGATGCGACGCCGAGGGTGATGAGATCGGTGGTGTCGGTCGTGGCCGGTGCGTAACGGCCGCCGCCGGCCGTGGCCAACGCGCGCAGCGATGATGCATCCAGCGCGGCGTGGCCTATCGTGCCGTCGCTGTCGCGATAGGCCGCACCGGTCGAGGTGCCGACCCCGAGCACGGACACGGCGTAGCCTTTCGCGCGCGCATCCGAGGCCGCCCTGGATGCATCGCCGTTCGCGCGATCGGTGAATACGAGGATGTCGCCGTTGCGGAAGTCCGCCTGCGACAGCAGGCGCGCCGCCCAGGCGATGCCGCGATCGGCCCGTTGGCCATCCACGGGCATGATCTCCGGCGACAAGTCGTCGAGATACAGGCGGATGTTGGCCGCATCGTCGGTCAGCGGCGCAACCGTGAACGCATCGTCCGCATACACCACCAGCGCCACCGGGCTGCCCGCACGCGCCTCCAGCAGGCGCGCCAGCTTCGCCCGGACCTGCAACAGGCGCGACGGCGGCAGGTCCGGCGTGGTGATCCGGCTGGAGAGGTCCAGCACCAACACCAGTGGGCGCTGCGCCCGCCACAGCGGCTGATCGGCCTGTCGCCAGCTGGGGCCGGCCAGTGCCAGGACGGCCAGCGCGTACGCCAACGCGGCCGCGACCAGGCCGGTGCGGGCCCGCGCGCCCCCACGCACCAGCAGGTGCGGCAGCAGGTGCGCGTCCACATGGTCTTGCCAGGCATGGTTGCGGCGGCGGCGCATGCGCCACCACGCACCCAGCAACGGCAAGGCCAGCAGTGCCCACAGCCATTCGGGACGAAGGAAGTGAAAGGCCGACCAGAAGGCGCTCATGCGCGCCTCCGTGGCAGCAGGAATACCAGCAGCGCAATCGCCCATGCGGCGGCCAAGGGCCAGGCGTAACGCTCCACGCGGGGACGCACGGCCTTGCCGGGCTGCTCCACCGGCTCCAGGCGGTCCAGTTCGGCATAGATGCCGGCCAGTTCGTTCGTGTCGCGCGCGCGGTAGAAGCGTCCCCCGGTCTGTGCGGCGACGTCGCGCAGGGTCGCTTCGTCGATGTCCTCCGGCGAACTGGCTGGCATCGGCAGGGGAATGCCGAACAGACTCACTCCGCCATCGCTGCCGAAGGCGATGGTGTGGATGCGCACACGTTCCTCCTTGGCCAGTTCCGCCGCCTTCTGCGGCGTCAGCACGCCCGCGGAGTTCACGCCATCGGTGAGCAGGATCAGGACACGCTGGCCTTCCTGCTGGGTGCGTAGCCGGCGCACCGCCAAGGCGATGGCGTCGCCGATCGCGGTCTCGCGTCCGGCCAGCCCGGCCACCGCATCGCGCAGCTGCTCGCGCACCGTCTGCAGGTCGCGCGTCAGTGGGGTCATCGCGTAGGCGCGCTGGCCGAACACCAGCAGGCCGACGCGATCGCCTTCGCGGCGATCGAGGAAGTCGGCCAGCACGGCCTTCGCCGCCGTCAGCCGGTCCACGACCGCGCCACCCAGTTCCATGTCGGGCTCGGTCATGCTGCCGGACAGGTCGACGGCCAGCATCAGGTCGCGCCCGCTCGCCGGCGGCGTGACGGCGTCGCCGAACTGCTGCGGCCGAGCGACGGCGGCGCACAGCAGGAACCACACCAGCCAGGCCAGTGCCGAGCCCCGCCCCGCCAGGCCGCGCCCACCTTGCGCGGCGATCGCCTGCACGGCATGGCCGTAGGGCACCCTCAGGGCATCGGCCTGCGCGCGACGCGGGGGCCAGGCCCATCGCACCAGCCACGGCAACGGGAATACCAGCCATGCCCACGGCCAGGCGAAGCCGGCGTGGCCGTCCTGCAGCCACTGCAATGCAGGCAGCGACAGGCTCATCGCTTTGCCGCCATCAGCTCGAGGAAACGCGCGCGCGCCACCGCGAGCGCCGCTTCCAGTTCGGACGCCTCCACGGTACGGCGATAGCCGCCATCCAGCAGCAGTCGCCCAGGCCCTTCGCTGAAGGCGCGCCCCTGCTCGCCGTCGAGGAACCGCAGCCAGGCCTCGCCTTCCAGCCGGTCGGCCCCGGGCGACACGCGGCGCGCGGCACGCCGCAACAGGTCCGACGCGGCGGCCACCTGTTCTGCCGGCGCCCGCCCCTGCGGCACGGCATCGAACCACCGCTGCCACCGTTGGAGGCGGCGACGACGATGCCAGCGCCAGGCAGCGATGCCCAGCAGCACCAGCACGACGACGCCCGCAAGCAGCCACCATCCCGGCGCCGGCGGCCACCACGAAGGCGCCGGCGGCACATGCACGTCGCGCAATACCAGCGTGTCCGGCGCCATGGTCAGGCCACCTGCGATTGCGCGCGACCCAGCGCGACCAGCCAGGCATCGCTGGCGGCCTCGGTGGACAGCATGCGCACCTGTACACCGCGCGACGGCAGGCGGTCCAGCGCGCGCTCCAGTGGCGCCTGGAATTCGCCCTGCCACGCATCACGTTGCGCCGCACTGGCGAGGTCGAGCTCGATGCGCCGGTCGCCTGCCGCGAAGGGCAGCTGCCGCGACGGCGGATCGGTTTCCAGCGGGTCCGTCAGCAGCAGCACCACCACGTCATGGTGGGCCGCCAGCGCGGTCCAGCGGGTGTCCGGGATGCCTGCCACGCTGTGCGGCTCGGCCAGCACCAGCAGGCGCGAACCCGGGCGCAGCAGGCGCGCGGCTTGATCGAGCGCAAATGCGAGACCGAGATCGTCCACGGGGGGGGTCGCGTACCAGCGCACCAGCGCATCCAGTACGCGCAGCGCGCCGCGGGTCCCCGATGCGGGCGGAATCGGCGCTTCCGTGGCGCTG
Organism: Pseudoxanthomonas sp. F11; assembly: GCF_037046485.1. Taxonomy (NCBI): domain Bacteria; kingdom Pseudomonadati; phylum Pseudomonadota; class Gammaproteobacteria; order Lysobacterales; family Lysobacteraceae; genus Pseudoxanthomonas; species Pseudoxanthomonas sp. F11. The sequence continues at coordinate 530,595 of NZ_JBANLZ010000002.1, read as the reverse complement.
CCGCGCAGGATCGCCAGCCGGTCGCCATCGCGTACAGCCTGCCATGCGGCCACCGCACCGGCGCGTGCGGCCTGCACCGACTTGAAGCGCACGCGGGTGCCGAAGTACAGCAGCGGCGACGTGTCGGCGACGATCAGCGTCAGTCGCTCGCGTTCGGCCTGGAACAGCTTGGTATGCGTACGCCCGCTGCGGGCGGTCAGGCGCCAGTCGATGTGGCGCACGTCGTCGCCGGCGACGTATTCGCGCGATTCGGCGTATTCCATCCCGCGCCCCCGCAGAGACGATGCCGAGGGTCCGGTGACGGAATGCCGGCCGCGGCGCGCGGGCGGGCGCCGCTGTGCGCTCGCGCGCAACGCGATCAGTTCCTGCAGCGTGGGACGGATGCCGTCGCTCATGCGCGTAGGGTCAGGACGTGGGCTGGCTACTCATGGCAGGGGCACCACGTCCAGCAGCGCCTTCACCAGGCGGTCGCCGTCCCAGCCTTCTGCGGTGGCTTCGTAGCTGGGCAGCACGCGGTGGCGCAGCACGTCCGGCGCGATGGCGCGGATGTCGTCCGGGGTGACGTAGTCGCGGCCGGCCAGCCACGCGCGCGCACGCGCGCATCGCTCCAATGCGATGGAGCCGCGCGGACTCGCACCCCAGGCGATGCGGCGCGCGAGGGTGGCGTCGTAACGCGCCGCGTCGCGCGAGGCGAGCACCAGTTCGATCAGATAACGCTCCAGCGCCGGGGCCAGGTGCAGGTCCAGCACCTGCGCGCGGGCGCGGAAGACATCTTCCAGCGGCATGCGGTCGACAGCGGCGGGAGCGGGCTGCATCTCGTCGCGTGCACGATCGCGCGCCAGCCGCAGGATGTCGGCTTCCGCCGCCGCTTCCGGATAACCGATCTTCACGTGCATCAGGAAGCGATCGAGCTGCGCTTCAGGCAGCGGGAACGTGCCCTCCTGCTCGATGGGATTCTGCGTGGCCATCACCAGGAACAACGCCGGCAGCGGATACGTGTGACGGCCTACCGTCACCTGGCGCTCGCCCATCGCTTCGAGCAGCGCAGACTGCACCTTGGCCGGTGCACGGTTGATCTCGTCGGCCAGCAGCAACGGGTGGAAGATGGGTCCGGCCTGGAATTCGAACCGTCCTTCCTGCGGTCGCCACACCTCGGTGCCCGTCAGGTCGGCCGGCAACAGGTCCGGCGTGAACTGCACACGCGCGAAATCGGCCTGCAGCCGCGACGCCAGGGCGCGGATGGCGGTGGTCTTGGCCAGGCCGGGCGCGCCCTCCACCAACAGGTGGCCATCCGCCAGCAGGGCGATCAGCAGGCGTTCGACCAGCGCGGCCTGCCCGACGATGGTCTGCGACAGGTCGTCGCGCAAGCGCGTGAACGCCTCATGCAGGCGGGCCTGCGCGTCGCCGGATGGCGTGGGGTTGGCGGTGGGGATGGAATCCATGGAGGCGGGCGGAATCGACGGGAAGGTGGATTCTGACCTACCCCGGCACGGAAGGTTCACCCCTTGGAGCCGCGTGCATGCCGGATTCAGCCTGGAGTCGAGCAAAGAAAAAGGGCCCCTTGGGGGGCCCTTCTTCGACCAGCGTCGAGACGGCGTCAGCGGCGTTCGGCCACGCGCAATACCTTCGGGGTGACGAAGATCAGCAGTTCGGCCTTCTCCTTGCTGCGACCCTTCTTCTTGAACAGGTTGCCGAGGAAAGGGATGTCGCCCAGGAACGGCACCTTGGCCACGCTGGCGCGGTCGCTGAACTCGTACACGCCGCCGATCACCACGGTCTGGCCGTCTTCGATCAACACGGCGGTGTTGATCTCGCGACGGGCGAGTTCGGGCACGGAACCGAACTGACCGAGATTGATGAAACGCAATACTTCGTCTTTCTTCACGTTGAGGTTCAGGAAGACGCGATTGTCGTCGGTGATGGTCGGGATGACCTTCAATTCGAGCAACGCCTCCTTGAACTGCACCGTCGGCACCGCGGCATTGCCGCCACTGCCAGATCCCGTAATGGTCAGGTAACCCACTTCGCGACCCTGCTTGATCACGGCTTCACGCTGGTTCGTGGTCACCAAGCGCGGATTGGAGATCACCTCGCCACGGCCTTCTTCCTGCAGGGCCGAGAGCTCCAGATCCAGGTTGAAATTGCGGCCCAACAGCGTATAGGCAATGGCCGCAGCCGTGTTGGTGGTGTAGGTACCTGCGGGCAAGTTGACGTTCAGGCCATCCGGAATGACATGCTCGTTCTCCTGCGAAATGCTGACGCTATCCTCGAGGTTTCCGGTGATGATCTGCGTGCGGTCGCCCGTGCGCCGGCCTGCGATGCCGAACCGGGCACCGAGATCGCGGGCGAACGTATCCGTCGCGATGACGATCCGCCCTTCAATCAGGACCTGATCGACGGGGCGGTCGATGACGTTGATGAGTTCGCGCATCTGCGCGACCTTCTTCGGGATGTCGCTGATCATCAGCGTATTGGTGCGCTCGTCGGCCACCAGGCGTCCACGCTGAGACAGGAAGCCGTTCTCGTTGTTGCCGCCATTACCGCTGCCACCGCCACTGCCACCACCACCCACACCCTTGGCCTCGGTCAGCGCCTTGAAGATCGCGCTCGCGGAGTGGTAGTTGATCTGCACGTAATCGGTGACCAGATCCTCGCGGTTCTCGATGGCGATGCGCGCATCTTCCTTGTCCTGCTCGAACTTGGCGAGTTCGGGCTGCGGCGCGACCCAGACCACCGCGCCATCGCGGCGCTTGTCCAGACCCTTGGCGCGCAGGACGATGTCCAGCGCCTGGTCCCACGGCACGTTGACCAGGCGCAGGGTGACGTTGCCCTGCACCGTGTCGGAAGCGACGATGTTGAGGTTGGATTCCTCGGCGATCAGCTGCAGTACGGTGCGAACGGGCACGTCCTGGAAGTTGAACGTGACCGGCCGGCCGCTGTAGCGGCGGGCTTCGGTGGCAATCTTCTGCGCGGCAGCCACCACGGCCGACGAACTGGTGCCCGCCGTGGCGTTCGCGCCGCCCACGGCCTTCTGGCCGGCACGGGGCACGATCTCCACGACGTACTCGTTGCCCGACTGGTAAGCCAGGGATTCGAAGTCGCCGCGCGTGCTGAGCACCAGCTGCGTGCCGCCGGCCCGGGACTGCGCTTCGACGCGCTGTACGGGCGTGGCGAAATCGACCACGTTCAGCGGCCGCTGCAGGGAGGCCGGCAACGTGGCGTTGCCCACATCCACGACGACGGTATCGCCCTGGTTGCGGAGGTCGGGCGTGGCACCCTGGCCGTCGAACCTGACGATCAGTCGGCCGGCACCGTCCTCACCGCGACGGAAGTCGATGTTGGACACCGACACTCCCTGGGTAGCCGTGGCGGCGACCGGGCTGGCGGGTGCCTGCTGGCCCGGGGGCGTGGCGCCAGCGGCGCTGGCAGCCGCCAGCAGGCCGATGGCCAATCCCAGAGAGCAGACCCGGAGGGTGGCCAGGCGCCGGGACGGCCGCAGGCGGTAGGCGTTCGAAGCGGTCATCGTGTATCCCCCAATCATTGATCTTCAAGCGCGATCGACGCCGGCCGTTCCAGCCAGCCACCCGCGCCATCCGGCACTAGTTCGACAAGTTCCAAGCCATCTTCGCGGACCGAGGTGACCCGGCCATCGCTCTGCCCCAGGTAGTTCCCCGGACGTACCCGGTAGGTGACCTTGTCGGGCCCCATCACCAGCGCCACCAGCCCCGGGCCCTTGCCGATCGTGCCGACCATGTCCAGGCTGTCCAGCGGGTACTGTTCAAGCGTCTCCTTGCGCCGGTCCGGGTCGGGGCGCAGGCCGCCGCCCTCGGCATTGTTCCAGGCATCGCTGAACGGATCGCGCAGCGTCTGCGCGGCGTACTCGAAGGTCTCGAACTGCTGCATCACCGGCAAGGGGTCCAGCGGCGGCGCGGGGCGAGCCCTCACGTCCGCGACCCAGCTCTCCAGGTTTGGAGCGTCGCCCGGCGTGCTGGTCACACCCCGCGCACAAGCTCCCAACGCGATAACCGCCAGCAGCAACAGTCCACGCGTGAAGCGGGCGTTCTCGAGACGCATCACGACTTACCTCCCGCCTTCTTCGAGGCAGACTGCTGCTTCCCGTCCTTCCCCTGCTGAGCCTCCGCCATCGCTTCCTGTTCCGCGACTTCGGTCTCATCCAGGTAGCGATAGGTCTTCACCGTGCCCGACAGCTCCAGCGCGCCGCGGTTCACGCCGCCCTTGCCTTCCTTCGGCTTCAGGGAGATGTCGTGCATGGTCAGGATGACCACGCGCGGCAGCGAGGCCACGCCGCTGACGAACGCGCCGAACTGGTGGTAGTTGCCCACCATGCGCAGCTGGATCGGCTTTTCGGCGTAGAACTCCTTCAGCGTCTCCGGCTCCGGCTGGAACAGCTCGTTGGCCAGCCCGCTGGAGAGTGCGGTCTGCGAGATATCGATGATCAGGTCCGGCATCTCGGTCTTGCTGGGCAGCTGGCGCAGCATCTGCTGCAGCACCTGCTCCATCTGCGCGAGCTGCTGCTTCAGCGGTTCGAGGTTCGCGGCCTTGGCCTGCTCCTTCTCGAAATCCTGGCGCAGGCGCACCTCTTCTCCTTCGAGCGATTCCAGCGTTTCCGTCTTCCCCTTGATGAAGAGGAAGTAGGCGAAGGCGAGGATGAACAACGCCAGGATCACCGAGAAGCCGATCTTCGCGTTCTGCGGCCACGCGCCGATGTTGTTGATGTCCAGGTTCTTGAGCGACGTCTTTTTCTGGCTCATGAGGCGCTCCCGGTGGCCGGGGGAGTGTTGGCGGGCGGCGCGGCAGGTGGCGGTGTCGACGGGGCGGGTGTCGCCGGCGTTGCAGGCGCGGGCGTGGCGGGCGCAGCGGGCTGTCCCTCCAGCGGCGCCGCGGGCGCGGCACCGGCGGGGGCGGTGCCGGCGGCGGCCGTTTCCGCTTCCTGCTCGGCGGTCGGGTTCGCCAGGCGGACCGTCAGCTTGAACACGTAGGGCAGCGCGCGGCTGGCACCGGTGTTGGTGAGCGTCTTCACCTCTTCCGGCTTGGATTCGATGATCGACAGCTCGGGCTTGGTCATCCAGCCGGAGGTCTCCAGATTGCGCATGTAGGTACTGACGCGCGCGTTGGACTGGGCCCGGCCCTCGAGGGTCAGGACTTCGCCCTCCTGCTTGATGTTGCCCAGCATGACCCCGTCGGGGATGGTGCGCACCAGGGAGTCGAACAAGTGCACCATCTGGGAACGGTTGGCCTGCAGCTTCTCGATCACGTCCTTGCGCGCCAGCAGGCGGCGCTTCTGCTCGTCCAGGCGCTCGATTTCCTTGTTTTGCGCCTGGACCTTGGCGATCTCGGCCTTGAGGAACTCGTTGCGCTCGGTCTGGCCGGCCACCTGGCGGTCGTAGTGGAACCACAGCAGGAACGACAGCAGCAGGCCGGCGACGGCGGCGGCGGCCAGCATCACGTAGAACTCGCGCTGCCGCTGGACGCGGCGCTCCGCGCGCCACGGGAGTAGGTTGATTCGTGCCATCAGTCGAAGCTCCTCAAAGCCAGGCCGGTGGCGATCATCAGCGCGGGAGCGTCCTGCGCCAGCGCATGCGCCTGCACGCGCGGGCCCAAGGTCATCTGCGCCAGGGGGTTGGCGACCACGGTGGGCACGCCCAGCTGCTCTTCCACCATCTCCGGCAGGCCGGGCAACGCCGCACAGCCACCCGCCAGGACGACCTGGTCGACACGGTTGAACTCGCTGCCGGCGTAGAAGAACTGCAGCAGACGGCTGATCTGCTGGACGGTGGCTTCCTTGAACGGCTCCAGCACTTCGACTTCGTAGCTTTCGGGCAGCCCGCCCTGGCGCTTGGCCAGGCCCGCTTCCTCGTAGGTCAGGCCGTACCGGCGCATCACCTCGTCGGTCAGCTGCTTGCCGCCGAACACCTGTTCGCGGCTGTAGAGGCTGCGTCCGCGGCGCAGGACGTTCAATGTGGTCATCGTCGCGCCGATGTCGACCAGTGCCACCACGCCGTCCTGCGGCACCGGCAGGTCGCTGGCCATCAAGGCGAAGGCGTTTTCCACCGCGAAGGCTTCCACGTCCATGACGCGCGCGGTCAGGCCGCCCAGCTCGAGGGCCGACTGGCGCAATTCGACGTTCTCCGAACGCGACGCCGCCAGCAGCACCTGCACCATCTCCGGGTTGTTGGGCATGGGGCCCAGCACCTCGAAGTCGATGTTCACTTCCTCGATGGGATACGGAATGTAGTTGACGGCTTCGAGCTCGACCTGCGCTTCCAGATCGTTTTCGTCCAGGTCGGCCGGCATGGGGATGATCTTGGTGATCACCGCGGACCCCGCCACGGCCGCGGCCGCGTACTTGGCCTTGGTGCCGGCGCGGTTCACCGCCCGGCGGATGGCCTCGCCGACGGCCTCGACCTCGACGATGTTCTTCTCGACCACGGCATTGGGCGGCAGCGGCTCGACGGCGTAGTGCTCAACCCTGAAACGGTTGCCCACGCGCGACAGCTGCAGCAGCTTTACCGCAGTCGAACTGATGTCGACGCCGATGAGCGGCGACTGGCTTTTTGGGATTAGCCCCACGGTCTTTCCCCTTCCGACGGGCACAGGGCGCACGACGCGCGCCCACATTAATAACCAAGTTTTTACGCTTGGCAACCGACGTTGACGTGGCTGTGCGGCTTGTCACGTTTCACGAGGGTTGTTCCCCAAGTCCCTGTTCCCCTTGGAATCGCCCGTGGCGATCCCGGCGGTCATCTATACTCTGCCGTTACGAATTCTGCAATCGGAAAGCACTGGATGTCCCGTTTCCGTCGTCTTCTCCGTTGGACCCTCATCACGTTCCTGATACTTGCCCTGGCCGGCGCCGTCGGCCTGGGGGTGCTGTACTACACGGTCTCGTCCAAGGTCCCGGACGTCCAGGCCCTGCGGAACGTGGAACTGCAGGAACCCCTCTATATCTATGCCAGCGACGGCCGGCTGATGGGCCTGTACGGGGAGATCCGGCGTTATCCGGTGCAGATCGACCAGGTTCCGGCCCGGGTCAAGCAGGCCTTCGTTGCCGCCGAGGACAGCAAGTTCTACGAGCACAAGGGCATCGACCCCACCGGCATCGCCCGGGCCGTGTGGCAGATCGTCAGCCGGAAGGAGGGCCGCGTGGCCGGCGGCAGCACGATCACCCAGCAGGTGGCCCGGCAGTGGTTCCTGAGCTCGGAGTACAGCTACACCCGCAAACTGGTGGAGATGATGTTGGCCGTCCGCATCGAGAAGATGCTGACCAAGGACGAGATCCTGGAGCTGTACCTCAACAAGAGCTTCTTCGGCAACCGCTCCTACGGCGTGGCCGCCGCGGCCGAGTACTACTACGGCAAGACCCTGGACCAGCTGACGCTGGCCGAGACCGCCACGCTGGTGAGCGCACTGAAGTTTCCCTCCAGCGGCAACCCGATCAGCAACCCCGGCCGCAACCAGCAGCGCAGCGCCTATGTGGTGGAGCGGATGCGCGAGGACGGTTACGTCACCGCGGCCGAAGCCGCGCAGGCCAAGGCCGAGCCCATGCATGCCAAGCCGCATGAGCGACCGGTGGAGGTGTATGCCCCGTACGTCGCCGAGATGGTGCGCCAGGAAATGATCGCGCGCTTCGGACCGGAAGCGCTGACCAAGGGCTACCACGTCACCACCACGCTGGACGCCACCCTGCAGGCGGCCGCCAACGATGCGGTCCGCGACGGCCTGGGCCTTTACGACCACCGTCATGGCTGGAACGGCATCGAGCGGCACTTCGATGTCGCAGCCGACGCCGACGCCGCCGCCCTGGCCAGCCACCTGCGCGGCATTCCTGCGCAGAACGGCCTGATCCCCACGGTGGTGGCACGCACCCACGACGATGGCAGCGCCACGGTGGTCATGGCCGACGGCCGCGAAACCACCTTGCCCGCCGCCGCCAGCAAGTGGACCGGCCGCACGCCGGCCAAGCTGTTCAAGCGCGGCGACCTGGCCCGCATCAAGGCGGGCAAGGAGCCCGGCAGTTTCCTGGTCGACCAGATCCCGCGCGCGCAGGCTGCGCTGGTGTCGCTGGACGCCAACAACGGCGCCGTACGTGCGCTGGTGGGCGGCTACAGCTTCGCCGGCAACAAGTTCAACCGCGCCACCCAGGCGCGCCGCCAGCCCGGCTCCAGCTTCAAGCCGTTCCTGTACGCGGCCTCGTTCGAGAAGGGCTTCAACCCCGCCTCGATCGTGCTGGACGCTCCGGTCGTATTCCGCGACCGCCGCGGCCACATGTGGCGGCCGCAGAACGACGGCGGCGGCTTCCGCGGCCCGATGCGGCTGCGCGAAGCCCTGGTGCAGTCGCGCAACCTGGTGTCCGTGCGGCTGCTGGATGGCATCGGCGTGCCGTTCGCGCGCACCTACATCAGCCAGTTCGGGTTCGACGAGGCCGAACTTCCGCCCAACCTGTCGATGTCGCTGGGCACCGCGTCGCTGACGCCGCTGTCGGTGGCGCGTGGCTACGCCGTATTCGCCAATGGCGGGTCGCGGGTGACGCCCTGGTTCATCGACGAGGTGAAGGACCGCGAAGGCAACGTGGTGTTCAAGGAAAACCCGGCCGTCGCCTGCCGCGGCTGCGGCCAGGGGGCGCAGGGCGGGGGCGCACCGGCCAGCCAGGTGGTGGACGGCTTCAATTTCGGCCCGGCCGCGACCACGGCCACCGCCAAGCCGGCCGAGGCCAAGCCCAAGGCCGAGGAAAAGCCCGCCGATCCGAACGCAGTCACCGCGCCGCGCGCGATCGACGAGCGCACGGCCTACCAGCTGGTGTCGATGATGCGCGACGTGGTCCAGCGCGGCACGGGCACCGCCGCCAAGGTGCTGGGCCGCGAGGACGTGGGCGGCAAGACCGGCTCGACCAACGACCACCGCGACGCCTGGTTCGGCGGCTTCGGCGCGCAGTACGCCACCGTGGTGTGGGTGGGGCGCGACAACTTCCAGTCCTTGGGCTATCGCGAATATGGCGGCAAGGCGGCCCTGCCCATCTGGATCGACTACATGCGGGTGGCCCTGAAGGACAAGCCGGTGGCGTCGAACGATCCACCGGACGGCATGGTGCAGGCCACGCTCAACGGCGTCACCGAATGGGTGAAGGTCGAGGACATGGACCGCATTCAGGACTACGACCTGTATGGTCCGGAGGACGCGGTGCCGGACGAAGAGGCGTTCGACATCTTCTGACGCGCTGGCGTGAAGCGCGCCTGACGGCGCGCGTGCGCCGTCATCGACAACGCGGGAGCATGGTGTACATTCGGGTCTGTTTCGACGCGAGGCTTGCCATGCACCACGCCCGTCAGCACGCCGAAACCCGCACCCGCGAGCGCCGTCTGCGACTGGCGCACGAAGCCGCCCGGCTGATGGCCGAGGGCGGCATCCGCGACTACCACCAGGCCAAACTCAAGGCCGCCAGCCGGCTGGGCATCCACGACGATGCTTCCCTGCCCCGCAACCGCGAAATCGAGGACGCACTGCGCGAGTACCAGCGCCTGTTCGTCGGCGAGGCGCACGTGGCGGGCCTGCGTCGGCGGCGCGAGGCCGCGTTGCGCGCGATGGAGTTCCTGTCCGCGTTCTCGCCCCGGCTGGTCGGTCCGGTGCTTGAAGGTACCGCCGATGCCAACACCCCCGTGCACGTGCACGTGCACAGCGACGACCCGGATGCGATCACCCGCTTCCTGGAGGAACACCGTATCCCCGCCGAGCCGCGCGAGCGCCGGCTGCGCATGGACAGGGAGCGCGTGGCCGACCTGCCCGTGTGGCTATTCAGCGCAGAGGAGCTGAGCTTCGACCTGACCGTGCTGCCGCACGACGCGTTGCGCCAGGCTCCGCTCTCCACCGTGGACGAGAGGCCGATGAGGCGCGCGTCCGCCATCCAGTTGCGCCAGCTGCTTGCCGAAGAGGACATCGCCCGCTACGAGCTGGATGTGGCGCGCCGCTGAAACGATGCGTCAGGGCTTCACGCGCCGCATCTCGCTGGCGACCTTGTAGCGCCCATAGCGCAGCAGCGACTGGGTGAAGGCATCCAGGCCCGCATCGCTCTCGCAGGCCAGCGTCACCTGGTAGCAGCCTTCGCCGGCGATCTTGCTGGCGCTCTCCACGTCGGCATGCGCCTGCAGGAACGCTTCGAATGCATCGAACTGCGGCGTATCCATGAACACCGTGATGAAGTAGCGCCGCAGATCGCCTCGCGCCACGATGAAGCCGCGGATCGTGCCGCCGTCCACCATCTGCTGCACGCGCGTGGCGACCGCCTGTCCCGTCAGGTGCACGCGCCGGCCGACGGCCTGCCACGTCATGCGGGCGTCGTGCGCCAGCGCCGCCAGGATGGCCCGATCCATCTTGTCGAGGGGCATGTCTTTCGATCCTCAATGAAAACGGCGCGGCTTCTTGCGGACTGCAATTACTACCCGCAGCACCCATCACTACGATGTCGCAACCCACCCCTTCCAAGGTAACGCATGACCGCCGCCCTGCTCATCATCGACGTCCAGAACGACTATTTCCCCGGCGGCGCGCTCCCGCTATGGAACACCGAAGCCACGCTCGACGCCATCGTCGACGCCATCGACCGCGCCCGGGCGCGCGGCGAACCCGTGGTCCTGGTCCAGCATGTGGCCGCCTCCGCGGACAGCCCGCTGTTCCAGCCCGGCACGACCGGCGCCGGCATCCATGCGCGCATCCTGGCCGCCGCCCCCGACGCGCCCGTCGTCGTGAAGCAGTACGCGGACAGCTTCCATCAGACCCGCCTTTCCGGCGTGCTGGCCGAGCTGGGCGTCACCCGCCTGCGCATCGCGGGGATGATGACGCAGAACTGCGTGGTCTTCACCGCCTTGTCGCCGGCAGCGGACCGTTACGAGGTCAGCGTGCTGTCGGACTGCACGACCACCACGGACAGGACGATCCATGGTTTCGCCCTGCACGCCTTGGCCACCCGTGTCGCCGTGCGATCGGACGCGTGACCGACGCCGCAAAGAAAAAGGCCCCGAACCGGGGCCTTTTTCATCGTGTCGCCGACGGGCTCAGCGCTTGTCGGTGGGCACGTAGTCGCGCGGCGCGTAGCCGGTGTAGATCTGGCGCGGACGACCGATCTTCGCTTCCGGATCGACCTGCTGCTCCAGCCAGTGCGACACCCAGCCGGCGGTGCGGCCGATGGCGAACATGACGGTGAACATCTCGGTGGGGATCTTCAGCGCCTTGTAGATGATGCCGCTGTAGAAGTCGACGTTCGGGTAGAGCTTGCGCTGAATGAAGTATTCGTCCTTCAGCGCGGCCTCTTCCAGCTTCATCGCCACTTCCAGCAGCGGGTCGTCCACGCCCAGCTCGCCGAGCACCTTGTGGGTCATCTCGCGGATGATCTTCGCGCGCGGGTCGAAGTTCTTGTAGACGCGGTGGCCGAAGCCCATCAGGCGGAAGCCGGACTCCTTGTCCTTGGCCTTGGCCACGGCGCTGTCCACCTTGTCCGGCGTACCGATCTCTTCCAGCATCTTCAGCACGGCTTCGTTGGCGCCACCATGGGCCGGACCCCACAGCGCCGTGATGCCCGCGGCGACCGAGGCATACGGGTTGGCGCCGGTCGAGCCGACCAGGCGCACCGTCGAGGTCGAGGCGTTCTGCTCGTGGTCGGCGTGCAGGATGAACAGCAGGTCCAGCGCCTTGGCGACCACCGGATTGAGCTCCAGCGGCTCGCTCGGCACTTCGAACATCATGTGCAGGAAGCGGTCGACGTACTCGAGGTTGTTGCGCGGATAGCGGATCGGCCAGCCGATCGAATAGCGGTAGGCGGCGGCAGCCAGGGTCGGCATCTTCGCCAGCAGGCGGATCGCGGCCAGACGGCGCTGCTCGGGGTCTTCCAGGTCCAGCGTGTCGTGGTAGAACGCCGACAGCGAAGCGACCGTGCCGGACAGCATGGCCATCGGGTGGGCGTCGTAGTGGAACCCGTGCAGGAAGTTCTTCAGCGACTCATGCATCATCGTGTGATGCGTGACCTCGTGTTCGAACTTGGCGAATTCCTGCTTGGTCGGCAGCTCGCCGTTCATCAGCAGGTACGAGACTTCCAGGAAGCTGGAATGCTGTGCGAGCTGCTCGATGGGGTAGCCGCGGTACAACAGCACGCCGTTATCGCCATCGATGTAGGTGATGGCCGACTTGCAACTGGCGGTGGCGGTGAAACCCGAGTCGTAGGTGAAAAGACCGGTTTCCCGGGTCAGCTTGGAGACATCGATGCAGTCGTTGCCAAGCGTGGGTTTCAGGACGGGCAGGACGACGGACTTGTCGCCGGCATTCAGCGTGACCTGGTCGAGTTCGGACACAGTGTGCGCTCCTTCGTGGGGATACGCCTGCGGGAAGGCCCGCTCGGCGCGTGACGGGAGTCCAGGGAGTGAACCTTGGATGACCCCAATTATCGCACAGCGGGTCTGGAGCCGTCGCTCGATACCGCACCAAAGTCAGACCAAAGAATGAGGCTGCGGACGCAACCCTCCGTTCCGGCAGCGCGCATGATGCGCCGCGCACAAACGCGAACGGCCGCGCACGAGGCGCGGCCGGACGGGAACAGCAGGCGAAGTTCGATCAGCGCGCGTAGCGCTTCTGGAACTTGTCGATGCGGCCGCTGGTATCGATGACCTTGTGCTTGCCCGTGTAGAACGGGTGCGAGGCCGAGGAGATTTCGACCTTGATCAGCGGGTACTCGTTGCCGTCTTCCCACTTCGTCGTTTCCTTGCTGCCCAGCGTGGAGCGGGTCAGGAACTTGAAATCGGAGGTCACGTCGTGGAAGACGACTTCGCGGTAATCGGGATGGATGTCGGCCTTCATGGCGGGCACACCGTGTAGCGGGAATGGAAGAGCGGCATTGTAGCCCGCCCTTCCCCGCCGACGCAACCCGGCCGTTAGCCGGCCGCCAGCGCGGCCCGAATCAGGTCCTGGAACCGGGCCTGGTCGTAGCGCAGCAGGATGTTGGCCTGGTCCGGCCCGCCGCCCTCGCGGCGCCAGTCCACCACCGATGCGCCGCGGGCATGCGCGCCCTGCAGTTCGATCGCCAGCGGCCGCTCGGCCAGCTCCAGCGCACCCTCGGGGGCGAGCACGAAGGCCATCGCCAGCGCGTCGGCCGCGAACCAGTGGTCGCCCCGGCGGTCGGCCGACCACAGCCGGGTCTTCTCGGAGATGCGGGCGTAGAACCGGGCCCGCTCGCTGTCGGCGGCCAGCCATGCATTGACCTCGCGGTGCGGCAGGCCATGGGCGATGGTGGCTTCCCAGTCGGCCAGGTCGTAGCGCTCGAACGCCTGCAGCGTGATGTGCGCCGCTTCGGGATCGAAGTAGAAATTGAACTCGGCCGCCGGCGTGATGTTGCCGTGGCAGGTGACCGCGCCGCCCATCACCACGAAGCGGGCGACCCGCTGCGGCAGCGTGGGATCCAGCTTGAGCGCCAGCGCGATGTTGGTCAGCGGTCCCAACGCGACCAGCACCAGCCTCCCCGCGTGTGCGTGGGACAGGCGCAGGATGGCCAGGGCCGCGTGTTCGTCCTCGGCCTGGCGCGTGGCCGGCGCGAAGCCGACGTCGCCGAAGCCATCCTGCCCGTGCACATAGCCGGCGTCCGGCGACGGGTGCAGCAGCGGCGCCGGCGCACCGGCGAACACGGGAATGTCCGTACGCCCCGCCACTTCGCACAGCTTCAGCGCATTGCGCACGGTGTACTGCAGGCCCACGTTGCCGGCCGCGATGGTCAGGCCGACGATCTCGTGACGTGTGTCGTTGAAGGCCATCAGCAGGGCGAGGGCGTCGTCGACGCCGGGGTCGGTGTCGATCAGCAGGGGAATCCTGTCGGTCATCTTCTTCTCTTCGTCTTCTCGACCGTCGAGTCTGGCATCGCCGGCAGCGTCATGGAAGCACGCGGGCAGTAAGCGGGCTAAGCGGGCTAAGCGGGCTAAGCGGATGCATAGCGTGCGGAGCCACCCACCCAGCGGCGGATCACGCTATCGGCGATCGACGGCTCCTCGGCCAACAGCCGCTCGGCCAGTGCGTGCACTTGCGGCAGCAGGCCCGCATCGCGGGCGAGATCGGCGACGCGGAATGCCGCAAGGCCCGTCTGCCGCGTGCCCAGCAGTTCGCCCGGTCCGCGCAGTTCCAGGTCCTTCTCGGCGATCAGGAAGCCATCGTTGGTTTCGCGCATCGTCGCCAGGCGATGCCTGGCCATCGCCGACAGCGGCGGCTGGTACATCAGCACGCAGCTGGATGCGGTAGCGCCGCGCCCCACCCGTCCGCGCAACTGGTGCAGCTGCGCCAGCCCCAGCCGCTCCGCATTCTCGATGATCATCAGCGAAGCGTTGGGCACGTCGACGCCGACCTCGATGACCGTGGTGGCCACCAGCAGGTCGGCCTCACCCTCCTTGAAGCGGCGCATCGTGGCCTGCTTGTCGGCGGCTTTCATCCGACCGTGCACCAGCGCCACGCGCAGCTCGGGCAGCGAGGCGGACAAGGCTTCGTAGGTGGTCTGCGCGGCCTGCGCCACGACCTCGTCGCTGTCGTCGATCAGCGTGCAGACCCAGTACGCCTGTCGCCCTTCGGCACAGGCGGCGCGGATGCGCTCCACCAGCTCGGGCCGGCGCTCCGCGCTCAGGGCCACGGTCTGCACCGGCGTACGGCCCGGCGGCAGTTCGTCGATGGCCGATACGTCCAGGTCGGCATAGGCCGCCATCGCCAGCGTGCGCGGGATCGGCGTGGCCGTCATGACCAGCTGGTGCGGCACCCGGTCCGCGCCAGCGCCCTTGTCGCGCAGCGCAAGACGCTGGTGCACGCCGAAGCGGTGCTGCTCGTCGACGATGGCCAGGCCGAGGCCGTGGAAGACCACCGTCTCCTGCATCAGCGCATGCGTGCCCACCACCACCTGGGCTTCACCGGACGCCACGTCGGCCAGCACCTGCGCGCGCGCCTTGCCGGTCACCTTGCCGGCCAACCAGGCGACGCGCACGCCCAGCGGCTCCAGCCATGCCCTGAGATTGGCCAGGTGCTGTTCGGCCAGCAACTCGGTGGGCGCGGCCAGGGCGACCTGCTTGCCGGCTTCCACGGCCAGCATCCCGGCCAGCGCCGCCACCACGGTCTTGCCGCTGCCCACGTCGCCCTGCACCAGGCGCAGCATCGGCGACGGACGCGCCATGTCTTCGCGGATCTGTTCGAAGACGCGCTTCTGCGCACCGGTCAGCGCGAACGGCAAGGCCTTGACCAGCGCATTCACCAGCGCGCCCCGGCCCTTCAGCGCGGGTGCCCGGTGCTGCTGCAGGGCCAGCCGCTGGCGCCGCAGGCTCAGGTGGTGCGCGAGCAGCTCTTCGATCGCCAGCCGGCGCTGGGCCGGATGCGTCCCCAGCGCCAGCGCGGCCACGTCCGCATCGCGCGGCGGACGATGCATGGTCAGCAGCGCATCGCGCAGCGACGGCAGCCCGAGGCCCGCCAGCAACGGCGAGGGCAGCAGCTCCAGCGCACCTGCTTCCGGCAGGCGCTCGAGTGCCTGACCGATCAGTTTGCGCAGCGTCGCCGGGCCCAGCCCTTCGACGGCCGGGTAGATCGGGTCCAGCGCATCGCCCAGCGCGACGTCGTCCGCTTCGCCCAGCACCCGGTAACTGGGATGGATGATCTCCAACCCATGCTGGCCGGGCTTGGGGGTGCCGTAGCAGCGAAGGCGGGTGCCCACTGCGAACTGCGCCACCTGCGCCGCGCGGAAATGGAAGAACCGCAGCACCAGCGTGCCGTGACCTTCGTCGCCTATCGCCACCCGCAGCACCGGGCGATAGCGGAAGCCGCGCTCGACGGCTTCCACCCGCCCTTCGACCTGCGCGGGCACGCCCGGCTGCAGCAGCCGGATCGGCGTGAGCGTCGTGCGGTCCTCGTATCGCAGCGGCAGGTGCAACCACAGGTCCTGCATCGTCACCAGGCCGCGCGCCGCCAGTTTCTCCGCCACGCGCGGCCCCACGCCCGGCAGGCGGCTCAGGGGTTCGGCGGAGAGATCGACGACGGGGACATTGCGACGCACGGGCATCGCACAAGCATGCCGTGATAAGCGCCAAACAAAAACCCCGGTACCGTGAGGTGCCGGGGTGCCCACGTCCAGCGCGTCGCCGCGCGGCTCAGAACTTCACGGCCACTTCCATCCCGTAGGTGCGCGGCTCGCTGACGGTCGCGCCGACGACGCCCAGCGGACCGCGGCCATAGGTGTTCAGGCCCTTCACGTACTGGTTGTCGAAGATGTTGTTGCCGTAGACGGCCCAACTCCAGGTGCCTTGCGGCGAAGTCCAGCCGATCCGCACATCGGTGCGCTCGCGCGGCTCGCCGATGTCCAGCAGGGCGTTCACACCGCAGTCGCCCTGCAGGTCCGAGCCGGCATTGCAGCGCGTGCGCCCGCGGTAGGCATGGCGCGCGGACAAGCGCAGGTCGCCGCTGTCACCCAGGCTCATCCGGTACGCCGCGCCGACCGAGGCGGTGAAACGCGGCTCGCCGGTCGGCTCGCCGTCCAGGTCCACGCCTTCGGGCGTGACGTAGTCCTTGTACTTGGAATCGATCCACTCCGCCTGCGCGTCCAGGGTGAAGGCGTCCGTCACCTTCCAGCGCATGTCGAAGTCGATGCCCGTGGCCTCGAGATCGCCGGTGTCGAACACGAAGCGCGGGATGTCGACCGGATTGTTCGGGTCCGGATCGATCAGGCGGATCGACTGACGGTTGTCGTACCGATAGTGGAACAGCGACGCGTTGTAGGAGAAGCGGCCGAACGACTGCTTGATGCCCACTTCCGCGTTCCACACGTCTTCGTTCTCGAACGCCGGGCCGATCTGCAACGCATTGAAGCCGCCCGCCTTGTAGCCCTTGGCCAGCGAACCGAACACCATCGCCCTGTCGTTGAAGTGGTAGTCGACCACGAAGCGCGGGCTGAAGTCGCTCCAGCTGCGCTTGTCGCGCACCAGCACGCCCTTGTTGACCATCGCCGGCGGATCGATGAAGGCCATGTCGAAGGTCAGCAGCTCGCGGGTGATCGGGATGCCCATCTGCGCCAGCGCATCGAAGAAGCCCAGCGATTCCAGCAGGTCCAGCTTGGCTTCCAGCTCGGGCGCGTTACGGGGCGTATTGAGCCAGGTGAAGTCCTTCTCGTCGCGGGTGTAGCGCAGGCCGAAGGTCAGGTTGAGCTTGTCGGTGGCGCGCCAGATCACGTCGCCGAAGGCCGCGTAGGCCGTCGTCGACAGCGTGTTGGTGAAGCGCTCGTTCCAGCGGTCGCCGACCAGGGAGACCGGGATGCCGGCACTCTGGGCCAGGAACGAAGTGAACCCGAACAGGCTGCCGTCCGGGGTTGGCGCGATGCCGAGATTGCGCACGATGTTGTCGACCGCGGCGGTATTGGTGTTCACCTCGCTGGTCTGGTCGGCGTCTTCCTTGAAGAAGCTGGCGCCGGCGACCCAGTCCAGCCGCGCGTTGCTGCCGGCGAACTTGAACTCCTGATAGAAGGTCTCGTTGCTCTCGGTATTGACCGAGTCGATGTACAGGTCGGCGCGGTTGGTGCCGTCCTCCTCGGTCTGGTTCAGCGCGTCGTACTGCCGCCAGGACGTGGTCGAGGTCAGGTGTCCCCAGGTCAGCGCGTGGTCCACGATCAGGGTGACGCCGTCGAAGGTGCGCCACTCGGCGTTGGTGGCGTCGCTGTAGGTCGGGATGTCGCGCGGATCGAGGTAGTCGTCGGGATCCACCGGGACCGGCGGCCGCTGCGGATAGGCCGGCAACGGCAAGATGCCGGTGGTCACGCGGCCGTTCTGGTCCAGGCTCTCGTGGTCCCAGCTGACCAGCGCGGTGGTGTTCTCGCCAAGTCCCACCTGCCAGGCGGCGCGCGTGGCCCACACGTTCTCGCCGCCCAGATCCTTGCCGGTGGCACCGTCCTGGAACCAACCGTCGCTGTGATTGAACAGCGCGTTGAAACGCAGGGCCGAGTTGTCGCCGGTCGGGAGGTTCCACATCGCATCGGCGTACTGCTTGCCATAGTTGCCCAGGCGCAGGCGCAAGCGGGCCTCGGTCTCGTTCTGCGGACGACGGGTCACCAGCGAAATCGCGCCCGCCGCGGTATTGCGGCCGAACAGCGTGCCCTGCGGGCCCTTCAGCACCTCGATGCGCTCGATGTCGACGAAGGGCAGCAGCACGCCGCCACCGCGGCCGCCGTAGACGCCATCGACGAACACGCCCACCGCCGGATCGGTGCCGATGCCGAAGTCGCTGGTTTCCACGCCCCGCAGGCGGAACGAAGGTTGGGTCGGCTGCGCCGCATCCACCACCAGGCCGGGCACGAACGCATCGATGTCGCCCAGGTTGTCCGCCGCCACGTCGTCGAGCAGCTGCTGGTCCACGACCTGCAGCGCGATCGGCACATCCTGCAGCTCCTGCTGCCGGCTTTGCGCGGTGACGACGATGGTGTCCAGGTTGGTGGCGGCCTGTTCGTCCTGCGGTGTCGACTGCGCCCATGCGGTACCGCCGGTCCCCAGCACCACGCAGCCGCCGAACAGGGCGCGCCGCAGCCCCACCACCAGATTCCGTTGCGTCACTTTCATCACTCCCTCCCAAGAAGCGTTGGTGCGGAAGCCGGCCTCAACGTGCCGGCGGCATGATTCACGATTCCCCTTCAGCGCTCCCGCAACTGCCCGGCTGCGCGTTGATCCAGTCGCGGATCAGCTGCACGCCCTCGCGGTGCACGACCGAACGGCCGACCTCCGGCATCATGATCGCGGGATCGGCGCTGTCCATGCGGAATTCGAAGATCGAGGCCGCGGCATTCCCCGGCTCGATGTCGTGCAGGCGGTTGCCGGTCCCCTTCCCCGCGGCGATCGGCTGTTTGCAGAAGCCCAGTTTCAGTCGGTCCTGCGTCTGCGCGTCCAGCCACAGGCCCGAGGTGATCGCCGGGCCAGTGGCGCTGTGGCAATGGCCGCAGTTGATGTCCAGGTAGGCGCGCGCCCGCGCGTCCACCGGCGCCCCGACCTCCATCGCATCCACCAGCCGCGGCGGGTCGGCCGGCACGCCCCTCAGGTATCCCACGCGCGCGAGGTGCGCGAGCTGGTTCTCGCGGCCCCCCGCGTAGTCGAAGTCGCGGTTGAGGTGGCGGGCCTTCGGCCCGATTGGCAACAGTTTGCGCGACTTGTTGTCGGTGATGTGGCAGCCGCCGCACTGGTTCTGGTCGGGCACCTGATATTCCACCGTTTCGCGCGTGCCGGTGGCGTCCACCAGGTCCAGTGTGACCAGTTCGCCGGTGCGCTTGAGCGTGGCCTGCGTCTGTGCCTCGTTCCAGACATAGGGCAGCGCGACCCAGCCCTCCTCGCGATGCACCAGCAGTCGGGTCTCGATCAGGCGCACCTTGGCGAGATCGAGGGCTTCACCTTCGAGCGAAGACTGCGACGGCGGCGTGCGCGCGACGGATTTCCCGTCCCACGCCTGCCCCGCCGGCAGCGGGTAGTAGAAGGTCTTGCTCAGGATGGTGCCCACCGGGAAATCGAAACTCTGTTCCGGCTGGTACGTCGCCGATGTGCCCTCGGGCATCCACACCGTGCGCAGCTTGTGTGCGTAATCGCTGAACAAGGGCGTGTTCAGATCGTAAGGCACCACGCCTGGGGTGAGGCGCAGGCTGCCGCCCTCGATGCGCAGCACGCCCCACTCATCCAGCGTCTTCGGCTGTCCCTCGGCGAAGAAGTGCACGCCTGTCGACGGACGGCACGCCGAGAGCACCAGACCCAGGGAGGCGATCACGAGCAGGAGCCCGTGCCAATACGGTTTGCGCATGCCTTACCCGCGCTTCAGATCGACCGCGGGCAGCCGGGGCAGCTCGCAGTCATGGGCCTTCGCATCCTTGCTGGGGTTGCCGTAACCGCCGGGACCATCGGCGTTGACCACGCCACTGACGTCGCGCAGGCAGATCTGCGGCCCGACGTTCTTGCCGTCGACCCGCCGCTCCTTGTTGAAGTAGCCATCCCACAGCACGTCGGGGAAACGGCCGCGCAGCCCGTAGGTCGCCACCTTCAGCGCCTTCAGGTCGAAGCCGTCGGGCGAATCGCCGCCTCCGGACAGCGTGTTGCCATGGATGTAGATGCGCTCCGGGTACGGATCGAAGTTCGGCGATGCGCTGCTGTCCTTGTAGCCGGTGGAGTACACGCTGGAGACGATGATGTTCGCCGTCGCGTTGTCGCGGATCTCGTTGCCGAAGATCTCGATGTCGTCGTTGGAGTTGATGACGATGCCCGAACCCGCCGGCACGCTGGCCACCGGGGTGCCCTTGGCGCCGAAGTTCTCGTGGTTGTTGGCGATCACCTTGTTGCCGTAGACGCGGATGTTGCCGCCCTGCTGCGACAGGCCCGGCATGTTGAACACCAGGATGCCGCCGGTGTTGCCGGTCGCCACGTTGTCGTAGACGTCGGCGTTGAGGGTGTTCTCTATTTCGATGCCGGCCACGTTCTGCTCGGCGCGGCTGCGGCGCACGATGACGCCATCGGACTGGCCCACGTAGATGCCGGCATCGGACGCGCCGATGGACACGGTATCCTCGATCAACACGTTCTTCGTCAGCACCGGATAGATGCCGTAGGCGCCATTCTTGGTGCTGGGGCCGCCCGTCCATTGCACCTTCACGCCGCGCACGGTGATGTTCGACGACTCGCTGATCTTCAGACCATCGCCCTTGGAGTCCTCGATGGTGAGGTGCTCGATGGTGAAGTCGTCGCCGTTGACCAGCAGCCCCTCGGCGCCGGCCTTCTGGCCCTTGAAGCTCAGCACGCTCTTGTCCATGCCCGCCCCGCGGATGGTCACCCCGCTCGCGCGCAGGGTCAGGCTGCGGTCGAAGGCGTGGCGACCGGCCGGAATCTCGATGACGTCGCCCGGCTTGGCATCCAGCAGGCGTTCCTGCAGGGTGGTGGCGAAGGCCGCGTCGCCGGCGGGCACCTCGGCCGCCGGAGGCGCGTCGGGCTGGCAACCCACGGCCAGCAGCGCCAAAGCGCCGGCCACTGCCACGGAAATGCTGCGCTGCATGAATCGCCTCTCCCCATACGGCTGCGTCGTGCCTGGCAGTCTGGTGCGCCGCCCCACGTCACGCCGAGGGCGGGAGCGGCATACTAAGGGGGGGAAAGCGGACAAGCTGGAGGGGCTTCGATGCGCTGGAAAACCGGACTCGGCAACCGCCTGCTGGTGGCCAATCTGCCGACCAACATGCTGTGCGGTCTGGTGCTGCTGGCCGGCGAGTTCGGCGTGAATGCCGAAAGCTGGTTCGCCGGCATGCGCCTCAACGTGCAGGAAATCCACGACCCGCAGGCGCGGGTGTCCTACCGTCAGGCCAGCGAGATCATCCGTCGCGCCCTGCCGACCCTGCCGATCGACGGCGTGGGCCTGGCCATGGGCGAGAAGCAGAACGGCGGCAACTTCGGCCTGCTCGGCCTGGCGATGAAGACCGCGCCCACCTTCGGCGACGCCGTGCAGATCGGCCTGGAGTACCAGCGCAACCTCGGGCCGCTGATGGACCTGGACGTGCAGGATCGCGAAGATGGCGCGCTCGCCGTCGTTGCCACTGCGCCGGAGGAGGCTGCCGACCTGCTGCCCTTCCTGTGCGAGGAAATGTTCGCCAGCACGTTGATGCTGGCACGTGAGCTGGCGGGCCCCGACTTCCGCCCGCTCCGGCTGGAACTGGGCTATCCCGCACCGCGCTATGCCAGGCGTTACGACGACCTGTTCGGCTGCGAGATCCGCTTCAACCAGACGCAGCATGCGATGGTGGTGGATCGCCGCTGGCTGGAACTGCCATTCGCCAGCTACAACCCGGTGACCTCACGGCAGGCACTGGCGCTGTGCCAGGCACAGCTGGCCGCGATGTCGCTGCGCGGCGAAACCACCGCGGCGGTCGAGCGCCAGCTGCGCCCCCGCCTGCGCGAGAACCCGCAGATGACCGATGTCGCCGCCGCGCTGCACCTGAGCGAGCGCACGCTGCGCCGGCAGCTGGCCGAGGAAAGTACCCGCTTCAGCGCCGTGCACGACCGTGTGCGCACCGAACGCGCGCTCGAACTGCTGCAGGACCTGGAACTGACCATCGCCGCGGTCGGCAGCCAGATCGGCTTCACCGACGTGCGCGAGTTCCGCCGCGCGTTCAAGCGCTGGACCGGGCACACGCCCAGCGAGATGCGCGGCACGCCGACGTAGGGCAGCGCCTGCGTCACGGCGTTCCATATCCGGGCAACGCCGATCGAAGGTGCTCGGCGCCCGGCTGGCCTGGCGCCCCGCGCATCAGCCGGTCAGTCGAGCACCATCACCGCATCGACTTCGAACGCCGCGCCCTTCGGCAGGCCCGACACTTCGATGGTCGAGCGCGCGGGATAAGGCGCGGCGAAATACTCCTGCATCACCGCATTGACCGCCGCGAACTGCGACAGGTCGGTCAGGTACAGGCCGAGCCGCACGATCCGCTCCAGCGAGCCGCCTGCGGCCTCGGCGACGGCCTTGAGGTTGTCGAACGCGCGACGCGCCTGCGCCGCGATGTCGCCGTCGACGAGGTTGCCCGTGGCCGGATCCAGCGGGATCTGCCCGGAGAAGTACACCGTGTTGCCGGCGCGCACGGCCTGCGAATAGGGACCGATGGCGGCGGGCGCGTGGTCGGTGTGGATGATCTGCTTGGTCATGGATTGTCCTTTATGAAGAAAGTTTGACAGTGCTAACGCAGAATCTCGGGTCGTATGTCGTTCTGAAGCGCGAAGTCGCAATCGACACGTGGCACCCCACTCACCATCTTGAGCGATGCCAGCGGCGCGCGGTTGGCCGAGCCTGCAGGTACTCTCAGACGGCGATAAACGCCATTCGAAAGATCCCAGTCGTATACATAGAGACCGACAGAAGCATAGTCATCCCAGACGTGCACCGTCCCCCAGTTGGGCGTCTCGATCAGCAAAAGTGCGGCGTCCAGCGATTCGCGGTTATCTATTGCAGACTTTGGCGCCATCCCTGAGCCTGCGGTAGAAAAGAACGCCAAGCGACCTTCCTTATCGATCGCGAGCCAGTCGAATTCGATACCGACGATCTCGGGCGCAGGCCGCATACCTTTATGGATTCCTTACTGCCGGCGCACGCCGTGCACGACGTTGAGCCGCCGCAGCCGGCGCATCACTTCCGCCAGGTGGTTGCGGTCGCGCACCTGGATGGAGAAGCGCAGCACGGCGACGTTGATGTCGCGCTCCAGGTACTCCACGCGTTCGATGTTGGACTGGCTCTTGGCGACCGCGGCGGCGACCTGCGCCAGCACACCCGGACGGTTCTCCACGTCGATCAGCAGCGCGGCGTCGTAGTCGCCGGTGACCTTGGCGTCCCAGGCGATCGGCACCCAGCGTTCCGGCGACTTGCGGAACTCGGTGACGTTGGGGCAGTCCAGGCGGTGCACCACGATGCCCTTGCCGGCGGTGTGATAGCCCATGATCTCGTCGCCCGGGATCGGCTGGCAGCACTGCGCGAAACTGACCACGCCACGTTCGCCGCCGGTGATCAGGATCTTCTCCTGCGAATGCTTCGAATGGCCGCCGCCGCGCAGCTCGGCGAACGCGGTCAGCGCCTGCGCCGCCTGCGCGGGCATCCAGTTGCCCAGGGCGACGTCGGCCAGGAACGCCTCCAGCCGCGGGTACTTGTGCTCGCTGAGGAAGGCCTCCAGGCGCTGCTGCGGCAGGCGCTCGAGCGAGCTGTCCAGGTCCTCCAGCGCGCGGTCGAGCATGCGATGTCCCAGCTGCACCGCATCCTCGTGCTCGAGCTGCTTCAGTTGGTGGCGGATCGCGGTGCGCGCCTTGCTGGTCACCACGAACTCCAGCCACTGCGGCTTGGGCGCGGCCGACTTGGCGGTGATGATCTCCACGCTCTGCCCGCTGGCCAGCTTGGTGCGCAGTGGCACCAGCTTCTTGTCCACGCGCGAGGCCACCGCCTGGTTGCCGACATCGGTATGCACCGCGTAGGCGAAGTCCAGCGCGGTGGCATTGCGCGGCAGCGACAGGATCTTGCCCTTCGGCGTGAACAGGTACACCTCGTCCGGAAACAGGTCCACCTTCACGTTGTCCAGGAACTCCAGCGACGAGCCGGCCGCACGCTGGTTGTCGATCAACTCGACGATCCACGCATGCGCGCGGTTCTGCGCGCTGTTGGGCGAGTCGGTGCCGTACTTGTAGGTCCAGTGCGCGGCGATGCCGCGCTCGGCGATCAGGTCCATCTCGGTGGTGCGGATCTGCACCTCGATCGGCGAGCCGTACGGCCCGAACAGCACCGTGTGCAGCGACTGGTAGCCGTTGGCCTTGGGAATGGCGATGAAATCGCGGAAGCGGCCATCCAGCGGCTTGTACTGCGCATGCACGGCCCCCAGGGCGTGATAGCACGACGGTACCGAATCGACGACCACGCGGAAGCCGAACACGTCCATCACCCGGTCGAAGCTTTTCCCTTCGCTGCGCATCTTGTTGTAGATGCTCCAGGGCGTCTTGACCCGGCTGACCAGGCGGTGCTCGATGCCCTCCTTCGCCAGCCGCTGCGACAGGTGCGCTTCGATCTGCGCCATCGATTCGCGGCGCATCACCGGCTGGCTGCGGATGTGCTTGTCGATGACCGCATGCCGCCACGGATGCAGGGCGCGGAAACCGAGGTCCTGCAGTTCGGACTTGACCAGGTTCATGCCCAGCCGCTGGGCGATGGGCGCGTAGATCTCCAGCGTCTCGCGGGCGATGCGCCCGCGCGCCTCCGCGCTCTGCGCGCCCAAGGTGCGCATGTTGTGCAGGCGGTCGGCCAGCTTGATCATGATCACGCGCAGGTCGCGCGACATGGCCAGCAGCATCTTGCGGAAGCTTTCGGCCGCGGCTTCCTGGCGGTCGCGGAACTTCAGCTTGTCCAGCTTGGTGACGCCATCGACCAGTTCGGCGACGGATTCGCCGAACTCGCCGGCGATTTCCTCACGGGTGAGCGGCGTGTCCTCGATGGTGTCGTGCAGGATGGCCGCGATCAGCGTCTCGGCATCCATGCCCAATTCCGCCAGCACGCCCGCCACGGCCACGGGATGGGTGATGTAGGGTTCGCCCGACTTGCGGGTCTGGCCGGCATGCGCGGCGGCACCGACTTCCCACGCCCGCCGCAGCAGCGGCAGCTGCTCCTTGGGCAGGTACGCCGCCGTCTTCTCGAACTGGGCCACGTAGTCCGGCACGCCGTCGTCGCGCGACGAAGACGGGCTGCGGAGGGCCTTGGCGGAACGACCTGGATTCATGCCGCCAGACTATGCCAGTCAGGTCGTCACGGCAACGCGCACTGGCGGCCCCGAAACGCGAAAAGCCCGCTTGCGCGGGCTTTCCAGCGATCGTCCGTTCCGATGGGAACGATGGACGGATGCGATCAGTCGTCGCCCTTGGACAGGTCGTCGTCGGCGACCACTTCGGCGGCGGCCCATTCCAGCGCTTCACGCTCGGCGCGCTCGCGCTCGGCCTTCTCGACGCGGTCGATCAGGTCGTTGTCGATCTTGCGCGCGGCGATCTCGCGCAGCGCCAGCACGGTCGGCTTGTCCTGCGCTTCGGTGTTGTCGATCTGGGCATCGACGCCGTTGGCCAGCTGGCGGGCGCGCTTGGCGGCCATGGTGACCAGCTCGAAACGGTTGTTGACGACTTCCAGGCAATCTTCGACGGTGATGCGGGCCATGCGGGCTCCCGGCGACCGTTGGCCGCCCAGTGAATACGGAAAGGGGCGGCGATTGTAGGCAGCCGGGCCCGGTAATGCAAGTCTTTTCTTGAAAATCAACCAGTTAACCGACAAAAACCGGCGCTGCGCCGACCTCAATCCGCCAGCAGGGCCGAGATCAGGCGGGCGTGGCGGACATCCTGGGCCTCGCGGCGCAGCCGGCTGGCGGTGAAGATGGCATGCATCTGGGCCACCGCCTCCTCGAACACGTCATTGACGATCACGTAGTCGAACTCGCCGTAGTGCGACATCTCCTCGCGGGCCGCCGCCAGGCGTCGCTGGATGACCTCCTCGCTGTCCTGCCCGCGGGCGCGCATGCGCTGCTCCAGCGCCTGGCGCGACGGTGGCAGGATGAACACGCTGACCGCATCCGGCACTTTCTCGCGCACCTGACGCGCGCCCTGCCAGTCGATCTCCAGCAACACATCCTTGCCGGCGGCCAGCTGCGGTTCCACCGACTGGCGCGCGGTGCCCTTCCAGTCGCCGTGCACGCGGGCGTACTCGAAGAAATCGCCGGCGCGGATCATCGCCTCGAACTCGTCGGCGCTGATGAAGTGATAGTGCTGCGCATGGCGCTCGCCCGGTCGCGCACCGCGCGAGGTGAACGAGATGGACAGGGCGATGTCGGCGTCCCGGGCCAGCACCGCGTTGACGATGCTGCTTTTGCCGGCCCCGGACGGCGCCGCGACGATGTAGAGGGTTCCGCGCATCAGGTGACCGGGAATCGGGAATGGGGAGTAGGGAATTGTAGAAGCAGCGCAGCGTGAACGTGGCAGGCGGGGCGGCGGACGGAAGCCTTCCCGCTTCTCCCATTCCCTACCCCCCATTCCCGATTCCCGGCGCTACTCAATGTTCTGCGCCTGTTCGCGGATCTGGTCGATCAGCACCTTCAGCTCGACCGCGATGTTGGTAGTGCGGATGTCCACCGATTTCGACCCGAGCGTGTTGGCTTCGCGGTTGAACTCCTGCAGCAGGAAGTCCAGCCGCCGGCCCTGCGGCTCCTTCTGGGTGAAGATGCGGCGGATCTCCTTCACATGGCTGTCCAGCCGGTCCAGTTCCTCGTCCACGTCGAGCTTCTGCAGCCACAGCACCAGTTCCTGTTCGAGCCGGCCTGGCTCCATGTTCTGCGCCACGTCGGCCATGCGGGCCTCCAGCTTTTGCCGCTGGCCGGCACGGATCTGCGGGATGAGCGTGCGCACCTCGGTCGCCAGGGCCGCGATGCCGTCCACCCGCTCCAGGATCGCCGCGACCAGCTTGCCGCCCTCGCGCTCGCGCGCAGCGACGAACTGGTCCAGCACCGCATCGAGCAGCGCCAGCGCCTCGGCCTGCAGGGCCTCCATGTCCACGCCCTTGCTCTGCAGCACGCCTGGGAACTGCAGCAGGTCGGTCAGCCCGGTGCGCAGGTTCGGCATGCGCGAGGACAGGTCCAGCGCCAGTTCCGAGAGCTGCGCCACCACACGCGGGTTGAGCTGCAGCGCGCCGTTGCCCTCGGGCGCGCGCAGGCGCAGGGTCAGGTCCAGCTTGCCGCGCGAGACGCGCGCGACGACCCGTTCGCGCAACGCGGGTTCCAGCACGCGCAGCTCATCGGGCAGGCGTACGCCGAGTTCGAGGAAGCGGTGGTTGACCGCGCGCAGTTCGGCCGCCAGCGTTCCACCCTCGGTGGCGCGTTCGGCGGCGGCGAACGCCGTCATGCTGCGGATCATGCGGAGGCCCATCGGGACAATGAGCGGCGCATCTTAGCAGTCCCCGCGCCGTCGTCCCGGCCCGGCGGGGGCGGACTGCTAAACTTCGCCCCCCTCATCGCGGATGCCCCCATGTCCTTTTCCCGCCCCAGCGGCCGCCAGCCCGACCAGATGCGCGACGTCAGCATCCTGCGCAACTACACCCGGCATGCGGAAGGCTCGGTGCTGGTCAGCTTCGGCCACACCCGGGTGCTGTGCACCGCCAGCGTCGACAACAAGGTGCCGGGCTTCCTGCGCGGGAAGGGCGAGGGCTGGGTCACCGCCGAATACGGCATGCTGCCCCGCTCCACCCACACCCGCAGCGACCGCGAGGCCGCGCGCGGCAAGCAGGGCGGGCGCACGCTGGAGATCCAGCGCCTGATCGGCCGCACGCTGCGCGCCTGCGTGGACCGCGGGGCGCTGGGTGAGCGCACCATCACCCTGGACTGCGACGTGCTGCAGGCCGACGGCGGCACCCGTACCGCCGCCATCACCGGCGCCTACGTGGCGCTGGTGGATGCGGTGAACTGGCTGAAGTCGCGCAACGAGATCAAGCGCGATCCGATCCATGGCGCGGTGGCCGCGGTCTCGGTGGGCATCTACCGCGGCACGCCGGTGCTGGACCTGGACTACGCCGAGGACAGCGATTGCGACACCGACATGAACCTGGTGATGAACGATGGCGGCGGCTTCATCGAGCTGCAGGGCACGGCCGAGGGCCACGCGTTCCGCCGCGACGAACTGGACGCGCTGCTCGCGCTGGG
Organism: Pseudoxanthomonas sp. F11; assembly: GCF_037046485.1. Classification (NCBI taxonomy): domain Bacteria; kingdom Pseudomonadati; phylum Pseudomonadota; class Gammaproteobacteria; order Lysobacterales; family Lysobacteraceae; genus Pseudoxanthomonas; species Pseudoxanthomonas sp. F11. The sequence goes on along the minus strand of NZ_JBANLZ010000002.1, from coordinate 502,343 downwards.
CGAGAAGGGCATGGGCGAATTGTTCGCGGCGCAGCGGGCTGCGCTGGCGGGCTGAGTTCCGCTCCCTTGTAGGAGCGCCCCATGGGCGCGATGCTGTCGCTTGAACCGGCCTCAAGCGCATCGCGCCCAGGGGGCGCTCCTACAGATATCCGGTAATCCTCATGCAGATCCTCAGCCTGGTCACCCTGCTGGTCGACGACTACGACCGCGCCATCGCGCACTACTGTGGCGCGCTGGGCTTCGCGCTGCGCGAGGATACCGACCTGGGCGGCGGCAAGCGCTGGGTGCGCGTGGCGCCGCCCGGTGACGGCACCACCGACCTGCTGCTGGCCGTGGCCACCACCGACGCACAGCGCGCGCGCATCGGCGACCAGACCGGCGGGCGCGTGGGCTTCTTCCTGCAGACGGACGATTTCTGGCGCGACCATGCGCGGATGTCGGCGGCCGGCGTCGAGTTCCTCGAGTCGCCGCGCGAAGAAAGCTACGCCACCGTCGCCGTCTTCCGCGATGCCTACGGCAATCGCTGGGACCTGCTGCAACCGAAAGGATGACCGCATGAAACTCGTCCTCGCCTCCTCCAACGCGGGCAAGCTGGAAGAACTGCGCGGCCTGCTGGCCGACACCGGCATCGAACTGGTCGCGCAGTCCGACCTGGGTGTGGAGGACGCCGACGAAACCGGCACCACCTTCGTCGAGAACGCCCTGATCAAGGCCCGTCACGCCAGCCTGCAGACCGGCCTGCCCGCACTGGCCGATGATTCGGGCATCTGCGTGGACGCCCTGAACGGCGCGCCGGGGCTGTATTCGGCCCGCTATGCCGGCGGACACGGCGATGCCCAGCGCAACATCGACAAACTGCTGGACGCGCTGCATGAGGTGCCGGGCGAGCAGCGCGGCGCGCACTTCTACTGCGTGCTGGTGCTGCTGCGCCATGCGCACGACCCGCAGCCGCTGATCGTCGAAGGCGAATGGCAGGGCCGCATCCTGCACCAACGCCGCGGCACGGGGGGCCACGGTTACGACCCGGTGTTCTTCGACCCGCAGTTCGGCCAGTCGGCCGCGGAAATGCCGCTGGACGAAAAGAACCGCGTCAGCCATCGCGGCAAGGCGCTGGCGGCGCTGAAGCAGCGCCTGCTCGCACTGGCCTAGCCCATGCTGATTCCGCCCCCCCTTTCGCTCTACGTGCACCTGCCGTGGTGCGTGCGCAAATGCCCGTACTGCGACTTCAATTCGCACCAGGGCAAGGGCGGGCTGCCCTTCGACGCGTACGTGGACGCCCTGCTGCGCGACCTGGACCACGACCTGCCGCTGGTGTGGGGCCGCACCGTGCACAGCGTGTTCTTCGGCGGCGGTACGCCCAGCCTGTTCCCGCCCGAGACGATCGATCGCTTCCTGCAGGGTGCCAGCAGCCGGTTGCGCTTCGCGCCGGGACTGGAGGTGACGCTGGAGGCCAACCCCGGCACGGCCGAACACGGGCGCTTCGAGCACTACCGTGCCGCGGGCGTGAACCGCATCAGCTTCGGCATCCAGAGCTTCGACGACGAGAGCCTGCAGAAGCTGGGACGCATCCATGACAGCCGCGAGGCCGAACATGCGGTGAAGTTGGCGCAGGATGCCGGCTTCGACAACCTCAACCTGGACCTGATGTACGCCCTGCCCGGGCAGACGCTGGCGATGGCCGAGTACGACCTGCGGCGTGCGTTCGCCCTGCAGCCCGCGCATGTCTCGCACTACCAGCTCACGCTGGAGCCCAACACGGTCTTCTTCGCCCGGCCGCCACAGGGCATTCCCGACGACGACCTCGCGTGGGATATGCAGGAGCATTGCCAGGCGCTTCTGGCCGACGCCGGCTACCAGCACTACGAAGTGAGCGCCTACGCGCGCGAAGGGCGCCGCTGCGCGCACAACCTCAACTACTGGCGTTATGGCGATTACATCGGCATTGGCGCCGGCGCGCACGGCAAGATCACCGTGGGCGCCACGCAGCAGGTGCTGCGGCGCTGGAAGACCAAGCATCCCACGACCTATCTCGCTGCGGCAGGCACGCCGGACGCGATCGGCGGGGACGACGACATCACACCGGAACGGCGCCCGTTCGAGTTCATGCTCAACGCGCTGCGGCTGCAGGACGGCTTCGCCCTGGCGGATTTCACCGCCACCACCGGGCTGCCGACGGAACAGATCGCGGCCCCCTTGGAACAGGCCCGGCAGCGCGGCTGGCTGGCGCTGTCCGGGACGCATGTGATGCCCACCGCGCTGGGGCGCCGCTTCACCAACGACGTGATCGAACTGTTCCTGGACCGTTGACGCCCATCGCCCCGCCGGGGCGACGGATGGATGCGCCGGCAACGGCGGGTGTGATAATGATGCGGCTACAGGGGAGCCCACTGCACCGATGACCGGCACACGACCGCCTTCGCCCGCTGCCACGCCGACCACCATCGCGTCGTCGGCCTTGCCGCCGCGCGTGCGACGCGTGCTGCAGAACCTGTACGACCATATCGCGCCGGACTTCATCACCGCGCTGAACGCGATGCTGGTGGAGTTCGAGCAGCAGCTGTTCAAGCAGGCCGAGCAGGCGCGCAACAACCATCTGCAGGCCCAGGTCTTCGTCGACCTGCGTGCCCTGCAGAAGCACCGCACCGAGCTGGTGCCGCACTACATGTTCGGCCTGGAAGCCGAACTGGCCGGTATCCGCACGCCGCGCCCGGTGGCCACGGCGGCGTCGGCGCTGCGCCTGGATTACCAGACGCTCACGCTGGTCGAGGATGCGGTGATGGACCAGGAAATCGTGCTGCGCGAAGTGGCGCGTCGGCACGAGCAGCGCGGCAATGCGCAGATCCTCATGCTGGGCCAGCGCTTCGGCGTGCTGGCCCGGGCACCCGCTTACGACGCGGACACGCTGCCGCTGGGCCCTCACCGTCTCTGCCAGGTGCTGAAGGAGGCCGCCACCTGCCTGCAGCTGTCGCTGGATGCGCAGCTGGTGCTGTATCGCACCTTCGACCACAAGGTGATGCAGAACTACAGCGAATGGGCCGGGACGGTGAACCAGTTCCTGTCGCGCGAGGGCATCCTGCCGGGTCTGGTCTACATGCCGCGCCGCGTCCGCGTGCAGGAAGCGGTCCGCCATCCCCGCGACGCGGCCGATACCCACGCCCGCCCCCTGACGGGCTGGCAGGGTTCGGCCTCGCACTGGGCCACGCTCACGCCCGAGCAGCTGAACGCGGTGGCGGGCGCACTGACCGGCAGCGGCCCCCCGGCGGCCGGTCCGCACGCAGCGGGAGCGGCATCCGCGGCAGGCGCGGTTCCAGGCGCCGCAGCGGACAAGGCGCCTGCGCCGGGCGATGCCGCAGGCTCGTTCGAAGTGCTGCAGAAGCTGCTGGCGATCCGGCGCGGCGGGCTGCAGGCCGATGCCCGGGCGCTCGCAGGCGCAGGCGGTCCGCCCGGTGGCCCGGGCACGCTGGCGCAGGGCGCTGGCGGCAATCCCGCAGGATCGACCGCACCGGGCAGCGGAGGCGGCGCCTCGGGTCCGTCCGGACCGGGTGCTGGCGCACCGCGGCTGCTTCCCACGCCCGACGTGTTGAACACACTGCAGGCCATGCAGTCCGCGCCCCTGCCCGCGCGCGCGCCTGAGCAGCCACGCCGCACGGTGCAGGACCTGCAGCAGGCGATGCTGGCGGCCGCCCGCGCGCAGCACGGACCCGATGCCACGCTGGCCAGCGCGGATTCGGACACCTTCGAACTGCTCGACCTGCTCTACAACGAGATCGAACGCGAGGTGCAGCACGATGCGCCCGCCGCCGACATGCTGGTGCGGCTGCAGGTGCCGGTGGTGCAGGCCGCGCTGCGCGACCGCAACTTCTTCCTGCGCGCGCAGCATCCGGCGCGCGACCTGCTCAACACCGTGGCCGAGTCCGGCGCCACCTGGCTGGGCGAAGAGGACGTGGACCCGCAGCTGTTGCAGAAACTGCACCAGGCGGTCGAGACGGTGGTGGAGACTTACGAGGGCGACGAGGCCGTCTTCGAGGACGCCAGCCGCGAGGTGCAGCAGCACCTGCAGGCCGCCGCGCGCAAGGCCGAACTGGCCGAACGACGGCAGGTCGAGGCTGCCCGCGGCAAGGACCGCCTGGAAATCGCCAAGCAGCGCGCCGCCGAGACCATCGAATCGGCCATGGCCGAGGCCAAGCCGCAGAAGTTCGTGCAGGCCCTGCTCAGCCAGGCCTGGGCCGACGTGCTCACGCTCACGCAGCTGCGCAACGGCGAAACGTCCGGCGAGTGGACCGACGCGCTGCAGACCACCCTGGAAATCGTGGCCGCGACCACCACCGCGCAGGGAGCCAACGCGGAACTGGCCGGCAAGGTCGAGAAATCGCTGGTCCAGGTGGGCTACCACGAAGATGAGGCGGCGGCGATCGCACGCCGGCTCTCCAGCGCCGAGGAAGACGAGACCACCTCACGCACCGAACTGACGGCCCGCCTCAAGGCGCGCGCACGTCTGGGCGGGCAGAACGAGGTCAAGAAGAAGCCCGCGTCGCCCCGCACGCCGGAAGAGCAGGAATGCTACGACTACCTGCGCACCTTGCCGTTCGGCACGTGGTTCGAGTTCACCCGCAACCAGCAGGGCGACGTGCAGCGGCAGCGGCTGTCATGGTTCAGCCCGGTCACCGGCAACGCGCTGTTCGTCAACCAGCGCGGCCAGCGCGTGGGCGAACATTCGCTGGACACGCTGGCGCACCTGATGGCCAAGGGCCAGGCGCAGGTGGTCACCGAAGACCGCGGCCGCCTGATCGATCGCGCCTGGAACGCCACCCTCAATGCGCTGCGCAGCCTGACCGGCCGCCGCGGCGAAGCCGAATCCGCTGGAGGCGCCGCATGATGCGCGAATTCCGCCGCGCCCGCCGGCGCAACGTGCCCAGGCCGGTGGCCGTGTTCGACCTGATGACGGAACAGGTGATCGGCCGCGTGGGCAACCTGTCCGAGTCGGGCATGCTGCTGGTGGCCACCGAACCGGTGGTCGACGATGCGCTGTACCAGTTGCGTTTCCACCTGCGCGACGAGCGCGGCCAGGACGTCCCCATCGACGTGGGCGCGCACCTGGTCTGGTCAGCGGCGGCGAACACGCCCGGACAGGCCTTCGCCGGCCTGCGCTTCCTGACCATCGACCGCGAACCGCTGGAACGCCTGCGTCGGTGGGTCAACGCCGGGCCCGAAGCCGAATAGGACCCCCACCACGGCCCGTCCGGGCCGGATGCGGCAAAATGGCGACTCTCCCGCACGAGCCGCCGCCATGAACGCCCCCGCTTCCTTCGACACCGATCTCGTCCCGCTGTACGCCGATCATCTGGCGACGATGAAGCGGCGTGCCGACGAAGCGTTGGCGCGGGGCGGTTTCGACCACCTGGTCGTGCCCAGCGGCACGCAGCACTGGCAGGTCTTCGACGACCGCGACTACCCGTATGCCGTCAACCCGCAGTTCAAGGCCTGGCTGCCGCTCACGCGCCTGCCCTACAGCTGGCTGGTGTACACGCCGGGCGAACGGCCGAAGGTGATCTACTACCAGCCGTTCGACTACTGGCACGTCGTGCCGGATGCGCCCAGCGGCTGGTGGGTGGACCACTGCGACATCCACATCATCCGCACGCCCGACGAAGCCGCCGCCCTGCTGCCGCCTGCCGCGCGCAGCGCCATCCTCGGCGAGCCACAGAGCACGCTCGGTGACCATGCGCCGAACAACCCGGAGCCCGTGATCCAGTACCTGGAGTACCAGCGTTCGTACAAGACGCCGTACGAGATCGCGCTGATGCGGCAGGCGCAGCGCCTGGCCGTACGCGGCCACCGCGCCGCCGAAGCGGCGTTCCGCGCGGGCCAGAGCGAATTCGGCATCCACATGGCCTACTGCACGGCGGTGGGCCAGGACGCCAACGAGCTGCCCTACGGCAACATCATCGGCCTCAACGAGCACGCCGCGGTGCTGCACTACATGGAGCTGCAGCGCGTCGCGCCCGATCCGCTGCGCAGCTTCCTGATCGACGCCGGCGCCAGCGTCCACGGCTATGCCAGCGACATCACCCGCAGTTACGCCTACGACACCGGCAGCGAGTTCCAGGCGATGATCGATGCCGTGGATGCCGCCCAGCAGAAGATGTGCGCCGGCGTGCGCAGCGGCGTGGACTACAGGCAGCTGCACGTGGATGCGCACCACACCCTGATGGGCATCCTGAAGGACTTCGGCGTGATCACCGTGTCGCCCGAAGCCGCGGTCGCCACCGGCGTCAGCGCGGCGTTCTTCCCGCATGGCCTGGGCCACCCGATCGGCCTGCAGGTGCACGACGTGGCCGGCTTCGCCGCCAGCGACCGCGGTGGCCGCATCGAACGCCCGGCCGGCCACCCCTACCTGCGCATGACGCGCGTGCTGGAACCGGGCATGGTCGTCACCATCGAACCCGGCCTGTATTTCATCGACCTGCTGCTGGACGAGGTGAAGAAGAACGGCCACGCCGCCAGCGTCGACTGGACGCGCGTCGATGCGCTTCGCCCCTACGGCGGCATCCGCATCGAGGACGAAGTGCTGTGCACCGAGGGCGAGGCCGATAACCTGACGCGGCCGGCGTTCGCGGAAGCGCCCTGAGTTGGCGCACGACGGGCTGCACGCATGATGTTCATGATCGGCCAGGGCGAGAACGTGGTGGCGGTCGGTCCGCCCGAACCCCACCACTGTCCGCGCTGCGACCAGGTGCGCGATTTCGAGCCGCAGTTCGCGTACAAGTACGGCCGCTTCGACCTGCTGTTCGGCTTCGTCTACGGCCGGCGCTATCAGCTCGCGTGCCCGGTCTGCCACCACGGCTGGCGTCTCGACACCCGTGAAGCCGAGCGCCTGTACGGCCGACCCGACATCCCCTTCCGACTGCGCTACGGCCTGGTGATCCTGCTGGGCGTCTTCGCCGCGCTGGGCGCGGCCTCACTGGCAATGCCGCCAACGGGCTGACACACTCCGCGCCTGCAGCGCACGCGACGCCCCGTCACGACACCCGGAGGTCCCGCATGAAACGCGTCACCGGCATCGGCGGCATCTTCTTCAAGTCGGCGGATCCCCAGGCGCTCAGCGCCTGGTACCGCGACCACCTGGGGCTGGACACGGCCGACTGGGGCGGCGCGCTCTTCCCGTGGGGTGGCGAAGGCAGTCCGCCCGGGATGACGATCTGGAGCCCGTTCAAGCAGGACACCTCCTACATGGCGCCCAGCACCGCGAGCTTCATGGTCAACTTCCGCGTGGCCGACCTGGACGCACTCCTGGCCGCACTGCGCGAGGAAGGCTGCAACGTCGTCGGCGATCCGCAGGTCTCCGAGCAGGGCAAGTTCGGCTGGGTGCTGGACCCGGAAGGCAACAAGGTCGAACTATGGGAACCGCCCGCTAGGCAATGACGGAGGCATGAGCCCATGACGAATTCCGAGTACCTGTTGATCTCCCGCGGCCAGTGGGACGAAACCGCATCGCCGCAAGACGTGCAGGACGCCATCGACCGCTTCTACGCATGGTATGAGCGCGGTCTGGCCGACGGCGTGTTGAAGCCCGGCAGCCGGCTGGAGAGGCGGGGCAAGCGCGTCACCCGCGACGGCATCACCGACGGACCGTTCGCGGAAGCGAAGGAACTGGTGGGCGGCTACTGGTTCATCGTCGCCGACTCGCTGGAAGACGCCGCACGCATCGCCGCACAGAACCCGTGCCTGGCCTTCGGCCTGGAACTGGAGATCCGGCCGCTGGAAGCCGCGCGCGCGCGTGCGGACGAGGTGACGAACGAAACACCGGCGACGTGGCGCGCTGCCCGTGACTGACGTACGCCGATGACCGCGATGCCTGCCACGCTCGAAGGCCGCTGCCATTGCGGCGCGATCACCCTCGCCTTCTCCACCACGCGGCGACCCGCGGATACCGCCCCACGCGCCTGCGATTGCAGCTTCTGCCGGGCGCATCGCGCGGCCTGGGTGTCGGATGCGGACGCGCAACTGATCATTCACGCGCACCGCCCTGAGCTTCTGCGCCGCTACAGGCAGGGCTCGTTCGCTGCCCAGTTCCTGCTGTGCGGCGACTGCGGCGTGCTGGTGGCGGTGGTGTTCGAGGAGGAGAGCCACGCGTACGCCGCCGTCAACGTCGGCTGCCTGGACACGCGCGACGCGTTCGCACCGGTCGTCGCCGTCTCGCCGCAGGCGTTGGGTCCGGACCAGAAGACGGCACGCTGGCGTCAGGTGTGGATACGCGATGTACGGGTGATGGCCTGAGTCGGCCCGCTCACTCCACCTCAGGCACTCGCCGGTACAATGCGCGCGCGTCGGATGCGGGGTGCAGCACGCTTACGGCTTGCACCCGGCCGTCCGGGCCGCGATGGAACAGCAAGCGCAGGCTGCCCGAGGCCGAGGCATACCGATTCGGCGCCAGCGGATGCAACGCGGAGGCCGACGCGGCTTCCGGCAGACGCCATGTCAGTTGGTCGTCATTGACCTGCACCTCGAAGGTGTCGTCTTCCAGCAGGTCGGCGACCGCGCCGCGGATCTCCATCGGCACCTGCGCATCCAGCCGATAGCGCCCGGCGAGATCCGGAGCAGGCGGCGGCGGATGCGCCAGCGAACGCAGCAACGCGTTGTCGCCGTGGCCGAGCGCGTCGGTCAGCGCATTGCGGATCTCGCGGGCGAGAGCGTCGCCGTTGGCGCCGTTGGTGAGGATGACGAAGCCGTCGCCGCTTTCCGGATAGCCCTCGATCCAGGCGCGGTAGCTGTCGTTGGCGCCGCCGTGATGGAACGTGCGCGACGGTCCTTCGCCGTCCAGTCGCGGCCCGAGGCCGAACCAGCTGCGCGCCACCGGCGTGAGCATGCGAACGGCGGTGTCACGGCGCAGGAAACCGTCGCGGCCCTGGTAGCTGCGGATGATCGCAGCGACGAAGGCGCCCAGGTCGTTCGCGCTGGTCCACAGGCCGGACGCCGCGGCTTCGGCGAAGGTTTCGTAGCCGCGCGGCAGCGCGGCGGGTGCGCCGCGTTCGTCATGCGCGTGCGCGATGTTGCCGTGATCGGGCGGTAGCGGGCTGGCGTAGGTACTGCGCGTCATCCGCAGCGGGTCGAATACCTGCGCCTGCGCGATCCGCGCGAATGGCTCGCCGGCAAGATCTTCCAGCAGCATCTGCCCGACGCTGACGGCACCGCCGGAGTAGTCGCTGCGCTCTCCCGGTGCGAAGCGGAAGTTTACCGGCGCATTCTTGGCCGGCGGCTCACCCTGCAGCACCTGCGCCAGCGTCGGCACCGCTTCTCCCGGGGGGTAATCGGCGAACCCATGCACGCCCAGGCCGGAGGTGTGCGACATCAGCATGCGCGGGGTGACGGCGCCCTCCCCACCCGGCGCATCGGGTAATCGCCAGCGCGTGAGGTCGCCGGCGACGTCGCGGTCCAGCGAGACACGGCCGGCATCGACGAGGCGCAGCGTAGTGGCCGCGGCGACGACCTTGCTGACCGAGCCCACCGAGAACACGGTGTCGGCATTCACCGGCTCGCTGCCGCCCGCGATGCGCACGCCATAGCCGCGCGCCGCGACGACGCGGCCGTCGCGAACCAGCGCGATGCCGACGCCGGGCACCTGGTGGTGGCGCATGCGCGCTTCCAGCGACCAGTGCGGCAGCGGTGCGTCGGCCCGCAACACGTTCGGCCGCAGGCCCCGCTGCAGCGGAGCCCAGGGATCCGCGGGGGGCTCGGCCGCGTGTGCGACGGACGCCGCGACCGCCAGCATCAGGGCGCACGCAAACGTGCGTGCGATCCGGTTCCATCCCGTCCTGTCGGCCATGCACCTGCTCCTCCGTGGTGGGGTGCACCGGCAACGCCCTGGCGGGCGCTGCGTTGACAACGTGCCGTCAGCCCGCAGCCATCTCCGCTTCGATCTCGTCGGCGCTGCGGGCCAGCGCATCGGTCAGCACGACCGGACCCTCGGCGGTGACCAGCACGTCGTCCTCCGTGCGGATGCCGATGCCCCGCCACTTCGCATCCACCGTGGTGTCGTCGTGGGACACGTAGAGGCCCGGTTCGATGGTGAACACCATGCCGGGCTCCAGCAGGCGCGATTCGCCGTCGATGCGGTAGTCGCCCACGTCGTGCACGTCCAGCCCCAGCCAATGGCCGGTCTTGTGGCGGTAGAAGCGGCGGTACGTGCCCTCGGCGAGGTTCTTCTCCAGCTTGCCCTTCAGCAGGCCCAGCTTGAGCAGCCCCTCGGTCAGCGTCTCGACCGCGGCCACGTGGCCGGCCTCATAGGGCACGCCGACGCGCGCGCAGTCCAATGCGGCGCGCTGTGCCGCGCCGACCAGGTCGTGCAGCGCCCGCTGCGCGGGCGTGAAGCGCCCGTTGACCGGGAACGTGCGGGTGATGTCGGCGGCGTAGCCCCGATACTCCGCACCGGCGTCGATCAGCACCAGGTCGCCGTCGCGCGCCTGCGCCGTGTTGGCGCGGTAATGCAGCACACACGCATTGCGGCCGGCGCCGACGATGCTGTTGTAGGCCGGCCAGGCGTCGTGGGCACGGAACACGCGCTCCAGGTCGGCCTGCAGTTCGTACTCGCGGATGCCGGGGCGCGCGACGCGCATCGCGGCCCGGTGCGCATGCACGCTGATGTCGGCGGCGCGCCGCATCAGCTTGATCTCGTCCTTCGACTTGAACAGGCGCAACTCGTGCAGCAGATGGCCCAGTTCCAGGAATTCGTGCGGCGGCTGCGCGCCCTGCTTCACGTGCGCACGCACGTGTCGTACCCAGCCGATCAGCTTGAGGTCGAAGTCGGCATCGCGGCCGAAGTGGTAGTAGACGCGCGAGCGCCCTTCCAGCAGCCCCGGCAGGATCTCGTCCAGGTCGTCGATGGGATAGGCATCGTCCATCCCGTAGTCGTTGACCGCGCCGTCCTGGCCGGCGCGCGGGCCGTCCCAGCCTTCCCGTTCGGGGTCACGCTCGCGGCAGAACAGGATGGCCTCGCCATGCTTGCGGCCCGGCACCAGCACCAGCACCGCGTCCGGTTCGGGGAAGCCGCTCAGGTACCAGAAATCCGAGTCCTGGCGGTACGGGTAGTGGGTGTCGTGGCTGCGCACGCGTTCCGGCGCGGCCGGCAGCACCAGGATGGCGTCCTCGCCCGCCATCCGCATCAGCTGCCGGCGCCGGCGGGCGAACTCCGCCGCGGCGATGCCGGTCAGCACCTTCATCAGTTCAGGCTCCGGCGGTGCCGGGGCCCCAGCACACAATCGCCATGCAGCAGCAGGGCCGCGACGCGCACGAACTCTTCCAGTTCGGCCAGGGCATCCTCGTCTTCCTCATCCTCGCTGCTCTCGGCCGAGGCCTTGGCCAGGCGCGCCAGGTCCTGCAGCGCCTCACTGCTCTCCTCCGACAGCGGCGGCGCGGCGCCGGCGGCCAGTCCGAATGCGCCCAGGAAACCCCGGCACCAGGAGAACAGGGCTTCGGCGCGCTCGTCCAGCGAGCGATCGGCCACGGGCAACAGCAGGTCGAAGGAAAAGCCGCGATCCTCGAGCTGGACGATGGCCGCTTCGCGCAGCTGGTCCAGCACGCTGCCGGGCGCCGGCGCAGGCAGGGCGTCGTCGGCGAGCGCGCGGGCCAGCCAGGTGCCGTCGGTGGCACCGCCACCGGCCAGCCAGCCGCACAGCGCACCGTGCAGTTCCGAGGCGTCCATGGCCAGTCCCAGCTGGCGGGAAGCCGCGTCGACGGCGGCGATATCGGGAAGGTCGGGCATAGAAGAACGCAATCCGCCGCAGGTTTCGGACACCCGCGCAAGTGTACCAACGAAAAGCCGCATCCCGGCTTGTTGTGCGTGCGTGCGCATGCCTACACTCCGGTATCGCCTCGGCCCGGACAGCCCGTCCACCCCCATGCTTGCCCTTCCTGTCGCTGCAGTCCTCGCAACGGCGTCCCCGCTGTCGTCCCGAGCCCCGGTCATGCTGCTCGCCGGCGCGGTGCTGCTGGGCGTGGTGGCGATCGGCACGCGGCGCTGGTGGCGGGACTGGCTGGCGGCCCGCCAGGCGCCGCAGGAGCCGCTGCGCAGCGACGCGCTGCGCAATCGCGACGAGCGCCTGAAGCTGGCCCTGTGGGCCTCGGGCGAACAGTTCTGGGACTACGACCTGGTCCAGCGCCGGCTGTACCGCATGCGGGCGGACGAGACCGCGGTGCAGAGCTCGGACATCACGGTGCTCACCCGCCAGGGCGAGGTGCCGACCATCCACGAGGAAGACCTGCCGCTGGTGATGGAACGCCTGCGCCTGCACCTGCAGGGCAAGGCGCCCATCTTCACCTCCGAGCACCGCATGGACATGCAGGGCAACGGCACGTGGGTGTGGGTGCGCGCCCGCGGCCGGGTGGTGGAGCGCGACGCCGACGGCCAGCCGGTGCGCATTGCCGGCACCGCGCGCGACATCACGGCCAGCCGCAATGCCGAGTACGAGCACCGCATCGCCGGCGAGGTGATGCGCAGCATGAACGAGGCGGTGGCGGTGCTGGACTGGGCGCACCAGTTCATCACCATCAACCCGGCCTTCACCCGCATCACCGGCTATGCCGAAGAGGAGATCATCGGCCAGCCGATGACCATGCTGGACAGCGACCAGCACGAGGATGCCTTCTTCGAACGGATGAACCGCGAACTGCGCCTGACCGGCCGCTGGTCCGGCGAGGTGTGGAAGGTACGCAAGGACGGCGAGGAGATCCTCTGCCGGATCGAGACCAACGTGGTGCCCGATGCCAGCGGCGAGCGCCCGCTGTACGTGCAGGTGCTCACCGACATCACCGAACAGAAGCGCGCCGAACAGGAACTGCGCTACCTGGCCAACTACGACACGCTGACCAGCCTGCCCAACCGCTCGCTGCTTTCCGAGCGCCTGTCGCGCGCCATCGTGCGGGCCCGCCGCGAACACGGACATGTGGCGGTGCTGTTCATCGACCTGGACCGCTTCAAGGACATCAACGACTCGCTGGGCCACGCCACCGGCGACCGCATCCTGCGCGCGGCCGCCGCGCGCGTGCAGCAGACCGTGGGCACGCAGCACACCGTCGCACGGCTGAGTGGCGACGAGTTCACGGTGGTGCTTGAGGACATCAACGGCATGCCCGATGCCGAGGACGTGGCGCAGCGGATCATCCACGCATTCCACGCGCCGCTGAATTTCGGCGAACGGCTGGAGCTGGCGGTATCTCCTTCGATCGGCATCAGCCTGTACCCCGAGCACGCGCAGGTCCCCACCGAACTGCTCAAGCATGCCGACACGGCGATGTACCAGGCCAAGGCGATGGGCCGGCACACCTATCAGGTGTATTCGGAATCGATGGACGAGAAGAACCGCCATCGCGCCATCCTGGCCAGCGCTTTGCGGCGGGCGATCGACCGCAACGAACTGTCGCTGGTGTTCCAGCCGCGGCTGTCGATCTCGCGCCAGCGCGTCACCGGCGTAGAGGCCCTGCTGCGTTGGGACAGCAAGGAATTCGGCATGGTCTCGCCGGCGCAGTTCATCCCGCTGGCGGAAGAATCCGGAATGATCCTCGAGCTGGGCGCCTGGGCGCTGCGCGAGGCCTGCCTGACGCTGCGCGAATGGCACGAGCAGGGGCTGGAAGAGCTGTCGATGGCGGTCAACGTTTCGTCCACCCAGCTGCAGCGGGGCGACCTGCAGGCGGTGGTGGCGCGTACGCTGCAGGAGACCGGCATCCCCGCCAACCGGCTGGAGCTGGAGCTCACCGAGAGCGTCATCATGACCCACCCCGAGCAGAACGCCGACACCCTGCGCGCCTGCCGCCGACTGGGCATCTCGCTGGCCATCGACGACTTCGGCACCGGCTACTCGTCGCTGGCCTACCTGAAGCGCCTGCCGCTGACCACGCTCAAGATCGACCGCGAGTTCATCGGCGACCTCACCCACGACACCGACGACGAGGCCATCACCAGCACCATCATCACGATGGGGCAGTCGCTGGCGCTGAAAGTGGTCGCCGAGGGCGTCGAGACCTGGGACCAGTACGAGTTCCTGCGCAACCACGGTTGCGACGAGGTGCAGGGACACTGGGTCTCGCAGGCCCTGGGCGCGGACCAGTGCCTGCGCTTCATCCGCGAGTACTACCCCGGCTCGGGCATGCGCGTGGCGTCCTGACCCCTGTAGGAGCGGGCCATGCCCGCGATGCTCCTGCGTGGTCCGACCGAAAAGCGTCGCGGGCATGGCCCGCTCCTACCGGGGGCCGCTGCCCCGGCCGCCCTTGACCGTCCGCCAGACGCACGCCTAATGTGCCACCATGGATAACGCCGACCTTCTCGACCAGCTCCGCTCGCTCGGTACGCGCATCCAGGATCTGGCGGACCGCTGCCAGCGCCTGGCGGACGAGAACCGCAGCCTGCGCCAGCAACAGGAGCACCTGGTCGGCGAACGCTCGCAGCTGCTGGCCAAGAACGAACAGGCGCGCTCGCGCGTGGAAGCGATGATCAGCCGCCTGAAGTCGCTGGAGCAGCACACATGAGCGCCACCGAACCGGTCAGCGTCCATATCCTGGACCGCGAGTACACCGTCGGCGTCGCGCCCGACGAACGTTCCAGCCTGATGGCGGCGGCCAAGCTGCTGGACAGCCGCATGCGCGAGGTGCGCGGCAGCAACCGCATGGCAGCGGTGGACCGCGTGGCCGTGCTGGCCGCCCTCAATCTGGCACACGAATTGCAGCAGCTGCGCGACGAGCAGCAGGCGCGCAACCGCGAGGTCGAGCGCACGCTGCAGGACCTGCACCGCAAGCTGGACAGCGCGCTGGGCACGCCGTAACGCCGCGCGCACCACACCGACTGCCCACTGAATCCGCCGACGAACGGGCTAGGCAAAAACGCGGCATTGGCTATACTGGCCATGCGTCCTCTGCTGTTCTCGACAGTGCGCGCAAACATTCGCCTTGTCCCTTAATGACGACCACGGGAAGGTGACGGTTACCGGGAGTGCAAGTCTGCCTCGCAGCGGAAAGCCCGATGGTCACCCAACCTTCCCACTTGAACCCCGGGTTCAAGGTCGTTTCGCGAACATCGTGCATGGCGGAGGACGTATTTTTCCCGCGGCAGCGGCATCAGCCGCGACCCGGCCGGTCCAGTTGCACCCGCCCTTGAGCGGGAAGACTTCGAAACGAAGCCGATTGCACCAGGGACCCGACGCGCAGGGTCGTGACTGACGCCGCTCCCGCGGTCCCACCGGCAACGCCGGTACGCATGCCGTAAAATTCGCGCATGCCCGACTCCCTGTCTTTCGCCCACGCCGCCGAGCGCAATGCCCTGCGCCGTGAACTGCGTGCGCGTCGCCGCGCCCTGCCCGCCACCGCGCGCATTGCCGGCGCCGATGCACTGGCCACGCGTCTGTTCGCACTCCCGTTCTTTCCGGCCAAGGGCTACGTCGCCGGCTATTGGGCGACAGATGGCGAAATCGGCGTGCACAGCTGGCAGCTGCGCCTGCCACCCGGCCTGGTCTACTGCCTGCCCCTCCTGGCCGACGACGAGACGCTCCGCTTCGCCCCCTGGCGACCGGGCGACGAACTGGTGACCAACCGCTACGGCATTCCCGAACCGGATGTCGATCCCCGCGCCGGCCTGACCGCGGCGGACATGGCGTTGATCGTCGTGCCGTTGGTCGGCTTCGACGGTGCGGGCCACCGGCTGGGCATGGGCGGCGGATGGTACGACCGCACGCTGGCGTCACGCCTGCAACGCCCCGCACCGCCCTGGCTGGTCGGTGTCGGCTTCGAGGCCCAGCGCATCGACGCGGTCGGCGCGCAGGCCTGGGACGTACCGCTGGATGCCATCTGCACCGAGTGCGACACGCTGATTCCTTTCTCCTCTTTGCCGGACGCCCCACCATGACCGCCCGCAAGCGCTACTGGCTGATGAAGTCGGAGCCTGATGCCTTCTCCATCGACGATCTTGAAAAGGTCGGCACCGAACCGTGGAACGGCGTGCGCAATTACCAGGCGCGCAACTTCATGCGCAGCATGCAGGTCGGCGACGGCGTGCTGTTCTACCACTCCAACTGCAAGGAGCCGGGCATCGTCGGTACCGCGACCGTGTCCAGTGTCGCGTATCCGGACGAAACGCAGTTCGACCCGAAGTCCGACTACCACGACCCGAAGAGCACGCGCGAAGATCCACGCTGGTCGCTGGTCGACGTCGCGTTCGAACGCAAGCTCACGCGCACCATCACGCTGGATGAGATCAAGCAGCATGCCGACGCCCTGGGCGAGGGCTTCGCGCTGATCCAGCGCGGCAACCGGCTGTCCGTGCTGCCGGTCACCGCCGCGCAGTGGAAGTTCCTGCTGGCGCTCGAGTAGCAAGCAAACCTGTAGGAGCGCCCTCGGGCGCGATGCTCTTGTTGGTGATTGTTCTCGGACCCAAAGCATCGCACCCCAAGCACCCCTTTGTGGCACGAAGGGCGCCCACACGGACACCATTTTCCCTGTTGAGATGACACCATGAGCGAAGCAAAGCGCCTGGCCGGCGAAAAGGCCATCGAGTTCGTCGAGAACGGCATGATCGTCGGCGTGGGCACCGGCTCCACCGTGGCCTATTTCATCGATGCGCTGGGGCGGGTCAAGGACCGCATCAAGGGCGCGGTGTCCAGCTCCGAGCAGAGCACCGCGCGGCTGAAGCAGCACGGCATCGAGGTACTCGACCTCAACCACACCGGTACGCTGTCGCTGTACGTGGACGGCGCCGACGAATGCGATCCGCACAAGCGCCTGATCAAGGGCGGCGGCGCGGCGCTGACGCGCGAGAAGATCATCGCCGAAGCCAGCAAACAGTTCGTCTGCATCGTCGACCCCAGCAAGCAGGTGCCGGTGCTGGGCAAGTTCCCGCTGCCGGTGGAAGTCATCCCGATGGCGCGCAGCCTGGTCGCGCGCGAGATCCTGGCGCTCACCGGCGGTCAGCCGGTCTGGCGCGACGGCACCGTCACCGACAACGGCAACGTGATCCTGGACATCCACAACCTGTCGATCACCGATCCGGTGGCGATGGAGCGCGAGATCAACCAGATTCCGGGCGTGGTCAGCGTGGGCCTGTTCGCCCGGCGTCCGGCCGACATCGTCATCGTCGGCGGGGAGCCGCCGGTCGTCCTGCGCTGAGCGGGCGCGGAACCGGGACCGGCTCAGGCGCTGTCGGACAGCGCCTTGACCAGCTCGCCCACCAGCTCGCGTTTCTTCGGCGACAGCTGCAAATAGGCATCGATCGTCTGCCGCTCACGGCTGCCGACGCCTGCGGGCCACGTCATGCGCGGTTCCGCCACGCGTGATCGCGGCGCGGTGCCGAAGCGCAGCGTGTGCGGCTCCACTCCCAGCAGATCCGCCAGTACCTGCAGCTTGTCCTGCGCGGGAATGGCCTGGGCGCCCAGCCAGCGCGACGTGGTCTGCACGCTGACCGAGCGCCCGCGGTAGTGCGTGTTGAACAGGTGGAACAGGACGGTGGGGCGCGGCTCGTATCCCGCCTGCTGCATGGCGTGCGCCAATCGCTGTGAGAATTTTTCGCGCTCGTTGCCCATGGAGGAAACGTTAGCGGCGACGAATCACACTTATTCACCACTTAAGTTAATTGACGCGCACTTATCGAGTTCATAAAGTCGGGACGTCCTGCAGCCAGCCCTTGGATTCCCCCGGGCCGACGACCACAGGGCTTCCCCACCGACACAAGGAACTGTCGATGATGCTCTTCGAGACCCAAGCGCCCGATGCGCCCCGCCCTGCCGGCCCGCATGACGGGGCCGCCCTCGCGCCACACCAAGCTCCACTCGACGATGCCCTGCATCTGCTGCAGGCCGACCCCGGCCACAGCCTGGCCGATCCGAGCCTTGCCCGGCTCACACCGGCCAGCCTGGACCGCCTGTTCGTGGCCGCGCGCCAGCAGGCGGACCGGAGCCACCAGGGCATCCTGTTGCTGCTGGACCTGCTGCAGCCGGCGCAGCGTGCCGATCCGGCCACCGCTTCACGGCTGATGGCCGGCGTGGCGCGCCAGTTGCGCCATCACCTCGAAGACCAGCAACGCTGGCAGGCCCTGGCCGACAACGCCGCTTATTACCGCGACAATCGTCAGGTCGCCGAACGCATCGCCGCGCGACTGCTGCAGGTGGAGTGACCAGCGCATGCCACATGCAGCGCTACACTAGCCTCTCCCCTGGATGCCGGACTCCGACATGCGCTCCCGAGCTTGGCCTGTGCTTGCGTTCTCCCTCCTCCTGCTCAGCGGCTGCGCCAGCGGGGGGCCTTGGGTGGAGGTCGGTGGCGAGCGTTTCCGTGTGGAGATTGCCGATGACGATGCAGAGCGCGCTCGCGGACTGATGTTCCGCGACCGCCTGGAGGACGGCACCGGCATGCTGTTCATCCACGAGGCCGAGGAACCGCAGGCCTACTGGATGAAGAACACCCGCATCCCACTGGATATCCTGTACTTCGACGACGCCCGCAGGCTGGTGAGCCAGCAGCGCAACGTCCCCCCCTGCTCCGGTGGCGACCGCTGTCCGTCGTATCCCAGCGACCAGCCCGCGCGTTATGTGCTGGAACTCAACGCCGGCGAAGCCGAACGCCTCAAGCTGCAGGAGGGTGCGGAGCTGATCCTCGGCAAGGGCATTCCGTCCGTCCGCTGAGGCTTGATTCGCGGTGGGATTGGCCCCAGTCTGTCGGCATGGGGGATCGACTGACATTGCCGGAATGGAATGCGTTGGCCAGCCAGCCCGATGACACGGTGCCGCTGCTGGAAACCGCGCTGCTGATCGCACGCGACGAGTATCCCGACCTGGACCCCGACCTCTACGACACGCTGGTCCAGAGCCACGCCGAGCACCTGCGCCACGAGATCGCCACGATCGAACCGTGGCCGCTGAAGATGGCCGCCATCAACCGCCATCTGTTCGACGAACTGGGCTACACCGGCAACCACGACGAGTACTACGACCCACGCAACAGCTACCTCAACGAGGTGTTCGAGCGCCGTCTGGGCAATCCGGTATCGCTGGCGATGGTGCAGATGGAAGTCGCGCGGCGGCTGGGCGTACCGCTGGATGGCGTGTCGTTCCCCGGCCACTTCCTGGTGCGCCTGCCGGTGGACGATGGCCTGCTGGTGATGGACCCCTTCAACGGCGGCCGCCCGCTCGGCGTGGACGAACTGCGCGAACGCGCCAAGCCCCATCTGGGCGGCGACATCCCCGACGATGCCGCGCTGCTGCACATCCTCAACCCGGCCTCGCACCGCGCCATCCTGGTGCGCACGCTGCGCAACCTGCACGGCGTCTACGCCGAACGCGAGGAATGGGACCGGGCCGCCCGCAGCGCCGACCGCGTGCTCAAGCTGACGCCCGACCAGCCCGACGCCCTGCGTGACCGCGGGCTGGCGTACCTGAAGATGGAGTACCGCGCCGGCGCGCAACGCGACCTGGCGCGCTATCTGCACCTGTCGCCGGACGCGAAGGACGCCGCGGAACTGCGCGAACAACTGATCGAACTCAACGCGGCGCGCACGTCGCGGATGCATTGAACGCGCAGCGCCTGCCGGCGCCGTTGTAGGAGCGGCGCAAGTCGCGACCGCGGAAAGTCCCTTCCGTCGACCTGCGGTCGCGCGCGTGTCAAACCACCGAAGTGCGTTGATGGAAGCACGTCATGGCCCATGCCGCCGCAAGGACGCCCGATCCATGCGGTCGCGACTCACGTCGCTCCTACAGTGCCCCGGAAAATCAGTCCAGCTCCACCATCTCGAAATCGTCCTTGCCGACGCCGCAGTCGGGGCACGTCCAGTCGTCCGGGATGTCCTCCCAGCGCGTGCCCGGGGCGATGCCTTCTTCCGGCAGGCCGTCGGCTTCGCTGTAGATGAAGCCGCAGACCACGCACATCCAGCTGCGGTAGAGGGTGGCGGTGGCGTCGGTCACGGGGATAATGCCGGCTTGGAGAAGCGGCCATTGTCCCATCGCCGCCCACGCACCGGAAGTTCGACGATGACACCCCTGCCGCCCACCGTCCGCACCGCCCGCGGGCTGTACCTGATCACCCCGGAGGAGCCGGATACCGCCCGCCTGCTGGCGCGCGTGGCCGCGGTGCTGCCGCAGGCGACCTGGCTGCAGTATCGGCAGAAGGGCGCCGGTCCCGATCTCCGCCTCGTCCAGGCCGCCGGGCTACAGGCCTTGTGCAGGGAGGTGGGCGTGCCACTGATCATCAACGACGACGTGGCGCTGGCTGCGACGATCGGTGCCGCCGGCGTACACCTGGGCGAAGAGGATGGCGACATCGCCGCCGCACGCACGCAACTCGGTGCTCAGGCCATCATCGGAGCGTCCTGCTACGACGCGCATGCGCGGGCCGAACGTGCCGTCGCCGCAGGCGCCAGCTATGTGGCGTTCGGCGCCTTCTTCCCGACCACCAGCAAGGTCACCACGCGCCGCGCGACACCGGGCTTGCTGGCCGCTGCTGCGACGCTGGGCGTCCCCCGGGTGGCGATAGGCGGCATAACGCCGGACAATATGAGCCCGCTGGTGGCCGCAGGCGCCGACCTGGTCGCCGTGATCGGCGGCGTGTTCGAGGCGGCTGATCCCGTGGCCGCTGCGCAGGCCTATCGATCAGGATTTGACCGCGCGTGACGTTCCTGTGGGAGTGGTGCCGACATGCCGGCACCACTCCCACGACGATCCCTACTTTCTGGAATGCCCATGAACCACGACCAGTCCCACGCCCTCTTCGCCCGCGCCCAGCAGTTGCTGCCCGGCGGCGTCAATTCGCCGGTGCGCGCGTTCAAGTCGGTGGGAGGCGAGCCGTTCTTCGTGCAGCGCGCGGATGGCGCCTACCTGCATGACGTGGACGGCAACCGCTACATCGACTACGTCGGCTCCTGGGGCCCGATGATCGTCGGCCACAACCATCCGGCCGTGCGCGAGGCGGTGCAGGCGGCCATCCAGAACGGCCTGTCGTACGGCGCGCCCTGCCCGGCCGAAGTGACGATGGCGGAAACGATCACGCGCCTGGTGCCGTCGTGCGAGATGGTGCGCATGGTCAACTCGGGCACCGAGGCCACGCTGTCGGCGATCCGGCTGGCCCGCGGCGCCACCGGCCGCAACCGCATCGTCAAGTTCGAAGGCTGCTATCACGGCCATGGTGATTCGTTCCTGGTCAAGGCCGGCAGCGGCATGCTGACGCTGGGCGTGCCGACCTCACCTGGCGTGCCGGCAGGACTCAGCGAGCTGACGCTGACGCTGAGCTATAACGACTTCGCCGGTGCGACTGCGCTGTTCGAGCAGTACGGCAGCGAGATCGCCTGCCTGATCATCGAACCGGTCGTCGGCAACGCCAACTGCCTACCCCCGCGCGAAGGCTACCTGCAGCATCTGCGCGCCCTGTGCACGCAGCATGGCGCGCTGCTGATCTTCGACGAAGTGATGACCGGCTTCCGCGTGGCGCTGGGGGGCGCGCAGGCGCACTACGGCATCACGCCGGACCTGACCACGTTCGGCAAGATCATCGGCGGCGGCATGCCGGTGGGCGCCTACGGTGGCCGTCGCGCGCTGATGCAGCAGATCGCGCCCGCCGGCCCGATCTACCAGGCCGGCACGCTGAGCGGCAATCCGGTGGCGATGGCCGCGGGCCTGGCGATGCTGGAGCTGATC
The DNA here is from genome assembly GCF_037046485.1 of Pseudoxanthomonas sp. F11. Taxonomy (NCBI): domain Bacteria; kingdom Pseudomonadati; phylum Pseudomonadota; class Gammaproteobacteria; order Lysobacterales; family Lysobacteraceae; genus Pseudoxanthomonas; species Pseudoxanthomonas sp. F11. The sequence continues at coordinate 480,690 of NZ_JBANLZ010000002.1, read as the reverse complement.
CAGGCGCCGGGTTTCCACGACGGGCTCGCCACCGCGACGGCGGCGCTGTGCGAAGGCATGGAGGCTGCCGCGCGCGAGGCCGGCGTGCCGCTGACCACCACGCGCGTGGGCGCGATGTTCGGGCTGTTCTTCACCGACCAGCAGGTCGATACCTACGCCCAGGCCGTGGCCTGCGACACCGCGGCGTTCAACCGGTTCTTCCACGCGATGCTGGAGCGCGGCGTGTACCTGGCGCCGTCGGCGTTCGAAGCCGGCTTCATGTCCAGCGCGCACACGCCCGATGTCATCGACGCGACGATTTCCGCTGCCCGCGACGCCTTCAAGGTGGTCGCCGCGGGATGAAGCCGCGGATCCACCAGGTGCTGTTCGATTTCGACGGTGTTCTGGCGCACTACCGGCACGAAATCCGGATCGCACACCTCGCGGCGCATGCCGGCTGCGCGCGCGAGCGCGTGCGCGAGGTGCTGTTCGTATCGGGGCTGGAAGTCGAGTACGACAGCGGCCGCGTCGACACGGCGACGTACCTGCGCCGGATCGGCGAAGGGATCGGTGCCGCCGTCGACGAGGGCGCATGGATCGCCTCGCGGATGGCCGGCAGCACGGCCATGGACGACGTGCTGACCCGTGTCACCGCACTGCACCCGGACGTGGCGATGGGCGTGCTGACCAACAACGGGGCGATGATGACGCAGGCCATCCCGCGCATCGTCGCGCCGCTGGCAGCGCGGATCGAGGGCCGCGTACTGACCAGCGGCGGCCTGCAGCGTCGCAAGCCGGCACCTGCCACCTTTACGCATGCGCTGGAGCTGCTCGGCTGGGACGCCGCCAGCACGCTGTTCGTCGACGACAAGTTCACCAACGTGCAGGGCGCGCGCGAGGCCGGTCTGTACGCAGAGACCGTCACCGACGGACGTACGCTGGGCAAGGCGCTGAAGCGCTATGTCTTCGGCCCCCAGACCGGCTGGTGACCGGCCCGGTTTGAACCTTGATTGATCCGGCGGCCGGACACTGGTGCCCCTCCATCGGAGAACCGTCGTCATGCGCTACATGTCACGCACGTTCCACCTGGCCTGCGCACTCCTGCTGGCCACGGCCGCCACACCGCTGCACGCGGCGAAAGCGGACAGGATCCTGATCGTCGTCAGCGGCGAGGGCCGCGACCAGGGCAAGACCCGCCCCGGTTACGAGTTCGATGAGCTTTCGCAGGCGTGGCTGATCTTCCAGGCCAACGGCTTCGCCATCGATGTCGCCAGCCCGCAGGGCGGCGCGGTGGAGGCCGACAGATACGACCCGCAACAACCCTTCAACGCTGCCCTGCTCGCCGACACGGAGGCCACGCGCATGCTGGCCGCCACGCGCAGGACGGACCAGGTGAAGGCCGAGGACTACGCGGCGATCTATGTGGTCGGCGGCAAGGGCGCGATGTTCGACCTGCCGCGCGATACCGCACTGACCACGCTGCTGGGCGATGCCTACGCTCGCGGGGCGGTGATCGGCGCGGTCTGCCACGGCCCCGCCGCACTGGCCGAGGTGCGCCTGCGCGATGGCACGCCCCTGGTGCAGGGCAAGGCGTTGACCGGATTCACCAACGAGGAAGAGGCGGTCTTCGGCAAGCGCTGGGCGAAAGAATTTCCGTGGCTGCTCGAGGACCGTATGCGCGCGCGTGGTGCGCAGTGGCAGGAAGCGCCGCTGATGATGGCAAAGGTCGTCGTGGATGGCCGCCTGGTCACGGGGCAGAATCCATACTCCACCCCCGGCGTCGCCGACGCCGTCATCCGCGCCTTGGGGCGCACGCCGGTGTCGCGGGAGCCATGGCGCGACGAACGGACGATGGGTCTGGCGGCGCAGGCGCGTGCTGGCGACGTGGATGCCGCTGCCGCCGCACTGGCGACCGATGGCGGGCGCTACCACGTCGACCTGCTCGGCATGCTCGGGTACTACCAGGCACAGGCCGCGACCCGCAACGAGGACGTGCGCCACGGGCTGCAGCTGATGCAGCTGGCGATGCCGTACATGGCGCAGCCGGAATTGAAACTCGGCGCCGCCGAGGCGCATCTGCGTCTGGGCGAACGGGAGCAGGCGAGATCGCTGGTGCGGCAGGTGCTGGCGGGCCAGCCGGACATGGCCGAAGCTAAGGCCCTCCTGCAACGCATCGACGGCTGAACGACGATGGCACCTGCGGCCCGCATTCTGGTGATCGAAGACAACGCGCTGCTGCGGGCGCAGCTGCAGCGGCTGTTCGCCGACGCCGGCATGGCGGTCGATTTCGCCTCGGACGGCCTGGCCGGATTGCAGATGGCGCTCGACGCGCCGCCCGAGGTGCTGGTGCTCGACGTGGGCCTGCCCGGACTCGATGGCCTGCGCCTGTGCGAGCGCCTGCGCACGCAGGCCGATCGCCACATCCCGGTGCTGATGCTGACCGCGCGCGATGCGCTGGAGGACAGGCTGCAGGGCTTCCGCGCCGGCGCCGACGACTACCTGGTCAAGCCCTTCGCGGGTGCGGAACTGCTCGCACGCTGCCAGGCACTGACCATCCGCCACCGCAGCGGCGAGACGCACGTGCTGCGGATCGGCACCCTGCGCATCGACCGCCGGCAGGGCCAGGCGGTGCGCCATGACAGGCCGCTCGACCTGCACCAGACCGCCTATCAGATCCTGCTCGCCCTGGCCGAAGCATGGCCGCGCACGCTGACGCGCAGCGAGCTGATCCAGCGCCTGTGGGGCGATGCGCCGCCGGACTCCGATCCGCTGCGCACGCATCTCTACCTGCTGCGCCAGGCACTGGACAAGCCCTTCGCCACGCCGATGCTGAAGACCGTGCACGGCGTAGGCTTCCGCCTGCAGGCGGATGCATGAGCGCATCCTCCCTGCCGCGTCGACGGCTGCGCAACCGGTTGATGCTGGTGTTCGCCGGCTTCACGCTGCTGCTGGCCGCGCTGTTCGGCCTTTACGCGCTGCTCTTCGTCTACACGGTCGAAGACCGGCTGTTCGACACGCTGCTCGAGCGCGAAGCCGCTGCACAGCGAGCGCACTTTGCCGCGCATGGGCGCTGGTCCCCGCCACGCAATGGCTTCATGACCGTGGTGGAGCGGACCGACGCACTGCCCGACGGCATCGGCGACGTGCTTGGCGAGGAACCGGCACGCCGGGAGTTCGCCGGCACGCAGGGACGGCACTACCACCTGCGCGCACTGGATCCTCCCGCACCCGCGCCGCGCGCCTGGCTGGTCGCGGAGGTCAGCGGCTTGCTGGCGGTCCGGCCGATGCGGTCGGAGATGCTGCAGCTGCTGGCATGGACCGGCGCCATCGCCGTGGCGCTGGCGCTGCTGGTCGGCGGTTGGCTGGCACGACGGACCACCGCGCCGCTCTCGCGGCTGGCGGACGCTGTCGGGGAGGCGACGCCGGAACGGCTGCCACCCCATTTCGCGGCCGGCTTCCCCGACGACGAGGTCGGGCTGCTCGCGCGCCGCCTTGACGACCTGATCGCGCGCATCCGCGCCTTCGTGGAGCGCGAACGCGAGTTCACCCGCGATGCGAGCCACGAACTGCGCACGCCCCTCACCGTGATCCGCGCCGCCAGCGAACGCCTTTCCGCCGATCCCGGCCTGGACGCGGATGCACGTGCCAGCGTCGATCACATCGGCCAGTCGGCCGCGCATCTCGAGCAGACCATCGCCCTGCTGCTCGCGCTGGCGCGTGAACAGGAATCGCCGGTCGTCGCATCGGACACGACCGTGCTGCCGGTGCTGGAACGTGTCGTGGTCGAGCAATCGCCATGGCTGGAAGGCAAGCCCGTGGAGGTGAGCGTGGACGTCGCGACCGACCTCACCAGCACACTGCCGGCGCCGGTGCTGCAGGTGCTGCTCGCCAACCTGGTCGGCAATGCCTTTGCGCACACCCGCGCGGGGCGCATCGCGATCACGGGCGACGGCGATACGCTGCGCATCGCCAATCCCGGCGCCGCGGTCGGTGAGCACGATTTCGCGCCCTTCGCGAAAGGCGAAGAAAGCACGGGCTTCGGGCTGGGCTTGTCGATCGTGCGCCGGCTGTGCGAACGGCACGCCATCGACCTGCGCTTCGAACAGGGGAAAGGCGGCACGGTGGCCCACCTCCCGCTCCGCACGGGGGCGACGCTCAGCCCGGCTTCGCGAACGCCCTGAGGGCTGCGTGCAGGCGACCGAGACCGTCGCCGACTTCCTCATCGGTGATGTTCAGCGATGGCACGAAGCGCAGCACGTCCGGACCCGCCTGCAGCATCAGCAAGCCCTGCGCCGCCGCCAGGTCCAGTACCTCGCCTGCGCGCCCGGCGTATCTTGCGTCGAGCACGGCGCCCAGCATCAAGCCGCGACCGCGCACCTGCGAGAACAGGCCGAGTTCGGCGTTCATCGCATCCAGCCCCTTGCGAAGCGCGGCCGACTGGCGCGCCACGTTGTTGGCGATCTGCGGCGAGGACAGTTTGCGCAGCGCCACGCGCGCCACCGCCGCGGCCAGCGGGTTGCCGCCGAACGTCGTGCCATGCGCGCCGAACTGCATCGCCTGCGCGACCTTGGGGCCGGCCAGCATCGCGCCGATCGGGAACCCGCCGCCCAGGGCCTTGGCCAGCGTCACGATGTCGGGCACCACGCCGTCCTGCCAGTGCGCGAACAGCGTGCCGGTGCGGCCCATGCCGGCCTGGATTTCGTCCAGGACCAGCAACGCGCCGTGGTGGTCGCACAGCTCGCGCACCGCACGCAGGAAGCCGGACGCGGCCGGCATCACCCCGCCCTCGCCCTGCACCGGTTCCAGCATCACCGCGGCCACGTCGCCGCAGGACATGGCGATCTCGAGCTGGGTGGCGTCGTTGAAGTCGACGTAGCGGAAGCCCCCGGGCAAAGGTTCGTAACCTTCCTGGTACTTGGGCTGGGCGGTGGCGGTGACGGTAGCCAACGTGCGGCCGTGGAAGCTGCCACGGAAGGTCACGATGACGCGCTGGTCCGGCGCGCGGCCCTGCGACGCCGCCCATCTGCGCACCAGCTTGATCGCGGCCTCGTTGGCCTCGGCGCCGGAGTTGCACAGGAACACGCGTTCGGCGAAGCGCGAAGCGGTGACCAGTTCCTCGGCCAATCGCAGCGGCGGCTCGCTGTAGAACACGTTGCTGGTGTGCCAAAGCTTGCCGGCCTGCTCGGTGAGCGCGGCGACCAGGTCCGGATCGTTGTGGCCCAGCCCGCATACGGCGATACCCGCGGACAGGTCCAGGTAGTCGCGGCCCTCGCTGTCCCACACGCGTGCGCCCTGGCCGCGCTCCAGGATCACCTCGCGCGGGCGGTAGACCGGCAGGTAATAGCGCTGTCCGTTCGACAGCAGATCGGAAGTCGTGGCGCTCATGGGCGGACGGGCAACAGGAAGGAGTGCGTATTGTGACGCATGCCGGCGCCACAGGCAGGCTCCGCCCCCCCGTCCGCAGGACGCACGGTCGCCATTGGTGCATCATCGCGCCCATGAAGTTCCAGCCGCGCCTGTTCTCCGATCCCCAGCTCAATCCCGCGACCGACGCGGGCTGGAGAAGGCGCTGGTTCGACATCATCTATCGCCACGACACGCCGCCGTCGCGCAATTTCGACCTGGCGCTGGTGCTGGCGATCCTGGCCAGCGTCATCGTGATCATGCTGGACAGCGTACAGGCCTTCCACGCGCGCCATGCCGGCGTCCTGTACGCGCTCGAGTGGGCCTTCACCCTGTTGTTCACCGCGGAATACGCGCTGAGACTGGCGACGGTCCGCCGTCCGCTGCGTTACGCGGTCAGCATCTGGGGCATCATCGACCTGCTGTCCATCCTGCCCACGTACCTGTCGGTGCTCGTACCGGGCGCGCAGAGCCTGCTGGTGGTGCGCATCCTGCGCATCCTGCGGTTGTTCCGCATCCTGAAGCTGACCCAGTACGTCGAAGAGAGCGGGCAACTGGTGGGCGCGCTCTGGCGGAGCCGGCGCAAGATCTTCGTCTTCATCTGCGCGGTGCTGACGCTGGTCGTCATCTTCGGCGCACTGATGTACGTAGTCGAGGGTCCGGAACACGGCTTCACCAGCATTCCCACCAGCATGTACTGGGCCATCGTGACGATGGCGACCGTCGGCTTCGGCGACATCGCGCCGCAGACCACGGCCGGCAGGGCCATCACCTCGGTGCTGATCCTGATCGGTTACAGCATCATCGCCGTGCCCACCGGCATCTACACCGCCGAACTGGCCAGCAGCCTGCGCGAAGCCTCGCACGAGCGCGGCCACCTCGATCGCCGTGGCTGTCCCGAATGCGGCCTGGAGGGCCACGACCCCGACGCACTGCATTGCCGCCATTGCGGCGCGCGCCTGCCCGTCCCGATGGGCTGAATCCGCCGCCTAGGCGGCGAACGCGATCTCGCCGGCAGGCAGCGCCCGGATGCTGACGCCGAAACTGCGGATGGCCGGCAGCGTGGCGTTGTGGTGGGCGCGGATCTGCGCGGCATCGGCGTGCGCCTTGTCGTGCGTGGTGTGCGCGTCCGCCGCCAGCACCACGTGGTAGCCGTGCGCCGCGGCGCTGCGCGCGGTGGTATCCACGCAGAACTCGGTGGCATATCCGCACAGCACCACGCCTTCCACGCCGCAGAACGACAGCACTTCGTCCAGGCCGGTGCGCAGGAAGGAATCCGGCGTGGCCTTGCGGACGCGGTAGTCGCCCTCGGCCACCTGCAGGCCCGGATGCAGCGCCCAGCCCGGCGATTCGGCCTCCAGGTCGCCCGCGCGCTCATGCTGCACGAACACCACCGGCATGCCGGCCTCGCGCGCCTTCGCCGACAGCGCGTTGATGCGCTCGACCACCGCATCGGCGTCGGCCGGCGGCGGTTGCGGTTCGAACAGGCCGCGTTGCACATCGATCACGAGCAGGGCCAGATTCATCTGCACAACTCCTTGCGAGGGCGTGTCACCAGCTTCCCGTATTCGGCATCGAAAGCCAAGGCTCCTGTGGCGGCAGCGCAGTGCCCTTCTGCAGCAGTTCGATGGAGATCAGGTCCGGCGTGCGGATGAAGGCCATGCGGCCGTCGCGCGGGGGGCGGTTGATGGTGATGCCCATCGACTGCAGGTGCGCACACAGCGCGTAGATGTCGTCCACTTCGAAGGCCAGATGGCCGAAGTTGCGGGCGCTGCCATAGTCCTCGGGCGGGCTGCCGTCTTCCGGCGGCCAGTTGTACGTCAGCTCGATTTCCGCTTCGGGATTCATCTGTGCGCCGAAATACACCAGCGTGAACCGGCCCTGCGGGCTCTCCATGCGGCGGGTTTCGCGCAGGCCCAGGCCGTCGGTGAGGAAGCGGCCCGTGGCGTCCAGATCGTGGACGCGGATCATGGCGTGCAGGTATTTCATGGTGAGCTCGCGGTCAGTCCAGGAACAGGTCGGGTAGCGGCGACTGCGACGGATCCACCGCATAGCCGGAGAAGTCGGCGACGCCGGCCTCGCGCAGCACGTCCTCGTCGATGAGGAACCGGCCGTGGAAGCCGCGCGCCTCGCGCACCAGCACGGCGTGCGCGGCATCGGCCACGATCTGCGGCGTGCGGCAGCGCGGGATCTCCACGCCGGGAATCATGTTCAGCGCATCGGTGGCGATGATGGTGCGCGGCCACAGCGCGTTCACCGCGATGCCCTGCGGCCCGAACTCGCCGGCCAGGCCCAGTGTCACGAAGCTCATGCCCATCTTGGCCAGCGTGTAGCCGGTGTGCGGCGCCCACCACTTGGGGTCCAGCGACGGCGGCGGCGCCAGCGTCAGGATATGCGGATTGGCGGCCTGCTTCAGGTAGGGCAGGCAGGCCTGCGCGCACAGGAAACTGCCGCGCGCGTTGACCTGCTGCATCAGGTCGAAGCGCTTCATCGGCGTGTCCAGCGCACCCGCCAGCCAGATGGCGCTGGCGTTGTTGACCAGGATATCGATGCCGCCGAAGGCGTCCGCGGTAGCGGCCATCGCCGCATTCACCTCGTCCTCTTCGCGGATGTCGCACTTCAGCGCCAGGCCGCGGCCGCCTGCGTCGTTGACCGCCTGCGCAGCGGTGTGGATGGTGCCGGGCAGCTTGGGATTGGGCACCGACGACTTGGCGGCGATGGCCACATTGGCACCGTCGCGTGCCGCACGCAGGGCGATGGCCAGGCCGATGCCGCGCGAGGCACCGGTGATGAAAAGGGTCTTGCCGGCCAGTGAAGTCATGGCGTGCTCCGGAAGGGAATTCGGGTGGATGCGGACATGCTCACGGCTTCGGCCCCTGCCCCTCGTTGTCTTCCCACTTCAGTACGCGCCGGGTGAGGAAGCGGTACACCGGCTTGCCGGTACGGAACCACAGATCGCGCAACCAGGAGGTGCGCCTGAGCACGCGCTTCTCGGTGGGGGTGAGGGACGCAGCGCAGTATGTACGCTTGTGCTTGAGCAGATGGCGCAGGTCCTGCCGCGCCAGCAGGCGCATCCAGCGCGAACGCGGATGGCCGCGGGTGGCGAGCTGGAAATCGATGATCGCCGGGCGCCCGTCTTCCAGGACCAGCCAGTTGGCTTCCTTCGCCAGATCGTTGTGGGCGATGCCGCGGCGATGCAGCTGCTTGAGCAACCGGTGCGCGGCACGGAAATAGGGAAGGTCCCCGCGCGGCGGCCGTTGGTACATCGCCGCGCCCTCCATGTAGCTGCGGTCGAGCCGGCGTCCGGTCCAGGCCAGCAACTGCGGCACATCGGCCATTCCGGCGACCTTGCGCAACGCCAGCGCTTCGCGCCGCGCCAGCCACCACGCCGGCAGTCTCAACCACAGCGGCACATGCACCAGATCGCGGCGTACGAACGTCCCCCCCTGGCCCTGCATCAGCGAGATGCGGCCGAAGGTGTCGGCCTTGAGTGCGGCGATTTCGGAAGGCGAGCGCAGGTCCACCCGGTCATTCTACCGTCCGCGGAAGGGGGGCGCTGGTCAGCAGGCGCCGCCTATAATCCCGCGATGGAATCCTCCTGGCTCGACAACCTGCTGGCCTGGATCAGCGCGCATCCCGTGGCCGCAGGGCTGGTGATCTTCGCCATCGCCTTCTGCGACGCCGTGATCATCCTGGGCGCCATCGTGCCCGCGCTTCCGCTGCTGTTCGCCGTGGGCGTGCTGATCGGGCTGGGCGAGATTTCCGGGCCGTACGCCGTCGTGTGCGCGACCCTGGGTGCGCTGATAGGCGATGCGAGCAGCTATTGGGTGGGCCACCGCTGGGGCCCGCAACTGCGGACGGTGTGGCCATTCCGCCGCTATCCGCAATTGCTGGACCGGGGCGAGGTGCTGTTCCGCCGCAATGCATGGAAGAGCATCTTCGTGGCTCGTTTCGTGGGACCGATCCGGCCGTTCGTGCCGGCCGTGGCCGGCATCTCGCGGATGCCGTTGCGCCGCTACGGCACGGCCAGCGCCGCGGCCTGTCTGGCGTGGGCGGTGTCGTTCCTGCTGCCGGGCTGGGTGCTGGGCCACGCTTACGACGCCGTCGCCGCGGTGGCAGGCCGTCTGGCCCTGGTGCTGGGCCTGCTGGTGGTGGTGCTGGCCCTGGCCTGGGCGCTGGTGCTGTACACCTATCGCTGGTTCGCCGCGCATGCCGATGTGCTGCTCGCGCGCGCGTTGGCATGGTCCCATGCGCACCCGGTGCTGGGCCGCCACACCGCCGCGGTCTTCGATCCGACCCGGCGCGAATCGGTGCCCCTGGCACTGCTGGCGATCCTGCTGCTGGCCATCGTGTGGGTGTGGTTCGCCTTCCTGATCATCGTCGTCGGCCATGGCGAACCGCTGGCCATGGATCTGTGGGTGCACGAACTGATGCGCGCCCTGCGTAATCCGCTGGCCGACCGGCCGCTGGCGGCCCTGGCCTCGCTGGGCGACGAGCAGGTGCTGGCGCCGGTCTCGCTGCTGGTGCTGGCCTACCTGTGCTGGCGCAAGCGCTGGATGGCGGCCGGTCACTGGCTGGCGGCGCTGGCGTTCGGACTTGCGCTGACCGCGTGGCTGGGCGCGTCGGTGGACATTCCCAAGCCGCCGTCGGTGAGCAGTGGCTTCGGCTTTCCGTCGATCGCGGTGACCATGTCCACCATCATCTTCGGTTTCTTCGCGGTGCTGATCGCACGCGAACTGCCAGGACGCACGCGGGTGTGGCCCTACCTGGTCTCCGGCATCGTGGTGGCGTTGATCGGCTTCGCGCGACTCTACCTGGGCGCGCACTGGCTCAGCGACGTCATCGGCGGCATGCTGTTCGGGCTGGTGTGGCTGCTGGTGCTGGGCATCGCCTACCGCCGCCGCATGGTGCGATCGTTCTGGATCAAGCCGATCGCATGGCTCTTCTATGGCAGCTTCGTGCTGGCCGGGCTGTGGCACGCGCCACGCAATGTGGAACGCATGCTGGCGCAGTTCCAGGCACCGGTGACCGAGCGCAGCGTCGCCCTGCAGGACTGGTGGACGCAGGGTTGGCAGTCGCTGCCCGCACGCCGTAACGAGTTCGACGACGAGCAGCGCTGGCCACTGGACGTGCAGATCGCCGGACCGCTGGCGCCCTTGAAGGCAAGCCTGGCCGCCGACGGATGGCGCGAACAGCCGCAGGCCGGCTGGGAAGAGGCCCTCAACCTGCTCGACAGCGACCTGCCCGACGATGAGCAGCCCGTGCTCCCCGCCACGCTCGACACCCGCGCCGAAAGCCTGCTGATGGTGCGCAAGGGCGACCAGCCGGGCGAAGTGTTCGTGTTGCGCCTGTGGCCGGCCGACACGCGCCTGCTGCCCGGCGATGTGCCGCTGTGGATCGGTAGCGCGCAGGTCCTGCAACAACAGCGTGCCTTCAACCTGGTCCGCCTGTGGCGGCCCCTGCGCGAAGCGCGCACCGCGCTGGATGCGGTGACGCGGGCCACGGCCGGACTCGACCATGCGATCGCACCTCACCCCGAGTCGGGGCTGCCGGTGCTGCGGATCTGCACCGAAGGCGGGGCTGCCCCACGCTGACTCGTCAGGCGGGTTTTCGCAGGGGGTACGGCGTCAGTCGATCCACTCCAGCAGGCGCTGCAGCCGGGCATGCACGTCGTCTTCCTGCAGCAGGGACACGCGCTGTTCGGGCGTGATCGGCAGTACCTGCGCCAGGCGCCATCCCACCCAGCCCGCATGTTCGAAGATCCGCGGCGGCAGTTTGGCCAGGTCGGTGCCCGCCTTCTCCATCATGGTCTGCAGCAGCGTACCCAGCAGTGCGTGCTCGGGACGGATTTCCCCGTCCTCGTCGGCGCACCGCCACTCCACATCCGCCATCACCAGCCCGTTGTCGCGCACGCGCGTGCGGACCACGTGGAAACGCCGATGGCCGCGCACGCGCAGGGACAGCAGCCCGTCCTCGCCCATGTCGAAGTTCTCGATACGCGCTTCGACGCCGTAGGCCGCCGGCGTCGCGGGCGCCCCCGATTCGTCGCCCTCCAGGATCAGGCAGACACCGAACCCGCTCGCGGAACGCCCGCAGTCGCGTACCAGATCCAGGTAGCGCCGCTCGAAGATGCGCAGATCCATCGCCGCCCCCGGCAGCAACACATTGTGCAGGGGGAACAGCGGCAGGGATTCGTGCGCCACGCCGGCCACTCAGCCTTGCAATGCCGCCAGGAACCGCCGCGGCGCGCCGTCGAAGCCGCCGTTGGACATGAACACCACATGGTCGCCGGGGCGCGCCTGCGTCTTCAGCGCCGCGATCAACGCATCCGCATCGGGCACCGTACGTGCGTCGCCACGGATGGCGGCGACGATCCTGCCGGCATCCCATGCGAGTTCCGGTCGGTGCAGGAACACGACTACGTCCGCGATGTCCAGCGACGGCGCCAGTGCATCGGCATGTGCGCCGGAGCGCATCGAATTGCTGCGCGGCTCCATCGCCACCAGGATGCGCGCCTCGCCGACGCGCGCACGCAGGCCTTCCAGCGTGGTGTGGATGGCGGTGGGATGGTGGGCGAAATCGTCGTAGACGGTGATGCCGTCGTGCTGGCCGATCACTTCCAGCCTGCGCTTCACGCTGCGGAATGCCGCCAGCACGGGCAGTACGGTGGCTACGTCCACGCCGACCGCATGGCACGCGGCCAGCGCGGCCAGGCCGTTGAGTACGTTGTGCCGGCCCAGCATCGGCCAGTGCACCTCGCCGATCTCGGTGCCGTGGTGGCGCACGGCGAAGGCGCTGCCGTCCTCACGGATCAGGCGCGCACTCCAGTCCAGCGACGGATCGAAGCCGAAGCGTTCCACCGGCGTCCAGCAGCCCATCGCCAGTACCTCGGCCAGGCGCGGATCCTCACCGTTGACGATCAGGCGGCCACGGCGTGGCACGGTGCGCACCAGGTGATGGAACTGGCGCTGGATCGCGGCCACGTCCGGAAAGATGTCGGCGTGGTCGTACTCGAGGTTGTTGAGGATGGCGACCAGCGGGCGGTAGTGGACGAACTTGCTGCGCTTGTCGAAGAAGGCGGTGTCGTACTCGTCGGCCTCGACCACGAACTCGCGGCCGCCGCCGATGCGCGCGGATACGCCGAAGTCCTCGGCCACGCCCCCGATCAGGAAGCCCGGCGAACGGCCGGCGGCCTCGAGCAGGTAGGTCAGGATGGTGGTGGTGGTCGTCTTGCCGTGCGTGCCGGCCACGGCCAGCGTGTCGCGTCCGGGCAGCACACGCTCGGACAGCCACTGCGCGCCGGAGATGTAGCGCCGGCCCTGGTCCAGCACCGCCTCGACCGCGGGATTCCCGCGCGACAACGCGTTGCCGATGACGATCTCGTCGCAGTCCGGCGCGATGTTCTGTGGCTGGTAGCCCTGCGCCAGCGCGATGCCGAGCGTTTCCAGCTGGGTGGACATGGGCGGATAGATGGCCTGGTCGCTGCCTTCGACCGTGTGGCCGAGTTCGCGGGCCAGGGCGGCCACGCCGCCCATGAAGGTGCCGGCGATGCCGAGAATGTGGATCTTCAAGACTGCGTTTCCGGAGTGGATGCGTGAACTTTAGCCGAGCAGGCGGCGTTCGGCACGGCGGCTGCAGGCCGGCCCGCCCCGCAACGGAAAAGGCCCCGACGATGCAGGGCCTTTCCACTCACTTGCCAGTGCCGGCGCAGGCCTCAGCCGACCGCCTTCTCCGGCGCGATCGCCTCGGTGATGCGGGTGAACACCTCGTCCAGCGAGCCCACGCCGTCCACGACGGTCAGTTCGCCCTGCTGGCGGTAGAAGTCGATGACGGGCGCGGTCTGGTCGGTATAGACCTGCAGGCGCTTGCGCACCGATTCCGGATTGTCGTCCGCGCGGCCCTCGGCCTGGGCGCGGCCGGCGATGCGCTCGACCAGCAGTTCGGTGGGCACGTCCAGCTGCACGGCGAAATCGAACTTCTGCCCCAGCCTGGACAGCAGCTGGCCCAGCGCGGCGGCCTGCACCAGGTTGCGCGGGTAGCCGTCGAGGATGAAGCCGGCCTTCGTGTCGTCGCGCGAGAAGCGGTCCTCCAGCATGCCCAGCAGGATGTCGTCGCTGACCAGTTCGCCGCGCGCCATCACTTCCTTGGCCTGCAGGCCCAGCGGGCTGCCGGCGGCCACTTCGGCGCGCAGCAGGTCGCCGGTGGAGATGTGCGGTACCTGCAGGTAGTCTTTCAGGCGCGCTGCCTGGGTGCCCTTGCCCGACCCGGGTGGGCCCAGTAGAACCAATCGCATGCTGTCACTCCCAAACTGGAATCCTGCGGGCGGTGGATCGCGCCGGGCGCCGGGCGCCGCGCTGCACCGCGTCATCTGTGTGAAGCTTACCGCATCCCCGCACCCCGGAACGCACCCCACATGGCCTCTGGCACCCTACTTTATGCGCAGTCCGGCGGTGTCACCGCCGTCATCAACGCCTCTGCGTCCGCCGTCATTACCGAAGCGCGGGCCCGGAAAATCAAGGTCTTGGCCGCACGCAACGGCATCCTCGGCGCCCTGCGCGAGGACCTGATCGACACCAGCAAGGAATCGGCCGCGGCCATCCGCGCCCTGGCCCATACGCCGGGCGGCGCCTTCGGCAGCTGCCGGGTCAAGCTGAAATCGCTGGAGGCCGACCGGGCCAAGTACGAGCGCCTGCTGGCGGTGCTGAAGGCGCACGACGTGCGCTGGTTCCTTTACAACGGCGGCAACGATTCGGCGGACACGGCGTGGAAGGTCTCGCAGCTGGCGCAGGCCTTCGACTACCCGCTGACCTGCATCGGGGTGCCGAAGACGGTGGACAACGACCTGGCCGTCACCGACACCTGCCCCGGCTTCGGCTCGGCGGCGAAGTACACGGCCGTCTCCGTGCGCGAGGCCGCGCTGGACGTCGCCGCGATGGCGGAGACCTCCACCAAGGTCTTCGTCTACGAAGCTATGGGCCGGCATGCCGGCTGGCTGGCCGCGGCCGCCGGGCTGGCCGGGCAGTCGCCGGACGACGCCCCGCACATCATCCTGTTCCCCGAGCGCGCCTACGACGAGGCGCAGTTCCTCGCGCAGGTGAAGAAGGTCGTCGACCGCGTGGGCTGGTGCGTGGTGGTGGCCAGCGAAGGCATCCAGCATGCCGACGGCCGTTTCGTCGCCGATGCCGGCGGCGGCAAGGATTCGTTCGGCCACACCCAGCTGGGTGGCGTGGCCTCGTATCTGGCCGGCCGGGTGAAGGACCAGCTGGGCCTGAAGGTGCACTGGACTCTGCCCGACTACCTGCAGCGCTCGGCACGCCACATCGCCTCGAAGACGGACTGGGAGCAGGCGCAGGCCGTCGGGAAGGCGGCGGTGCAGTTCGCGCTGAAGGGACAGAACGCGGTGATGCCGGTGATCGTGCGCACCTCCGACGCGCCGTTCCGCTGGAAGATCGAAGCCGCGCCGCTGTCGAAGGTGGCGAACCACGAGAAGAAGTTTCCGCCCGGCTTCATCCGCAAGGACGGCTACGGCATCACCGACAAGGCGCGCACCTACCTGCAGCCGCTGATCCGCGGCGAAGCCTACCCGCCCTACGGCACCGATGGCCTGCCGAAGTACGTGGCGCTGAAGAACGTGGCGGTGAAGAAGAAACTGCCGGCCTGGGAGGGGTGACCGCGCGATGGCCATCCGGATCGTCCGCCTCGGCAGTCCGCGTGCCAGGGACGAAGGCCTGCGCATCGGCACCGTGCGCAGGCCGCCGCGTGGCGTGCCGAAATCCGAGTTCGCCTCTCAGGACTGGTACGACGTCTGGTATCCCAACCTGGCACCAAGCGCCGACCTGGTGAAGGAGGCGCAGGACGCTACCACGCCCAAGGCATGGGCCGCCTTCGCGAAGAAGTACCGTGCCGAAATGGGCACGCCCGAGAACGCGCGAACGCTGGACCTGCTGGCGGCGCTGTCGCATGGCAGCGATTTCTCGGTGGGTTGCTATTGCGAGGACGAGGCACATTGCCACCGGTCGGTGCTGCGCACGCTGCTGGCCGAACGCGGCGCGGCACTCCGCGCAGGATGACTTCAGGCACCGTCGCCTCCGCGGCCACGGTGCTAGCGTGGATCTTGTCACCACGTCACCGGAGTACCCCATGTTCCGCAAAGTGCTTGTCGGGCTGCTCGCCGTCGCCGTCGGCCTCGCCATCGCGGGCGCGGGCTACCGTTTCGGGCAATACCTCGCGCAGAAGGACTCCGCGGGTCCCGCCGTGCGCGCCACGTCGTGATGGATCGCGTTCCAGCGCGCCGGCATGCCGCGATGGATGACCTGCTGGCCGAACTGACGGCGCTCGAGTCCGAACTCCATCACCCCGGCGCGACCTGCACGCGTACCCGGCTGGAGCGCCTGCTGCACCCCGATTTCCACGAAGTCGGCCGAAGCGGCAGGCGCTACACGCGGCAGGCGGTCATCGACTTCCTCGCCGACCGCACTTCGCTACCGCAGGTGGTCGCGTACGGCCATCGCCTCGAACGGCTCGCGGACGACGTGGCGTTGCTGCACTTCGCTTCGCTCGAAGCGCAACCCGATGGCGCGCCTGGCCATACCGCACAACGGGTGTCCGTGTGGCGGCATACGGCCCTCGGCTGGCAGCTTCACTACCATCAGGGCACGCCAGCGCAGGCCTAGGGGCAGGCCTTGCCTTCGAGGTCCAGCTTGGCCGCGAACAGGGTCAGCGAGGGCGCTTGCGCAGCAGTCGCTGCCTGTTGCTTCGCGTCCTGCAGGTAGATGCGGGTCTGGCCCTGCGCGTCCGCCGGCGGCAGCGCGGCGCTGCCGGGCTTGCGCCACACGCGGACCACGGCCTGCTGCGAGGGGCACGACGCGTTCGGCACGCGGATCACGTCGTTGAGCTTCCAGCCGGTTGCGGTGGATGGCTCGGCCTTGTCGAAGTCGACGAAGCGCGCGCGCGGCTGGCATTGCGGGCTGGTGCGCACGGGGGCATAGCGATAGGGATGCGCTGTGTCGCCAGTGAAGGCGCCTTCCAGGCGCGCGCAGGCCTCCGGAATCTGGCGCAGGCTGTGGACGACGCCCACCGCCTGCGGCGCGGCGGCGGCCCGCTGGATCTCGGGTGCGGGCCCGGCCGCATGGACCGGGGCTGCCATCAGCAGGCATGCGGCAAGCAACGGAAGTGCGACGGACTGACGCATGGCAACTCCTTGAAACGGATACGGAAACCGGAGGAAGGCCGCAAGGCTGGCATGGAAAGCCTGAACCGGCCCGTCACCGCTGGCGGCATGAAGCGCATCCGGTCATACTCGGGCCAGCTCCAGGGATGTCTGAACAAGGGTTTCGTGCTGCAGTCCATCGCAGCGGTCGAGTGCGCTCAATCGTTCAACAGGCTCCACCGGGATTGGGTTGCGTGTTCAAGCGTTCTGCTGGACGACATCCATCAACCTTGGGAGGGGTCATGCTGGAACAACACGGTTTGACGCTGGCGCTGGTCTGCGCCGGCGTGGCGATCATCTACGGCGTGCTGGCTGCGCGCTGGATCCTGAAACAGCCCGCGGGCAACAGCCGCATGCAGGAAATCGCGGCGGCCGTGCAGGAAGGCGCCAGCGCCTACCTCAACCGCCAGTACACCACCATCGGCATCGCCGGCATCGTGCTGTTCGCGCTGATCGGCTTCTTCCTGTCCTGGCCCAGCGCCATCGGCTTCCTGGTCGGTGCGGTGCTGTCCGGCGCCGCCGGCTACATCGGCATGAACGTGTCGGTACGCGCCAACGTGCGCACGGCCGAAGCCGCCAGCAAGGGCATGAGCGCGGCGATGGACGTGGCCTTCAAGGGCGGCGCCATCACCGGCATGCTGGTGGTCGGCCTGGGCCTGCTGGGCGTGGCCGGCTACTACGCCATCCTCCATCTGCACCTGGGCTACGGCACCGCCGAGGCGCTGCATGCATTGGTCGGCCTGGCGTTCGGTTCCTCGCTGATCTCGATCTTCGCGCGCCTGGGCGGCGGCATCTTCACCAAGGGCGCGGACGTCGGCGCCGACCTGGTGGGCAAGGTGGAAGCCGGCATTCCGGAGGACGACCCCCGCAATCCCGCCGTGATCGCCGACAACGTGGGCGACAACGTCGGCGACTGCGCCGGCATGGCGGCGGACCTGTTCGAGACGTATGCGGTCACCATCATCGCCACCATGCTGCTCGGCAGCCTGATGGTCGCGCAGGCCGGCGAGCACGCCGTGCTGTATCCGCTGGTGCTCGGCGGCGTGTCGATCATCGCCTCGATCATCGGCGCGATGTTCGTCAAGGTGAAGGCCGGCGGCTCCATCATGGGCGCGCTGTACAAGGGCGTGATCGTCTCGGCGGTGCTGGCGGCGATCGCGTTCTATCCGATCACCACGCAGCTGATGGCCGATTCCGGCTACGGCGCGATGAACCTGTACTTCTGCGCCCTGGTGGGACTGGTGCTGACCGGCGTGATCGTGTGGATCACCGAGTACTACACCGGCACGCAGTACGCGCCGGTCAAGCACGTCGCCGCGGCATCGACGACCGGCCACGGCACCAACATCATCGCCGGCCTGGGCGTCTCGATGCGTTCCACGGCGTGGCCGGTGGTGGCGGTGTGCGCGGCCATCCTGGGCGCGTATGCGCTGGGCGGCCTGTACGGCATCGCCATCGCCGCGACGGCGATGCTGTCGATGGCCGGCATGATCGTGGCGCTGGATGCCTACGGCCCGATCACCGACAACGCCGGCGGCATCGCGGAGATGGCGGAACTGCCGCCGGAGATCCGCAACATCACCGACCCGCTGGACGCGGTGGGCAACACCACCAAGGCGGTGACCAAGGGTTACGCCATCGGCTCGGCCGCGCTGGCCGCGCTGGTGCTGTTCGCCGACTACACGCACAACCTGCAGACCGCGCACCCCGGCACGGTGTTCACCTTCGACCTGTCCAACCATCTGGTGATCGTCGGCCTGCTGATCGGCGGCCTGATTCCCTACCTGTTCGGCGCGATGGCGATGGAAGCCGTCGGCCGCGCTGCGGGCAGCGTGGTGGAGGAAGTGCGCCGGCAGTTCCGCGAGATCCCCGGGATCATGGCGGGCACCGCCAAGCCGGACTACAGCCGCGCTGTCGACATGCTGACCAAGTCCGCGATCAAGGAAATGATCGTACCCTCGCTGCTGCCGGTGATCGTGCCGATCGTCGTCGGCCTGCTGCTGGGTCCGCAGGCACTGGGCGGGCTGCTGATCGGCACCATCGTGACCGGCCTGTTCGTGGCCATCTCGATGACCACCGGTGGCGGCGCATGGGACAACGCCAAGAAGTACATCGAGGACGGTCACCACGGCGGCAAGGGCAGCGAGGCGCACAAGGCCGCGGTCACCGGCGACACCGTCGGCGATCCGTACAAGGACACCGCCGGCCCGGCGATCAACCCGCTGATCAAGATCATCAACATCGTCGCGCTGCTGCTGGTGCCGGTGCTGCCGGTCAATGGCTGGCTGGGCAGCGCCAGCTCGATGGAGGCGTCCACGCATGCGGCCCCGATGGCGGCCGCCGACGTGGTGGATGGACGCAGCGCGCGCATCCTGTTCGACAGCGGCTCGGCCGTGGTACCGGCCGACACCAGCGCGCGCCTTTCAGGCGTGCTGGGCACCTTGAGCGCCGATCCGGGCCAGCGAGTACGCGTCTCCGGCTTCCACGATGCCAGCGGCGATGCCGCCGCGAACGAAGCACTGGCGAAGCAGCGCGCCGAAGCCATCCAGCAGTGGCTGGTGGTCAACGGCGTGGCGGCCGAGCGCATCACGCTGGACAAGCCGGCGCAGACGACAGGCAGCGGCGATGCCGATGAAGCGCGGCGCGTGGACGTGCTGGTGGAATAAACGCACGCACGACGCATCAGAAAAGGGCGGCCAGTGGCCGCCCTTCTTTTTGCGTTTCTGTAGGAGCGACGTGAGTCGCGACCGCACGCCACCCGCTTACGGAAGCCTCGCCCCCAGATGAGCAGGAAAGCGCCTGGTCTCCAGCGTACCCGCCTTTCCAACGCTTCATGACATGCGACGCCGTGCGGTCGCGACTTACGTCGCTCCTACAGTGACTCCGTCACGGATCACGACGTCGGCTGCAGCGCCACCACGCGCACGTCCACGTTCTTGCATGCATCGTCCCTGCAGATGCCGTTCACCCATGCCTCGCCGTTGCCGAACATCACGCCCTTGTAGTTGACCATCAACTCGGAATACCGCTGCCGCTTGATCGCCTCCGCAATGGGCGGCGTCATGATCCGGTCGTAGTCGCGCACGAAGGCCTCGGCGTCGGCGATCTTCAGCGGCTGGCCGTCGCGCACGGTGGCGAACGGGTAGTCGACCAGGGCCGCCACGGCAGCCGCGTCGTTCGCCGCCACCGCCTGCTGGAGCTGACGGATCACCGCCTCGTAACGGACATGGTCGCCCAGCGCCTCGTCGATGGCCTGGTTGACCGCGGACGGGTCATCGGCGATCGCGGACGCGGGTGCGGCGGCAGGGGGCGCTGCGACGCGACCGGCCGGCGCGGCGTCCGGGGTCGACGCGGCGGTATCGGGCGTGGCGGGCGTACAGCCCGCCAGCCACAGCGCCACCAACACGGCCATCGGTGTCTTCATCGTGCGGGTTCCTGTCAGGTGGAGACGCAGTGCGGCAGGGCATCCCCGACGACAACGCAACGCCGACGATGCCCCCCATGCTAGCCAGCCCGGTGCGCGATTGCGTTCGGGAATCGTTAGGCGACACGGTACCCCTGCGTCCCATAGACTCGGTGGCCACCTGCCTTTGCCGTCATCCCAGCGCACGCTGGGATCCATTGGCGTTGGCAGCCGCCCGTGGGGACCTGTCTGCGAAGGCAGAGGCAAGATGGGTCCCAGCGTCCGCTGGGACGACGACATCAGCTCAGCGCATCCGCCAGCACCTTGCGCCCCACCGCCGCCACCGCCGCTTCGACTTCCGGCGCAGCTTCCGCCGCCGCCCGGGCTTCGGCCTGCTGTTTCAGGTACACCGGGCAGTGCTCCATCATGTAGTCCACGTCGAACTTCATGCGCTCCACCAGGAAATCCACGAACGCACGCACCTTCGGCGACTGCACGTGGCCGCGGGGAAACACCGCGTTGAACTCGTACTCCGGCCCTGTCCATCCCGCCAGCACGCGCTGCAGGTGACCCTGCTCCAGGTACGGCTTGACCATGACGTCCGCGCCCAGCATCAGGCCTTCGCCGCACAGCAGTGCACCCTTCAGTGCGGCCGGATCGTTGGCCACCAGGATGGGATTGATCGGATAGTCGTGCTCGCCATCGGTGCCATGCAGCGTCATCGCCCAGCCGCTTCCGCGACGGTGCTTCTGCATCGCCAGCACGCGGTGGTGCTGCAGGTCGTCGGGGTGGAGCGGCTCGCCATAGCGCGCCAGGTATTTCGGGCTGGCGTACACCTGCGTGCGCAGCGTGCTCAGGCGGCGTGCCACCAGGTTGGAATCCGGCAGGCTGCCGATGCGCAGCGCCACGTCGATCTCACCCGAGATCAGATCCAGGTTGTCGTTGGCCAGGACCATCTCCACGCGGATCTCGGGATACTGCGCGTGGAATTCGCCCAGCAGCGGCGCGATCTTGTCGATGCCGATCGAATACGGCGCGGTGAAGCGCAGCCAGCCGCGCGGACCGGCGTGCAACTGGCTGACGGCGCTGGCCGCTTCGCTCAGTTCGCGCGCGATGCGCTGGCAGTGTTCGTAGTAGACATTGCCGGCTTCGGTCAGGCCCAGCTTGCGCGTAGTCCGGTGCAGCAGCTGCGCGCCCAGGCGCGTTTCCAGCTCCTGCACCTTGCGGCTCACCGTGGTCTTGGGCAGGCGCAACACGTTGGCGGCGGCGATGAAGCTGCCCTGTTCCACCACCTTGACGAAGATCAGGGTGTCGTTGAGATCGTGGCTCATCGTTTGACTCCGGGGGGGCGGGGCATTGGCCCGCTGACGGGATGATTATTCCCCTAAATCAGGACTAATCAAGTCCTCATTGGGGGCGTAATGTCACATCCATCGTCACAGTACGGGTTCCCTCGCCATGTTGCTCGCCCGCCTCTTTCAGACTCTGGACCACCCGGCCGCTTCCCAGGAGGCCCCGTCCTATCAAGCGTTTCGTCGCTCCAAGCACCTGATCCGGCAGGAAGTCGCGGGTCCGGTGGTGGCGCCGCGTTCGCAGCGGGGAGGGGTCGTGAGCGCGGGCCGGCGTCTTGCGCGGCTGGCCTCGGCAGATGGGATTATCCCCGTCGCGGGAGTATTCGTCCCATGAGCGGGACAGTCGCCCATGGCCATCCGACGAGCGGCACGCCGTCCGAGGCGCCGGCAACCCTGCACCTCGGCCGTTGCCAGCCGTTCGCCGCGGCGGCGCAGGATCGTGCAACGGAAGCGCAGGATCCGGATATCGGTCGGATCCAGCGCACCGCCACACTGCGCGGCATGCCTCGTTCCCTTCTCCGCGCCGCGCGACGCTGGCTCGACGCCGGCGTGCGCCTGGTCGCCCGCGTGGTCCGCGCATCGGCCGTCCCGTCGTCCTCCTCCCCCGCGACGGGTCGGCCGGTTTCGCGTGCAGTCTTCGCCGGCAAGGCGTTGGGGTTCCGCGAGTTCACCACCCCGCGCGCGTTCGCCCATGGCGAGCGTTCGCGCCTACGGGTGAAGACGACCGGCGTCAGTGCGCGCGTCATGCCGCTGCGCCAGCGGAGCTCGCAATGAGCCTGAGCCGCAACAGCCTCACCCCGGGTGCGCTGGTGCTCGGTGCAGGCGGCAACGTCGGCTTCGGCGTGGTCGGTGCCTTGCTCGAAGCGGGCAGCCCCGTGCTGGCGGTGGGTCGCGAAGGTCCACGCATGAGTGCGCTGGCCGAGCACTTCGACGACGAGCCCGGGCTCGACCTGCTGCATGCGCCGTGCATCCACGACGACCGCGATGCGGCGCGTCTGGCCGAACAGGTCCGCGAGCGCGGCCGTCCGCTGCGCGCGGTCTTCGCCAGCATGGGCACGCCCCCGCAGAGCGGTCGGCTGCTGGACCGCCCCGCGAGCTTCCTGCTGGAGCGCCTGGAAGCGGACCTGATCCCCCACCTGGCCGCCGCACGCCACCTGTTGCCGCTGCTCGCCGAGGGCCAGCATGCGGCCAACTATGTGCTGATCGGCGGTCCTTACGCCGAGCGCGGCTGGTCCGGTTATGGACACGCTTCGGTGACGGGCGCGGCGATGCGCATGCTCGCGCAGGTCCTGCACGAAGAAGCGCATGCACTGGGCGTACGCGTGCAGCTGTTGTCGGTCGACAAGCCCGTATGCACGCCCGAGAACGCCATCAACGCCTGCGCCGAATGGCCGGATGCGCTGGCGGTCGGACGCAGCGCGGTGTCCTTGCTGACCCGCGGCGACCGCGCCTCGCAGTCCATCGTTCCCTGGTCCGCACGCGACGCCAGGCCACCGGAGCAGACGCTCGTCTGCGACTTCGAAGAGACCTTGTGGGCGGTGGCCGGCGCCCGGCGCGACGGTCGCGCCTCGGCCTGACTGTCACGCCAGCGCATGCTCCGCCGTCCTCGCAGCAACGCCTCGATTTTCCGCTTGACCTCAACCTGACTTCAGGTCGCATCCTCGCCTGCCGCTTTCTCCTCTCCCCCAAAGAGACCACCCCCATGAACACGCATCTCTTCTCCCTTCCGCGCCCGCAACGCCTGCTTGCACTGGGCGCTTTCAGCGTCCTCGCCCTGGCCGTGCTGGCCGGCTGCAGCGGTCAGGCCGCCGAGCACGGCGCCCCGCCGCCGCCGCAGGTCAGCGTGGCGGCCGTACCGGTCAAGACCGTCAGCCAGTGGGACGAGTTCAGCGGCCGCGTCGAAGCCATCGAACATGTCGACCTGCGCCCACGCGTGTCCGGCTACATCGAACGCGTCAACTACACCGAAGGCCAGGAAGTGAAGAAAGGCGACGTGCTCTTCACCATCGACGCGCGCAGCTACCGGGCCGAACTGGCGCGCGCACAGGCCGAGCTGGCCCGCGCCCGCACCCAGGCCGAACTGGGCCGCAGCGAGGCCGCGCGCGCCAAGCGCCTGGCCGATCTGCAGGCACTGTCCACCGAGGAGTACGAACAGCGCCGCGCCAACGCCGACCAGGCGCAGGCCAACGTCGCCGCCGCCCAGGCCGCGGTGGAAAGCGCGCGCCTGAACCTGGAATGGACCCAGGTGCGCGCGCCCATCGATGGTCGTGCCGGGCGCGCGCTGGTCACCGCCGGCAATCTGGTCAGCGCCGGCGATGCGGCCAGCGTGCTGACCACGGTGGTGTCGCTGGACAAGGTGCACGTGCACTTCGACGCCGACGAACGCACGTTCCTGCGTTACGCCGAAATGGCGCGCAAAGGCGAACGCCCGAGCGAACGCGACGGCAAGGTGCCGGTGCAGGTCGCGCTGGCCGACGAGAGCGACTTCCCGCACGCGGGCGTGGTCGACTTCCTCGACAACCAGGTCGACCGCAGCACGGGCACCATCCGCGCCCGCGCCGTACTCGACAACGCCGACCGCGTCTTCACCCCCGGCCTGTACGCCCGCGTGCGCCTGCTGGGCAGCGGCGAGTTCAAGGCCGCGCTGGTCGATGACAAGGCGGTGCTGACCGACCAGGACCGCAAGTACGTCTACGTGGTCGACAAGGAAGGCAAGGCGCAGCGCCGGGACGTGCAGGTCGGCCGCATGGCCGACGGCCTGCGCATCGTCGAGAAGGGTCTGGCCGCCGGTGACCGCGTGATCGTCAGCGGCGTGCAGAAGGTGTTCTTCCCCGGCATGGCAGTGGACGCCAAGGCCGTGGCGATGGGCGCACAGGCGCCTGCGCCGACCCAGGCCGTCGCCAAGAACTGACGCCAGCCGCACCGCAGTGATGGAACCCACGCCTGCCGCGCCTGCGGCAGGCGACGGGGACGATCTTTCTTCTTTCCAGGAAATCCACCCATGGACTTCTCAAGATTCTTCATCGACCGGCCGATCTTCGCCGCCGTGCTGTCGATCGTGATCTTCGCCGCCGGCCTGATCTCGATCCCGCTGCTGCCGATCGGCGAATACCCCGAAGTGGTACCGCCCTCGGTGGTCGTGCGCACGGTGTACCCAGGCGCCAACCCGAAGGTGATCGCCGAAACCGTCGCCACGCCGCTGGAGGAAGCGATCAACGGCGTCGAGGACATGATGTACATCAAGTCCGTCGCCGGCTCCGACGGCGTGCTGCAGCTCACCGTCACTTTCAAGCCGGGCACCGATGCCGACGAGGCGGCGGTGCGCGTGCAGAACCGCGTGGCGCAGGCGCAGGCAAGGCTGCCCGAGGACGTGCGCCGGCAGGGCGTGACCACGCAGAAGCAGTCGCCGGTCTTCCTGATGGTCGTCCACCTGGTGTCCAAGGACGGCAAGTACGACTCGCTGTACCTGCGCAACTACATGCGTCTGCACGTGAAGGACGAACTTGCCAAGATCGCCGGCGTCGGCGACGCCCAGCTGTTCGGCGGCGGCGACTACGCCATGCGCCTGTGGCTGGACCCGGACAAGGTCGCCTCGCGCGGCATGACCGCCAGCGACGTGCTGCGCGCGGTGCGCGAGCAGAACGTGCAGGTCTCGGCCGGCCAGCTGGGCGCCGAGCCGATGCCCAACGGCAGCGACTTCCTGCTGCCGATCAACGCCAAGGGCCGCCTGGAGACGGTCGAAGAGTTCGGCGACATCGTGCTGAAGAGCGGCGTCGATGGCGAAATCGTGCGCCTGGCCGACGTGGCCCGCATCGAACTGGCCGCCGGCGACTACACGTTGCGCGCGCGCCTCAACGGCCAGAACGCAGCGGCCATCGGCATCTTCCAGGCGCCGGGCGCGAACGCGCTGCAGATCCGCGATGCGGTGGTCGCCAAGATGGAGGAGGTCCGCAAGACGCTGCCGCCGGGCGTCGAGATCACCTCGGTGTACGACACCACGGTATTCGTGCGCGACTCGATCAAGTCGGTCGTTTCCACGCTGTTGGAAGCCACCCTGCTGGTGGTGCTGGTGGTGATCCTGTTCCTGCAGACCTGGCGCGCCTCGATCATCCCGCTGCTGGCGGTGCCAGTGTCGGTGGTCGGTACGTTCGCAGTGCTGTACTTGCTGGGCTACTCCATCAACACGCTGACCCTGTTCGGCTTGGTGCTGGCCATCGGCATCGTGGTGGACGATGCCATCGTGGTGGTGGAGAACGTGGAGCGCCACATCGAGCACGGCGCTACCCCGCTCGAAGCCGCGCATCTGGCCATGAAGGAAGTCTCCGGCCCGATCATCGCCATCGCCCTGGTGCTGTGCGCGGTGTTCGTGCCGATGGCGTTCCTGACCGGAGTGACCGGCCAGTTCTACAAGCAGTTCGCGGTCACCATCGCCATCTCCACGGTGATCTCGGCGATCAACTCCCTAACACTGTCGCCGGCGCTGGCCGCCAAGCTGCTGAAGTCGCACGACGCACCGAAGGACGGACCGTCGCGCCTGATCGACCGCCTGTTCGGCTGGCTGTTCCGTCCGTTCAACCGCTTCTTCAACCGCAGCTCGCAGCGCTACGAGGGCGCGGTGTCGCGTGCGCTGGGCAAGCGCGGCGCGGTGTTCGCGGTCTATGTGGTGCTGCTGATCGGCGCGGGCGCGATGTTCAAGGCGGTGCCGGCCGGCTTCATTCCGGTGCAGGACAAGCTGTACCTGATCGCCGGCGTAAAGATGCCCGAAGGCGCCTCGATCGAGCGCACCGACGCCGTGCTGAAGAAGATGGCGAAGCTGGCGATGGAGGTCGAGGGCGTACAGGACGAGATCGCGTTCCCCGGCCTGAACCCGCTGCAGTTCACCAACACCCCCAACAGCGGCGTGGTGTTCTTCAACCTCAAGCCGTTCGGCGAGCGCAAGAACAGCGCCGAGCAGATCACCGCCGAGCTCAACCAGAAGTTCGCCGGCATCCAGGAGGGCTTTACCTTCGCGTTCATGCCGCCGCCGATCCAGGGCCTGGGCAACGGCTCGGGCTGGTCGCTGTTCATCGAGGACCGCACGCGCCTGGGCTACGGCGAACTGCAGAACGCCGTGCAGGCCTTCCAGGGCGCGGCCTCGCAGACCCCGGGCCTGGGCTTCCCGATCAGCAGCTACCAGGCCAACGTCCCGCAGCTGGATGCCGAGGTCGACCGGGTGAAGGCCAAGGCGCAGGGTGTGCCGCTGACCGAGCTGTTCGACACGCTGCAGACCTACCTGGGGTCGGCCTATGTCAACGACTTCAACATGTTCGGCCGCACCTGGCAGGTGATCGCGCAGGCGGACGGCGGCTTCCGCGACCAGGTGGAGGACATCGCCAACCTGCGCACCCGCAACGCCAACGGCGAGATGGTGCCGATCGGCAGCATGGTGAACATCAAGCAGACCTACGGCCCCGACCCGGTGATCCGCTTCAACGGCTATCCGGCCGCCGACCTGCTGGGCGAAGCCGACCCGCGCGTGCTGTCGTCCGGTGAGGCGATGGCCAAGGTCACCGAGCTGGCGCAGCAGGTGCTGCCGCCCGGCATGGGCATCGACTGGAGCGACCTGAGCTACCAGCAGGCCACCCAGGGCAAGGCGGCGCTGGTGGTGTTCCCGCTGGCCGTGCTGCTGGCCTTCCTGGTACTGGCTGCGCTGTACGAAAGCTGGACGCTGCCGCTGGCGGTGATCCTGATCGTACCGATGACGCTGCTGTCGGCGCTGTTCGGCGTGTGGGTCATGGGCGGCGACAACAACGTCTTCGTGCAGGTGGGCCTGGTGGTGCTGATGGGCCTGGCATGCAAGAACGCGATCCTGATCGTCGAGTTCGCCCGCGAACTGGAACTGCAGGGCAAGGGCATCGTGGAATCCGCCCTGGAGGCCTGCCGCCTGCGCCTGCGCCCCATCATCATGACGTCGGTGGCGTTCATCGCCGGCACCGTGCCGCTGGTGCTTTCCTCCGGCGCCGGTGCGGAAGTCCGCTCGGTCACCGGCATCACCGTGTTCGCCGGCATGCTGGGCGTGACCCTGTTCGGCCTGTTCCTCACGCCGGTCTTCTACGTAGCGCTGCGCAAGCTGGCTAACCGTCCGTTGGTGTCCCACGCGCCGGCCGTGACGCACGGATGACCTATCCCGCCGGGGTCGCGCCGTGCGATCCCTGGCCTCCCACCCGACAAAGGAAACCCACATGAACACCGCATCGAAGATCGCGCTGGTCACCGGCGCCACCCGCGGCATCGGCCGCGAAACCGTCCGCCAGCTGGCCGAAGCCGGCGTGCATACGCTCCTCGCCGGCCGCAACCGCGAGAAGGCCGTCGAAGCCGCACTGGACCTGCAGGCCCAGGGCCTGCCGGTGGAGGCGATCGCGCTGGACGTCACCGACAGCGCCAGCATCGCCGCCGCCGTGAAAGAGGTGGAACAGCGCCACGGCAGGCTCGACATCCTGGTCAACAACGCCGGCATCCTCGTCGACGACGGCAGCAAGGGCGTGGCCGGCCAGTCGCTGCAGACCTGGCGCACCACGTTCGACACCAACGTGTTCGGCCTGATCGAAACCACGCAGGCGTTCCTGCCGCTGCTGCGCAAGTCCGGAGCAGGCCGCATCGTCAACGTGTCCAGCCTGCTGGGTTCGATCTCCGAACACCAGAACCCGGCGTCGCCCATCTACGCGTTCAAGGGCGTGCCGGCCTACAACGTGTCCAAGAGCGCGGTGAACGCCTGGACCGTGCACCTGGCCTATGAATTGAAGGACACCGGCATCAAGGTCAACACCCTCCATCCGGGCTATGTGCAGACCGAGATGAACAAGTCCGGCGACCAGCAGAACGGCGAACTCTCGGTGCCGGAAGGCGCGCGCACCAGCGTGCGGCTGGCCCTGATCGACAACGACGGCCCGACCGGCGGCTTCTACTACTTCGACCAGGTGCTGCCATGGTGATCCGTCCGCTCGTCATCGCCATCGCCTCGGTGGTGCTGGCCGGCTGCGTCACCGTGGGCCCCGACTACGTGACGCCGCAGACCGCACCGGCCACGCTGCAGCACGCGGCTTCCGCCGAGTACGTGACCGACCATCCAGTCGCCACATGGTGGAGCCAGTTCGACGATCCGGTGCTCGACCAGCTGGTGCGCGAATCGCTGCTGGCCAACCCGGATGTCCGCATCGCCGTGTCGCGCGTGGACGAAGCGCGGGCCGTGTTCTCCGAACGTCGCTGGGACCTGGCGCCGCACGTGACCGCCGGCGTGGAAGGCACGCGCACCAAGCAGCCCGTCGAAGGCCAGGGCCGCGTGGAGACCGACAGCTATTCGGCCGGCTTCGACGCGGCCTGGGAACTTGACCTGTTCGGCCGCGTGCGCCGCAGCGCCGAGGCCGCGCATGCGGACCTGCAGGCGCAGCGCAACGACTTGCAGGCGATGCAGGTGACCGTGGCCGCCGAAGTGGCGCGCAACTACTTCGAGTTGCGCGGCACGCAGAAGCGGCTGGACGTGGCGCGGCGCATCCTGGTCAGCCTGGGCCAAACCCAGCGCCTGACCGAATCGCGCTTCGACCTCGGTGCCGGCAGCCAGCTGGAAGTGCAGAGCAGCCTCGCCCGCGTGAAGGCGGTCGAGGCCGAGGTACCGCTGCTGGAAACCGCCGAAGGCCAGGCGCGCCATCGCCTCGCGGTGCTGGTCGGCAAGCGTCCGGGCGAACTCAATGCGCTGCTCGCCCCGCGCGAGGCGCCGGCGTTCGCCAAGGCGCTGCCGATCGGCGACACCACCGAGCTGCTGCGCCAGCGTCCCGACGTACGCGCGGCCGAGCGTCGCCTGGCCGCGGCCACTGCGCGGGTGGGCGTCGCCACCGCCGACCTGTTCCCGCGGGTCAGCCTGCGCGGGTTCGTCGGCTTCCTGTCCGGCGGCTGGGGCGACCTGTTCAACGGCGACAACCGCGCGTGGCAGGCGACACCCTCGATCAGCTGGGCCGCGTTCGACATGGGCAGCGTGCGTGCGCGACTGCGCGCGAGCGAAGCCCAGGCCGACGGTGTGGCCGCGCAGTACGAAAAGACCGTGCTGGGTGCACTGGAAGATACGGAAAACGCACTGCTGTCCTATGCCAAGCAGCAGGCCCAGCTGAAATTCCGGCTGGAACAATCCGTTGCCGCGCGCCGTGCAGCAGAACTGGCCAAAGTCCGGTATCGTGCCGGCTCGTCGGACTTCCTCACCCTGCTGGACGCCCAGCGCACGCAGCTGGCGGCAGACGATGCGCTTGCGCAGGCCGAAGCCGGCGTCAACGTCGGCGTGGTGGCGATCTACAAGTCGCTGGGCGGCTGGGGCGAACAGGATGTTGCGCCCGCTCTGGCGGCGCAGCCCTGAGCGGGCCGTCACGCCGCTTCCCCGATGATTCGATACATGCCGCGCCTGCGGGCGCGGCCTTCTTCAACCCTCCGAGTGTCATCCGTGTCCGCTTCACACCGCAACGCTTCAAGCTCTGCCTGCCTTCCCTTGCCCTCTCACCCCCATGCCCTGCCCCGCCTGGCGCTCGGGCTGCTCATGGCCGCTGCCGCGACGCAGGCCTTCGCCGCCGAGCCGCGCAGTGCGTGGTACGTGCAGGGCGGTGTCGCCGAGGATGCGCAGTCGCTGACCGTCGGCATGAGCCGCGACTGGGAGTGGGAGAAGCAGTACCGCTACGGCCACGTCAGCGGCCAATGGCAGGGCGAGGTTGCGCGCTGGCACAGCGACAGCCGGACCAGCACGCAGCTGGGCGTGACCCCGGCGCTGCGCTGGCGCCCGAACGGCTGGGACAACGGCTGGTTCGTCGAGGGCGGCATCGGCGTGAACGTCATCTTCCCCAAGTACGACACGCGGAAGAAGGAATTCAGCACCACCTTCAACTTCGGCGACCACATCGCCATCGGCAAGCGCTTCGGCGCAGACCAGCAGCACGAGTGGTCGCTGCGCTTCCAGCATTTCTCCAACGGCCGCATCAAGAATCCGAACCCGGGCGAGAACTTCCTCCAGTTCCGCTATACGCACCGGCTTTGACGTTTCGGCTTTTGCAGGAGCGACGTGAGTCGCGACCGCGAGAACTGAGCTTCCAGGGAACCCGCCGCAAGCGCCATGGATACTGGCGCTGCAAGGACCATCACACCGTGCGGTCGCGACTTACGTCGCTCCTACCACGGCAACATGCATCCTCTATTTCAGCGGTGCCGCCATGACCAGCGGCGACAGGTCGTACCCCATGCCTTCGGCCTTTGCTTTCAGCTGATCGAACAGCGCGCGATCCATCGACGGTTCGCGCGACAGGATCCACAGGTAGTCGCGGCCGGGTTCACCCACCATCGCCCACTGGTAGTCCGGGTCCAGCGCGATCACCCAGTAGTCGGCCCACACGGCGGGCAGCCAAGACAGCCAGTCGGGGGCGAACCGCACTTCCAGTCGACCGGGATGGCCTTCCACGGGACGGGCGACGCCCTGCGACTGGTCCATGCTGCCGTCCTTCGTCCTGCAGGCATTGAGTACGCCGATGCGGCCGGGGCCGTCCAGGGAGTAGCGGGCGGTGATCTCGCCCACGCACTGGCGCTGGAAGAACATGGGCAGGTGCGCGATCTCGTGCCATTGCCCCGCGTAGCGCGACAGATCGAGCTCGGGCACCGAGGCGACCGGTTCCGCAGCGTTTGCCGCAGCGGACCAGAAGGCCAGCGCTGCGGCCATCACAAAGCGACGACTCATGGCGTTCACTCCTGGGCAGGATAAGAGGGTGCCCGACAGAGAAGCGGGCGCATCCTGCGCTGGGATGCGCCCGCTTCGTGCCACAACCCGGGCGGCGATTACTTCGAGGCGAGCTTCAGGCCGCCGGCTTCGACGCGCTTGACGCCCTTGATCTGCTTGGCGACCTGGACGGCCTTGTCTTTCTGCGCCTGACTGGGCACCGCGCCCGTGAGGGTCACCACGCCATCGACGGTTTCCACCTTGATATCCAGACCGGATACGTTCTCCGTGGCCAGCAGGTCGGCCTTCACCTTGGTGGTGATCCAGGTGTCGGTGACGGGCTGCGAAGAATCGTTCTGCGTGTTCTCCTCAGGCTCGTTCGGCGGATTGTCGGCCAGCACATGGCCGGTGGAGAACAGCAGAACAGTGGCGAACGTGGCCGCCAGCAGCGAACGGTTGCGTGTGTATTTCATGGCAGATGCCTCCTTGTGGTGTCGCGCCGCCAGTCTCATGGCGCGTCCGTACACTGCATGTGAAATGCAGGGGCAGGTTCAGCCAGCGGTTGCAGGCGATTCATCCAGGTACACGACCGGTCAACATGCGCGATCCACTAAGATGGGTCCCGTCGCTCCCTGCCCACATGCGTGCATGAACACTCCCCTCCGCGTGGCCCTGGTCGGCTACGGCTTCGTCGGCAAAGTCTTCCATGCGCCGCTGATCCAGGCCACACCCGGCCTGGTCCTGCACACCGTCGTCTCGCGCGATGCCGGCAAGGTGCACGCGGACTGGCCGGACGTGCAGGTCGTGGGCGATACCGACGCGGCCTTTGCCGAGCCCGCCGTGGACGTGGTGGTGATCGCCTCGCCGAACGATTCGCACGCGCCGCTGGCGATGGCCGCGCTGGCGCAGGGCAAGCATGTGGTGGTCGACAAGCCGTTCACCGTGACGCTGGCTGAAGCGCGCGATGTCGTCGACGCGGCACGCCGCGCGGACCGCTTGGTCAGTGTGTTCCAGAACCGCCGCTGGGATGCGGATTTCCTCACTGTGCAGCGCCTGGTCGGTGACGGCACGCTCGGGCGCGTGGCGGAATTCCATTCGCACTTCGACCGCTTCCGCCCCGTCGTGCAGGACCGCTGGCGCGAGCACGACGCGCCCGGCGGCGGCCTGTGGTACGACCTGGGACCGCACCTGATCGACCAGGCTGTGCAGTTGTTCGGCCTGCCCGAGGCGATCAGCGTCGATATCGCACGCCTGCGCGATGGCGCGCAGGCACCGGACTACGTGCACGCGACACTGCGCTATCCCACCCATCGCGCGCACCTGCACGCGGGCACGCTGGTGGCGGGCAACGGCCTGCGCTTCGCCGTGCATGGCACGCGCGGCAGCTACCTCAAGCACGGCCTGGACGTGCAGGAAGACCAGCTGCGCGCCGGCGTGGTCCCGGGCGCACCCGGCTGGGGCGTGGATACCCGCGCGGGCGAGCTCGTGCGTGAGCACGACGGACGCCTCATCGCGGAAGTCGCCCATGCAGAAGCCGGTGACTATCGCCGCTACTACGCCGCACTCCGCGATGCCGTCCTGCAGGGCACCGCACCGCCGGTGACGCCGCAGCAGGCGCTGGACGTCATGCGACTGATCGAACTGGGGGTGCGAAGCAGTGAGGAACAGCGCAGCCTTCCCATGGACTGACCGCCTTTCTGTAGGAGCGACGTCAGTCGCGACCGCACGCCATTCCCCATACAGTTCGATCAAGACCACGGATGGGATGCATGCTCATGGACGACGCCATGACGCGCCAGGGTCTGCGGTCGCGACTGACGTCGCTCCTACATAAAAGCAGGGCGCTCAAGCCACCACGTGCCCGCGATAGGTCCGATGATGCGCCATCGCCAGCATGGCCTGGTCTTCATGCGTATCGCCATACGCGTGGATGGCGGCGTAGGCCCGCGGATCGCACAGCGTGTGCACGCGGCGCACCTTTTCCTCGCCGACGCATTGCGGGCCCGCGTAACCGGTGACGCGTCCGCCGCGCTCCGCCAGCACGGAACACAGCAGTTCGACGCCCTGATCCGCGCACCACGGCACCAGATAGACATCCAGCCCTCCGGACACCACCACGACGCGGTCGCCGCGCTCGCGATGCCACGCCAGCCGCGCCATGGCCTCCGGTCGCAGCACGCCGGGCAGCACATCGTGTGCAAACGCAGCACCCTGCGCCCGCAGGCGTTCCGCGCCCATGCCACGCAATCCCACCTGCACGATGCTGGCGCGGGTGGGATTGCCCGCCACCCAGCCACGCCGGTAGCCGAACACCGCCGGCGCCAGCAGCACACCGCCGACCAGCAGGCGCGGTCGTGCGATGGCGTAGCGCATGAAATCCGGAAACGTCTCGCGCGTCGTCAGCGTGCCGTCGAAGTCGAACAGGGCCAGGTCGGGCACGTGCAGGCGCTCACTCGGACGCGGCAGGCGTGCGCTCCATTTCCTCGGCGATCATCTTCTGCATGGCGGGCATCATGGCACCCATCCGCTCCTGTACAGCCTGCATGGTGTTCTGCATCACCAGCGGCATCTTCTCGATGACGGCCTGCCCAGCCGGGGTACGGTAGAACGCCAGCATGCCCTGGATCTCGTCCTCACTGAATGACTTGCTGTAGATATCGACGTACATCGGTGCCATCACGTCCCAACCCATCTCCTGCTTCATCAGCGCGGTCATGCGGGCACTGAAGCGCTGCATCCGGGCCTGGGCCTCCGGCGTCACGTCGTCGCCCAGCGCCTGTTGCATCGAACCGGCATACATGGATTCCATCTGGCCGTACACCTGCTCCAGCATCTGGCGTGCCCGGGTCACCTCCAGCAGCTCATGCACAGAGGCTTCACTGGCCGGCGCTGCATAAACAGGGACAGGCGCGATCACGGCAAGCAACAGGCGCAGCATCCATTTCTTCATATGCAATCTCCGACAGCGCCGACCTTGGCGCCGCGGCAGCATACGACATCCGAGCTAGGAGCCCTCCTCCAGCAAGCGCGCGCCGGGTCCCTCTTCGGCCAGTTCATCCCAGGGATTGCGCAGCGGGCACGCCTTCAACGACAGGCAGCCGCAGCCGATGCAACCGTCGAGCTGGTCGCGCAGCCGGATCAGGCTGTTGATGCGGGCATCCAGTGCATCCCGCCAGCGTGCCGACAGTCTCTTCCAGTCGGCGGCGGTGGGCGTGCGGTTCTCCGGCAGCGACGACAGTGCGGCCTGGATTTCCGCCAGCGGAATGCCGGTGCGCTGGGCCACCTTGATGACGGCGACGCGGCGCAGCACCTCGCGCGGATAGCGGCGCTGGTTGCCGGCATTGCGCCAGCTGTGGATCAGCCCCTTGGACTCGTAGAAATGCAGCGTGGAGACCGCGACGCCCGCGCGCGCGGCCACCTGGCCGACGGTGAGCTCCGTTTCGATGGGAGGATGCTGTTTTCCCGACATGGCGCATTGACCTCAAGAATGCTTGAGGTTCTACCCTGCCATCCCGTCTCCTGGCAACCCGTCCCCATGCAAGATCCGCTTCATCTGGCCCTGCTGTACGGCAGCACGCGCGACGGCCGCTTCTGCGACACCGTCGCGGACTGGCTGCGCGCGCAGCTGGCCCTGCGGCACGACTACACCGTCGACGCCATCGATCCCGCCCTGCTCGACCTGCCGCACCGCCACGGCGGCGCACCTAGCCCCGATCTGGTGAATCTGCAGCAACGCATCTGGCGCGCCGACGCCTTCGTGGTGGTGGTGCCGGAGTACAATCACGGCTATCCCGCCGCGCTGAAATACGTGATCGATTCGGTCCAGGCCCACTGGCAGGCCAAACCGGTCGCGTTCGTCGCCTATGGCGGCCACAGCGGCGGCGTCCGCGCGGTGGAACAGTTGCGGCAGGTGTTCTCCGGCCTGCATGCGGTGCCGGTGCGCGATGGCGTGTATTTCACCCAGGCGTGGGACCGCTTCGACACCGGGGGCAAGCCACGCGACGACGATGCCAGCGCACGCGCCGCCCGCCGCATGCTGGACCAGCTGGCCTGGTACGGCCACGCGCTCCGCCAGGCGCGCGCGGCCTGGCCCTATCCCGCCGGCTGAGCCGGCACGTTTTCCCGGCGCGCCGATGCGCGCCCACGATGGACCGACCGATGTTCCGATTCTTCGAAACCCGCATCAATCCGTATCCGAAGGGCGAGCCGACCACGCCGCCACGCAAGCTGCTTCCCTTCCTGCTGCACTACTCGCGTCCGCTGCTGCCGTGGCTGCTGGCGATGTCGGTGCTGACCGGCGTGATCTCCGCACTGGAGATCACCTTCTTCGACTACATGGGGCAGTTGGTCGACTGGATGGGCAGCACCGGCCGCGACAGCTTCCTGCAGGTGCACGGGGAGAAACTGCTGTGGATGGGCCTGCTGGTGGTGGTGGCTTACCCGCTGCTGGTGCTGGTGCAGTCGCTGATCATCCACCAGACCATCTTCGGCAACTACCCGATGATCGCCCGCTGGCTGTCGCACCGCTACCTGCTGCGGCAGAGCGTGGGCTTCTTCCAGGACGAGTTCGCCGGCCGCATTTCGCAGAAGGTCATGCAGACCGCGCTGTCGATCCGGGAGACGGTGATGAAGCTGATGGACGTGTTCGTCTACGTCGTCGTCTACTTCGTCGGCACCGTGGTGCTGGTGGCGCAGGCCGACGTCTGGCTGGTGGTGCCGCTGGTCGTCTGGCTGGCCAGCTACCTGGTGCTGGTGTTCCACTTCGTCCCGCGCCTGCAGAAGGTGTCGATGGCGCAGTCGGACGCGCGCGCGCAGATGACCGGCCGCATCGTCGACAGCTACACCAACATCCAGACCATCAAGCTGTTCGCCCACACCATGCGCGAGCAGGACTACGCGCGCGGCGCGATGGACGAGTTCATGGTCACCGTGCACGCGCAGATGCGGCTGGTCACCCAGCTGACCGTCGCCCTGCATACGCTCAACGCCTTCCTGCTGGCCAGCGTGGCCGGTGTGGCGATCTGGGCCTGGCTGCAGGCCTCCATCTCAATGGGCGCGATCGCCGTGGCCATCGCGCTGGTGATGCGCATCCGCTCGATGTCGGACTGGATCCTGTGGGAGGTCGCCGGCCTGTTCGAGAACATCGGCACGGTCGAGGACGGCATGGGCACGCTGGCACAGCCGCTGGCCATCGCTGATGCATCGGGCGCGAAGGACCTGGTGGTGACGCGCGGCGAGATCCGCTTCGACCACGTGAGATTCCACTACGGGCGCGAAGCCAGGGTGATCGACGACCTGTCGCTGGTGATCAAGCCGGGCGAGAAGGTCGGCATCGTCGGCCGCTCGGGCGCCGGCAAGTCGACGCTGGTGAACCTGCTGCTGCGCTTCTACGACGTGGAAGGCGGGCGCATCCTGATCGACGGCCAGGACGTGGCGCACGTCACCCAGGAATCGCTGCGCCGGAACATCGGCATGGTCACCCAGGACACTTCGCTGCTGCACCGCTCGATCCGCGACAACATCCGCTATGGCCGGCCGGATGCGAGCGAGGAGGAACTGCTGGAGGCATCACGGCGCGCGCATGCCGACAAGTTCATCCGTGGGCTGACCGATGCCAAGGGCCGCAGCGGCTACGACACCCAGGTGGGCGAGCGCGGGGTGAAGCTGTCCGGCGGCCAGCGCCAGCGCGTGGCGATCGCGCGCGTGCTGCTGAAGGACGCGCCGATCCTGGTGCTCGACGAAGCGACCTCCGCACTGGATTCGGAAGTCGAGGCCGCCATCCAGGAACAGCTGTATGCCCTGATGGAAGGCAAGACCGTCATCGCCATCGCCCATCGCCTTTCCACCATCGCCGTGCTCGACCGCCTGATCGTGATGGACGGCGGCCGCGTGATCGAAAGCGGCAGCCACGAGGAACTGCTGCAGCAGGACGGCCTGTATGCCGCGTTGTGGCGCCGCCAGTCCGGCGGCTTCATCGGCGTGGATCTGGAGGACGTCGAGGCGTAATGCGTCATCCCTCCCCTGGTTCAGCCGGGAAACGACCACATCCCCTCTCCCCGTGAAACGGGGAGAGTGCGCCAAAAGCCTGCCCCGTACCTGATACGGGGGCGGGTGAGGGGCGACGAAGTCAGCGCCCTCAACGCGGCATCGCCACCTCCGACGTCGCGATCCCAAAGCGCGGCGCTTGCTCAGTCCAGCATCGCGTTCGCCCCTCATCCGGCCTCCGGCCACCTTTTCCCCGCCACGCGGGGAAAAGGGAATGAAGAAGCCGCAGGTTTCCCGGCGGCTTTCTCTTTATCGAGCGAAGCTCAGGATAGCCAGCCGCGCGCCTGCGCCTTGTTCGCGTACCACAGCAGGAACAGCGCGATCGCCAGCAGCACCGCCGGCATCACCAGCCCCACGGGACCATAGGCGGACCACGCCGGCGTCACCACATAGGCGCCGATCATCTGCACCAGCAGGGCGATCAGCGACAGCAGGAACATCGTCGCCGCCCACTTCTTTTTCAGCAGCATGCCCAGCGCCCCCAGCACGCCGGCGAACACCGCCACTGCGAAGGCGATGTTGAGCCAGCCGGGCGTGGCCTCGTAGACCTGGCGCTGGGCCTCGGTCATCGCCGCCAACTGTTCGGCGGACATGTTGACCTGCAGGTACCACATCGCCACGCCGATCAGGTTCCATACCAGCGCAAACAGGCCGATGATCCAGAAGCCGAGCGGGCGCTTGGGTGCCGCGGTGGTGGTCGTGTTCATCTCCCCTCCCCAGGGTTGGTTGTCGGACCGGGGCCGAGCATACCCCTGCCCGTGGCGATACGCGCGTTACGGCTCCGCGACGCCGTCAGGCTTCATCCTGTCCCCACGCATCCACCGCGACCATGCCGTCGTCGTCCACGCTCACCCGCACTTCGATCGGCCGGCAGCAGACGTGGCAGTCCTCGACGTAGCGCTGGTCGCCGGCCGAATCGTCCACCACCAGGGTGATGGTTTCCCCGCAGTACGGGCACGCGATCTCGGCGGTCGGCAGGTGTGGCATCAGGCCGACCCCAGCGGCGTCACCGACGCGATGCGGTCCAGCCACAGGTAATGGGTGACATCGGGTCGGCGGTGGTCGTCGATGCGCACCACCGCATTGAAGCCCTCGTGGCCGTCGCGATCGCGGAAGACCTGCACGCTGGGACGCGTGGCGACCACGCCGGCGATCGACCCGCCATCGGTGAGGTGCAGCTCCACCATCGCCTCGTCGGGAAGCTGCGACACCAGGGCTTCCATCCGCGCGATGTCCTCCTGACGGGTATACAGATGTCCGGGAGCCTCGTTCATGGGCGACCTCCTTGCACAGCCGCCACGCTACGCGCGCCCCGGTAAACCTTCGTGAAGCCTCAGCGCAGCAGGCGCAGGACATCCTCGGCCGCCGCCTCGGACGAGGCCGGGTTCTGACCCGTCACCAGCTTGCCGTCGGTGACCACGTACGACTGCCACACCGGGCCCCGCTCGTAGTGCGCACCGTTCTTCTTCAGCGCATCCTCCAGCGAAAACGGCACCACGCCGGCCAGACCCACGGCCTCCTCTTCCTCGTCGGAGAACGCGGTGACGCGCTTGTCCTTCACCAGCGGCTCACCCAGCGCGCCACGGGTATGCCGGAACACCGCCGGGCCGTGGCAGACCGCCGCCACGGGCTTGCCGGCGGAGAAGGTCTGTTCGATCAGCCGGATCGAATCCGCATCCTCGGCCAGATCCCACAACGGGCCGTGGCCACCGGGATAGAACACGGCGTCGAACGTCTCGTCCAGCACGTCCTTCAATCGGCGCGTGTTGGCCAGCGCCGACAGCGCCTCGGCATCCTCGTTGAAGCGCACGGTGGCCGCGGTCTGCGCATCGGGCGCATCGCTCTTGGGGTCCAGCGGCGGTTGTCCGCCCTTGGGCGAGGCCAGCACCAGCTGCGCGCCGGCATCCTTGAACACGTAGTAAGGCGCGGCGAGTTCCTCCAGCCAGAAGCCGGTCTTGTGCCCGGTATCGCCCAGGCGGTCGTGCGACGTCAGTACCATCAGGATCTTCATGGAATGTCCTCCAGTGCAGGCCCGCAGCTTGGCACTGCGGGCGATAAGGCCGGGTGATCAGCCCTGCTTCACCGCATGGCCGCCGAATTCGTTGCGCATCGCCGCCAGCAGCTTGTCGGCGTAGGAATCGTCGTCGCGCGAGCGCAGGCGCTCCAGCAGCGACAGGGTGATCACCGGCGCGGAGACGTTCAGGTCGATGGCCTCCGCGACGGTCCAGCGGCCCTCGCCTGAATCGGCCACGTACGGCGCGATGCCGTCCATTTGCGGATTCTTCTTCAGCGCATCGGCGGTCAGGTCCAGCAGCCACGACCGCACCACGCTGCCATGGCGCCAGATCTCCGCCAGCGCCCCCAGGTCGAAGTCCATCGCCTGCTTGTGCTTGAGGATGGCGAAGCCTTCGGCATAGGCCTGCATCATTCCGTACTCGATGCCGTTGTGGATCATCTTGGCGAAGTGGCCGGCGCCGCTCGGCCCCACGTGGCCCCAGCCGGTCTGCGGCGTGGGCGCCAGCGTGGTGAACACCGGCTGCAGGCGCGCCACCGCGTCGGCATCGCCGCCGATCATCAGGCTGTAGCCTTCGGCCAGGCCCCACACGCCACCGCTGGTGCCGCAGTCGATGTAGTGGATGCCGGCCTCGGCCAGCTGCGCGCCGCGGCGCTGGGAGTCCTTGTAGTTGGAATTGCCGCCGTCGATCAGGGTGTCGCCCGCCGCTAGCAGCGGGCGCAGCTGCGCGATCGTGTCGTCCACCACCTGGCCGGCCGGCACCATCAGCCACACCACGCGCGGCGTGGGCAGTGCGGCGACCGCGTTCTGCAGGCTCGCGTGCGGAATGATCCCGCGCGCCTCGGCCTGCTGGCGCGCCGCCTCGCCGGGGTCGTAACCGCGCACGGTGTGGCCGCCCCGCACCAGCCGTTCGGCCATGTTGGCGCCCATGCGCCCCAGCCCGATCATCGCCAGTTCCATGTGTACTCCCGTGCGTTCAACAAGAAAGAAGAGGATGCGCCATTGTCGCCGCCCAACGTGGGCGCAGCGTGGATGCGCGTGCGCGCCGGCGTCATGGCGCCTGCAGCCAGCCGCGCAGTACCGCCGTGGTCTCCTGCGGCACCTCCATGGGCGGCAGGTGGCCGCAGCGCGCGAACACGTGCAGGCGCGCGCCCGGAATGCGTTCGTGCAGCAGGCGCGATTCCTCCGGCAGGGTCATGCGGTCGTCCTCGCCCACGCCGATGAGCGTGGGCACGGCAATGGTGGGCAGAAGGGGCAGCGAATCGGGGCGGTCGATGATGGCGCGCTGCTGTCGCAGGAAGGCATCGCGGCCGACGCGCTGCGCCATCGCCATCACCGCTTCGCCCACCTCGCTCTCCACGCGACTCTCATGCACCAGCTGCGGTAGCAGCTTGCGGGTGACGCCGGCAAAGCGTCCGGATTCGGCCAGCGCCAGGCCGGCCTTGCGCACGGCCCGCCGCTTCGGCGGATCGGTGCGTGCGCTGGTATCCAGCAGGGCCAGACGCGCCACGCGCTCCGGTGCCTGGCGCAGGATCTCGAAGGCCACATACCCGCCCATGGACAGGCCGGCCAGCGCGAACACCGGCGGTGCCGCGTCCAACACGCGCGCGGCCATGCCGGCCACGCTGTCGTCCAGGGTCAGGTCGGCGTGATGGACCGGTGTCAGGTCGGCCAGCGCGGCCGCGGGGTCGCGCCACAGGCGTGCATCGCACAGCAGGCCGGGCAGCAGGACCAGGGGAAGGGAAGCCATCGGCATAGTGTAGGCGCGTGCCCGTCGGCCGACCGGCGGCCACCGCTGACGGTCCGTTCCACATCCGCAACACACGCCGCTGCGTAAGCTGTCCGGGTTTACGGAAGGCTCCCCATGCATGTCCTGATCACCGGCGGTACCGGCTTCATCGGCCAGGCGCTCAGCGCCGCGCTGCTGCGGGCCGGCCACACCCTCAGCGTGTTGACACGCGATCCCGCCCGCGCGCGGTCCCGGGTGCCGCCCGCCGCGCGGGTCCTGGCGTCGCTGGACGAGGCGCGCGATGTGGAAGCGGTGGTCAACCTGGCCGGCGAACCGTTGATGGCCGGACGCTGGAACGCCGAGCGCAAGGCGGCCTTCCGGGCCTCGCGGCTGGACACCACGCGCGCACTGATCGGCTGGATGGCGCGGCAATCGGTCCGCCCGCGCGTCCTGGTCTCCGGTTCGGCCATCGGCTACTACGGCCCACGCGACGACGAGCCGCTGGACGAATCCGCCGCCCCCGGCGACGACTTCGCCGCCCACCTCTGCCGCGACTGGGAAACCGAGGCGATGCAGGCCGAGGGCCTGGACGTGCGTACCTGCCGCGTGCGCATCGGCATCGTGCTGGGCACCGGCGGCGGCGCATTGGCGAAGATGCTGCCGCCGTTCCGGCTGGGCGCGGGCGGCCCGATGGGCGATGGCCGGCAGTGGATGAGCTGGATCCACCGCGACGATCTGGTAGGGATGATCCAGTGGCTGCTGGAACGCGACCAGGCCGGCGGCGCCTACAACGGCACCGCGCCCACCCCGGTGACCAACCGCGATTTCGCACGCGCCTTGGGCGCGGCGTTGAACCGGCCGGCTATCCTCCCGACCCCCGCCTTCGCCCTGCGCCTGGGCTTCGGTGAAATGGCCGAGTTGCTGTTGACCGGCCAACGCGTGCTGCCCGCGCACGCGCTCGCGGAGGGCTTCACCTTCCGCTTCCCCACGCTGGAGAGGGCGCTGGACGACCTGCTGCGCGACCCGGCCAGCGGATCGCGGTGATGCGAAGGGTGCACTGCCTCTCGCGACAGGCTTGATGCGGGACGAACGGACCTTTCTTGATCCTCGCGATACCCTTAAGGGCGAGAGGAACGGACTTTTTCGGCCTCGCGATACCCCCAGTGTTAGAAGAGCGGGTCATGCCCACCCTCCGTCCCTACCACTCCACCGACGCCGCCGCGCTGACCACGCTGTACGTCCGCTCCGTGCGCCACTACGGGCCGCGTGTGTACACGCCCGAACAGGTCGCGGTGTGGGCGGCCACCGCTGATGTCGCCAACACGGCGGCGCGCTGCGGCGA
Source organism: Pseudoxanthomonas sp. F11 (assembly GCF_037046485.1). Taxonomy (NCBI): domain Bacteria; kingdom Pseudomonadati; phylum Pseudomonadota; class Gammaproteobacteria; order Lysobacterales; family Lysobacteraceae; genus Pseudoxanthomonas; species Pseudoxanthomonas sp. F11. The sequence goes on along the minus strand of NZ_JBANLZ010000002.1, from coordinate 438,496 downwards.
CGGACGCTTCGTGGTGGTGGCGCAGAATGAGGCCGGCGGGCTCCTCGGGTTCGCCGACCTGGAGGCCGACGGTCATCTCGACATGCTGTACGTCGCGCCGGAAGCCGAAGGCCTGCACGTGGGTTCGCATCTTTATGACGCCATCGAAGCGCACGCCCGGCGCCGCGGCCTGCACCGGATCTTCGTCGAAGCCAGCGAACTCGCCCGCCCTCTGTTCGAACGCCGCGGCTTCACCCTGCTCGGCCGCAACGATCTGGTGCTCGATGGCGTGGACATCCACAACTACCGGATGGAGAAGCGGTTGGCGTAGGGATGGCGGTGCGGCCGCTATCCGCGCTTGGTCTTCGCCTGCTGCATCTCCCGCGCCTGCCGTGCCATGTCTTCGTAATGCGCGCGCAGGTCGTCGAGTTCCTTCTCTTCCAGTTCCTCCAGGTCCAGCAGCGCGTTGTTGGCGCTGCGCGAGACGCGGATCAGTTCGTCCAGCTTGATCTGCATGGCCTCGGTGTCGCGGTTCTGGGTGCTCTGGATCAGGAACACCATCAGGAAGGTGATGACCGTGGTCCCGGTGTTGATCACCAGCTGCCAGGTATCGCTGTAGCCGAACAGCGGCCCGGTAACCGCCCAGGCCACGATGATCCCCAGCGCCAGCGCGAAGCAGGCAGGGCGGCCGGTGAAGGTGGAGGCTTTCTTTGCCAGACGGGTGAAGGCGGAAGGGCGGCTCATCGGCGGCTCCGGGATCAGGGGTGGACGACGTGGCGCCACTGTAGCCGGAGCCGCGGAACGCCGTGCGGCGGGCCTCATGCCGCATCGAGGGCCGCCCCCGCCCTCGACCCGCCTCGTCTGTACGCCATCCGGGCGACTGCGGCGCTAGCATCGCGGCATGGATGTCGCCACCCTCAAACGCCATTGCCGCGCCCTGCCGGGCAGCGTGGAAACGCTGTACGGCGAACCGTCGAACATCCTGGTGTACGAGGTGGGCGGGAAGCGCTTCGCCTATTTCAAGACCAGCGAACCCGAGCGCTGGCGTTTCAGCTTCAAGGTGGCACCGGAGCGCTTCCTGGAACTGACCGACCAGCCCGGCATCAAGCCCGCGCGTTGGCTGGGCAAACACCGCTGGGTGACCGTGGTGGACGTATCCTCGGTGCCGGGCGCCTACCTGAAGGACCTGGTGGCGTGGTCGTACCGCCACGCCCTGGCCAAGCTGACCCGGCGCCAGCGCGAGGCCATCGCCGCGGCCGATCCCGGCGACGCCGTCCGCTGACGGACGCGCAGGCCGAATGCCTCTTCATCTCCGACGCTGTCGATTCCGGCCCTGCCGGTTCGTCGGAGAACACGAGCAGGCCGTGCCGGCCCTGCACCCGATCACCCGAGGAGCCCACCATGAACGTCAATCCCTATCTGATCCTCAACGGCGACTGCGAAGCCGCCTTCACCTTCTACGCGCAGGCGACCGGCGGTACGCTGGGGCCGATGATGCGGTTCGACGGCATGGAGGGCTGCGGCGACATCCCGGCCGAGTACGGGCAGAAGATCATGCATACGCACGTGATGTTCGGGCAGACCGTGCTGATGGGATCGGACAACCACCCGGCGCAACCCTACGAGGGCGTGAAGGGCTGCTCGGTCTCGCTGTCGGTGGACAGCATCAAGGAGGCCGAGCGCATCTTCGCCGCGCTGTCCGACGGCGGCCAGGTGACCATGCCGCTGGCACAGACGTTCTGGGCGGTGCGCTTCGGCATGCTGGTGGACAGGTTCGGCGTGCCGTGGATGATCAACTGCGAGAAGGATGCGTGATGACGGTGCGGGCGCGGCGTGGACGCCATGACGACTGCCTACGTTGCGCTGCGGCTTTCACCGGCCGCAGCGCCGTGGTCTGATGCGCGCCATGTCCACGACCTCGCCCACCCATCGCGCGATCGATGCCGTCTGGCGCATAGAATCGGCGCGCGTGATCGCCGGCCTCGCCCGCATGCTGCGCGACCTGGACCTGGCCGAGGAACTGGCGCAGGACGCGCTGGTCGCCGCACTGGAGACCTGGCCCCGTGACGGCGTGCCGGACAATCCGGGGGCGTGGCTGATGACCACCGCCAAGCGCCGCGCGATCGACCGCCTGCGCCGCCTGCAGTTGCTCGACCGCAAGCACGAAGAACTCGCGCGCGAACTGGAAGACATCCAGGACGAACGCCGCAGCCGCGACGAGGACGCGCTGGACCACGACATCGACGACGACCTGCTGCGGCTGGTGTTCGTCTCGTGCCACCCGGTGCTGTCGATGGAGGCACGGGTGGCGCTGACGCTGCGCCTGCTGTGCGGGCTGACCACGGACGAGATCGCGCGCGCGTTCCTCGCGGCGGAACCGACCGTGGCCCAGCGCATCGTGCGCGCCAAGCGCACGCTGGCCGAGGCCGACGTGGCGTTCGAGGTGCCGCGCGGCGACGCGCTGCACGAACGCCTGGCCAGCGTGCTGGGCGTGGTCTACCTGGTGTTCAACGAAGGCTATGCGGCCACCAGCGGCGATGACTGGGTGCGACCGGCGCTGTGCGAGGAAGCGTTGCGGCTGGGCCGCATGCTGGCCGCGCTGACGCCGCGCGAGCCCGAGGTGCACGGGCTGGTGGCGCTGATGGAGATCCAGGCCTCGCGCCTGCATGCGCGCGTGGGCAAGGACGGCGAAGCCGTCCTGCTGCTCGACCAGGACCGCAGCCGTTGGGACCAGCTGCTGATTCGGCGCGGGTTGGAGGCACTGGCGCGCGCGGAGCAACTGGGCGGCGCCTTCGGCCCGTATGCGTTGCAGGCCGCGATCGCCGCATGCCACGCCCGCGCGCGCACGGCCGATGCCACCGACTGGGTGCGGATCGCCACGCTGTACGCAGCACTGGCGCAGGTGAATCCGTCGCCAGTGGTCGAATTGAACCGTGCGGTCGCAGTGTCGATGGCGACCGGACCGGCAAGCGCATTACCGCTGGTGGACCGGCTGCAGGCCGATCCTGCGATGAAGCACTACCACCTGTTGCCGAGCGTGCGCGGCGACCTGCTGTTCAAGCTGGCGCGACATGACGAAGCGCGCGCCGAGTTCGAGCGCGCCGCCGCGATGACCCGCAACGCGCGCGAACAGGCCCTGCTGCTGGCGCGCGCGCGCGAGTGCGTGGCCGCGGGCTGAAGCGCGCTACATCCAGCGCGACAGGCGGATTTCCGGCCCGGCGAGTGCCGCGGTCTGGTCGTATTCCAGCTCGCGCAGTTCCTGCGAGGTGTACTTCACCAGATCGCTGACCTTCAGGCGGCGCCGGTCGCCCGCGCCACCGCGCAGCATCCGCCGCCAGTTCTTCACCAGCGCGTAGGTGAACGCGCCATGCTGGATCGCGCCGTGTTCGTATTCGTAGGCGAATTCGCCCTCCTGGCAGGCATAGACCAGCAGCGGCATGTACGGCCCCTTGTGGCCCAGCGTCTTGCGCAGCTGGCGCGCTTCGCCCAGCGGCAGCGTGCGTACCGGCAGCGCGTAGCCCAGGCGCCCGCTCATGTCGCCCAGCGGCATGGTGTCTTGGTCCACCGCCAGCTGCTTGCGCGCGGCGACCTCCAGCTCGCGCGGCACCCACATCTCGCGCACGGCGTCCCACTTCAGCGCGCGATGGCGGATGTCGTCGGGCGGATTGAGGCCGCGCATGCGCGCGGGGCCGCCCTTGGCCATGCCACCGGAATGGCAGCAGTCCAGCAGGATGCTGAAATCCACGTCGTACGGCAGCTGCACGTAGCGCTCGAACAGCCAGTCGTCGGTGAGCGCGGTGTCCTCGGTCCAGTCGAAGTCGTAAGGCACCAGCGTCTCGTCCATGCGGTCCACCCGGTCGCCCAGCCCGTAGGTGGGCAGCTGCGCGCCGTGGCCGCTGTAGTACAGGATGCGCTGGTCGCCGGAACGCACCCCGTCCAGCAGCCAGTCCACGCGCTCGCGGATGCCGTCGGCGGTGGCCCGCTCGTCCAGCACCACGCGGATGTCGCCGGCATCGAAGCCCTGTTCCTGCAGCATGGCGCTCATCAGGAACACGTCGTTGACGCAGCCGGCCAGCCGCTGGTCCGGATCGGGATAGTCGTTGATGCCGATCAGCAGCGCGCGCTTGCGCGGCGTGGCCACGCGCGCGGACACGGGGCGCTGTTCGCGCAGCGCACGGGTGATGCGCGTGGTCTCGTCGTTGAGCACGTCGTACCAGAAGGTGCTGACGGCCTGCGGATGGCGCAGGTATTCCTCCGCCGCGTGGTCCGCATTGCCGGGGATGTCGAAGTGCGTGTCCACCTGGCGGAAGTTGTCGGCCGCGATCGAGACGCGCGCCGTGAACACCGAGTCGAAGCGGTTGTACAGGTGGTACCAGAAGCGCGCCTTCTCGATGGCGCTAAGGCGGCCGGCCTGGTACTCGCCGCGCACGAACGGATTGCCGATCTGCGAGCCCAGCGAGACGAAGTAGCGCCCGCTGGCGGTGGCGCGGGAATCTTCGTGGGTGAAGGTGTCGTAGCAGACCAGCGAGCCCAGGCTGTGGCCGAGCACGACATGCGGCTTCACCGCCTGGATGCGCTCGACCAGGCGGTCGCGCGTCTGCTTGCGGAAAGCGGGGCTTTCGACCCACTTCACCACCATGCCCGCGGTATGCCGCAGGCGCGAATCGTCCCCGCGCGCACGCCGGAACGGGGCAGTGATGCCGTTGGCCAGCAGACGCGCCAGGGCTTCCAGCGTGTCGCCCAGTCCGACCTTGTGCTGGGCGAAGATGTCGTCGTAGTGGCAGTACTGGATGTCGAGCGCGCGTTCGGCATCGACCTGCCGGCACGCCTCGTGGATCGCGGCCTCCCAGGCCTGCTGCCACGCCCCGCCGGGCGGATGCTGGCCCACGCCATGTACGCAGAGGATCCGTAGTGCGGTCGCCATCGCTGCTTCCCTCGCTGGAGTGGTCCCGGCATCCGCGCAGGCGACGGTTGTCGCAAGGCGTGGAGGCCCGGACGACAGTATCGGAGGGTCACGTCGCATGTCGTGACACACGCAGCACTCCGTCGCCGCAGGCGACCGGCTTCCCGAAGGAAGCCGCCGCGCGGCAGGGATCGCGCAGCTCTTCCTTTCCAACGCCGGTGGGCAGCCGGAGCGGACAGGTCGCCCCGGCGTCTGCTCAGGCCTGGGGGCCGAGATAGTCCAGCTTGCCCAGCGGTACGCCGTTGTGGCGCAGGATCGCGTAGGCGGTGGTGGCGTGGAAGAACAGGTTGGGCAGGACGAAGCCCAGCAGGTAGCCGCGGCCGTCGAACTTCAGCTCGCCGCGCGTGCGCGTGGTCAGCGTGATGCTGCGGTCCTGGCTGCCTTCCAGCGCAGCCTCGTCGAAAGTGCGCAGATAGGCGCAGACCGCATCCAGCCGCGCGTACAGTTCCTCGAACGTGGTTTCCACATCGTCGAAGCGCGGCGACTCCACGCCCGCCAGACGGGCGACGGCGAACTTCGCCGTATCCGTGGCGAACTGCACCTGGCGCACCAGCGGAAACATGTCCGGCGCCAGTCGTGACTGCAGCAGGATCGTGGGCTCATAGCCCTTGTCCCGCGCATGCGCCTCGCCTTTCGCCAGCACGTGGCGCAGGTTCCCGAGCGCGCGGAGAAGAACGGGGACCGAAGCCTGGTACATCGAAAGGGCGTTGCTCATGGGGCATGTCCTGGAGAGGTGGAATGCGAGGATAGCCTTGCGGCGGCACGCTGATTAGCCGCCCGGCGCGGGAGACTGCATCCCGGACCCCGCAGGCTGCGATAGCATCAGCGGCCCATCTGGAATTCCACCGCCCATGGCCTGGACCGACCTGCTGCGCGATATCCCCGACTTCCCCAAGCCCGGCATCCTGTTCAAGGACATCACGCCGGTACTGGCCGATGGCGATGCGTTCGCCGAAGCGATCGCCGCGATGGCCGAGCCGTGGCGCGGCGTGGTGCTCGATGCCGTCGTCGGCGTGGAGGCCCGAGGCTTCATCCTGGGGGCGGCGCTGGCGCGCGAGCTCGATGTCGGATTCGTGCCGGTCCGCAAACCCGGCAAGCTGCCCGGGCATACGCTGTCGCAGGACTACGGACTGGAATACGGACGCGACCGTCTGGAGATCCATGCCGATGCGCTTCCGGCCGGAGCCCGCGTCATCGTCGTCGACGACGTGCTGGCGACGGGTGGCACGTTGAATGCCGCCCTTGTGCTGGTCGAACGGCAGGGCGCGCAAGTCGTGGGCACGGCCGTGCTGGTCGAACTGGGTTTCCTGGATGCGCGTGCCGGCTGGACGCACCCCGCTCCCCTGCACGCCTCTGCCGTCTACTGAAGACATACCCCACCCGGGCCGCGGTCATCGCAACACCGTGCGTACGCCGCCGTCAGTCGGCCACACGCGTGACGTAGGCGCCTGTTCCAACCACCTGGAAGGTGTCGTTGTCGACGCGGCGCACGCGGCTGCCGTCCTCGAGCACATAGAGCGGATGCGCATCCGGCGTCGCGTGCGATGCCTGTGCGTCCTCTTCGTTGCGGAGGACCTGGATCCGGCAGCGTCGTCCGGAAGCGTCCTGTGCGGTGAAGACATGCCTACTCATCTGGCCTGCTCCCATGGCGGGAAGGCCAGCCTATGCCGCGCCGCGTTAAGTCCTGCGTAGCGGCGCGTGAGGATTCGCGGAAAAAGCGAGGGGGAGGCATTGCACCTCCCCCTCTGGCGCCGAAGCGCGATGCCTGCCATGTGTCGGGCATGGCAGGCGACAGGGTCGCCCCCCTGGGGAGGGGAGGCGCCCTCTAACTGCCGACGGGGGAACGCCGGCAGAAAGATCCCACAAGGTCGCAGGCGGAATACCGTCGGTTCGCCCGCATCCCGGATCGCTCCGGTTGCGCGGCGCCTCCGTCGGCGCATCCCTCACGATGCCCGCATGACCTTGCTCAGGTGTTTGGTGTTGTTGCGAAGCAGATAGCGTTGCACCAGCGCACGCAGATCCAGGGCGCGTTGGTCGCGCGCGTCGAAGCACGTCAGTACCTCGGTCCAGTTGCCGTCCTGCGACCAGCGTATGAAACGTACGTAGATGCCATGCCACGAGCCGAACTCGCGTGGCAGATCCGACCAGTAGGCACCGGTCTGCGCGACCCACAGTACCGCCTCGATGAAACGACGCGCGTTGCCACCCTGTCGCGCGCGCGCGCCGACGCGCCCCGGCAGGACCTGCACCAGCACCTTCCATTCCTGGTCGGTGAGGCGCTGCATGATGGGCCACTGGCTCATCGCACGCGGCCCCAGTCCCTGTGGCAACGCCGGTCCATCGGACAGCGGCGTGAAACTACGCGAACCGGCCACATCGCCCTTGTCTTCCCGGCGGATCTCCATCAATCCGTCAGTTTCCATGCCAGCGCCCCCCTGCCCCTTTGGCAACCCGCGTTATCGCTGTTACGGCCGCACGATCCCCATCGCGAAGCTCCCCCTGTCGGATTCTGTTCAACCAGCGCATGACATCCTCTTGCCGATCACCTACGACGAAACACCGATGTCGGTCGCGTCCTGCAGCATTCACACCTCCTTCTCCCCCGACCCCTGTAGCGAAAACCCTTGTTACGCATTGCATATCGCCTGCGTGCAGGGTCTTATATGCATCTGGATCGCAATGACGGACTCAATCCGGACATGACGGCGCCACGACCCTCCCATGGCACGGGGACCCCAGCGATGCTCAGGCCGGGGTCGGCGGATGTCGGTGTCTCGCTCACGGGAAGCGATGAGTCCGTCACCCGCCTGCTGGACGATGTCGGCAGCGGAAATCCCGGCGCCTGGAATCGCATCTATGCGCTGCTCTATCGCGACCTGCACCAGATCGCCCGCGCGCAAATACGCCAGCAACGGCGTTCGCACGTGCGCTCGCCCACATCGCTGATCAGCGAGACGTGGCTGAAGCTTGCCGGTGCGGATTTCAGTGTCGAGAACCGTGCCCATCTGGTGGCGCTGGTGGCCAGGGCCATGCGGTTCGTGCTGCTGGATGAGGTCAGGCGCGCGCTGGCGGAAAAGCGCGGCGACGGCATGGACCTGCTGCCGCTGGACGAGACCACCGAGCCGGTCCAGACCTCGCGCCTTGAGCAGTTGCTGATCCTCGACCAGGCGTTGACGGACCTGGCCAAGCTCGATCCACGCCTGGCCCAGGTGGTGGAAATGCGCTATTTCGGCGGCCTCAGTGAACTGGAGATCGCCGGGGTGTTGAAAGTGACCGAACGCACGGTGCGGCGCGACTGGCGCAAGGCGCGCGCCTTCCTGTTCAGCCATCTGGGCGAAGGCGACCTGCCCGAGCCCTGGTAGTCCGCCGGGGGGCACGACGGGCGGCGTCCTGATCCGGGTCCGGACAGCGAACTCTCAAATGTGAGCGAACATCGACCCCCCCCTGCCGCACCGGCGCGTATGCCGGAATGCCGCGTCCCCGCGGACGCCTCAAGGCCCGCCGCGTGCGGAAGCGGTGGAGAACCGCTCTCGCGGGCGCTGGGACTGTTCGACGCGTTCTCCGACATGCGGGATGAAGAACAGGCCGCTGCGCTGGCCGCACTCAGGATGCGCGACCGCGCAGTGCATGATGCGTTGGTGAGACTGTTGGTGGCCGATGCGCTGGAGCACGCATTCGATGCCTCTCCCTGGTACGCGCGGTTGCCGGATCGAAGGCTCGATGTACGGCCCCGCGACCGCGGATCGGCCATCCCCCCTCCGTGGTGCGATACGAGGCGGGGCTGACGGTCGGGCCTGGTGCCACCTGCCACGTTCCCGCACGCCTATGCAAGGCGATCCGCGCACACTGCACCATGCTGGCGACGCGAGCCACCACTCGCGCTACACGGGACGCCACCATGTCCATGCAGGCCTATCCCGCGGGGCGCACGGCACTGCTGCTGATCGACCCCTACAACGACATCCTTGCCGAAGAGGGCAAGCTGTGGCCGCTGGTGGCGGAGGTGGCGCGGCGCGTGGATCTGCACCTCCGGCTTCAGGCCGTACTGGCGTGCATCCGGCAGGCGGGACTGCCCGTGTTCATCGTGCCGCATCACCGTTCCGAACCCGACGATTTCAAGGGCTGGGACCATCCCACGCCCTCCCAGTTGGGGGCGGCGCGCATGCAAACCTTTGCCAGGGACAGCTGGGGCGGGCAGTGGCATCCGGATTTCGCCCCGCAGCCCGGCGACATCATCGTCAAGGAACACTGGGGCAGCAGCGGATTCGCCAACACCGACCTGGACTATCTGCTCAAGCAGCACCGCATCAGCCACGTGATCCTGGTGGGACTGATCGCCAACACCTGCGTCGAGGCCACGGGCCGGTCCGCAGCCGAACGGGGCTATCACGTGACCCTCGTCCGCGATGCCACCGCCGCCGCCAGCACGGCCGCGATGCACGCCGCGCACGAGATCAACGCCCCCACGTACGCGCACGCCATTCTCACCACCGAAGGCCTGCTGGACACGCTCACCGGCCGCGCACGTTCCTGATGCGCGGCAAGGTCAAAGGGCCGCCGCGCGCTGTGGCGTACGTCGCATTCCGGCTCACATTTCCACCCGCGCACGCGCATCGATGCGTATTCATCCCTGCATCGAGGTGTGGAACTGCGACGGCGTTAGCAACTCTCCCACCCGGGAGGCTCGCTAGCATGGTGGCTCTCCGCCACCGCCGTGTCCGTCCCGTACAAGGAGTGTCCATGTCCCCCCATGCCGCCGCCGCCTTCGCCGGCACCTGGCGCCTGCTCCCCGAACAATGCGACTACCAGCTGGGGCACCCGCCGCGCAGCGGGCACTACCGCCTCGCCTGCACGGAAGACGGCACGCTCTCGATCAGCTCGGAATGGTTCGGCAGGAACGGCAAGCGCCATCGCGCCGCATTCGGCGGCCGCGCCGACGGGGTGCCCTACCCCTTCCACGACACGCCACATGCCGACGCCCTGAGCTTCGAATCGGTCTCGCCCACGTTGCTGCACTCCACCACCTGGCACGATGGCCGCGAGGTGCAGTGGTCGGAACGCGAGGTGGTCGATGGGGATACGCTGGTGATCCGCATGCGCGGTCATCTGAGCGATGGCCGCAGCTACACCAATGTCGGGGTCTTTCGCCGGCAGGCGGACTGACCCGCGGCCGGCAAGCTGCCACTGCACGCCGCAACGGCGAAGGGCGCCCTTTCCGGGCGCCCTTCGCTTGTTACACCCTCAGGCGCGGATATGGCTCAACGGGTCTGCACGCAGTTCTGCAGCCACAGCACGCGCTTGAAGTCGTCGTAGCGCAGGAACTGCCCCTTGAATGTCACCTTGTCGCCCTTGCGGAAGGTCAGCACGTTGGCCAGCTGGTTGGGCTTGAACAGGCAGGCCACGCCCACGCGCGGCTCGTTGTCGCCCGGCACCTGCAGCAACCCGGAACCCTGCTCGGGGATGTCGAAGGAAACGTTGTAGTCCTGGCCGTCTTCCTGCACGTAATCGACCCGGCCGCGCAGGGCGTAGTGACGGCCCTTGTGGCGCGCCGTCACGGCCACCGCATTGCCCTTGGCCTCGCGCGCGATCTCGCGCGAGAACACGTAGACGTCCTTCACCGTCACGTCGGCGTTGTTCTGCGTCTTCGCCCCCTGCGCCGCCGCCGCCCGGCCTTCCTTGCCGCCCTTCACCTTGGCCAGCAGCTGGCACATGTACGGACGGATCGCATCCTGCTTGGCCATCTGGCCCTTTTCGGTCTTCACCGTCATCTGCACCGTGGCGGCACCGCCCTCGGCGCTGATGGCGATCAGCGTGGGGATGGCGCGCGTGGTGTTGGTGGAGCGCTGTTCGACCAGCATCGTGCCGGTCTCGGCATCCTCGGTGATCACGTCCATCTTCTCGGCGATCATGATGCCGCGCATCTGTCCCATCGCATCCTTGACCGAGAGATCGGGCACGGTGACACGGCTGGAGAAGTCGGTGCCGGAGAATATGCTGCCGGACTTGCTGAAGTTGTCCTCGCATTCACCCGCGAAGGCGGCGGGCGCCACGGTCGTCAGGGCGAGCGCGATGGCGGCAAGTAGCTTGTAGGTCATGTGGTCCTCACAGAGTGGAAGTGTCGATCGATCCGGTACGACGGGTACCGCTTCCTGCCGGCACCGGCGCCGGCTCCGGCGCCCCGGCATTCTTGCAAGGGGCGAGTGCCGCCACAAGCGCGCCGACCTACAATGCGGGCTGCGCCTTCCTCACGTCAGGCAACGATGGCCTCTGCCCGATTCATCCACCGCATGCTGGGTCGTCTCGCATTGCCGATCCTGTCGTTGACGAGCGCATCGGCCGGCGCGCAGGCCGATGCACCGCTGCGGACGCTCCCCGCCCAGGTGCAGGCCGATGTCGCCGCGATCGCGGAGCACCTGTCGAACGTGCAGGAGACGTCACCCGCGCTGGCCTGCGACAAGGCCGTGGAAAACGCGCGCTGGGGCGTGGACACCATGCTGGAGGTGAGCGGGAAGAACCTGCGCAGCGGCTACCTGAGCCAGGCCGCCTACGATGCCGCCACGCCGGCGCTGAAGGCATTGCTGGCCGTATTGACCGTGCCGGACTGCCAGGCCGCCACCGGCGCGCGCCGGGATTTCTACCAGTGCATGTCCAGCGACTACAACCATGTCTACGCGTGCGGCAAGGCGCATCCTTTCGAACCTTGACCGTTCGCATGCACGCGGCCACCCTTCCGTCATGAACATGCGCGTCGAGATACTTTCCAAGGCCGCCCCCTTCGAGGCCTGGCGATGAGCGGGCCCGCACTCGCCGGCTGGGTACGTGAAGGCACCGAGGCGGCGATCCCGATCGCGCAGGCGCTGGCCGTCCTGCTGGCCGCCTGGCTGCTGTTGCGCGTGCTCCGCCTCGTGGTGAAGCGCCTGTGCGCGCACTACCACCTGCCGGCGCAGGTGGCGGTCAGCGCGCGCCGGCTGTTGGGCGTCGTGGTCTACGTCTCGGCGTTCATGGTCGCGCTGGGGCGGCTGGGCGTGTCGGCCAGCGTGCTGTGGACGGCGCTCACCGGCTTCACTGCCGTGGCCGCCGTGGCCTTCTTCGCCGCCTGGAGCGTGCTGTCCAACATCTTCTGCAGCGTGCTGATCCTGACCACGCGCCCGTTCCGCGTGCACGACCACATCGAGGTGCTGGAGAACGGCGACAAACCCGGCCTGCGCGGCCGCGTCATCGACATCAACCTGCTCTATACGACGCTGCTTGAAGAAGATGCACTGCGCGGCGACACCGTGCTGCAGATCCCCAACAGCCAGTTCTTCCAGCGCACCACGCGACGCTGGCGGTCGGGCTCACCGCCTGCGGCGTCGTCACCGGAGTAGCGCGGGGATCAGGCCGCTACGGCCAACCGCCGCGGCGCGGCGCGCGCGTCAGTCCTGAACACGGCCACCGATTCCGACAACGCGTGGGCCTGTTCTTCCATCGAACGGGCCGCGGCCGAGGCCTCCTCCACGAGTGCCGCATTCTGCTGCGTCGCCTCATCCATCTGCATGATGGTCAGGTTGACCTGCTCGATGCCCGCCGACTGTTCCTGCGAAGCCGCCGATATCTCGGCCATGATGTCGGTCACGCGCTGGACGCTGGCGACGATGTCGCCCATCGTGGCGCCGGCCTGATTCACCAGCGCCGCGCCATCGGCGACCTTGTCCACGGACGTTTCGATCAGACCCTTGATCTCTTTCGCCGCGTTCGCCGAGCGTTGCGCCAGGGTACGGACTTCCGAAGCCACGACCGCGAAGCCGCGACCCTGCTCGCCGGCACGCGCAGCCTCCACCGCGGCGTTCAGCGCCAGGATATTGGTCTGGAAGGCAATGCCGTCGATGACCGAGATGATCTCGGCGATCTTTCGGGATGACTGCTCGATCTGGGCCATGGTGTCCACGACACGCTCCACCGTAGCGCCGCCCTCCGACGCAACCGAGGCGGCGCTGATCGCCAGTTGATTGGCCTGGCGAGCGGAGTCCGCGTTGTGGCGCACAGTGGACGTCAGCTCCTCCATGGACGCCGCCGTTTCTTCCAGATTCGCGGCCTGTTGTTCGGTACGGCGCGCCAGGTCGCTGTTGCCCGCGGCGATCTCGCTTGCCGCGGTATTGATCGCCATCGATGCCTGCTGGATGCCACCGATAATGTCGGTCAGCTGGGCCACCGTGGCGTTGGAGTCGTCTCGCATGGTGGCGAACACGCCATGGAAGTCGCCCTCCATGCGCGCGGTCAGGTCGCCACGCGCGATCGCACGCAGCAGCTTGGAGACGTCAGCAAGGTTGTCCTCGGTGGTTTCCATCAGACGGTTGAGTCCATCGACCATCGCCCGGAAGTCGTGTTCGTAGCGCGCCGCGTCGCCGCGCCGGCTGAAATCGCCGGCCGCGGCCGCCTGCGCCAGACCACGGATCTCGCCGTTGATCGCCGACAGGTTCGCCTTGGTGGTGCGCATAGCCTCCGTGAGCGCCGCCTTCTCGCCCGGCAGCGGCTCCATGTCCATCGAAAGGTCGCCCACGGCATAGCGCTGCATGAGCTCGACGAGCCGCTGCATCACGTCCAAGTGGGAAGTCACCAGCGCGTTGGTGCCGCGCACCATGCGACCGTATTCGCCCGGGAAATGCGTATCGTCCATGCGATAGCTGATCCGTCCCTCGTCGTGCTGCTTCGCCATCTCGCCCTGCTCCGCGATGACGCCTTGCAGGGTGGAGGTCATGTGAATCATCGCCGTGCCGAGCTGGCCGATCTCGTCGCGACTGCGTACGTCCAGGCGCCGGTCGAGCCGGCCTTCGGCCACTGCGCGCGCGGCAGCCGCCGCATCGATGACCGGGCGGATCACCGAACGCCGCAGCCACCATGCCAATAGCAGCACCAGCACGACGGCGGCGGCGAGGGATAGCACGGCGCACCATACCAGCGTGCGTCGTGCGTCCTGCGAGCGCGCGACCACGGCCTCGTCCCCGATGCGTTTCGTCCGCGACACCAGCGCTTCAAGGGTCTCGCCCAGTTGGCGATCCATGCCCTTGACCAGCGCATCGCCGGCCTGAGTGTCGTAGCCGGCAGCGGCGAACTGTTCCAACGCGGCGCGATAGTTGCGCTCGAGTTCCGCATGCTGGGTTGCGAATGCAACGGCGAGACTGCGGGCGTGCGGATCCGCGAGTTCGCGCGACAAGCGCTCGGCCAGCAGGGCGACTTCCCGCCCTTTGGCATCGAACGCACCCACGTATTTGGTGCGTTGTGCTTCGTCATGCCCACGGATCAGGATGTTCTTCCACTCCTGCACCTGCACGCGGAATTCGCGACTCAGTCGCTCGCCGTCGGCCGCCTGTGCGACCTGCATCGGCACCTCGGTGGACAAGCTGAACCAGGCCGAGCCTAGGCCGGCAAGCGCGCAGAGCAGAATGACGGCCAGGCCCAAGGCCAGGGCGCCCAGCAGCTTGGTCTGCAGGCCGAAGGAACGGGAAACAGGGGACGACGCCATGGGGGGTGCGATACGGGAAAGGAAGGCACTCCCTTAGCGGCACCGGACACCGGGAGTTGAATGATTACGCGCGCGGTGCTCCGTTTCGGGAACCGCCGCCTCAATATTTCATCCAGATGACAGTTTTATGCAGCGGTTTCAGCGCGACGGTTCGCACACAACGCCGTTCGCGGCCTCTCCCGCCCGCAGCGTCTGCCGCGCCCCGGCGTAGATCAGCAGGCCGGCGATTGCCATCGCCGCGCCGACGTAACCTGTCGAGGTCCAGCCGAAACCGGCGGTGATCGCCATGCCGCCCAGCCACGGACCCAGCGCGTTGGCGGTGTTGAAGGCCGCGTGGTGCGACGCTGCCGCCAGCGTCTGTGCATCACCGGCCACGTCCATCAGGTGCGACTGCAGGATCGGCCCCAGCGCGCCCATCAGGCCGATGCCCACGGTGGCCAACAGGATCGTCGGCAGCGTCTGCGCCATCAGCGGGAACAGCAACAGCATCGCCGTGGCCCAGACCAGGACGATCCACGCGCCGCGCAACTGCATGCGGTCGAACAGCCAGCCGCCGACGAAGTTGCCGATCACCCCGCCCACGCCGAAACCGGCCAGGCCCAGCGGTATCCACGCCGGCGCCACCCGCGTCACCTCCAGCATCGTCGGCGCGAGATAGCTGAAAACCGCGAACATGCCGGCGAAGCCGATCGCGCCGATGCCCAGCGCCTGCCAGACCGGCAGGCGGTGGAAGGCGCGCAGTTCGTCCCGCGGATGCGCCTTGGCGCCCTCGATCCCCCTGGGCGACCAGATCGCCAGCAGCGTGGCGGTCGCCAGCGCGATCAGCGCGACGAAGGCGAACACCCAGCGCCAGTCGATCATCTGGCCCAGCCAGGTCGCCAGCGGATTGCCGATCAGGATGGCCAGGGTCAGCCCCAGCATCACCAGGCTGATCGCGCGCCCACGCTTGTTCGGCGGACTGATCGCCACCGCCGTCAGTGCGGCCACGCCGAAGTAAGCGCCATGCGGCAGGCCGGCGATGAAGCGGAACACCAGCAGGCTTTCGTAGGTGGGGCCGAGCGCGCTGGCCAGGTTGCCGAGGGCGTAGAAGCCCATCAGCGCCAGCAGCAGGGTCTTGCGCTTCCAGCCCGCGCCCAGGATCGCCAGCAGCGGCGCACCGACGACCACGCCGAGCGCATAGGCGCTGATCAGGTGACCCACCTGCGGCTCGGTCACGCCCAGCGAGGCCACCATGTTCGGCATCAGCCCCATGCTGGCGAACTCGCTGGTGCCGATGGCGAAACCGCCCAACGTCAGCGCGAACAGGATCAGGCCGATCTGGCGGGGCGTCAGCGCATCGGCGACGGACGAAGAGGAAACGGGGGGCGGTGCGACATCCATCCCGCCATTATGCTGCGGCGCAGCAGCAAGGGTCGACCCTGCGGATGGAACGCTGCGGCCTCAGCCGCCGCGGTACTCGGCCACCACCGCCTCGGCGTCGGGATCGGCACGGGCGCGCTTGCGCACAAAGACGATCGGGATCGGCCCGTTCATCACCGACATCACCCGGTTCGCCTCGTCCTGCGACGACAGCGTGCTGAAGTTCGCGCTCTGCGACCGCGTGTACGGAATGCCGGCGTCGTCCAGCCGTCGCGCCAGCGCCTCGGCCCGCTGCGCCGCATCGGACGGGCAGTTGGCGGGCGCGAAGATCACCACGTGGTGGCCGGACTGTCCGTCCGGCAGCGGGATGTCAACGAACCCGTGGCGGCTGGGCGCGCCGGATTCCGTCGCGGCGTCGCCGGTGACGCGCGCGGCCACTGTCTGCACCGCATCGCGCGGCAGGTATTCGCGCGCGGCCAGCACCGCCAGCGCGGCCACGGCGGCGAAGAAGCCCACCTTCAGCACGTTCATCGCCACCGCCCCGCGCGCGCGATGTCCGCCACGGGCGCCGCCGCCTGTTCCCGCGCCGACACGGACACGAGCGCACCCACCTGCAGCAGCAGGCCCATCATCCCGTTCCGCATGTGTTCCCCTTGGAGGCGCCCCCCGGCGCGCATGCCCTATTCCAGCGCACTCCGTGGGGACGCGCAATCGGCGACCCCGGCCACACGCCCCGGTGCACCAGGGCGCGGCGCTAGAATGCGCACATGAACACCATCCTGATCCCCGTCTCCATCGGCGAACTGGCCGACAAGCTGTCCATCCTGGAAATCAAGGCCGCGCGCATCGACGATGCCGGCAAGCGTGCGCATGTGCAGGTGGAACTGGAGGGTCTGCGCACGCTGTGGGACGCGCAGGTGGCGGCGCAGGCCGACCTGGCGGCCATGAAGGACGCACTGCGCGCGATCAACGAGCGCATGTGGGACGTGCAGGACGCGCTGCGCGCGAAGGAAGCCGTGCAGGTGTTCGACGCGGACTTCGTCGAACTGGCGCGCTCGGTGGCGCGCCACAACGGCGAGCGCATCCAGGTGAAGAACGCCATCAACCGCCTGGCCGGTTCGCGCTTCATCGAAGAGAAGCAGTACCAGGCCTGAGGCCGCTTACGCGGCGCCGTGGCGCTGGCGGATCACCTCCAGCCGCTCGCGGTAGTACAGCGCGTCGGCGGCCACCTTGGGCGGATGTTCGGCCAGCCAGTCCAGGGCCTCGCGCAGGAGCGCCGCCTTGTCGGCCTCGGGCGCCTCCAGCGCGGTATCCACGCGGTCCAGTTGCAGGATGACGTCTTCGCGGGTGCTTGGGGGCATGGGGGAACTCGGCAGGGCGGGGGGTCAGTATCTCCGCGCACATGTATCGGGAGCGTCATGAGCCCGCGCCCGCTGCCCGTCGTCGCCCCTCCGGACCCGACGCCGCAGGAGCACGCGAACGCCTTGTCGACAGCCGATCCGGTTTTCTCAAGAAGACACGTGGCGTCCACGCCGGTGCGGCAGCGGTGCGTGCAGACCGGTCTTGCCGTCACCGTGCCCGGCAGTGCCTGCTCTTGAGGGTGAGCATGGACCGCCTCCCGGACCCGCCCCGGCAATCACTCACAGAACGCGATCACGTCGTTGTCGACCGGCAACTGGTCCGATCTCGGCGCGTGGTCCTTGCTGGACCGCGATGCGGGCTTGCCTTCCATCACCGCCTCCAGCGACGTCACCGTGCCGCGCGGCCGGTGGCATTCGAACGTGTACGGCAGGCCCTCCGCCGCCAGCGGCGACGGTGCATCCGCCACGTGCAGGTGCAGGTGCGGCGCATCGGACTGGCCCGAATTTCCCAACTTGCCGATCACCTGCCCCTTCGTGACCGTCTGACCGGGGCTGACAGTCACGCTGCCGGGAATCAGGTGGCCGTACGTCACGTACCGGCCCTGGCCGACATCCAAGATCACCGCGTTGCCGGCAATGGTGTCCAGTGAAATCCTGCCTTCCGGCAACTGGCCGGGCGTATTGTCGGGCAGTTGGTCGCGCACGCTGACCACCGCACCGTCGGCTACCGCCAGCACGGGCTCCGCATAGCCGGCCCACGCCGCGTTCTGGGTGGCATCGGCCTTGAACGCGCGACCACCCGCGTCCAGCTTGACCAAGTCGATGGCGTACCGCTGGGCGATCCGTGCCTGTCCGTCCAGCACCACCTGTGTTCTCCGATGGTCGGCGTCGTTCGACAGGCCATTGGCCACCAGCCAGTCGCCGCCCTTCAGCGGCGGCCCCAGCACCGCAACCTGACTCGACGACGCGACGGCCACGCGTGGCCCATCGAGCTGGACGCGGCTCGAATCGGCGTCCGTCGGGCCCGCGATGCTCAGGCGGTGCGAGAGTACGCGCGGCGGTGCGGCGTCCACGGGCACCTGCACTTCGATGAACAGCGTTCCGAAGCTCCCCGGCGCGAGCCTGCCGCTCGGTGTGCCGGCCGCCTGCCCCGGCACCGCCAGCATGCCGGCCAGGTCGGATGCCGCGAAGCGGGCCAGCAGGCGGCCGTCGTCCGCCACGACGTCCAGCTGCGCCAGCGCGATCTCGCGGCTGGCGAAGTTGGACAGGCGCATCTCGTAGAGGAAGTGCCGCATCTCGCCGCTGCGGATGGCCGCGGGCGGCACGGAGACGTCGACATCGAGCGGGACCACGGACGGGGACGCCGCCTGTGCGGTTGCGCCCAGCACGCACAGGGTCGCAACCGCCGCCGCGGCCAGGCCACGACGACGTGCAGGATCGAATGGGGAAGGCAGACGCTGGCGCATGGGAGGGTCCTGGCAGAGAGCCTCCATTCTTCGAAAGCGCGGAAGGCCGCCGGAGTGCCACTGGTCATGGGCCGTGTTCTGTCACAGCGGCCGGCTTGGCGGTAGAGTCGCGGCATGAGTGTGCGCACGATCGTCGAGCACGGCTGCCCGCTGACGGTACAGACGCTGGAGCGCGTGGATGCGCTGGGCGCGACGTACTGGCAGGCGCGGGCGATGTTCCGCATCGCCTCGGGCCAGGCGCGCGTGGACGTGGTCACCCGCACCCGCCACGCCACGCGCGAAGCCGCCGAACGCGCGGCGCTGGCGCTGGCGCGCGACAATGGCTGGGGGCGCGCGTAAGTCGTCGCCGCGGCATGCGGCGGGGAGCGCTCCGGCAGCGCGCCACGCCACCTACAGGAATCCCATGATCGACCGCGACGCACTCCTTCGTGATGGCTATGTCCTGCTGCGTGGGGCCATTCCGTCCGACTGGCTGGACACGCTCCGCGCCACGTTCGACGACGGCGTCCTGCCCTCGCATGCCTGGCCGGTGCCGCGCGGGCACGGGTGGCGGCATGCGCTGGTGGACCTGGACCCCACCGTCCAGGCGGTGTGCCGCCTGCCCGCGGTGCTGGCCGCGGCCGGGGCGCTGATCGGCGAGCGCTTCTTCCTGGCGCAGGTGGAAGGCCGCGAGCCCCTGCAGGGCGCCGGCCACCAGGGGCTGCACCGCGACCTGTCGGCCGAGCGCCGCGGCGATACCGTCAATGCGCTGGCCTTCTTCGACGACTACGGCCCGCACAATGGCGCCACCCGCCTGGTGCCGGGCAGCCACCGCCCCGCGACCCGCGACGCGGCGCTCGATCCGGCCGACGAAGCGCGCGCGGTGCAGCTGTCCGGCCACGCCGGCGACATCCTGGTGTTCGACGCCGACCTGCTGCATGGCGCCAGCCTCAATCCCACCGGCGCGCGCCGGCGCTCCATCCTGTTCGGCTTCTTCGCCGAGCCGCGCCATGCCGCCCACCTCGCCACGGCCCACCTGCGCAACGTGCGCATGGCCACGGACGAACGCTTCGATCCGGCGCCGTGGCCAGCGGTCGCGCCGACCGCGTAGGCCGTCCCCGGCACGCGTGGCGCGGCCGGGGAAGTGGTAGCGTGGCCTTCCAGAGGCCACGGGCCGCCATCCGGGGGGATGCACCATGAAACCGTTGTTGCCTGGTTGGCCTACATGGTGGTTCTTCGTGCTGGCCGGACTGGCGCTGCTGCGCGCGGACACGCCGCCGACGCCGGCGCGCACGCGCGTCGCCGCCGCGCCTGCCCACGCCCCTGCATCCGTCGTGGACGCATCGCGCCAGGGCGTGCGCACAGCGCGCGCGCCCGCCGGTGGCAGGCGCGGTCCGCCCATCACGACGGCCGCACCGGACGACCCGTTCGCGCCGGTGTACATCGTGACTTCCGACGCGACCTGGCAGGGCATCCGCGGCCTGGCCCGTGGCGTGGCCAGGCCGCGCGACAGCACCGGCATGCCGCTGGTGATCGCCGAAACCCGCGCCGATCGCCTGGGCGACATCAGCCGCTACGTGCACGAGAACGAGCGCCGCTGCGGCGGCTATTTCGCCTTCCCCGACCGCGCGCAGGCCGAGGCCTTCGTGCGTGGCGACCGGGCGAAGCTGGCCATGGCCAAATCGGCGCTCGCCCGCTACGCGCTGGACAACCAGGCCACCGTCGGCCGCTGGCTGCCGCAGGTGCAGGAACAGCGCCTCTACGACACCATCAACCACCTCTCCCGCTACCGCAACCGCTACTACGCCAGCAGCCACGGCAAGACATCGGCCGAATGGATCCGCGACCACTGGCAGTCGCTGGCCGCCGGCCGCAGCGATGTCACCACCGAGCTGTTCACCGCCTGCAGCACCTGCAGCACGCAGCCGTCGGTGATCCTCACCATCCGCGGCTGGGACCTGCCCGATGAGGTGGTGGTGCTGGGCGCGCACCTGGATTCGATCAACGGCAGCACCCGCAACGATCCCAACCAGCTGGCGCCGGGCGCCGACGACGACGCCTCCGGCATCGCCACGCTCACCGAGACGCTGCGCATCGCCCTGGCCGACGGCTGGCAGCCGCGGCGCACGGTGAAATTCATGGGTTATGCGGCGGAAGAAGTCGGCCTGCGCGGGTCCAATGCCATCGCGCAGTCGTTCCGCGCCAGCGGCGTCAACGTGGTCAGCGTGCTGCAGGTGGACATGACCAACTACAAGTCCGGTGCGGTCACGGACATGAAGCTGATCAGCGACTACTCCAACACCGACCTGAAGAACTTCTTCGTCACCCTGTTCGACACCTACCTGGCGCCGATGGGGCTGACGCGCAGCAATACCGCCTGCGGCTACGCCTGTTCCGACCATGCGTCGTGGACCAACGCCGGCTATCCGGCGGCGATGATGTTCGAGGCCGGCGATCCCGGCGGCAGCTTCCCCTACATCCACACGCCGTACGACACGCTGGCCACCATGGGCGAGTCGGCGCAGCACAGCGTCAAGTTCACCCAGTTCGCGCTGGCCTACCTGGGCGAAACCGCGAAGACCCGCGGCCGGGTCACGGGCGGTCCGGCGCAGGTGTTGCCGGCGCAGTGAGCCGGGGCGGGCCCTGCCCGCCGTGCTGGATGACGCAGGGTGTGCGATGGCGGGCGTGAGCCCGCCCTACGTTCCGGAGACCGAGATGAGACACGCGTTCGCGAACATCGCCTTCACCCCTGCGGTCCGCGAGGTCCAGGCGCGCGATGGCAGCCGCGCGCAGTACGCGCGCGCCTTCGAATCGGGGGATGAGGTCCGCAATGCGGAACTCGGGCCGGACGAAGCGGCGTTCATCCATGCGCAGCGGAGTTTCTATATGGCCACCGTGTCGGAAACGGGCTGGCCGTACGTGCAACACCGCGGCGGCGCGCCGGGTTTCCTGCGTGTGGTCGATGCGAAGACGCTGTCGTTCGCCGACCTGCCCGGCAACCGGCAGTTCATCAGCGTGGGCAACGTGGCGAACGACGACCGCGTGGCGTTGATCCTGATGGACTACATGCACCGGCAGCGGCTGAAGCTGCTGGGCAGATTGAGCGTGGAAGAGTCACCGGGGACGGGCCGTACCGAGCGCACGATGACGATCCATGTGGAAGCCTTCGACTGGAACTGCCCGAAGTACATCCCCATGCGGTTCGAAGCCGACGATGTGCAGCGTGCGCTGGAGGAACGCGACCGGCGCATCGCGGAACTGGAAGCGCAGCTGGCAGAGGCCCGGCGGACGTAGGGTGGGCCCTGGCCCACCGTCCGGATCGCGCGGCGACGGAGGAGAAGGCGGGCGGGCGCCCGCCCTACGGACGACCGTGCAGGGCCACGTTCAGGCGGTCCACCACCATCGCCCAGTCGGCGTCGTCGAGGCGTTCTTCGCGCAGCAGCTGGGCCTGGGCGGGCGTCCAGAACGGGGCTTCTTCCAGGCGCATGCCGTCGGGCAGCGGGGAATGGGTGGCGATGAACTGCTGGATGCTGGCGTGATCGTCGGGCAGGCCCAGCTGGGCGAACAGTTCGGAGAAGGGGTGGATGGCGTGTTCCATGGCGATGCCTCGTGGGAGAGGCGTCAGGGTAACCGTGGCGGTGTGAAGCGGATGGGGGGCGCCGCTGCCCGGACGGGTTGCAGGACCCTCAGGCGCGCTGCATGCTCTGGGCTCTTCCCTTGTCCCTTCCTTCTCGATGCGCCGCGGTCTTCTGCTTTTCGCGTTGGTGTGCGTGGTACTGGGCGGCCTGGCATACCGCTACGTCGTCCCATCGATGGGAAGAGGCACCGCTTCCCTCATGTCCACGACGACGACGGAATCTGCGTCGTCCTTCGATCCGGCGCAGCAGGCAAGCACGCAGAGCGGCAGGACCGAGGCTGCCGACCTCGCGGCGCTTCCGGCGCTGCACCGCGAGAGGATCGAGGTCGGCGATGCGTTGTGGGAGGCCGCCACGCCGGAGCAGGCCGCCTGGCTCAACCGCCACGGCTTTCCCACCTCGGGCCAGCTGGCTGTCTTCAATGGCGCACAGGCGGCGCAGTTGCCTGCTGACGGGCGGGCGCGTTCGCCGGTGGATGTGGTGGTGGCGGAGAGTGTCGCCATGAGCGACCCGGTCGCGAAGGCGCGGGCGTTGGCGCTTCTGCGGGGGGCTAGCGAGGCGGGGTCTTCGTATGCGCTGCAGTCGTTGGCCCGCATCGCGCAGTTGTCCGAGCGCGATCCGGTGAAGGCCGAGGGCTACTATCGCGCCGCGTTGCTGCGCGGGGACTGGCTCGTCGGCCTGCGTGAGATTCCGCGTCTTGCGCCGGAACAGAACTATGCGGCGGACCTGCGTGCGGCCCGCCTCCTGGAACAGATCAACCGGGCACGGCGGCAGCGGGGGCTTCCCGCGTTGGGCGTGGACCTGCGTCCCGGCGCCGAGGAGGCCTTCGAGCGGCTGTCCGGCGGAAAGCGATAGCGCCGTAGGGTGGGCCCTGGCCCACCGTCTGGATTGCATTGTGAGTGATGGGAAGGCGGCTTGAGCCGGCCCTACGCGCCGCGGAGCGACAGCACGCTGCTCATGCGATCCAGGAAGCCGAAGATGTTTGCCTCTTGGTCCGGCACGTACCTGAGACCAGCGGCCCGATCACTCCTGTCGATCGAGAAAGTCGGAGGCGCAGCATCGACAAGTTTGTCGATGACCTGCTCCAGCCCTGCGATACGCAGATACGCCAACACCAGCCTCAACCGCCCGTCAGTGCGCAGAGACAGGAACCTGCGGGGACCACTCGGCGAGGCATGGTAGAGACTGGCCGAGGTCGTACGAATCCAGAGCGTCAGTGCCCCACCACTCTGTGCCGCCACCTGCTGCATGCGATCGACGATGCGTCGAGCGGACTCGAGTTGGGCCGGCACCTCTTTCTGTACGTTGGCGAGGAACTCGTCGAACGATGCCAGAGCAGAGCCACGTGGAACGCGCTCCTCTTCATGGACAATCTTGTCCACTACCACACGCGCCTTGACTGACTCGCCCTGCACCACCACCCGCACGACCTGCCGCAAGTCTGTCTGCACCATGCCCAATAGTTCAGGCACCAACAGCAGATCGCCCTCGTTCTGCTGCTGTCGATAGACGTTCAAGTCGACCATCGCCAGGTCCCACTCGCTGGTGAGGTGCCTGGCGAGCATGGATTGCGACAGCCGGAGCGCTCTCGGGTCAAGCGCATCGCCGGCGATGATCAACAGGAATCTCCCGGAATTCAGGCACTCCACCAGATCCTCTTCCAATGGCGCATGCGGAGAGTCCGGCAGAACCGGCAGGTCTTCCCGGTCGCAATCCTGCAGTGACAACGCATAGTCCAGCACCTGCGCCACGACTTCCCGGCGCTTCTGGGGGTTGTAGGACAGCTTCGTTTCGACGATACCGATGCGGCCATGCGAAGAGACCAGGAGCACATCGATAGGTCCTGCATCAAAACTGACTTCCACGCGCCATGGAAGCCATGTCTCGTCGGCATCGACGCGGCCTGCCGTACGGCAGGGACCAATAACCAGTTCCGGCTCGGCGAAGATGGCATCACGGAACCAGCTTTCCTGAAGTCCGAGTACCTTGGCATTGACGCGCTGATGGGCCGGCACGGGAAAGGGCTTGCCGTTTCGATCCAACCGAAAAAGCGTTTCTCCAATCGATTTCATGACTCCCTCCTTGACCTTGTCACCATGATAGTTTCATGTGCCCGCCCTACGGCGCTGCGGCTCCGGAGCCGGACTTCATGGCCAGCGCCTCGGACAGCAAAGATTCGTAGAGTTGCAGGCGGATGCGCTTGAGGTTGGCGACCATCATGGCGAAGTAGAACACGATCAATCCGATGCCGAGAATGAGTTGCCAGGCGGGCATGCCCAGCAGGTCGTTCCAATGACGGAGGAACAGCCACGCCGACACCAGCACCGGCAGTACGCCGAGACGTTCAAGTCCGCCGGTGAACATGCCGATCTTGGCGGACATCTGCGCCAGTGCCAGCCGCGCCATGCGCTGGTGTTCCTCCAGGGCGGCGGTTGGACGTTCGCTCAGCCACACGATGATCGTCCGGAACAGCGGCATGTCATGGTCGAGTTGGCTGACCTGTTCGGCACGCCACCGCCAGAGCGACCAGCCCAGCACGCCGTATGAACGGGCAATCCCGGGCAGCAGCGCGAGCAGAAATACCGCGAAGCCGATCTGCGCCCACGTGATCATCCATTTTCCGGGGGTCATGATGTGGACCAGCACGAACGGGACCAGCGTGAACATGGCCGCGACGGCGCCCACGACATTGGCGATACGGAAGAGTGGCGGGGTGCTGAGGGTGGCCGCAGGGCCGTCGGGCATCTCCCGGAGCCGGCGGTCCAGTTCGGTGAAGCTCAGTGTGTCGTTCGTCGGCATACCACGGGGCCTTGTGGGAATGGTCAGCTGCGCGGGGCTACCCGTACCTGCAAGCGGATGTCACGCAGCTTCGCCAATAAAGTCAGACCACTCAGCGCCTAGCCCGTCGACAATACAGCCCGTCTCAAGATCGAATGGCACTACGCGTAGCCGCAATTCGTCATTGAAGGTGAACTCATACAGCGGTTCCTGAAACGATGAGGTCTTGGGGTAGACCAGCAACATCGTCCCGCGCCCGCCGAGGTAACGCTGCCCGTAAGCGAACAGCTGGTAAAAGTCGGCCTGACTGAGATCGTACTTGTCTTTGCTTCCACCACGCGACTCATCAAGCCGCTTCCACTTCGTATCGAGTACCCAGCGCTGAGGCCCACGCTGGACAAGGAAGTCCGGCTTGAGCAAGAACCACGACTCTCCCTTATGGCTACACAAGTACTGGTTCGATGCCGAGGCAGTAAGCACGGCTTCTGGTGGGAGAGAACGTCGCAGGCACGCTTCCACATACCGTTCGAACACCTTTTCCATCGGGAAGAGCAGGCTCGCTCCATGCCATTCGCCCAGCATCGACAGTGGCGTCTGCTCGTTCAGGATCAGCGAGCACCACGGACGCACTGGACGGTAGTGGGTCATCAGGCGATCGTTGCGCCAGCGTCGGAAATCGTTCGCTATGTCCTGGCTTTGCGGAACCGGTGCCAGGAACGTCGCAAGCTCGTGCGACAGGCGCCAGTTGCCAGGATCTCGCGTGATCCGGCAAACGCGATCCAATGACGTCCGCAGCAAGCGGTTCTCAGGGCGATCGGCATCGAACACGTCATGCTCGATCTGGAATAGGTGCTGCCGTCCCGGCGGCTGCTGGAGTTGTCGAGTGACGTCCAGTCGGCCGCGCAGGTAACGCTGTTGCTCGCGGACCGCGCGATAGTCAAAGCGGACGCCACGCTTGATGAGATGGTCCAGCTCGGCCAGGAACTGGCCCATCACCCACTCGGTCAGCGGGGCGGAGAACGTCTGTATGTTCGTCGGACCGGTTTCGCGCGTCGGCAATTTGAGGCACCGCGCAAGCATCTTGCGCAGTAGGCGCCGCGCGCGCTCCACCTCGCCCGGTCCGTCCACGCATTTGGGTAATATCTCGATCCGCGTACTGCACGGCGTCTCGACTACTCCCACGTAGTTGTCGAGACGCAGCCAGCGGCGATCGTCCATTTGAACGAGTGATGCACCAGACTGCCGCAGACGCGCGCTCTCCTTGCACAGCCACTCGAAGGCGCTTTCCGGAATCTGAGCCTGGTCAAGCGTCGGCTGCCCCACAGGCGCAGTCGTAAGGCGGGCGTACTCGCGGACGACGACCGATCTCATGGATCAGGACTGCGTGGTCTCGATGATCCCGGCATAGCTCTCGGGCCGGTCGAAGGCGCGGGGATCCAAGCGCCACAGCTTGGCCTCGGAGGGAACCTCGGCGCCGGCGCCGAACAGGGTCTCGGCACTGTACGGCGGCGGCACCACGAAGCGGCAGCCGGCCGGCTTGCGGTGGTCGTTGAGCACCCAGGCGATGCGCTGCCAGTCCTCAAAGAAGTACTCCTGGAGCAGCGGCAGCACCTGGTTGCGGAAGACCCCAGCCAGGCTGGCTAGGTCGTCGCCGTTCTGCAGCGCCATGAAGTAGGCGTGGCCCAGCATGTGGTCGCGATCCAGCAGCACCTCGATGCGGCGATTCATTGTGGCCAGCAGGGTCGGGAGGTCCACGCCGGCCACGACCACGCCCGAAAGCAGTTCCGGGCGCGGCGGCATCTCGATGAACTCGAAGCGCCGCCGCAGCGCGATGTCGAGCCCTGCCAGCGAACGGTCCGCGGTGTTCATGGTGCCGATCAGGTGGACATTGTCCGGCACGCTAAAGCGATCCTTGGAGTACGGCAGCACTGCTTCCAAGGCCTCGGGGGCGTTGGCGCGCTTGGACGGCTCGATCAGCGTGATCAGCTCACCGAAGATGCGCGAGACATTGCCGCGGTTGATCTCGTCGATGATCAGAACCCGCGGCCTGACCGCGTCCTCGTCGCCATCGCGCCCTTCTAGCAAGTTCTGGAGCTTCTCCATATTGATTGAACCGGGGCGGAGCTCGTACACCGTCATCTGGCTGAAGCGGTTTTCCATCAACGCTTCTAGTGGCAGCGCCGGTTTGTAGACACGCAGCCAGCGGATGCTTCGGCACTGCGCATACGTATCGCCTTCTCGATCGATGCGCCGGTAGTCACTTGTGATCTCGCCGATCGCACGGAACTTAAGGTTGCCTTCCGAGACCACGATGAGGTCGCGCTCTTTCATCTGTCGAACGAAGGTATTGATCGCAGTGATCGGGTAATCACCCAACGCCAGCGGCTCGCCGACAGACGAAAACACCTTCTGTATGTCCTCGCGCGAACGACAGCTGGAGAAATCCGCGCCGCCGCCGAATCCCATCAGGGCGACGCCCTTGTCGATACATTCCTCGTAGATGTGCCCTTCCGTCGCGGAGTCGCCCAGCGACAGCTTCCAGATGCGACGCCCGGCCAGGTCGATCGGGAGGCCTGCCTCCTTGATCACCCGCGCACGGGCCGAATCGCACAGGCGCTTGAACACGCCATCGGCCACTTCGTAACGCAACTGTCCGGTCGCCTCGTCGGTCTCGGCGCGCACGCCCTCGACGAAATCTTCATAGCTGAAGCTCTGGTGGAAGGTCACGAACTGGATCAGCCCTTCCTTGACCAAGTCATCAAAGCGCTGCTTGAGCTGCGGACGATCATCCGGATCGCCATGTTCAGCGAGGAACGCCGGATCGAGCACTTCCAACGCCTTGGCGACCGTCTCGAAGGTCTTGCCGGTGCCCGGCGGTCCGTAGAGGATCTGGTTCAGCGGCATCGTGTTCAGTTTCTTGAGTTTGACCAGTTGCGGCATGGGCGCAGGAACACCCGCACTCGCGACTGGCATCGGCGTTGTGCCGGCCTTGGCTTCGATGCGGTAGCCGCCGTTTGTTTCCTGAAGAATGCGGACAATGTCGCCAGCCTTGGCGCCAATGCTGCCGAAGTAGCCCGTCAGACGCTTGCGAAGGCGGCCACTACCTCCAGCGCCAACGACGCGAATATCCGATTCGAAGGCCTGCCCGGTATCCGTCACGAAGTGGGCGGCATCTCCCGCTTCAGCATCGGTCGCACCGCCGTACATGGATTCCGGGAACGGTGCCGATACCAGATTCAGATTCAGGTAGCCGTTCTTAACCGCGCCGTCGCTCAGCTTGATCTCCAGTGGATTGCTGTAGACCCAGTCCTTCCACACGCGTTCGCTGAAAGCGACGATGCCTTCCTCGGATTTGCGTTGCTCGGCCAGCGCCCGGTACAGGGCGCTCTGTGGCGTGGTGGTGTCGGACAGCGGCATCTGCAAGAAATGCAGCAGTGGCTTGCGCAGGTAGATGCAGGCCACCAGCGGCGCCCGCTGCGACTGGTAGTGGAACGCGATCTTCCAACGGTAGGCGGCGCCCAGCGGGCTTTTGTCGATCTCCTCCAGTCGGCCGGCACGCGCCGCCTCAGCCACGGCGACCACGTGGCCTCTGACCACTTCGAAAGCGACTTGTGGGGTATCGCCGAATTTTCGGTACCAGCCGTACTCGGTGTCGTAGGCAAGCGAAGAATCGCCTTTCTTCTCGGTAGTGTCGTTGCGCGAGTAGATGCCGAACTTGAAGGCCGAGCCGCCCCAAATGCTGCCGTATTCGTCCAGCCTACTCTCCATCCAGTAGGTGAAGGTCTCCTTGTCCCCAGCTGCCGTGTAGTCGGACAGCGACATGGTGCGGAGGCGTTCGAGAGGCCAGGCTTGTAGGAATTCTTGCCAGAGGGCGTCGCTGGTGCTGAAAGCCATCGTGATTGTGTCCGTTAGATAGTAGCTTGGAGTGCGAGCTGCAGGGCTTCGTCCGGAGAAAAGACGTCAGAGTACATGTCTTTGAAAGTGTCCAGGGCGTCGCCCCCTCATGACCGTCAGGCCAGGATCGTAGCGGAGGCCTTGGCCCACCTGTTTGCCCACCATCGGCCACGGTAAAAGGCTGGCTGAAGCCCACCCTACGCGCTCAACCTACCCGTTCCATCAAGTCCTTCGGAAACGATGGTGCCGCCTTGGCGTCGGCGAAGAGCACCATGCCGATCTTCCATGCTCCCTCGTCGGGGAACGGGGAGTAGAACGTCTTGCTGGTATAGGTCCGCCTCAGCAGCGGCCTGCTTCTGCTCTGTACGAACTCGGCTGCAAGATCATCAATACGTTCCGTAAGAGCTTCCAGCTTTTCCCTTGCCGACTTCTTCGCCCCAGGGATTGGACCCGCCTGCTTGTAGTCCGCCGTCGCGAAGAACACAAATGCACAGAACTGGTACGAAGAATCCTTGCTCGCTGTCATCGTCCGCGTTAGCCGCTCGAAGTCGCCCTTGAATAGGGCTGTGTTCATGACCTTCACGCCGTTCTTGACTTCGATCGCAACGCGCGGACGTTGGTTCGCCCAGTAGTGCACCAGGTCATAGCGGCCCTGCATCCGGTCCCGCTTGCTCGGCTTACCACACCGAACGGCGCCCGCCTCTTGTCGACAGGCGGACACCGGCACCTCCAGATGAGTAACCCCCTTGCACTTCGCCAAAGCTTCGAAGATGCCCGCAGTCAGGAAGTGTTCGCTGGCGTCACTGAGCCGGCAACCGCCTGTGGCGCGATCAAAGATCTTCGCCGAGCGGAGTGCGCCCGCAAACATCTGCCTGATGATCTTCTCTGCCGCGTCCGAACCTTTCGTGCTGCTCATCGATTCTCCTTTCGTTGGTGATGTCGTCCTGAATCTCAGCGCGTGCAGCCCACCGATCGCGGTGTCACGGGATAGCAGTCGTCCACCGACTTTCCATCCAGCGGGCAGTAGACGTGATTGGACCGCGCGGTGATCTGGGTCCAGCTGTTGCCGTCGCGGTACAGCAGCGTGCCGCCGGTGCAGCGGTAGCCGGGCGGGATGGGATGGATGACGGGGGAGGGTCGGGGCGGCGGGCCGGTGGCCGTGCGGATGGCGGCCTGCATCTCGCGCTCCAGCTTGGCGCCCTCCTGCTCAAGCATGCGCATCGCCTCTTCGGCGTCGCGCCGGGCCTGGTGGCGCTCGTAGGCATTGAAGATCAGCAGCGCGGCCAGTACACCGACGCCAACGGCCACGCCGATCTTCCAGGCGAAGCCTTCATCCCGATGGGAAGTGGACGGCAGCGACGGGCCGCGATAGGAGCGTGGACGAAACTCCACGTCCTTCATGTCCTTGTCGAACCTGGGCTCCTGACGTTCCATGGCATCCCCTTGCCTTGTCGTCCCGACTGATGGGTATCGCTTCGCTCAACCCATCCTACGCGCTGTGACGTTTCCGAATCGCATCACAACGCCAACGCGCTCTTCCTTTCCGACAGCCAGGCGGCGAGCGGCCCAACAAACTCACCCCACCCGGGTGAGCGAGAGGCAGCCTCGACAATCTTAGCCACACCAACATCTCTAGAGTGCCCCATGGCTTCAACTAGCTGACCAACGAAACCATGCCTCTCTGCCGGAACATTCAACTGCGCGGCCAGAGCCTTCAACTCCGCACATTCTGGCTCGCTGTCTGGCAACTGGACGAGCATTTCATGGAGAACCTTCTCAGGCCACTCCCCTTGTTGCAATGCAAAGCTACGAAGGAAGGCAAGCGCCCTCTCACGACGCGCGGCATCATGTATTGAGCTGCCCGTCAGGGCTTTTGCGATCAACTCCGTTCTCTCGTCGCTGCTTCTGTAGACATCGCCATCCATGAAGAATCCCTGGTTCTCGTTAAGTCCATTTCTCAGAGCGAACGCACACGCCAAGGTAACGATATTGGATGCGGCACCGACAGGGGTAATAGAAACATGACGACGCATGTCCAGCATCTCAGCCTGCCTTGCAACAACTGCGGATGAGACGTCATCCTCGACAAACACCTCGATGGATCTAGTCAGGCTGCCGGTAAGCCTGTGCAGAACATCCGGATGTGTTCCGGGCATGGAGAAGGTCTTTCCTCCCGCACTGAAGACGTGATGCACGAGCACCTTGTCTCCGCGGGACAGGATTGACTCTCGATGAGTGGTGAAGACAACCTGAAGCCCCCTGTCTTCAGCTCTGGCGTGGATCACATCAACGAGCCGCCGAAGAGCATCTTCGTGCATTAAGAGATCCAGCTCATCGATCAGGATGAGTGAATACTTAGGAGCAAAGTAAAGCCGCTCGAGTATCTCGAATACGCGCTGCTCGCCAGCCCCCATACTCAATGAAGAGTAGGCGAGCTGGTTCACAGCAACACCTCTGTATCTCTTACCCGTCCAATGCTGCTTTGTAGAAAGTTCAGCGTAATTACGATTGAGGACTCGCGAAGCAGCAACGCGAACAGCGGCCATTACGTCTCCGTCGGCAACCGTTGTGGAGAACTCCAGATAGGTTGTAGACCGCTCATCTTCAATTCGAGGGACGCATGAGCGAATGCCAATGTACTCAACATGGCGCTCAGGGCGATTCTCATAGCGCGGGGTCCAGCGATCACCCGCTTTTCCGTAGCTCTGCCGCAGCTCCCCCGAGAGATTCTGACCATCTCTGAAAGAGTAGGTTAGTTCAAACGAGCTACCCTGCCACCTTGAATCAGAAGTAGGTAGAAAGAAGTTCGGGAACTTATAGTTCACCCGATCTTTATCAGGTAGCGGCTTATACGCGCAAGCCAGCGCATGAACAATTGTCGATTTTCCTTCCCCGTTTGCTCCGGTGATAGCTACCAGTGGGCTCCCATCAAGCCGGATCTCAGGAAGGCCAGAGATGTTCTTAAGACGCTCTATGCTAATGGCATGCGTCACATGATGAGATTTTGGCATCCCTTCCCCACCACACCATCTAGATTTATTACTGATGCAAAAACGATCGAAACTTAGAAAGCAATCAGCCCCAACTCTTCCAGACGAATCGCCATTGCTTCAGTCGACACCTGATACTCACGTTTCAGCGAAGGAAAGCGCACCCCATCGAAACGAACCGCCTCTGCGATCATTCGAGAAAAATCCCGCACGGTCTTGATCTTAGTCTTTACAACCGATGCAGAGACATCGCAGAGACCCACAGCTGTCCGCTGATTCAACTCCATGCCTTCCGCAAGGAAACGCTCCTTGAAGCTCGCAACGAGCCGCTTCTCCGGCATTAGGAAGCAGCAAGCGAAGTAATCAGCCTCTTGTTCTTTAACGCTCCTACGGAGCGTAGGACCTTTAACCGGTCGATCTCGATGAAGGCCAGACCGACCGTCATGAAGAACTGCGTGACCAAGTTCATGTGCTGCGGTAAAGAATGCTTCTTCCGGCGACGGGCGAACGGACAGAACCACTTCCTTCTTTTCAAAATCAATGGTCCCAGCCACCTCACTAAGGATCCCATCAATATATTCACGTCCGAGGTCGGAAGAGCTAACTCGGAATCCAAGAAACTCGAGCGCTACGCCTGGATCGACGGCATGAAGGGGGCTCAAGGGAGGCGTCGACCACAGCTTGTGCCTGTTATTCCAGAGTTCCAAGTTCAAGTATCGCGCACGAGCCGCAATAGCAACTCGGCGACTCTTCGAAATGGCTGGAGATTCGTAGCCGGCCATCTCGCTCTCCTCACCCGCACTTCGAATAACCACAGTTCAAGCACGTCGCGCACCCGTCCATGATGACGAGGGCCTTGGTGCTGCACTTGTGGCAGAGCGTGGCGGAGGGCGGGAAGCTGGCGCCATCGCCGGTGACGGCGATGTCCTCGGCGGCGCCCAGGGCGGGCGCGGCCGGTGCAGCGGGCGCGGCGGCGGGGGCCGCGCCTACATCAGAGTTTTTTTTTGCGCGGTCTTCGTACTGCTTGCGCTTCTCGGCCAGGATGGCGCGCTGGTGCGCGCTCATTTCCGGATCGTGGATCAGGCCGATCGACTTCATGTGCTCTTCCACGATGGCGCCCAACTCCGCCACCAGCGACGGCATGTACACGCCACCGGCCTTGAAGTAACCGCCGCGCGGATCGAACACCGCCTTCATCTCGTCCACCAGGAACGTCACGTCGCCGCCCTTGCGGAACACCGCCGACATGATGCGCGTCAGCGCCACGATCCACTGGAAGTGCTCCATGGACTTGCTGTTGACGAAGATCTCGAACGGACGGCGCAGCTCGTGCTCCGTGCCGGCGTTCAACACGATGTCGTTGATGGTCACGTACATGGCGTGCTCCACCAGCGGCGACTTGATCTTGTAGGTGCTGCCGATCAGGACTTCCGGGCGCTCGATGCGCTCGTGCATCTGGATGATGTTGTCCTGCGGGGTTTCCTTTTCCACCGTCTCGCGCGCCACCGACGCCGTGGGGACCGGCGCCGCGGCTTCGCGCGCCTTGTCTTCCGGGGTGAGCACGCTGTAGCCCTTGATTTTCTTGTCGATCTTGACGGCCATGACGGGAGAATCCTGTTCGTGTTCTGAAAGTTGTCGTCGATGGGCGGGGCCTGGCCTTCCGGGCCGGCGACCGCCCCAACCCTCCCCCGGACCCGGGGGAGGAGGGGTGAAGCATCAGGTCTTACTTACGGGCCGCTTTTTTCGCGGCTTTCTTCGGGGCCTTGCGGACGGCCTTCTTGGCCGCTTTCTTCGGAGCGGCTTTCTTCGCCGCCTTCTTCACGGGCGCCTTGCGGGCGACCTTCTTCACTGCCTTCTTGGCGGCCTTCCTGGCCGGCGCCTTCTTGGCCGCGGCCTTGCGGACGGTCTTCTTCACCGCCTTCTTGGCCGTGGCCTTCTTGCTGGCCGCCTTCTTGGTGGCCTTCTTGGCGGCCGACTTCTTGGTCGCCTTCTTCGCGGCCTTCTTGCCGGTCACCTTCTTCTGCAGGCTGGCGGCTTCGGCCTTGGCGCTCGCACTGGCCGCAGCCAGCGTCTTCTTCGCCTTGGCGACGGTCTTCTTCACCGCCTTGGTGGCCTTGTCGGTGCGCTTGGCCACGGCCTTCTTCGCCTTGGCGATGTCGGCGGTGACCGTCTTGCGCGCCTTCTTGGCCGCCTTCTTGGCCTTGGCGACCGTCTCGCTGGCGGTGGAGGCCACCGCTTCGCCGATGCCGGCCACTGTTTCCTTCACGCTCTCGGCGGCGCCGGAAAGCGTCGCCGTGACACCATTACCGTTGCTCATGCTGCCCTCCTTGTGGGCGAGGTTGTGACGCTGCCGATGCTATACCCGATGGCGCGGGGTGGAACGGTGAAACCGGTGAATCTTTGGTTCAACTTTCTGGAGCGGCTCTCCCCGCGGGCGGGGAGAGGTTCTTCTTTCTCCTTCTCCCCGCACGCGGGGAGAAGGTGCCGAAGGCGGAAGAGGGGCCGCTTTTCGCATGGAGCAAAAGCAGCTCGCTGCGCTCGCTCCCCTCACCTGCCCTCCGGGCATCCTCTCCCCGCAAGCGGGGAGAGGGGTAAAGCGTCAGAACTTGCCGTAATACCCTTCCTTCAACGCATCGAACAGGTTGGCGGCGGTGTGCATCTCGCCGTCGTACTCGATCTGCTCGTTGCCCTTCACCTCGATGACGTTGCCGTCTTCCAGCTCGAAGCGGTAGGTGGTGTTCTCCAGGTCGGCTTCCTTCACCAGCACGCCCTGGAAGGCGGCCGGGTTGAAGCGGAACGTGGTGCAGCCCTTCAGGCCCTGCTGGTGGGCGTAGCGGTAGATGTCCTTGAACTGCTCGTACGGGTAGTCCGTGGGCACGTTGGCGGTCTTGGAGATGGAGCTGTCCACCCACTTCTGCGCGGCGGCCTGCACGTCCACGTGCTCCTTGGGGGAGATGTCGTCGGCGGCGATGAAGTAGTCGGGCAGTTTGGCGTCCGGGTCGTCCGAGAACGGCATCGCCTTGGGGTTGACCAGCTCGCGGTAGGCCAGCAGCTCGTAGGAGTAGACGTCCACCTTTTCCTTGGTCTTCTTGCCTTCGCGGATCACGTTGCGGCTGTAGTGGTGTGCGAAGGAGGGCTCGATGCCGTTGCTGGCGTTGTTGGCCAGCGACAGGCTGATGGTGCCGGTGGGCGCGATGGAGCTGTGGTGGGTGAAGCGGCTGCCGACTTCGGCCAGCTCGTCCACCAGGTCGGGCGCGACTTCGGCCACGCGCTGCATGTAGCGGCTGTACTTGGCGTGCAGCACCTTGCCGGGGATCTCCTGGCCGACCTTCCAGCCGTCCTTCGCCATTTCCGGGCGCTGGCGCAGCATGGCGGCGGTGACGGTGAACAGCTCGTCCATGATCGGCGCAGGACCCTTCTCCTTCGCCAGGGCCAGGCCCATTTCCCAGCCGGCCACGGCCATCTCGCGGGCGATGGCTTCGGTGAACTCGCAGGACTCGGCGCTGCCGTACTTGTGCTTGAGCATGGTCAGCGTGCTGCCCAGGCCCAGGAAGCCCATGCCGTGGCGGCGCTTGCGCAGGATCTCCGCCTGCTGCTGCGGCAGCGGCAGGCCGTTCACTTCGACCACGTTGTCGAGCATGCGGGTGAACACGCGCACGACTTCCTTGTATTCCTCCCAGTCGAAACGGGCCTGGTCGGTGAAGGGGTCGCGCACGAAGGTGGTCAGGTTGACCGAGCCCAGCAGGCAGGCGCCGTAGGGCGGCAGCGGCTGCTCGCCGCAGGGGTTGGTGGCGCGGATGGTCTCGCACCACCAGTTGTTGTTCATCTCGTTGACGCGGTCGATCAGGATGAAGCCCGGCTCGGCGTAGTCGTACGTCGAGACCATGATCATGTCCCACAGGTGGCGGGCGCGGATGTGGCCGTAGATCTTGCAGGCCACCAGGCCGTCGTCACGGACGATGTAGTTCTTGTGGGTGGGCCACTCGCGCCAGACCACCTGGGCGGCGTCCTCCAAGTCGATGTCGCCCTTCTCCTTGATGTTCACCGGGAACACCAGCGGCCAGTCGGCGTCCTGGTCCACGGCCTGCATGAAGCCGTCGGTGATCAGCAGCGACAGGTTGAACTGGCGCAGGCGGCCGTCTTCGCGCTTGGCGCGGATGAAGTCCTTCACGTCCGGGTGGGAGATCTCGAAGGTGCCCATCTGCGCGCCACGGCGGCCGCCGGCGCTGGAGACGGTGAAGCACATCTTGTCGTAGATATCCATGAAGGACATCGGGCCGGAGGTGTAGGCGCCGGCGCCGGCGACGAAGGCGCCCTTCGGACGCAGGGTGCTGAACTCGTAGCCGATGCCGCAGCCGGCCTTCAGGGTGAGGCCGGCTTCGTGGACCTTCTCCAGGATGCCGTCCATCGAGTCCTCGATGGTGCCGGACACGGTGCAGTTGATGGTGCTGGTGGCCGGCTTGTGCTGCTGGGCGCCGGCGTTGGAGGTGATGCGGCCGGCCGGGATGGCGCCGCGGCGCAGCGCCCACACGAAGCGCTCGTACCAGTAGGCGCGCTTTTCGGGGGTGGCTTCGGCGTCGGCCAGGGCGCGGGCCACGCGCTGGTAGGTGCCATCGATGTCGGCGTCCAGGGCCTCGCCCTGCTTGGTCTTCAGCCGGTACTTCTTGTCCCAGATGTCCTGGGACGCCGGTTGCATGTGGATCAGGGTGGGCTGTTCCGTCTTGACCGCCTCGAGGCGCACCGTACTCATGGTTGTGTTGTTCTCCTGAAAACGACTGGAACTTCTCTAATGACTGTGGCGGGCGGGCCTGGGCCTGCCCCGGTATCTCATCGCGGACCCGGACGACGGGGACGCCGGCGCGGGCCGCCGCACAGGATGCGCTGCCCGGATGGCCGGATTGTGGTGGTGGGCCCTGCCGTTGCCGTGCTGCCCACTGCGTCCCTCGACCTCATGCGCCAATCCCCAAAGGCGCCCGATTTCCCAAGCGCAAAGCCCGACGTGAAACACCAGTGCTTGGGTCCGCTTCGTGCTGGACCGCAACATCTTGTGTCAGCACGAAGCCGTCAAACTACGCCCGGGGGTGCCCCCTGTCAACCGGATTGACATGACAGTTGCGGGGTCCTCCGCCACCGTCCGTCGTCGCGCGCCGGGGCCCCGCAAGGCGGCATGAAGGGTGAACTTCATTGCCGGTTTAGGGGTCCGTGCGCAGACTCATTCAGGTTCCGCGGGACGCCTCTGGCGCCCGCTCCCTCCGACGCAACGAGCTGCCGACCGACCATGAAGAAAGCGCTGCGCCCGTTCCCCACCCTGATCGCCCTGTCCGCCGCCGCTGCGTTCGGCGGGTTCGCCGCCACGGGCCTCAACGACCTGCTGCAGAAGCCCGCCAACGCCGCGCCTGCCGCCGCGGCTGCCGTACCGGCCGCTGCTGCCCTGCCCACCGCGGTGGACGGGCAGGCGCTGCCTTCGCTGGCGCCCATGCTCAAGCGCGTCACCCCCGCGGTGGTCAGCGTATACAGCCGGCAGACCGTGCGCGTGGCCAGCCCGCTGGGACCGTTCGGCGACGACCCGATCTTCCGCCGCCTGCTGGGCATTCCCGACATGCCGCGCGAGCGGGTGGAACGCGCGCTGGGCTCGGGCGTGATCGTGGATGCCGCGCGCGGCTACGTGCTGACCAACCACCACGTGGTGGAGAACGCCGACGGCGTGTCGGTCACGCTGAGCGACGGCCGCCAGGTGGAAGCCGAGTTCATCGGCTCGGACCCGGACACGGACGTGGCCCTGATCCGCATCCCCTCCCAGAACCTGACCGCCGTGCCGATGGCCAACAGCGACCAGCTGCAGGTCGGCGATTTCGTGGTGGCGATGGGCAACCCCTACGGCCTGGGCCAGACGGTCACCTCGGGCATCGTGTCGGCGGTGGGGCGCAGCGGCATCCCGGTGGCGGGCTACCAGAACTTCATCCAGACCGACGCCTCCATCAACCCGGGCAACTCCGGCGGCGCGCTGGTCGACCTGCAGGGCCGGCTGGTCGGCATCAACACCGCCAGCTTCAATCCGCGCGGCAGCATGGCCGGCAACATCGGCCTGGGCTTCGCCATTCCCATCAACATGGCGCGCGGCATCATGGAACAGCTGATCGCCAACGACGGCGTGGTGCGCCGGGGCACGTTCGGGGTGGAATCGCAGGACGTGGACGAGCGCGTGGCGCGCGGCCTGGGCTTGGACCTGCCCCGTGGCGCACTGGTGACCCGCGTCTACCCCGGATCGGCCGCCGCCGAGGCCGGACTGCAGCCCGGCGACGTGGTGCTGGCCGCCAACGGCCAGCGCATCGACAACCGCGCGGCGCTGCACAACTTCGAAGGCCTGCAGCCGGTCGGCACGCGCGTGGCGCTGGACGTGCGCCGCGACGGCAAGCCGCTGCAGCTCAACGTGGCCCTGAAGGAGGGCGCGCGCAGCGCCGACGGCGCCAGCCTGGATCCGCGTCTGGCCGGCGCCACCCTGAAGGAGATGGACGAGTCGGCGCGGCAGGCCGTGCGCGGCATGATCCGCGGCGCGATGGGCGGCGTGCAGGTGGGCAACGTGGCGCGCGACAGCCGCGCCTGGAACAGCGGCCTGCGCCCGGGCGACATCATCGTGGCCAGCAGCAGCGGCGAGTTCGGCGACCTGCCGGGCTTCCGCGCCAGCTTCGAGCGCAAGCCGGCGCAGCTGGTGCTCAATATCCTGCGCGGACGCGGCACGGGCCGGCTGCTGATGCAGTGAACCAGGGCAGGAGTGAGTGGAGAGGAGTGAGAAGTGAGGAGTGAGTGCCTTGCCCCGCTGTCCGCTCACTCCTCACTCCTCTCCGCTCACTTCTCGCCCGCCCCCCCCATCTAACAGCGCGTTCACCCCCGTGCATTACAGTGGCCCCATCCCCCGCCTGCAGGAGACACCCATGAGCATGCCCACCCATACCGATGCCCTGAAGTCCAACCTGGGCGAAGCCGGTTCGCACCTGGCCTCGGCGGCCGCGGCCGCGGGCGAAGCGATCAAGGGCGCGGCCAGCGCCGCCGGCGACGAACTGCGCCTTGGCAAGGCGAACGTGAAATCCGAACTGGCCGACAGCGCGCTGTCGGGCATCGCCGCGGCCGAAGCCGGCGGCGGCGCCGCGCGCGAGCAGGTCGATGCGCTGATGGACAAGGGCCGCGACCTGATCGACAGCGCGGCGGACCTGATCCGCGAGCGGCCGCTGGCCTCGTTCGGCGTGGCCTTCGCCGCCGGCTGGATCATCGCCAAGCTGGCGCGCAGCGGCGGCGACAAGTAAGCCCGCCGCGTGAGCGACGCGTCCCGCGATACCGACACCCCCGCGCCGCCCGACCTCGCCGACACCCTGAGGGAAGTCGGCGCGGCGGGCCGCGCGGCGTTCGGTTCGGCCAAGGGGGCCGGCCGCGCCTTCCGCGGGCTGGTGTCGGCCGACTTCGCCCTGGCCCGCAGCGCCTTCGGGCGCGCACTGGCCTGGGCGTGCGTGGCGATCGTGTTCGGCGCCTCGGCGTGGCTGCTGGTGACCGGCGCGCTGATCGCGCTGATGCAGCGTTTCGGTTTTTCCTGGTTCCAGTCGCTGTCGGTGGCCGCCCTGCTGAGCCTGGCGGTCACCGCGTTCGCGGCCTGGAAGGTGGGGCGCTACTTCGACTACACCGGCATGCATGCCACGCGGCGCCAGCTGTCGAAGCTGGGTCTTTTCGACGAGGACGCCGCCATCGACGACGACCCGCCGCCTGCCGGCACCGCGCACGACCCGCGCGCCGCCGACCACGGAGGCGCGTGATGCGTTTCGAGAGGCTGCTGCAGCACGTGCAGCGCGCCGAGCAGCGGGTCGAGCTGCGTGCCACCCACGCGCAGCTGCAATGGGCCACGCTGAAGCAGGCCTGGCGCGAGGGCTGGACGCCGGGCCGCATCGTCATCGCCGGGCTGGTCAGCGGCTTCCTGGCCGGCCGCGCCGAGCCGCTGCGCGCCATGAACGGCGCACGCTGGATGCAGATGTTCACCGCCGTCTCCAGCTTCCTGGCCACGGCGCAGGCTGCGGCCGCCGCCGAGACCGCCGAGCAGGCGGCCGACACCGCCCAGGAAGCGCAGGAACAGGCCGACGTACAGATCGACGAGGAGCCGCTGGTGGACGAGGCCTTCGACGAGGACGAGATCGTGGTCACCGCACCGCGTCCGGCCGAAGCGGCGACCGAGCTGTCCGAGCGCTGACGCTCCCAAGGCTGCTGTAGGAGCGACGTCAGTCGCGACCGCACGCCATCCATCGCGGGGAAAGCCGGCCGTTCTCTTTCCCGGACGCGCTGCGGCGCGTTCACCCTCTCGCATACGGCGCCGCTATCGGGGCGCGCTCGCGACTCACGTCGCTCCCACAGGGGACGTTGCACAATCGCGCATCCTTCAGGCGGCCACCTGCCCATGAGCACACCTGCCCCACCCGACGCATCTGCGGTCCCCGCCCCGCCGCCACGCCCGCGCGCCTCCGCCCCGGTGCTGGTGCTGGCCACGCTTGCCGTGGGCTACACGCTGTGGGCCGCGCAGGACCTCCTGCTGCCGGTGCTGCTGGCGATGTTCTTCGCCCTGGTCGGCAACCCGATCATCCGCGTGCTGCGCCGGCTGTACGTGCCCCGCTTCCTGGGCGCACTGATCGTGCTGCTCGGCGGCATGGCCGTGACCGGGCTGCTGGCGCAGAAGATGCTGCCGTCGGCGATGGAATGGGCGCAGCAGGCGCCGCGCGAGATGCGCCAGCTGGCGCCCAAGCTGCGCGAGCTGACCAAGCCGGTGCAGGACGCGAACAAGGCCGCCGAGAACTTCGCCCGCGCCGCCGCCGGTACCCAGACGGGCCGGCAGCCGCAGGTGGTGCAGGCCACGCCGGACGACCCGTACGGCAAGCTGCTGGCCACGCCGCGCGTGCTGGCCTCGCTGCTGGCGGTGGTGCTGTTGACGTTCTTCTTCATGGTGTACGGCGAGAACCTGCAACGCAACGCCATCGCGCTGCTGCCTGGGCGGCAGCAGAAGAAGTTCACCGTGGAGATCCTGCACTCCATCGAGCGCGAGGTGTCGCGCTACGTGCTGACCATCAGCATCATCAACACGGTGGTGGGTCTGGTGTTCGCCTGCGTGCTGTACCTGCTGGGGCTGCCGCTGGCCGAGGCGCTGCTGTGGGGCACCATGGCGGCGCTGCTGAATTTCGCGCCGTACGTGGGGCCGCTGATCGGGATGGTGGCGATGCTGCTGGTGGGCTTCATCAGTTTCGAGGAGCCGTTGCAGTCGATGCTGCCGGCGATCGCCTACCTGGTACTGCACACGATCGAGGGGCAGATCGTCACCCCCATCATCCTGGGCCGGCGGATGGCGCTGTCGCCGCTGGTGCTGATCCTGGCGCTGATGCTGTTCGGATGGCTGTGGGGCATCATCGGATTGTTGCTGGCGGTGCCGCTGCTGGTGTGCGTGAAACTGGTGCTGGCGCGGGTGGAAGGGATGGAAGGCTGGGCGCGGTTGTTGGAGTGAGCGCGTCTTGAGCGCCTCCCTGCGCGGGAAGAAGCCCCTCTCCCTGCGACGACCGAAGGAAGTCCCTGTGGGAGAGAGGGGTTGGGGTGAGGGGCAACGAAGACCGCATCTTCGATCTGCCCTGCTGGCACAACATCCACGATCACGCTTTGGTTTCATGGCGCCTTGCGGGATGGATCTTCTTTTTCACACATGGCGCCGCTCGCCGCGGAGGCCCTACTTTTCTTTGCTTGTGCAAAGAAAAGTAGGCAAAAGAAACACCCCCCGGCGGTCCGCCCGCCGCTGCGCGGCGGGTGCGCAGTCCCGGTGGGAATTTTCGGACGGGGCATCCTGCCCCGGCCGAAAACGGCGCACATCCTTGTGCGCCGCCCTCCGGGTTTTACCCGCCGGGACTGCCGGACCTAAAGGGCCCCAAAAGCAAACGCGCCCGCGATCTGCATGTGCTGTTGCTCGCGCCTTCGGGCCCCATGAGGCACGGCGAGTGGGCCGGGTCAAACCCGAAGGGCGCCGCCCCGGATGGGCGGCGTTTTCGTATGGCACAGGGATGTGCCTTACGAAAATTCCCGGACCGCTCGCGAACCCGGAGCGCGCAGCGCGGAGGGCGTGCCGCCTGGGGTGTGCTTTCTTTGGTTACTTTCTTTGCACAAGCAAAGAAAGTGACGCCCCCGCGGCCAGCGGCGCCATGCCGGGGCCAAGCGGTCTATTCCGCAAGGCCATAAAGCGGACGGGGCGACAACATGGGAAGCCTGGAGACAGGGGCTTCGTTGCCCTCACCCCAACCCCTCTCTCCCACAGGGACTTCCTTCGGTCGCCGCAGGGAGAGGGGCCTCCTCCTGGGGCAGATGAAAGGGCCCCTGCCTGCCGGGTGTAAAATCGCCCCGATGAGCTTCCCCGTCCGCGCCATCACCCTCGACCTCGACGACACCCTCTGGCCGTTCGCCCCCATCGGCGCCCGGATCGAGCGCGTCCTCGACGACTGGCTGCGCCAGCACACCCCCGCCACCGCCGCCATGTTCCCGGTCGAGCGCATGCGCGCCGTGCGCGAGCAGGTGTTCGCCGCGCACCCGCAGCACAAGCACGACCTCAGCATCCTGCGCCGGATGACGCTGGAACACGCCCTGCGCGAGAGCG
The DNA here is from genome assembly GCF_037046485.1 of Pseudoxanthomonas sp. F11. Lineage (NCBI taxonomy): Bacteria > Pseudomonadati > Pseudomonadota > Gammaproteobacteria > Lysobacterales > Lysobacteraceae > Pseudoxanthomonas > Pseudoxanthomonas sp. F11. Next base: position 395,933 of record NZ_JBANLZ010000002.1, on the reverse strand, counting down.
GCGCCGACATGGCCCTGCTGGAGCCGGCCTACGAGACCTTCTACGCCGCACGCAACCAGGTCGAGTACTACCCGGATACGCTCGACGCGCTGGAACGCATCGCCGCACGCGTGCCGGTGGCCGCCGTGACCAACGGCAACGCCGACCTGCAGCGGATCGGGCTGGGGCACCTGTTCGTGCACCAGATCCACTCGCGCGAACACGGCGCCGCCAAGCCTGAAGCCAGCATCTTCCTGGCCGCCTGCGAACGGCTGGGCGTACCGCCGGCCGAGGTGCTGCACGTGGGCGACCACATCGAGATGGACGTGCTGGGCGCCGCACGCGCCGGCCTGCGCAGCTGCTGGATCAACCGGCCGGAAGACCACGACGGCCACCCCCGCGCCTGGACGCACGAAACGCTGCGTCCGGACCTGGAATTCCATACCCTGACCGCGCTGGCCGACTGGCTGGACGCCCACCCCGACTTCGCCACGGAACACGCCGCCGCATGAGCGCCGCCCTCGCCTACACCGATAGCTCCACCGCCGCGCATGCGCTGCACGTGCTGGACCGCACGCAACTGGCCGCCTGGCGCACGAACCAGACCGCCGCGGTCAATGCATGGATCGACGCGCAGGGGTTCGCCGCCGGTGCGGGTTCGCTGCTGTTGCTGCCTGGCGAGGATGGGCTGGCGGGCGCGGTCATCGGCATCGGCGATCCGCTGGATCCCTACAGCTACGCACACGCACCGTTCGCTCTGCCGGCCGGCGACTGGCGCCTGGCCAGCGACCTGTCCGCCGACGCGCGCACCGCGCTGCAGCTGGGCTGGGGCCTGGGCAGCTACAGGTTCGACCGCTACAAGCAGCCTGCGCGCAGGCCCGCGCGCCTAGTGCTGGCGCAGGCCGACGCCGAAGCGCTCGACCTGCTGGCGGCCAGCCTGCAGGTGCGCGACCTGGTCAACACCCCCACCGAGCACATGGGGCCGGACGAGTTGGAGGCCGCAGTGCGCGAGCTTGCCACGACGCATGGCGCGCAGGTGGAGGTGATCGCCGGCGACGCGCTGCTGGCGCAGAACTTCCCGGCCATCCATGCCGTGGGCCGCGCCTCCCACCGCGCGCCGCGCCTGATCGCGCTGCGCTGGGGCGATGCGTCGCAGCCGCACGTGGCGCTGGTCGGCAAGGGGGTGTGCTTCGACACCGGCGGCCTGGACATCAAGCCGGCCGACGGCATGCGCAACATGAAGAAGGACATGGGCGGCGCGGCGCATGCGATCGCGCTGGCGCGCCTGGTGATGGCGCGCCGGCTACCGGTACGGCTGACCCTGCTGGTGCCGGCGGTGGAGAACAGCATCGGTCCCAACGCCTTCCGCCCGGGCGAGGTGATCGCCACCCGCAAGGGCGTCAGCGTGGAGATCGACAACACCGACGCCGAAGGCCGCGTGATCCTGTGCGATGCGCTGGCCTACGCAGGCGAGCAGTCGCCCGACCTGCTGCTGGACTTCGCCACGCTGACCGGCGCGGCGCGCATCGCGCTGGGTCCGGACCTGCCGGCGCTGTTCGCCAACGACGATGCGGTGGCCAACGACTGGATCGCCGCTGGCGAACGCATGCGCGACCCGGTGTGGCGCATGCCGCTGTGGCGCCCGTACCTGCGCTACCTGACCAGCGGCATCGCCGACCTGGCCAATGCCGGCTCGCGCATGGCCGGCGCGGTCACCGCCGCGCTGTACCTGGAGCGCTTCGTGCCGGACGGCATGAAGTGGGCGCACCTGGACGTGTACGCGTGGAACGACAGCGACCGCGCCGGCCGCCCCGCCGGTGGCGAAGCCCTGGCCCTGCGCAGCGCCTACGCGATGCTGAAGGCGCGTTACGGCGGTTGACGTTGCCCTGCGTAGGAGCGACGTAAGTCGCGACCGCACGCGATCAGCGCTCCTGTAGTCCCGGATCATCGGATAGTGGACACGCAACGATTGTTGCCTGTCGGATGGGGAGGCTGCGCAGTCTCGGGTCTGCGGTCGCGACTGACGTCGCTCCTACAGAAAGGCACGACTACGTGATTACAACCACCCGCGCTGCCGCGCCAGCCGGTAGGCTTCGATGCGGTTGCCCACGCCGAGCTTGCCGATGGCTTCGGACAGATAATTGCGCACGGTGCCCTGCGAAAGATTGAGCTGCCGGGCGATGTCGCCGGCGGACTGGCCCTCGCCGGCCAGCCGCAGCACCTGGCGTTCGCGGTCGTTGAGCGGATCGGCGTCGGACCAGGCTTCCAGTGCGAGTTGCGGATCGATCGCGCGACCGCCGCGGTGCACCTTGCGCAGCGCCTCGGCCAGATCCTCGGCGGGCGCGTCCTTCAGCAGATAGCCGGACACGCCGGCCTCCAGCGCGCGGCGCAGGAACCCGCTGCGGGCGAAGGTGGTGACGATGACCACCTTGCACGGCAGCTCGTGCCGCTGGATGCGCTGCGCGAGCTCCAGGCCACTCAGGCCGGGCATCTCGATATCGGTAACCAGCAGGTCGGGCTTGAGCCGCTGCAGTTCGCGCCAGGCGGTCTCGCCGTCGGCCGCGCTGCCAACCACCTCGATGTCGCTTTCCATGCCCAGCAGCGCGGTGAGTGCGCCACGCACCATGGCCTGGTCTTCGGCAAGCAGGACGCGGATCATCGGATCGTCAGGGTGGGAAGGTGGGGCGACACGCTAGCAAATCACGCTCGTGAAGTGGACTGCCCATTGCAGGAGTGGTGCAGGCAAGTCTGCACCGGTAAGTCGCGACCGCACGGGTGGCGCAGCCATAGAAGCGAGCGAGGCGGCCTGCATCCGCGCACGTATGTCGAGATGAGGATGCGTCCGGCCTTGCAGTCGCGACTTACGTCGCTCCTACAGGGGCTTTCTCTGGTGCCGTCACGACATCGCCCCCCGACGGCAACGGCAGCATGATCTCCACGCAGGTGCCCTGGCGCAGGGTGGAATCGATGCGCAGGCGGCCACCGCGCGATTCGACGCGCTCGCGCATGCCGGCCAGGCCATTGCCGGGCACGGCAGCGCTACCGACGCCGTTGTCGCGGATGCGCAGGGCGACGTGTCCGGGCGTGGACGACAAGGCGACCTCGGCGAGCGTGGCGCGCGCATGGCGCTGGATGTTGGTCACCGCCTCGCGCAGGCTCAGGGCGAGCACGGTTTCCAGGTCGGCGGGCAGCGCGACTTCCTGCGCGTCGTAGCGCAGGGTGACGCCGTCCGATTCCAGCAGCAGGCGCGCGGAGGCGAGCTCGGCGGCCAGGCCGGCCGCGCGGATGCCGGTCACCGCACGCCGCACCTGCGCCAGCGCATCGCGGGCCACACGGCTGACTTCGTTGATCTCGTTGCGGGCGGCCTGCGGATCGCGGTCGATCAGGCGCCCGGCCAGGTCGGACTTCAGCGCCACCAGCGACAGCGTGTGGCCGAGCAGGTCGTGCAGGTCGCGGCCGATGCGTTCGCGTTCGGCCAGCGCGGCCAGCCGGCGCACTTCCTCGTGCGAGAGCTTCAGCTCGGCGCGCTTGCGCACGGTCTCCGACTGGAAGTAGTTGCCGGTGAATACGGCCACCGAGATGATCGCGGTCAGCACCGGCACGAACACCGGGAACCCCAGCCACATCGACAGGCCGTGATAGGCCCCCAGCAGCGCCGCCAGCACCGCCAGCCGCACCCACAGGGCGCCCGGCAGCAGCGCCACGAACGCCGCCGCGTAGATGATGTAGGTGTTGGAGAAGGCGTTGTACGCCATCAGCCCGCAGCCGAGCGCGGCGATGCCCAGCGTGCACAGCACCCGCGTCATCGCACTGCCGCGGTAGGCCAGGAAATACATCGGCAGGAACGCTGCGATCGACGCCAGCGTGGGCCACAGGTGCCACTGCAGGTTGCTGCCCCAGTCGCTCCCGGACGGCACCAGCACCGGCATGAACAGGAACACCAGGTAGCCCAGCAGGAAGAGGGGCATCCAGCCCAAACCCAGCGCCTCCGGCACCAGGGCGTCGCGCAGGCGGGTCAGCCGACGCAGCAGCGGAGAGGAAGACAGGTTCATCGGGGGCTCCTTGCTCGGCGGTCCGGTCACTGCACCAGGCGGCGGCGCGCCAGCACGAAGAACACCGCGGTGATGGCGGCCAGCACGGCCAGGTGCAGCCCCAGCGGACGCCCGGCACCGACACCGACGGCCTGCTGCGCGACCTGCGCCAGATGATACGCCGGCCATGCCGGCGCCAGCGTCTGCAGGAGCTTGGGCAGCATCGTCAGCGGCACCCACAGCCCCGACAGGAACGCCATTGGCAGGTAGACCAGGTTGATCAGCGCCGGCGCGCCGCGACCGCCGACCAGCGTGCCCAGCCACAGCCCCAGCGCGCTGAAGGGCAGCACACCGATCAGGCAGGTCGCCGCCCAGGCGCCCCACTGCGCGGCCGACAGTCGCACGTGCGCCACACCGGCCGCCAGCGCGGCGAGCAGCAACAGGATGATCGCGGCGAACAGCAGCGCCATCGCCATCTTCGCGACCAGGTACGCACCCGGCGGCATCGGCTGCGCACGCTTGAGCGTCAGCAGGCCCTGTTCGCGATCCAGCGCGACGGTCACGCCGAAGCCGAACAGCGCCACGCCGATCACACCGAACACGCCATAACCGGCCAGCAGGTACTGCGCCGCGACCGGTCCGCCCTTGCCGCCCAGCAGCACCCCGAACAGCAGGTAGAACACCGGCGGGAACAGCAGGCATGGCAGCGAGAACGAGGGCGTGCGCAACAGGCGGAGGAATTCGTAGCGCGCTTCCAGCAGGTAGGCGCGCGTGGAGGAGAACGGCAGCGGGACAGGGGTGTCCATCAGGCGGCTTCCTTGTGCAGGTCGGGGGCGTCGGCGTCGCGGGTCAGCGCGAGGAAGGCGTCGGCCAGGCCGGCGCGCTGCACTTCCAGCTCGGTGAGCGCGGGGTCTTCGGCCAGCAGGCGGCGGACAATGGGCTCGGCGATGTCGACGACAAGGTCCAGGCGCTCGCCGTCATGCTGGGCCAGCTGCACGCCCGGCCAGCCCTGCACCAGCGCCGCCGGCAAGGTGGTGCTGCAGCGGATGCGCCGCTGGGCGACATGCGCGCGGATCTGCGCCACCGTGCCTTCGGCGACGACACGCCCGTGGTTGACCACGACGACGCGGTCGGCCAGCGCTTCGGCTTCTTCCAGGTAATGCGTGGTCAACAGCACCGCGTAGCCCTGCGCACCCAGTTCGCGGATCGCCTTCCACAGCGTCTGCCGCGCATCGATGTCCAGGCCGGTGGTGGGTTCGTCGAGGAACAGCAGCTCGGGACGGCCGCAGAGGGCCAGCGCGAACTGCACGCGCCGCTGCTGCCCGCCGGACAGCTGGCCGTAACGGCGGTCCATCAGCCCGTCCAGCCCGGCCAATGCCATGCAGTCGGCGACGCTGCGTGGGCGCGGGTAGTAGCTGCGCGTGAGGTCGATCAGCTCGCGCACCTTCAGTGTGTCCGGCACGGCCGCCGTCTGCAGCATCACGCCGATGCGGCGGCGCGCAGCCAGGTCCTGCGGCGGCAGGCCGAACAGGTCCGCCTGTCCCGCCTGCGGACGCTGCAGGCCCAGCAGCAGGCCGATCGCGGTGGTCTTGCCGGCGCCGTTGGGGCCGAGCAGCGCCAGCACCTGACCGGCAGGCAGCGCCAGATCCAGGCCATCGAGCGCCAGCACACGGCCATACCGGTGGCGCACGCCCCGCAACCGGGCCAGTGCGGGGGAAGAGAGGGTCGCCATGTCCATGCCAGGGGCCTTGTCGGAAGATGGACACAGCCTGCGCCGTCGCCCCGCCCGTGATCAGTGGCGCCCCTCAGGCGAATCAGGTGACAGGTGTCACTGGGATGCGCGCGCCGGACCCTCGATGATGCCCACCATCCCGGCCCGCTGCCGTCCCGGACCGGCCGGTTCCTGCATGAAGTGACTTCCGGCAACTAGGCTTCCGTTACCCTTGCTGGTCACACTTCCCCGCATTCACCGTCTGGATACGCATGAACACCTCTGCCGACCTGCTGAAGGAGCTCCGCATCGATCGCAAGGCACCGCCGCCCGAGCCCACGTCGCGCCGCGGCCTGTGGATCGCACTGGGTGTGGTCGCCGCACTGCTGGCGCTGGCCGCGGCCGGCTGGGCGTTGTTCGGGCGCGAGAAGCCGATCGAAGTACGCACCGCGCCGACGGTGGCGATGGGCGACGGCGGCGCGGCCGCCTCGGTGCTGGACGCCTCCGGCTACGTGGTCGCGCGGCGCATGGCCACGGTGTCGGCCAAGATCACCGGCAAGGTGCGCGAGGTGCTGATCGAGGAAGGCATGAAGGTGGAAGCCGGCCAGGTGATGGCCACGCTCGACCCGGTGGATGCCGACGCCAGCCGTGCGCTGTCGCAGGCGCAGGTCGAGGCCGCGCGCTCGCAGGTGGCGAACGTGCAGGCGCAGCTGACCGAGGCCGAGGCGAATGCCCGACGCCTGTCCTCGCTGGTGCAGCAGCAGCTGGTCGCCCGCTCGCAGTATGACCAGGCGGTCGCCGCGCGCGATGCCCTGCGTGCGCAGCTGCAGGCCGCGCAGCGCAACGTCACCGTGGCCAGCCGCAGCCTGGCCATCTCCGACAATGGCGTGGACAACACCATCGTCCGCGCGCCCTTCGCCGGCGTGGTGATCGCCAAGGCCGCGCAGCCGGGCGAGATCGTCTCGCCGCTGGCCACCGGCGGGTTCACCCGCACCGGCATCGGCACCATCGTCGACATGGACTCGCTGGAGGTGGAAGTGGAGGTCAACGAGTCCTTCATCGGCCGCGTGCAGCCGAAGATGCCGATCCAGGCCACGCTGAACGCCTATCCCGACTGGCAGATCCCCGGCGAGGTGATCGCCATCATCCCCACCGCCGACCGCAGCAAGGCCACGGTGAAGGTGCGCGTGGCACTGGCGGTGAAGGATCCGCGCATCGTGCCGGACATGGGCGTGCGGGTGAGCTTCCTGGAAGCGGCCAGGCCACAGCAGGCCGCGCAGCCCAAGGGCGTGCGCGCGCCGGGCGCCGCCGTGGTCGAGCGCGATGGCGCGCAGGTGGCCTTCGTCGTCGGCGACGAGGACACCGTGCAGCAGCGCGCGCTGAAGGTCGCCGGCAAGCTGGGCGATGACGTGCACGTCACCGAGGGACTGGACGCGGGCGAGACCGTCGTCCTGGACCCGCCCGCCGAACTGAAGAGCGGTGCCAAGGTCGTGCTGGCCGAAGACACCGAGTAAGCCTGCAAGGCGCCGCGTGAGGATGTCCTCGCGGCGGCGAACCACCGAATACCGGGCGCCGTTCCACCGGCGCCTGTCGATCCCGGGCGACGCCCTCCGTCGTCCCACGGGCGCCCCGTGTCCTTCGAGGACGGGATCCGCCCTGTTTGAACCGCAGCATCGCCGTTCGCCTTTCCGTCTCCTACAAGGATCCTGCCGATGTCTTCCCTGGTTTCCATCCGCAACGTCACCAAGACCTACCAGCGCGGCCCCGAGAAGGTGCAGGTGCTGCATGGCATCGACCTGGACATTCCGCACGGCGATTTCGTCGCGCTGATGGGTCCGTCCGGTTCGGGCAAGACCACCCTGCTGAACCTGATCGGCGGCCTGGACACTCCCACCGGCGGCGAGATCGAGATCGAAGGCCAGCGCATCGACCGCATGAACGACGGCCAGCTGGCGCACTGGCGCAGCACGAACGTCGGCTTCGTGTTCCAGTTCTACAACCTGATGCCTACGCTGACGGCGCAGCGCAACGTCGAGCTGCCGCTGCTGTTGACCAAGCTGGGCGCGGCGCAGCGCAAGCGCAACGCGGAGATCGCGCTGCAGCTGGTGGGCCTGGCCGACCGCAAGTCGCACCGTCCCAACGAACTGTCCGGCGGCCAGCAGCAGCGCGTGGCGATCGCCCGCGCCATCGTCTCCGACCCGACCTTCCTGATCTGCGACGAACCCACCGGCGACCTGGACCGCCATTCGGCCGAAGAGATCCTCAACCTGCTGAAGATGCTCAACCGCGAGCACGGCAAGACCATCATCATGGTCACGCACGACCCGAAGGCGGCCGAGTACGCCACCCACACCATCCACCTGGACAAGGGCGAACTGGTCGACGCCCCGGCCGCCGCGCACTGACCCGGAGGCGGACATGAAATATTTCTCGTTGATCTGGTCGGCGCTGTTCCGCAGCAAGACGCGGACGCTGCTGACACTGCTGTCGGTGGTCGCGGCGTTCCTGCTGTTCGGCCTGCTGGATTCGGTGCGCGTGGCGTTCAACTCCGGCGGCAGCGTCGCCGGCGCGGATCGCCTGGTGGTGGCCTCGCGCCTGTCGATCACGCAGATGCTGCCGTACAGCCTGCTGACGCGCATCGAATCCACGCCCGGCGTGAAGAAGGCCACGTACGCGGCCTGGTTCGGCGGCATCTACAAGGACCCGAAGAACTTCTTCCCCAATTTCTCCGTCGGCCCGGGCTACCTGGACATGTACCCGGAGTACATCGTCGATCCCGCGCAGGTGAAGGCCTGGGAGGCCGACCGCACCGGCGCCATCGTCGGCGAGAACCTGGCCAAGCGTTTCGGCTGGAAGGTCGGCGACACCATCCCGCTGCAGGCGACGATCTTCCCGCAGAAGGACGGCAGCAATGCCTGGCCGCTGACGCTGCGCGGCACGTTCAAGCTGGCCGATTCCAAGCGCAAGGGCGAGGAGAACCAGTTGATCTTCCACTGGAAGTACTTCGATGAAGCCAACCAGTACGTCAACGGCCAGGTCGGCTGGTACATGGTGAAGCTGGACAACGTGAACCACGCCACCCGCGTGGCGAAGGCCATCGACGCGATCTCGGAGAATTCGGCGCACGAGACCAAGACCCAGACCGAGCAGGCGTTCAACCAGTCCTTCGCCAAGCAGTTCGCCGACATCGGCCTGATCGTCACCGCGATCATGGCGGCGGTGTTCTTCACCCTGCTGCTGCTGACCGGCAACACCATGGCGCAGGCGGTGCGCGAGCGCGTCCCGGAACTGGCGGTACTGAAGACGCTGGGCTTCACCAACGGCACCGTGCTGGTGCTGGTGCTGGTGGAGTCGGTGCTGCTGATCGTGCTGGGCGGCGTGCTGGGCATGGGCCTGGCGTCGGTGATGATTCCGGTGGTCAGCGGCGCCAGCAACGGCATGATCGCCCTGCCCACCATTCCCGCACAGACCTGGGCGTTGGGGCTGTCGCTGATGGTCGCCATCGGCCTGATCGTCGGCGCGCTGCCAGCGACGCGGGCGATGCGCCTGAAGATCGTCGACGCCCTGGCCGGCCGCTGAGAGGAGACACGATATGAAAAAGCAATGGTTGGGCAATCTCATCTCCATCGTGCTGCTGGTCGTGGGTCTGGTGGCCTGGATCATGTCGCCGTGGTTCGTCGTCGCCGGCCTGGCGGTGCTGCTGGCGCTGTGGCTGTTCCTCACCCGCAGTGGCCGGCTGTCGCTGGAAGCGGCCAGGATCGGCATCGCCAGCCTGCCGCAGCGCTGGGGCGCCTCGTCGGTGATCGTGGTCGGCATCGCCGGCGTGGTCGGCGTGCTGGTGGCGATGCTGGCGATGGGCGAAGGCTTTTCGGCCACGCTCAAGCAGACCGGCAGCGACGACACCGCCATCGTGCTGCGTGGCGGTTCGCAGGCGGAGACCAATTCGGTCATCACCCGCGACCAGGTGCCGCTGATCTCGACGCTGGCCGGCATCGCCAAGGACAAGGACGGCCGCGCCCTGCTCTCGCCGGAACTGTCGCAGATCGTCAACCTGCCGACCGCCGGCAGCGGCGAAGACGCCAATGCGCAGTTCCGCGGCGTCAGCGGGGCGGCGTGGGCGATCCGTCCGCACATCAAACTGATCGAAGGCCGCAAGTTCAACATCGGTGTGCGCGAGATCGTGGTCGGCCAGGGTGCCAAGGGCCAGTACCGCGGTCTGGAGATCGGCAAGACACTGCGCCTGGGCAACCAGGACTGGACCGTGGTCGGCGTGTTCGCCGCCGGCGACGCGCACGACTCGGAACTGTGGACCGACATCGATACGCTGTCGTCGGCCTATGACCGCCGCGCGTACCAGTCGGTCACCGTGCGCACGGCCGGCAAGCCGGGGTTCGAGCAGTTCAAGACGGCGATGGAGAACGACCCGCGCCTGAAGCTGGACGTGCTGACCACGCGCGACTACTACACCAAGCAGTCCACCGGCCTCACCACGCTGATCAAGGTGCTGGGCACGGTGATCGGCGCCATCATGGCCATCGGCGCGGTGTTCGGTGCGCTCAACACCATGTACGCCGCCGTCGCCGGCCGTGCGCGCGAGATCGCCACCATGCGTGCGATCGGCTTCCGCGGCCTGCCGGTGGTGATGGCGGTGATGCTGGAGACCATGCTGCTGGCCTTGCTGGGCGGCCTGCTGGGCGGCCTGATCGCCTGGGTGGTGTTCAACGGCTACAGCGTGGCCACGCTGGGCAGCAACTTCAGCCAGGTGGTGTTCCAGTTCAAGGTCACGCCCGGACTGTTGTGGAGCGGATTGAAGTGGGCCCTCGGCATCGGCCTGGTCGGCGGCCTGTTCCCGGCCCTGCGTGCGGCGCGCCTGCCGATCACCCAGGCCCTGCGCGCGATCTGAAGGCCTTCACGACGGGCGCCGGCCATGCCGGCGCCCTTCATTCGTCAGGGTGGATCCAGCCACCCCTTCGCCACCGCGACGGCGATGTCTTCCGGCGTGTCGATGTCGACACCGAGATCCGGCGCATCGCAGGCGATGACGCCGGCACCAGCGGCATTCAGCACATCGCGCAGACCGCGATCTCCCTGTAAGTCCCGTGCGGCGCGCAGCATCGTCGGCGCCACGACAGCAGGCACCCCCACGCGATCGCCGAAACGCGTGGCGGCACAATCCGATGGCGCATGGCGCGCGGCTTCCAACAGTGCCTGGAGATGCGTGACCTGGAGCGCCGGCTGGTCGCACGTCAGCAGCAGCGTCGCGTAATCATGCGCAGCGAGCGCATCCACGGCGACGCGCACGCTTCCCGCCAAGCCCTCGTTCCATCGCGGGTTGCCCAGGCACTCGACCGGCAGGTCGCGCACCGCAGCCACGACGTCGTCCGCCTGCGCACCGACGATCACCCGCACGCGTGCGGCGCCAGTTGCCAACGCCAGCCGCGCGGCACGGTGCACCAGCGTCTCGCCGTCGCGCGTCAGCAATTGCTTCGGCCGGCCCAGGCGCGTGCTGCCCCCCGCCGCCAGTACCACCGCGACATGCGGCACGGTCATGGCGTTTCGCCGTGCCGCCAGGCCTGCAACTGGGCGGCGATGCTCAGCGCGATGGCCTCGGGGCCTTGCCCGCCCAACCTGAGCCCCACGGGCGAGCGCAGGCGCGGCACCAGCAGCGCATGCGTCGGCGCTGGCAGTACGCGCAACAGGTCCTCGCGGCGACGCACCGGCCCCAGCAGGCCGATGAACGGGATGCGGGTATGCGCCAGCGCCTCCAGCGCCTCGCGGTCGTGTTCGAAGTGGTGGTGCATGACCAGGGCGGCATCGGGCGCGGGCTGCAGTGCGCGCAGCGCCTCGTCTGGCGCCTGCATCAGCCACGCGTCGGCGATGTCGGTATCCGGAATCCAACGCGCGCGCCGCTCCACCACGCTGACATGCCAGCCCAGCGTGCGCAGCCCCTGCACCAGCGACGGGGTTTCCGGTCCCGCACCGAAGATCGCCACGCGCGCGGGAGGTGGCACGCTGACATCGCCGGCCAGACTGACCGTCGGTGCCTCGGCATGGCGCGCCAGCGTCCAGTGCAGGCTCACCTCGCCCACCCGCACGTGTACGTCGCCATCGGCCGACAAGCTCAACGTCAGCGCGCCGCGGCCCGCCCACCACGCCTGCACGGCCGTTGCCCAGCCGGGCATGCGATCCAGCGGCAGCAGCACCAGCCGCAGACCGCCGCGACACCCGACAGCGGAGCCGGCGAACAGGTCCTCATCGTCACGGGTGTCGATCTCCATCGCACCCGCGGCACCCACGGCGGCGGCATGCCGCGCACGCCTGGCGATCTCCGGCTCCAGGCAGCCGCCGCTCAGCCAACCCACCTGCGTCTGGTCCGGACCGAACAGCGCCATGGCCCCCGCACGGACATACGTCGAACCTTCGGTGGCCATGACGACGGCCAGTGCACGGCCATCGGTGTCCTCACCGGCGTGGGCGGACGCGAGCAGCACATGAGCGGATGCGGTCATGGCACCACGATGGCGCAAGCCGCGGGGCGAAGGCAACGCCCGGCGCGCCCGTCGGGGCATCGGGCAAGCATCCTGCAGGATCGTGCAAACATCGACCCATACCTTCACTGGCATGCAACGCGGGCGCGGAGTATCGTCGCCCGGTCCCACGCCGACGCCAGGAGACGCCATGAAGTTGAACGTCAACGGGGCCGAGCGCGAAGTCGACGCGCCGGACGACATGCCGCTGCTCTGGGTCCTGCGCGACCTGATGGGCCTGACCGGCACCAAGTTCGGCTGCGGCATCGCCCAGTGTGGCGCCTGCACGGTGCATGTCGACGGCGCCCCCTTGCGCGCCTGCGTCACGCCCGCGTCGGCCGTCGCCGGCAAGAAGATCACCACCATCGAAGGCCTGTCGGCCGACGGCTCGCATCCGGTGCAGAAAGCCTGGGCGGAACTGGACGTGGTCCAGTGCGGCTACTGCCAGTCCGGCCAGATCATGTCGGCCGCGGCGTTGCTGGCGAAGGTGCCTGCACCGACCGACACCGACATCGACCAGGCGCTGTCCGGCAACCTGTGCCGCTGCGGCACGTACCAGCGCATCCGCGCCGCGGTGCATCGCGCGGCCGACATCGGCAAGGCGTGAACCGGTGCGGCGACGCGGGTCGCCGCCTTCCCCCTCGTTCGACGGAGGCTGTTCCGTGAACCTCGAAACTTCTTCCCCGCGCCGCGACTTCCTGCGCGCCACCGCACTGGCCGGTGGCGGCCTGGTGATCGGCTTCCTCGTGCCCGGCGCGCGCCGCTTCGCCTTGGCCCAGGAGGCCACGGCGGCGCCCACGACCTTCGTGCCGAACGCGTTCCTCAGCATCGCGGCGGACGACACCATCACCGTGCAGCTCGCGCATGCCGAGATGGGCCAGGGCATCTGGACCACGCTGCCGATGCTGATCGCCGAAGAACTGGATGCCGACTGGTCGAAGATCCGCGTCGAACACGGTGCGGCGGACAAGGCCTACACCAGTCCGGTGTTCGGCATGCAGGGCACCGGCGGCTCGACCACCACCTGGTCCGAGTTCGACCGCTACCGGCAAGCCGGTGCGACCGCGCGGGCGATGCTGCTGCAGGCGGCGGCCGCGCGGCTGAAGGTTCCCGTGGATCAATTGCGCACCGAGAACGGTGCGGTGGTGTCCGGCACCACGCGCCTGCGCTACGGCGAACTCGCCAACGACGCCGGCCAGCAGACCCCGCCAGCACTCGATACGCTAAAGCTGCGCGACCCGAAGGACTGGAAGCTGATCGGCAAGCCGACCAAGCGGCTGGATACGCCGGAGAAGATCACCGGCAAGGCCAGGTTCGGCATGGACGTGCAGTTCGAAGGCCTGCTCACCGCGGTCGTGATGCGTTCGCCGGTGTTCGGCGGTACGGTCAAATCCTTCGACGCCACCAAGGCGCGCGCCGTGGCCGGCGTTCGCAACGTGGTGCAGGTGCCCAGCGGCGTGGCGGTGATCGCGGATCACTACTGGGCGGCCAAGCTCGGTCGCGACGCGCTGCAGGTGGTGTGGGAAGCGGGCGACGGCGCCAAGCTGGACAGCACCGCGCTGCGGCAGCAGTTCTCGCAGCTGGCCACCGAAGAGGGACCGACCGCAGTGCGCGCCGGTGACGTGACGACCGCACTCGGCAAGGCCGCCAAGACCGTCGAGGCCGAGTACGCGGTGCCCTACCTCGCCCATGCGGCGATGGAGCCGCTGAACTGCACGGTGCAGATCGGCGACGGCGAGTGCGACATCTGGTGCGGCACGCAGTTCCCCACCCTGGACCAGAACAGCGCCGCGCGCATCCTCGGCATTCCGCCGGAGAAGATCCGCATCCACACGCCGTTCCTCGGGGGGGGGTTCGGTCGGCGCGCCACGCCGTCGTCGGACGTGGTCTCCGAAGCGGTCGAGGTCGCCAAGGCCGCCAAGGCGCCGGTCAAAACGGTATGGACGCGCGAGGACGACACCCGTGGCGGGTACTACCGCTCGGCGTTCGTCGAGAGGGTCAAGGTCGGCCTGGGCGAGGACGGCCTGCCGATGGCCTGGCATCAGGTGATGGTGGGCCAGTCGATCATGGCCGGCACCTTCATGGAAGCGATGATGGTCAAGGACGGCATCGACGCCACCTCGACCGAGGGCGTGGCCAATTCGCCGTACGTCCTGGGCACGCCGGCGCACCGCGTGGACCTGCATTCGCCGAAGACCAGCATCCCCGTGTTGTGGTGGCGCTCGGTGGGTCACAGCGTCAACGGCTTCGTGATGGAAGGTTTCGTCGACGAACTGGCGCACGCGGCGGGCCAGGACCCGGTGGAGTACCGGCGCAGACTGCTGAAGGACCATCCGCGCCATCTCGCGGCGCTGAACCTGGCCGCCGAGAAGTTCGGCTGGGGCACGCCGCCGGCGCAGGGCCGCGGCCACGGCATCGCCGTGCACGAATCGTTCGGCAGTTACGTGGCGCAGGCCGCGGAAGTGTCGATCGAGGAGGGAAGGATCCGCGTGCACCGCGTGGTGTGCGCCATCGATTGCGGCGTGGCCGTCAATCCGGCGGGCGTACAGGCGCAGATGGAGTCCGGCATCGTGTACGGCCTGAGCGCCGCACTGCATTCGACGCTCACCCTCCGCGAAGGCCAGGTGCAGGAATCCAATTTCCACGACTACCCGGTGTTGCGGATGAACGAGATGCCGAAGGTGGAGGTGCACATCGTGCCCAGCACCGAGCGCATGGGCGGCGTGGGCGAACCCGGCACGCCGCCGATCGCGCCCGCGGTGGCTAACGCGGTATTCGCCCTGACCGGCCAGCGCCTGCGCGAACTGCCGCTGCGTCTGCCGACGTCCATCTCTTCGACGCCGACCGCCTGAGGCCCGCCATGCGCATCCTGATGATGTCCCTGACCGTGCTCCTGCTGGTGGCGTGCAAGCCGCGCATCAGCGAGGAACAGAAAGCCCAGGCGCTGACCGCGTTCGCCACGGTGGAGCAGGTGTTCCAGCATCCGCGTTGCAGCAACTGCCACATTCCGGGCGACGCGCCGCTGCAGTTCGATGCGCAGGCGCCGCATGCGATGAACGTGGTGCGTGGCCCGGACGGCAAGGGCGCGCCCGGCCTGCCCTGCTCCACCTGCCATGGCGAACAGAATTCGCCGGCCAGCTACGGCCCGCACGCACCACCGGGCGCACCGCACTGGCAGCTGCCGCCCCCCGACCAGAAGATGGCGTGGATCGGCCTGCCCGCGGACCAGCTGTGCGCGATGATCCAGGACAAGGACCGCAACGGCGGCCGCGACTTCGATGCGCTGCTCAAGCACGTGGCCGAAGACAAGCTGGTGCTGTGGGGCTGGAACCCCGGTGGCGAACGCGCACCGGTGCCGGTGCCGCACGACCGGTTCGTCGCCGCGTTCAAGACGTGGGCGGAGGCAGGCGGCCCTTGCCCCTCACCTGACGCCACCGCGGCGGGCGGCGCCGCGCGCTGAGCCTTATTTGCCTGCGGACGCCGCGACCAGCACGTCGCGGCGCCGTGCGCGCCACAGGCCGTCGCTGGCGAAGATCACCAGGCCGGCCCAGATGGCGGCAAAGCCGACCGCGCGCGTGGCATCGAAGGCTTCCTTGAACACCAGTACGCCAATCAGCAGCTGCAGGCTGGGCGCGACGTACTGCAGCAGGCCCACCACGGACAGCGGGATACGGCGCACCCCGTAGGCGAAGCCGATCAGCGGCACCGCACTGACCACGCCGCCGAGGACCAGCAGCAGGTCGTCGCGCCAGCCATAGCCGTCGATGAAACCGCCGCCATGGCCGAATTCGCCCCACACGACATAGGCCAGGCCGGGCACGAACAGGTACAGGCT
The DNA here is from genome assembly GCF_037046485.1 of Pseudoxanthomonas sp. F11. NCBI lineage: Bacteria > Pseudomonadati > Pseudomonadota > Gammaproteobacteria > Lysobacterales > Lysobacteraceae > Pseudoxanthomonas > Pseudoxanthomonas sp. F11. The sequence goes on along the minus strand of NZ_JBANLZ010000002.1, from coordinate 379,850 downwards.
TTCCACCCCCAACCCGGCGACGGCATCCACCGCCACGGTCTTGCGCACCAGGCCGTACAGGCCGAACGAGAACGCCAGGCCCAGCGCGATCCACGGCGGCGACCCGGCCTGCACCGTCAGCCAGGCCACCCCCACCAGCGCGAACGCGACCGCGATCCATTGCGCGCGCGACAGGCGCTCGCGCAGCACCAGCACTCCCAACACCACGTTGATCAGCGGATTGATGAAGTAGCCCAGGCTGGTCTCCACCACATGGCCCGCGTTCACCGCCCAGATGTACAAGCCCCAGTTGAACGCGATCAGCAGGCTGCTGACGCCCAGCAGCGGCACCGCGCGCGGCTGCGCGCGGACCTGCCGCCACCAGCCCAGGCCGTGCTTCAGCAGCAGCCAGCCCAGCACCAGCACCGCACTCCACACGATGCGGTGGGCGATGATCTGGAACGACGGCACCGCCTTGAGAAGGTGCCAGTACAGCGGCACCACGCCCCAGATCAGGAACGTGCCGACGGTGATCGCCAGCCCTTTGCGGTCGAGCGGTGGATGGGTCATTTCGACTGCCGCGCGCGCGCCAGCGTGATCACCACCACACCGGCCAGGATCACCGCCATGGCGCCCAGGTCGTGCGCGGTGAAGGTTTCGCCGGCGATGAAAGCGCCCAGCGCCACCGCGATGACCGGGTTGACGTAGGCATAGCTGCCGACCAGCACCGGACGCGCGTGATGCAGCAGCCACACGTACGCCGTGAACGCGACGATGGAGCCGAACACCGCCAGATAGGCGACGGCCAGCGCGCCGTCCAGCGTCCAGCCCGTCACATCGAAGCGTTCGCCATGCAGCAGGCCCGCGCCGACCAGCATCACGCCCGCCGCCAGCATCTGCGCCGCGGCCGTCATGAACGGCGAAGGCAGGTCGCGCCCGCGCGACCACACCGAACCGTAGGCCCAGGCGATCGGCGCGATCAGCAACAGCACCAGCCCCACCGGCGAACCGGTCAGCGAGCTGCCCGCATTGAGCCAGACCACACCCGCGAAGCCGACGACGATGCCCAGCCATTCGCCGCGCGTCGGGTGCTGTCCGCGCATGGCGCCGAACAGGCCCATCCACAACGGCATCGACGCCACCGCGACCGCGGCGAGCCCCGACGACACCGTCTGCTCGGCCAGCACCACCATGCCGTTGCCCATCAGCAGCAGCAATGCGCCCATCACCAGCAGGTTCTTCCACTGCGCGCGCGTGGGCGCGGCGACGCCGCGCCAGCGCAGGAACAGGAACATCACCAGGCCCGCCGCGACGAAACGGCTGCCCGACACCATCAGCAGCGGCGGGAATCCCCCTTCCAACGCGAAGCGGATGCCGAGATAGGTCGAGCCCCAGACCACGTACACGATGGCCAGGGCGGCAGCGACGGCAAGACCGCCACGCGCGGGCGCGGCGGCGGAAACAGAAGAACTCATGGGGGAAACCGTGGGGGAATGCGGTGTGAGGCAATTCTAGGCCAGACGCAGACCGGCGGCATGGCGATCCTGCCCTCGACCGTTTGAAACCTTTTCCGTCCGGCTTGAAAAGCGTTCAAGTCTTTCGCCGCGGGTACTTTGGTTGACGGGAGCGGTGCCCAGCGCCGCCAGGAGGCTCCCGCCTGCGCGCGGTCTTCCCGATCGCGCATTTCGACCTCCGGCCCCATCACGACCGACATCGTTGCCGCCGCGAAGGTAGCGGGTCAGCCGCGCTCGCGCGCGAGCAACTGCTGCTTGCGCGGCAATCCCCACCGGTAGCCGCCGAGCGAGCCATCGCCGCGGATCACGCGGTGGCAAGGCACCACCACGGCGATGCGGTTGTGCGCGCAGGCGCTGGCCACCGCGCGCGCGGCGCGCGGGGCGCCCAGCTGGCGCGCCAGGCCGGCATAGCTCACCGTCTCGCCCTCGGGCACTTTCATCAGCGCATCCCACACGCGCTGCTGGAAACCGGTCCCCAGCAGGTCGACCGGCACGTCCGCCTCACGACCGGCGAGGCGCTCGGCGACAGCCTGCAGGCGCGGAGCAAGGAAATCGTCACGGCCGGCTTCCACGCGTTCGAGCTGCGCATGCGGGAACTCATCGCGCAGTCGCCGCTCCAGTGCGGCATCGTCGTCGCCCAGTTCCACCGCGCAGATGCCGCGCTCGGTGGCGGCCACCAGCGTGCGGCCGAGCACGGTATCGACCAGCGTCCATCGGATCGCCACGCCGCGGCCACCGGCACGGTAGGTGGCCGGTGTCATGCCGAGTTTCGCCGCTCCCTGCTCGTACAGCCGCGAGGGCGAACCGTAGCCGGCATCGTAGAGCGCAGTGGTGACGTCGCGCCCCTCGCGCAGGGCCGCCTTCAGCGTGCCCAGCTTCTTCCTGGCCAGGTACTCGGCGGGACTCAGGCCGAAGCGCGCGCGGAAACGCCGCTGCAGATGCGAGGCACTGAGACCGGTGTGCGAAGCCAGGTCCGCCAAAGACGGCTCGCCCTCGTCGAGCAGGCGGCGCGCCCGTTCCAGCGGATCGGCAGCGACGGGGGTGGCGGACGGGGTGGGAAGGGATCGGCGCGGCATGGTGTCCATGCGCCCAGACTAGGGCGCGCGCGACGGTGGGACTATCCGGATCTTGCGCTTGTAACGAGCAGTGAGTGCGGAGGCGTGAGGAGCGAACAGGAGCGCGTGCCTACGCTCACTCCTCACTCCTCATCGCTCACCACTGCCTCATTCCGCCCAGCGACCGGGACCGGGCGAATCCGGCAGCACCTGCGCGGACAGCTTGCGGTCCTGACCCAGGATTTCGATGGCATCGCCCAGGATCGCCGCCGATTCGCGCAGCAGCGGATCCGGACGCTTGTCGGCCAGTTTCTCGCGCTGCGCGTCCTTCACGATGTCGCGCTCGGAAGCGCCCAGGCCGTCATCGGCCAGGTCCTCGGCCAGCGGGTCCAGCGCCAGCCCCAGCGCCTTGCGCTCGGCCTGGCGCTGCTTGCGCTGCGTCTCCTGGCGGTCGCGCTCCGCGCGGCGTTCGGCCTCGTTGAGCGAGACGTACTTCTTGGCGGCCTCGGCGCGGAACTGGGCCACGTCTTCCGACCACCACTGGAACTCCTTGTCCTTCGCCGAGCGCGCGGCGTGCAGCGCCTGCAGACGCGGCAACAGCGGTGCGAAGTTGCCGTACTGCAGGTGCGGCACGGCGGCGATGCGCGTCCACGGCAAGGCGTTGTCGTAGGTGCTTTCGCCGTACTCGCTGGCGTCCACGCTCACCGGGAACGCGATGTCGGGCACCACGCCCTTGTGCTGCGTGCTGCCGCCGGCCACGCGGAAGAACTGCGCGATGGTCAGCTTCACCGAGCCGAAGCGCGGGGCCTCGTTGGCGGGCCAGCGGTCCAGGTCCACCATGTTCTGCACGGTGCCCTTGCCGAAGCTGGTCTCGCCGATCACCAGGCCGCGTCCGTAATCCTGGATGGCGCCGGCGAAGATCTCCGATGCAGAGGCCGATCCGCGGTTGATCAGCACGGCGAGCGGACCATCCCACGCCACGCCCGTCTTGCGGTCGCTGTTGACGGTGACGCGACCGCCGGATTCGCGTACCTGCACCACCGGGCCCTTGTCGATGAACAGGCCGGTCAGTTCCACCGCCTCGTCCAGCGAGCCGCCGCCGTTGTTGCGCAGGTCCATCACCACGCCGTCCACGCCCTGCGCCTTGAACTGCGCGAGCAGCTTGGCGATGTCGCGCGTGGCCGAGTTGAAATCGTTCGGGTTGCGGCGACGGCCCTCGAAGTCCTGATAGAAAGCGGGCAGCTTGATCACGCCGATGCGCCGTGCGGGCTCGCCCGCGCTGGCGGGCAGCGTGATGGTCTCGGCCTTGGCCGCCTGCTCTTCCAGCTTGACTTTCTGCCGGGTGATGGTGACCTGCGCGTGCTTGCCATCGATGCCGGCTTCCACCGGGATGTATTCGATGCGGACCTGGGTGTCCTTCTTGCCGCGGATCTGCGCCACCACATCGTCGATGCGCCAGCCGATCACATCGGTCATCGGCCCGGACTTGCCCTGCCCCACCGCCACGATGCGGTCGCCGACCTTCAGCTTGCCGCTCAGGTCGGCCGGGCCGCCGGGCACGATCTCGCGGATCGCGACCAGATCGTCCTGACGCTGCAGTACGGCGCCAATGCCTTCCAGCGACAGCGACATCGACTGGTTGAAGTTCTCGGCCGTGCGCGGCGTGAAGTAATCCGTATGCGGATCGATCGCGCTGGTATAGGCGTTGAGGAAGGTCTGGAAGACATCCTCGGTCTTGAGCTCGTTGATGCTGCGCTGGAGGTTGGCGTAGCGCTTGTCCAGCGTCTTGCGGATGTCGTCGGCCTTCTTGCCGGCCAGCTTCAGGCGTAGCCAGTCGTTCATCACCGACTTCTTCCAGAGGGCATCCAGTTCCTTGCCGTCGGCCGCCCACGGCGCATCCTCACGGTCGTATTCCCAACGCTGGCTACCGGTGAAGTCGAAGTCCTGCTTCAGCAGCGCGCGCGCGTACGCCACGCGCTGACCCACGCGCTGCTTGTACACGGCGAAGATCTCGTAGGCCGGCGCCAGGTCGCCGCTGCGGATCGCGTCGTCCATCTTCGTCCTGTACGGGGCGAAGCGCGCCACGTCGGCGGCGGTGAAGAACTGCTTGCCGCCATCCAGCGCCTCGAAATAGCGCTTGAAGACCTCCTGCGACAGGGCGTCGTCCAGCGGGCGCGGCCGGTAGGCATAGCGGCTGTCCGACAGCAGGCCGTACACCAGCTTCGAGGTGTTGGACTGGTCCGCGTTGGGCGCCACCGCAACCGCATCGCCGTCGCCGCGCGCCAACAGCGCCAGCGGGGTCGACAGGGCCAGGGCCAGCAGCAGGAAGGGGGCTTTCTTCAGTGTCATTGCGTACTCGTGGCCCGGAGGCCCGTCAGGCTGGAACGGATGGCGGATTCGACAGTCCGACAGTGCACAAAGTTGCGCGCCTTGTCATCTGCCTTTCGGCAGCCTAATGGCCGGGGCGTAGGAAAAGGTGAACCGTGGCCGTGCCGCGCGCGGCGTCGGCGTACCGACGCTGCGCCGGGGCGACCGTCGCGGAACGCGGCGTCAGCCCGCCTGGCGGGCGGCGTGGGCGGCCTGCGCCGCCTGCTGGTCGGCATGGTACGAGGAACGCACCAGCGGGCCCGACGCGACATGGCTGAAGCCCAGCGCCATGCCGTAGTCCTCCAGCGCCTTGAACTCCTCGGGCGTCCAGTACCGCAGCACCGGGTGGTGGTGCGGGGTGGGCTGGAGGTACTGGCCGATGGTGACCATGTCCACATCGTGCGCGCGCAGGTCGCGCAGCGTGTCCTGTACCTGCTCCATGGTCTCGCCCAGGCCCAACATGATGCCGCTCTTGGTCGGCAGGTGCGGATGCTGCGCCTTGAAGCGCTGCAGCAGGGTCAGCGACCACTGGTAGTCGGCGCCGGGACGCACGTTGGGGTATAGCGCCGGCACGGTCTCGATGTTGTGGTTGAACACATCCGGCGGATTGACCGCCAGGATCTCCAGCGCGCGGTCCATGCGTCCCTTGCCGCGGAAGTCCGGGGTGAGGATCTCGATGCGGGTGGCCGGCGAATGCTCGCGGATGGCCGCGATGCAGTCGACGAAATGCTGGGCGCCGCCGTCGCGCAGATCGTCGCGGTCCACACTGGTCACCACGACGTACTTCAGGCCCATGTCGGCCACGGTGTTGGCCAGGCTCAGGGGCTCGGAGGGGTCCGGCGGCTTGGGGCGTCCATGGGCGACATCGCAGAACGAGCAACGACGCGTGCACACCTCGCCCAGGATCATGAAGGTGGCGGTGCCATGGCCGAAACATTCATGGATGTTCGGGCAGCTGGCCTCTTCGCACACGGTGACCAGGCGGTTCTCGCGCAGCTTGGCCTTGAGCCTGGCCACCGAGCCATCGGAGGGAATACGCACGCGGATCCAGGACGGCTTGCGCAACACGGGTGCGTCGGCGAACTGGACCGGCGAGCGCGCGATCTTGTCGCCCCCCAGTTGCTTGGCGCCGGCCTCGAGCGGGGCGGACGAGGAACTGACGACCTCAAGGGGGATCACGCGTGCGGGAGTGTCGGCCATGGCGGCAATTCTAACGCTTCGCCGGTCGCCTCTGGCCGGCACCGCACGGGAAGGCGGTCGGGGGCGGCGCCCCTTGAGTCGGGGGACGCGGCGAAGCCGCGGGGTGTGGTGGCGCCGTTCGGGGCCCCAGGTTTGCGCGGCAAAGCCTGGGTTTTCATGCCTGCGGAGCAGAAATAAAAAAGCCCGCAAAGGCTGGGCCAATTGCGGGCTTGCTCCCTCCCCCACGTCGGGATGCGGGGCCATCGTGAAGGGTGTGTTACGGGTGTTGCACGCTGCACTGCAAAACAAAATCCAGGGAATCGCGACTTGGCGATGTGATGTCACAAAGATGAATGCGAGCAAAACCCTTGTCCTGCCAGCATGTTACCGATATCAGACCAATTCCTGCGCCGCTTATCAGAATATTGATTACGTTCTTCACTGCGTTTACCTGAACAGGGAGGGCCCGAGGCGCGCATGGGGCGCTATCTCAGGTAGTGAGGCCGCCGGTCATACCAGGTCTTCGCACCCACCAGATGGAACCTGCGCTGGGTCCCGCTCATCTCCACTCCAAGGCTCAGCGCGCGCCAGCGGGCGTACAGGTCGCCGTGCCGCCGGGCGCCCTGCAGGCGCAGCCGGGCCAGGACTTCATAGCGGTCGTTGACCGCCCGCATCCGGTCCAGCACCAGCGTGTCTCCCCGCCAGTGGACACGGCCCCGCACCTGCGCCTGGCCGGCATCGACCAGCCTGTATACCCAGGCCGGATACTCCTTCTGCCGCGAGAACAGCGCCAGCAGGAAGCCGACATCGCGCATGGTCACGTCGGCCCCGCCACCGGCACTGACGGGCGAGCCGACATCCAGCCTGGCCCGGTCCAGCCGGATCCGCGCCCACCAGCCGCGACGCGACTCGCCGCCCGGCTCGGTGAAACCGATGTTCCCCAGCCGCAGGGTGCTGCCATCGGCAACGAACGCACGCTGCTTCAGATTGGCGCGCCGCAGTTTCAGGTCCAGGTCGATGTCGCCACGCAACTGCATGCCGGCCAGGTGCATGCGCGCGCCACGACCGGCCACGCGCAGGGTGCCGTGGCCCACCTCGCCGGCGGCGTCCAGCGACAGGTCGCCGCTCAGCGTGCCGGCACCCCCGTCGAAGCGCATCTGCGCGCTCGGCAGCAAGGCGTTGTAGACGCGCAAGTCGGGCACGCGGGCCCCGGCGAACGTGACGCGCGCTTCCAGCGTGTCGCGCAGCCGCGCATGATCGCCCGCCGCATTCACCGACAGCCGCAGGTCGTGCCCCTGCACGTAGACCGCGGCCGGCGCCTTCGAAGAGGCCACCTCGAAGTGCTCCATCACCACCTGCAGGCGCGGCACCCGTTGGTCCTGCGCACCGGCGTCCAGTTGCAGCTCCGCGCGCCCGCGCCCACGAACGCGGTGGCCCATCACGTGGGCGACGGCATCCACGGCCGGCACGGCGATGCGGCTGCCCGCGGCCAAGCGTCCGCCGACGACCCTTACATCGGCGTGCACGTCGCCCGCGCCATCGAACGACAACCAACCGGCCTGGGCGACCATGTCCGAGAGCCAGCGCAGCGAACTGAAATGCCAGTCGCCCACGACATGGCCCGAGGCACGCGGCAGCAGGCTGGCCAATCGGCGCAACGGCACGTCGTTGCCGCGCAGAATGAGGTCGGCGTCCAGCGATATCCGACCGTCGTCCCGGCGCGGCATCGTGGCCTTCACCACGATGTCGCGATCGACCGCCAGCGCCAGGCCCAGCGCATCACGACGCGCCGTCCCCGTGGCGTCATGTCCTCCGAGCGGCATGCTCCATCCCAGACGGCTGCCGGGCGTCAGCCGTCCGCGCGCGAACACCACGTCGAGATCGGCCGTCCCGGTGCCTGGCACCAGTCTCAACCCCGCCGCGCCATCCGGACCGACGGCGATATCCACCCCCGAGGTCTTGCCCTTCAGCGCCACGGCCAGTTCCGTCTTCAGCAGCTTGTCGATCCCGGCCGCTTCCTCGGGCCGGTGCCGGTCCATGGCGAAGCGCACCTGCGCATCGGCCTCGCGCACCAGCTCCGCCCCACCGTAGGCAAGCCTGGCCTGGCGGAAACGGGCGATGGAGGGCATCAGCGCCATCGGCCCGCCGCGCAGCTGTTTGTAGAACCCCACCTGGACCGCACCGTCGCCCTCCAGTACCAGGCCATCGAAGTAGGTCCGCCGCACCGACCGGCTGGCGATACGGTCGAACTGCAATTCCCAGCCGCCCGCGCGGGCCGGCGGCGCGGCCAGGTCCTGCGCCACACGGCGCACCCCGCCCTCGACCTCGTCCGCCTCCACACCGATCACGTGCAGTCGCCTGGACAGCAGGGGCCACAGCGCGATACGGCCTTCCAGCCGCGTCGCTCGCGCCTCCCAGGCCAGGCGCCGTGCCTGGCCCTGGAAGGCGACATCGCGCAGGCTCAGCTGCCCCGGCCACCAGGTAAAGCCGGACGACCAGTGCATCTGGAAACGTTCCGGCTTGGCGTTCAACGCGCGCGCGCCCAATGGCGTGTTGAGGAAGGCGTTGCCGGCCACCAGATAGAGCGCGTACGTCGCGAACAGGGTGATCAGCGCGCGTCGCAGCCAGCGCATGCCCGTATTGCGGTGGGATCTCCATTCCATCCCCACAGGATGCCGCATCCGGTGATCCGCACAAGCCGGCGATCCGGGTCGCTCATGCGGCCGGGCCGACGCACGCAGGCCATGGGCAGGTGCGCGCCCGCATCCCGCACCCCGGCCGGACCTCAGGCGCGTCCGGACCCGTCCGCCTCGTCCATGATCGCTTCGATGGGGCGCGGCCGGCCGAACAGGTAGCCCTGCAGCAGCGTGCAACCCAGCGAGCGCAGTAGGTCCCGTTGCTCCTCGACTTCCACCCCTTCGGCGATGACGGTCAGGTGCATCGAGCGTGCCAGCTGCACCACCGAGGCGATGATCGAACGCGTCATCTCGCGTGCGCTTTCCTGCAACAGCGCGGCTGCGAACGACTGGTCCAGCTTGAGACTGTCGAACGGCAACTCGCGCAGCTGCGCCATCGAGGAATAACCCACGCCGAAATCGTCTATCGCGATGCGTACCCCGGCCGCGCGCAGGCGCTGCAGCATGGCGCGGGCGGCGGCCGGGTCGCGCGCCAGGACAGATTCGGTGATCTCCAGTTCCAGCCGGTGCGGCGGCAGCCCCACGCGCTGCAGGACGTCCATCACCGAGTCCACCAGCGACGGCGATGCCAGCTGTATCGGCGAGACGTTCACGGCCAGACGGGTATCCGGCGCCCAGGCCAGCGCATCGCGGCACGCCCGCTCCAGCACCCACAGGCCGATCGGCACGATCAGCCCCGACTCCTCCGCCACCGGGATGAAGTCCATCGGCGGTATGGGCCCGTGCAACGGGTGCCGCCAACGCAGCAACGCTTCGTAGCCACGTACGCGCAAGTCTTCGGCCGTGCGCAGCGGCATGTACACGAGCTCGAACTGACGGGTGCCCACCGCCGCGGCAAGGTCGCTGACCAGCGCCAGTCGCGCGCGTGCCGCTTCGCTCATGGCGGGTTCGTACAGCTGCACGGTGTCGCGCCCGGAACTCTTGGCGGCATAGAGCGCCGTGTCGGCCTGCCTGAGCAGTTCGTCCTGGTCCTCGGGCTGCTCCGAGAACACGGTGGCGCCGACGCTCGCACGGACATCGATATGGAAACCGTCGATCCACTCGGGTTCCCGCAGCACGTCCAGCACCCTCTGCAAACGGCGCAGCACTTCCTGTTCCGCATCCTCGACGGGCAGATCGCGCAACAGCAGGGCGAACTCGTCCCCGCCCAGGCGCGCGAGCGCATCCCCGGCGCGACACACCCGCTGCAACCGATGCGCGACCAGCCGCAGCACCCGGTCCCCCACGGGATGCCCCAGGCTGTCGTTGATGTTCTTGAAATGGTCCAGATCGATCAATGCCATGGCCGCGAACGCGCCCGGCACGGACCCTTCGGCGCGTTGCTGCAGGAAGCTGCGCCGGTTGGGCAGGCCGGTCAGCGCATCGTGGTGCGCCATATGGTGCAGCTTGCGCTCGCGGACCAGCGCCTCCGCTTCACGCAGGCGGGCATCGGACACCTCGCATCCAACGCCGCGCCAACCCACCCACTCGCCCGTGGGCGCATGCAGCGGTTTGGCGCTGAGCGACCAGCTGCGCGGTTGCTGGTCCACCATCGCTTCCATCACCACGCCGCTGAAGGGCACCCCGCCGCCCAGGCGCTTCCGCAACGCGACCGGCCCCACCGCAGTCTCACCCCCCAGGGCGAGAAGCGCGTGCCGGGCGAACAGGGTATCCAGCCGCTTGCCGACCAGATCCGCATGCAGTCCCAGCATCTGCGCCAGGCGACTGGCCGGGCGGGTCAGGACCCCGTCACGATCGCTTTCCCATAACCAGTCGTTGGCCTTGCTTTCGAAATCGCGCAACAGCAGGCCCACTATCTGGCGCTGCCGGTCCGCCGCCAGTTCGGCCTCGATGCGCCGGACGAACAGATGCGAGGCGAACAGCAGGGCCGAAGAAAGCATCACCGCATAACAGCACAGCAGTGCCACCGTCATGCCTTGGGCCAGGAAATCCAGCCTTGCCACCATCAGGCATGCCGAGACCGTCAGGATCGCCAGCCAGGTGAAGGACACCAGCGGCGTGGTGATCCCGACCAGCACGCCGGTGGCGATCAGCCCGGGCGTGTAGGCGCTGAGCAGAAGGCGGCTGGCATCGCTGGCGGCGAGCGGCGCCCCCAGGTAGATGCCGACACCCGCGGCCAGGGCACACAGGGCGCACCAGAACATGGAAGCGTGCAGGTCGCCATGTCGCAGTGACTGTTCGCCCTGGCGTTGCTGCCTGCGCGTGCAGCGGACTGCGTGCCAACCCCAGGCCAGATGGACAATCACCAGGCATGCGAGCCAGGCCCATGCGAGCGTGGCGTCGAGGAAGGGCCACATGACCAGCAGCACGCCGCCACCCGTGTAGCAGTTGGAGGCGGCATACCAAGGTACGACGCGGAACAGATTGCGCAACTGCCGGTTCAGCAGCAACGTGCGCACATCCTCGCTGGCGTCGGGCAAGGTCCAGCACCGGCGCAGACGCTCCCATGCCCCCCGCATTGCCCATCTCCTGTCAGGCGCAGCCTCTTAATGCGAGAAAAGTCACGTTAATCAGAGGCTTGCAATGGGGATATTAACCATTGAAGGGCCACGCTTCACAAGCATCGATCATGCCTGGGGCTTTGGCATTGCAGTGATTGGGGATGCGGGGCGTTTTCGTTCTTCAAGCCGCCTGTTCCATCCCGGCTCCTCGCGCACGCCGCATGCGCACAGCCGCGGCCAAACGCTCGAGCACCTGACCGCTCGCCTCCCATCCCAGGCAACCGTCGGTGATGCTCTGCCCGTAACGAAGAGGCTGGCCGTCGACCAGATCCTGGCGCCCGCCCACCAGGTGGCTTTCCACCATCACGCCGACGATGCGGCGCTCCCCCGCCTCGAGTTGTGCTGCGATGTCGTCGATCACGGCGGGCTGGTTGTCCGGATTCTTGCCGCTGTTGGCATGGCTGGCATCGACCATCAGGCGTGCCGGCAATCCCGCCTTGGCCAGTACCTGGCTGGCCGCCTGGATGCTGGCCGCATCGTAGTTGGGCGTCTTGCCGCCACGCAGGATCACATGGCAGTCCGGATTGCCCGCCGTGGCGGCGATCGCCGAGCGGCCTTCCTTCGTGACCGCCAGGAAATGATGCGGGTGCGAGGCCGCACCCACCGCGTCCACGGCGATCTTCACGTTGCCATCGGTGCCGTTCTTGAAGCCCACCGGGCAGGACAGGCCGCTGGCCATCTCGCGGTGCACCTGACTCTCGGTGGTGCGCGCGCCGATCGCGCCCCATGCCACCAGGTCGCTGATGTACTGCGGCGAGATGGTGTCCAGGTACTCGCAGCCGGCCGGCAGGCCCAGCGCGTTGATGTCGCGCAACAGGCCGCGCGCCAGGCGCAGGCCGCGGTTGATGTCGAAGCTGCCGTCCAGCGCGGGATCGTTGATCAGGCCCTTCCAGCCCACCGTCGTGCGCGGCTTCTCGAAGTAGACGCGCATGACGATCTCGAGCTCGCCGGCCAGCGCATCGCGCAGCGGCTTCAGGCGTGCGGCGTACTCCATCGCCGAAGCGGGATCGTGGATCGAGCATGGACCGATCACCACCACCAGGCGGTCGTCGTGCCCGTGCAGGATGTCGTGCAGCGCATTGCGCGCTTCGGACACCGTCTGCGAAATCGCGTCGTCGCAGGGCAGTTCGCCGATGATCGCGGCGGGCGTGACCAGCTCATCGAGCTTCCTGATGCGCAGGTCGTCGGTATGCGGGGGCATGGGGGTTTCTCCGGAGTCAATAAAAAAACCGCCAGGTTCGCTGGCGGCTTCAAGGGGATTCTTCTGGTGTCTACCTAGAATGAACGCAGCCTCGCCACCGCCGTGGGATCGCGGTAATACCAAAACCAGAAGCGGGCGCGGGTCGGGTTCATCGGGGCGTAGTGATATCACGCCTTTCCCGGACGCGCGAATGTTTCATCTGCAACGTGCAACAGCGGATCCAGGATCCAGCATGCACATCCATGCAACGTCGCTTGCGCGCAGCAGCGCAAGCAACCGCCCGACGGTGGCCGTGGGTAGTGCATCCTCCCGTTGGCGAGGTTGTCGCATCCCGCGACGCCACCGGTACCGGTGCACCATGGCCCTGTCCCGCCGACACCTGCTCGCCGCGCCGGCCACCCTCGCCGCCACGGCCCTGCTGCCCGGCCCGCTGCTCGCCGCCGTGGCCGCGCAGACCTCCACCCTGCCCGACCTGTCCGACTGGGAGGCGGTACGCGCGCAGTTCGCACTTGATCCGGCCTACCTGCACTTCGCCTCGTTCTTCATCGCCAGCCACCCGACGCCGGTGCGCGAAGCGCTCGAGGGCTATCGACGCGCGATGGATGCGAACCCGTTCCTGGTGGTCGAACGGGCGATGTTCGAGGACGACGCGCACAACCTGCCGTTACAGGTCTGCACCGAGGCGGCGGACTACCTGGGTGGAGAGGCAGTGGAGGTCTCCCTGACGCGGAGCACGACCGAAGGTCTCGCGCTGGTCTACCACGGCCTGCCGCTGAAGGCCGGCGATGAGGTGCTGACTACGGTCCACGACCACTATTCGCACCACGAATCCATCCGCCTGGCGACCACGCGCGCTAACGCATCGATGCGGAAGATCGCGCTGTTCGCATCCTCCGCCACGGCCAGCGTCGATGAGATCGTCGGCAACCTGAAGGCGGCGATACGGCCCGCCACGCGCGTGGTCGGTATCACCTGGGTGCATTCCAGCACCGGCATCCGCCTGCCGATCCGCGAGATCGCGGCGATGCTGCGCGGCCTGCCTTCACCGCCACTGCTCGTGGTCGATGGCGTGCATGGCCTGGGCGCCACGGACGAGACGGTTGCCACGATGGGCGCGGACTATTTCTGCGCCGGCACACACAAGTGGATGTTCGCGCCGCGCGGCACCGGCCTGGTATGGGCGAATGCGGCGAACTGGGCGCGCCTGCAGCCGCTGGTGCCCAACTTCACCGAACTGGAAAGCTACAAGGCCTGGGCAGAAGATCGTCCGCCTTCGGGTCCCGCCAATGCGGCGCGGATGACGCCCGGCGGCTTCCATGCCTTTGAGCACCAGTGGGCGATGGCGGCAGCTTTCCGCATGCATCGGCAGATGCAGCGCCCGCGCGTGGCGGCGCGCATCACTGCGATGAACGATCAACTGAAGCAGGGCCTGGCCCGTCTGCCGAAGGTGAAGATGCATACGCCGCGCGCCGCCGCGTTGTCCGCAGGATTGGTGGCGTTCGAGATCGACGGCGTATCGCCCACCGACATCGTGAAGCAGCTGCTCGCACGCCGCATCGTCGCCAGCACCAGTCCGTATGCCGTCAGCTACGCGCGGCTGGCGCCCAGCCTGGTGAACACGCCCGCTGAGGTCGATGAGGCCTTGCGCGCGGTGCGTGAGATCGCGGGGAACGGATAACGAAAAGCCCCGCATCGCTGCGGGGCCCTTCTTGGAACGGTGACGCGGGAAGCGGACTTAGAAGTCCATGCCGCCCATGCCGCCCATGCCACCGCCGGCCGGCATCGCCGGCTCGTCCTTCTTCGGGGCCTCGGCCACCATCGCTTCGGTGGTGATCATCAGGCCCGCGATCGAGGCGGCGTTCTGCAGCGCGGAGCGCGTGACCTTGGTCGGGTCCAGGATGCCGAACTCGATCATGTCGCCGAACTCGCCGTTGGCGGCGTTGTAGCCGAAGTTGCCCGAACCTTCCTTGACGCGGTTGACGATCACCGACGGCTCTTCGCCGGCATTGGTGACGATCTCGCGCAGCGGGGCTTCCATCGCGCGCAGGGCGATCTGGATGCCGTGGTTCTGGTCTTCGTTGGCGCCCTTCAGGGTGCCGATGCTCTGCAGCGCGCGGATCAGGGCGACGCCGCCGCCCGGGACCACGCCTTCCTCGACGGCCGCACGCGTGGCGTGCAGGGCGTCTTCGACGCGGGCCTTCTTTTCCTTCATTTCGATTTCGGTCGAGGCACCGACCTTGATCACGGCCACGCCGCCGGCCAGCTTGGCCACGCGTTCCTGCAGCTTCTCGCGGTCGTAGTCGGAGGAGGTCTCCTCGATCTGCGCCTTGATCTGCTTGATGCGCGACTGGATGCGCTCGGCATCGCCGGCGCCGTCGATGATGGTGGTGTTCTCCTTCGAGACCACGACCTTCTTCGCACGACCCAGGTCGTTGATGGTGGCCTTCTCCAGCTGCAGGCCGACTTCCTCGGAGATCACCGTGCCGTTGGTCAGCGTGGCGATGTCTTCCAGGATGGCCTTGCGGCGGTCACCGAAGCCCGGCGCCTTGACGGCGGCGACCTTGACGATGCCGCGGATGGTGTTGACCACCAGGGTGGCCAGGGCTTCGCCTTCCACTTCCTCGGCCACGATCAGCAGCGGCTTGCCGGCCTTGGCGACGCCTTCCAGCACCGGCAGCAGTTCGCGGACGTTGGAGACCTTCTTGTCGTGGATCAGGATGAAGGGGTCGTCGAATTCGACCTGCTGCGACTGCTGGTTGTTGATGAAGTAAGGCGACAGGTAGCCGCGGTCGAACTGCATGCCCTCGACCACGTCCAGCTCGTTCTCCAGGCCCGAGCCTTCCTCGACGGTGATCACGCCTTCCTTGCCGACCTTCTTCATGGCCTCGGCGATGATGTCGCCGATGTTGCTGTCGGAGTTGGCCGAGATGGTGCCGACCTGGGCGATCGCCTTGTCGTCGGCGGTCGGCTTGGAGAGCTTCTTCAGCTCTTCGACGGCAGCCTTCACGGCCTGGTCGATACCGCGCTTGAGGTCCATCGGGTTCATGCCGGCGGCGACGGCCTTGGAGCCTTCGCGGATGAACGCCTGCGCCAGCACGGTGGCGGTGGTGGTGCCGTCACCGGCGTTGTCGGAAGTCTTGGAAGCGACTTCCTTCACCATCTGCGCGCCCATGTTCTCGAACTTGTCGGCCAGTTCGATTTCCTTGGCGACGGACACGCCGTCCTTGGTGATGGTCGGGGCGCCGAAGCTCTTCTCGAGCACGACATTGCGGCCCTTCGGGCCGAGGGTGGCCTTGACGGCATTGGCGAGGATGTTCACGCCGCGCACCATGCGCGTACGGGCGTCTTCACCGAAACGGATATCTTTTGCAGCCATTGTCTGAAACTCCGGGAATGGGGAATTGAGAATCGGGAATCGTCGAAAGCGAGCGCGTCGTCTGGGGATCGGAGGCGGGGACCAGGGAGAACCGCTTCAACGATTCCCCATTCCCGCCTCCCGATTCCCGCGCACTCAGCCGAGGATCGCGAGGACGTCGTCTTCCTTGATGATCTTGTACTCGACGCCGTCCTGCTTGTAGGCCGAACCGGAGTACTGACCGTAGATCACCTTGTCGCCCACCTTCACCTTCGGGGCGCGCACGCCACCGGTGGCGTCGATGAACTTGCCCTCGCCGACGGCGATGACTTCACCCTTGGTGGGCTTTTCCTTGGCGGCGTCGGGGATGATGATGCCGCCGAGCGAGGTTTCTTCGGCTTCGATCGGCTTGACCACCAGGCGGTCGTACAGCGGCTTGATGTTGCTCATGTCAATCCTCTTAAGTGATTGATTGGACTAGGAAAGGGGCGGCGATGTTAGCAGTCTCCACCGGAGACTGCCAACGACGCGGACGCAAAAACCCGGCAACGCCGGATGCCGTCCGATGTTGGGCGGGGCGCGACCGCTTTCAAGCCCCTCCGGGAAAATTTTTTTGCCCGGGGGCGGCTCCGGCGGGTCTGCGATAATCGGCGGCCCATGCCCGTCTTCCTCATCCTGTCCACCTGCCCGGACGCCGACACCGCCCAGCGGCTGGCGCGGATCCTGGTGGAGGAGCGCCTGGCGGCCTGCGTCAGCCTGTTGCCCGCCGGGGTGTCGACCTACCGCTGGCAGGGCCGGGTGGAACAGGCGACCGAGGTCCAGCTGCTGGCCAAGACCCCGGCCGACCGGCGCGACGCCCTGATGGCCCGGCTGGCCGAACTGCATCCGTATGAACTGCCGGAGATCCTGGCGGTCGAAACCGCCGCCGGCCTGCCCGCCTATCTGGACTGGGTGACCGCGGAAACCCGCACCGACGCCTCACCCGAGTGACCCGATGACGCCGATCCGCACCCTGCCCGCCTTCCTGCTGCTGTTCCTGGCCTCGCTGCTGGCACCCGCCGCCTCGGCCGCGATCACCCAGGACGACCTGCTGCCGGTGGACGAAGCTTTCGTGCTGACGGCCAGCGCACCGACGCGCGACCGCATCGAGGTGCGTTGGAAGATCACCGACGGCTACTACCTGTACCGGCACCGCACCGGCGTGGAGGCCGACGCGGGCTTCGCCGCGCAGCCGCTGCAACTGCCCAAGGGCAAGGCGTACCGCGACGAGTTCTTCGGCGATGTGGAAACCTATCGCGGCGAACTGGTCGCCCCCCTGCCCGGCCGACCCGCATCGGGCACCGACAGCGTCAGCCTGAAGATCAAGTACCAGGGCTGCGCGGATGCCGGCATCTGCTATCCGCCGCAGACGCGCACGCTGAAGGTGGCGCTGCCGCCCGCGGCAGGCGACGCCTTCGTCCCGCTGCGCGGCGGCGCGCTTGCCGGCAACCTGCTGGGCCAGACGCCGCAGGCCGGCATGGACGCATTGCCGTTGCCAGAGGACCAGGCATTCGCCTTCGAGGCCATCGCCTTCGACGGTAACCAGTTGCTGCTGCGCTTCACCCCCGCGCGCGGCTATTACGTCTACCGCGACCGCACCTCGATGGCGTTGGAGGGCGCGCAGGGCGTCTCGCTGCAGGCGCCGCGCTGGCCGAAAGGCAAGGCGCACCGCGATGAGCATTTCGGCGACGTCGTCGTCTACTTCGACCAGGCCGAAGTGCCGGTGCCGCTGAAGCGCGACCGGGCCGACGCGGTGACCGCGACGCTGCGGGTGACGTTCCAGGGCTGCCAGACCGACGGCATCTGCTATCCGCCGATGACGCGGCGGGTGAAGCTGGCGATTCCGTCCGGGACGGTCACGCCCGCCAGCATGCCTGACACGCCCGCGCCCGCCACCGTGGCGCCGCTGCCGACCGCGACGACTCCGGTCGACGACGCCGCGCCGGATACGACCACGTCGGCAGCCTCCCTCGCGCCCGATGTCGAACGCACGCGCCCGCCCGAAGAGGTGCTGGCCCGCAACCCGCGCGGCACCTCCTCGCTGCTCGTCGCGCTGGCACTTGCGTTGATCGGAGGCCTGATCCTCAACCTGATGCCCTGCGTGTTGCCGATCCTGTCGCTGAAGGCGCTGTCGCTGGCCGAAAGCGGGCGCGAGGGCGGCGATGCGCGTCGGCGCGCGCTCTGGTACACGGCCGGCGTGCTGGTCAGTTTCGTCGCCGTCGGCGCGTTGGCCATCGCACTGCGGGCGGCGGGCCAGGCGCTGGGCTGGGGTTTCCAGCTGCAGCAGCCGTGGGTGGTCGGGCTGCTCGCGTACGTGATGTTCGCGGTGGGCTTGAGCCTGTCGGGCGTGTTCGCGATCGGGCATCGACTGGCGGGAACCGGTCATGGGCTGGCATCGCGTCGCGGCCCGGTCGGCGACTTCTTCACCGGCGTGCTGGCGGTGGTCGTGGCCAGCCCGTGCACGGCGCCCTTCATGGGCGTGGCGCTGGCGTATGCGTTCACCGCGCCCACGCCGCTGGCGCTGCTGGTGTTTGCGGTACTCGGCCTGGGGCTCGCCCTGCCGTTCCTGCTGATCGGTTTCGTGCCGGCGCTGGCGAGCCGCCTGCCGCGTCCCGGTGCATGGATGGCCACGCTGAAGCAGGCGCTGGCCTTCCCCATGTACCTGACGGCGGTCTGGCTGCTGTGGGTGCTGGGCAAGCAGCGCGGCATCGACGCCGTGGGGTTGGCGCTGGTGGGCCTGGTGCTGCTGGCGCTGGGGCTTTGGTGGTTCCAGCGCGCGCGCTTCGTCGCTGCGCCGTGGCAGCGCGCGCTGGCGCTGGCACTGGCGGTCGCCGCGCTGGTGCCGCTGGCGATGCTGCATCGACTGCCGAAGGAGATCGCGGCGGCCCCGACGTCCGAAGGCCACGTGGCCTATTCGGCCGAACGGCTGGCGGCGTTGCGTGCGGAGGGTCGCATCGTGTTCGTCGACATGACCGCCGACTGGTGCGTCACCTGCAAGGCCAACGAAAAGGCCGTACTCGATACGCCGGCCTTCCGCGAACTGCTGGCGTCCCATGACGCGGTGATGATGACCGGCGACTGGACCAACGTGGACCCTGCGATCACCGCCTTCCTCGAGGCGCACGGTGCGGTCGGCGTGCCGCTGTACGTGATGTACCCGCGCGGCGGTGGCGCCGGGGAAGTACTGCCGACCGTCCTCACGCAGGACGGCATGCGTCGGGCCTTCGAGCGCGCCGCGCGATGAAGGCGACGACCTCGCGCGTGCTGCTGGTGGCGGTGGCCGCCGGCGGCCTGGGCCTGCTGGCCAGCCTGTGGCTCAACGGCAATCCCTTCTGGCGCACGCGAGTCGGCGAGCGCGCCCTGCACGCGGCCACGAACGCCAGCGCGCCCGCGCCCCCGCCCGGCGTCACGCCCGCCGGCATCGGCGACCCCATGCCGGCCATCGCGCTTCCCGGATTGGACGGCGCCATCGTCGACCTGCGCACGCGCTACGCCGGCAGGCGGCTGCTGATCAACGTGTGGGCGAGCTGGTGCGGACCGTGCATCGAGGAGATGCCCGAGCTGGACCGTTTCGCGGCGACCCAGGGCCGCGAGGGCGTGCAGGTGATCGGTCTTGCGCTGGATACGCCGGACGGCGTACGTGATTTCATCGCCAGGGTGCCGGTGCGCTATCCGATCCTGCTGGATGCACCCGGCCCCGCCGATGCGAGCGTCTGGCTGGGCAATGCCAAGGGCGTATTGCCCTACACCGTGCTGGTGGATGCCGATGGACGTATCGCGCGGCAGAAGATCGGCCCCTTCAAGCCCGGCGAGATCAGCGGCTGGGTGGAGTAGCCATCTCCGTCCAACCGCGCGCACGCGCCGATCCCCCTCTCCCTGATCGACGGATCCGCGCCACCACGGCAGATCCCGATGGCCACCACAGGCCACAAAATCAAACAATCGCTTAAAACGAAGCAAACTTCGGCGAACTGGACAGCATCGCCGGGTTCAAGCAGACTGCCGCCCTTCCGCTGGAGACGCCAATGGCGAAGCTGCTGGTCCTGCATGGCCCCAACCTCAATCTGCTCGGCACCCGCGAGCCGGAGGTCTATGGCCAGGCGACGCTGGCGGACATCGACCGGTCCCTGGCGGCACAGGCCCAGGCCGCCGGCCACCAGCTGGACAGCTTCCAGTCCAATGCCGAGCACGCCCTGGTCGACCGCATCCAGGCCGCCCGCACCGACGGCACGGCCTTCATCCTGATCAACCCGGCCGCCTTCACCCACACCTCGGTCGCCATCCGCGACGCACTGGCCGGCGTGGCGTTGCCCTTCATCGAAATCCACCTGTCCAACCCGCACAGCCGGGAGCCGTTCCGCCACACCAGCTATTTCAGCGACAAGGCGGTCGGCGTGGTGTGCGGCTTCGGCGCCGACAGCTACCGCTACGCACTGGACGCCGCCCTGCAACGGCTGCCCGCTTGACCCCTCCCTTTTGTCTTGTTCCGCATGCGGAACACCGTTCAACCACGAGGCTCCCATGGATCTCCGCAAAATCAAGAAACTGATCGACCTGCTGGAAGAGTCGAACCTGGCCGAAATCGAGATCAAGGAGGGCGAAGAGTCCGTGCGCCTGGCGCGCACGCCGAAGGGTGGCTATGCGGCGCCCGCGGCACCGGTCGCGTATGCCGAGCCGCGCCCGGCCGCGCCAATGCCGATGAGCTCGCCCACCGAAGCCTCCACCGGCGGCAGCGCCAAACCCGGCAACGCCCTGCCCGACGGCCACGTGGTGCGCGCGCCGATGGTCGGCACGTTCTACGCCTCGCCGGCACCGGACAAGCCGGCCTTCGTCAGCGTCGGCCAAGCGGTGAAGGCCGGCGAGACGCTGGCCATCATCGAGGCGATGAAGATGTTCAACCCCATCGAAGCCGACGTGTCCGGCACGGTGCTGTCGATCCTGGCCGAGAGCGGCCAGCCGATCGAGTTCGATCAGCCTCTGTTCGTGATCGGCTGAGGTCCGCACCATGCTGGACAAGGTCGTTATCGCCAACCGGGGTGAGATCGCGCTGCGCATCCTGCGCGCCTGCCACACCCTCGGCATCCGCACGGTCGCGGTGCACTCCACCGTCGACCGCAACCTCAAGCACGTGGCCATGGCCGACGAGTCGGTCTGCATCGGCCCGGCTGCGTCCAAGGACAGCTACCTCAACATCCCGGCGATCATCGCCGCGGCCGAGGTCACCGACGCCCAGGCCATCCATCCCGGCTACGGCTTCCTGTCGGAGAACGCCGACTTCGCCGAGCGCGTGGAACAGTCCGGCTTCATCTTCATCGGCCCCAAGGCCGACACCATCCGCATGATGGGCGACAAGGTGGAGGCGATCCGCGCCATGCAGGCCGCCGGCGTGCCGTGCGTGCCCGGCAGCGGTGGTCCGCTGGGCGACGATATCGTCGCCAATACCAAGATCGCGCGCGAGATCGGCTACCCGGTGATCATCAAGGCCGCAGGCGGTGGCGGTGGCCGCGGCATGCGCGTGGTGCATGTCGAAGGCGCGCTGAAGGCGGCCATCGAGACCACCAAGTCCGAGGCCAAGGCGGCATTCGGCAACGGCGAGGTCTACATGGAGAAGTTCCTGGAGAATCCGCGCCACGTGGAGATCCAGGTGCTGGCCGACGGCCAGGGTAACGCCATCCACCTGGGCGAACGCGACTGCTCGATGCAGCGCCGCCACCAGAAGGTGGTGGAGGAAGCGCCGGCACCCGGCATCACCGAGGAGCTGCGCAACGAGATAGGCAAGGTCTGCGTGGAAGCGTGCATCCGCATCGGTTATCGCGGTGCGGGCACCTTCGAGTTCCTGTTCGAGGACGGCCGCTTCTACTTCATCGAGATGAACACCCGCATCCAGGTGGAGCATCCGGTCACCGAACGCATCACCGGCATCGACCTGGTCTGCGAACAGCTGCGCATCGCGGCCGGCCACAAGCTGAGCATCAAGCAGTCCGACATCGTGCTGCGCGGCCACGCGATCGAGTGCCGCATCAACGCCGAAGACCCGGATACCTTCATGCCGCACCCGGGCCTGATCCAGCACTTCCATCCGCCGGGCGGACCGGGCGTGCGCGTGGACACGCACATCTACGAAGGCTACCGCGTGCCGCCGAACTACGATTCGATGATCGCCAAGCTGATCGTGCACGGACCCGACCGCGAAACGGCGATCGCGCGCATGCGCGTGGCGCTCAGCGAAATGGTCATCGACGGCATCAAGACCAACATCCCGCTGCAGCAGCGCATCATGCGCGACCAGGGCTTCCAGGCCGGCGGCCAGAACATCCACTACCTGGAAAAGCGTCTGGCCGAGCGCAAGAACAAGGCGATCTCGCTGGTCTGATACGCCACGGCCCCGCGTCCGCCGCGGGGCCGCCTGTGTCGAAAGCTGGGCGGGGCGCGTGTCCGGCGGGGCACCGCTCCGGCGTTGGAGGAAGCGGACCCCCGACGAGAACGCACGATGCGTCCCCTGCCCCGCCCCCTGTTTCTGGCCCTCGCCACCGTCATCGCGGCCGCCCCCGCCGCCAGTGCCCCCTCCGCCGGTCCGCCCACGCAGGTCTGGATCGACGTGGCCACCCATCACATGGCCGGCATGCCCGACCTCGGCCCGCTCGGCGGCATGGCCTCGCGCATGACGGGTGGCGGTGCGCAGCAGGCGCACTACGGACAGACGCGGATGCCGATGATGACGGGACAATACCTCGACATCGCGCTGTACAACCGCCCCCATCCCGGCAAGCAAGCCGAACAGCGCATTCCCGCCGGGTTGCGCCTGGGCGCATCGCTGCCGTTGGTGCCGCCGGTGCGCACGCCCGCACCGCCCGAGCGCCGCGGCGAGTACGCACCGCCCGAGGGCCAGGCCCGCCTGCTGGTCTACTGGGGGTGCAGCAGCACCGTGCGCCCGGGGCAGCCGAAGATCATCAGCATCAGCGCCAGTGGCGGCAAGGTGGAGGTGAGCGGGTCGATGCAGGGCCGCTACGCGCCGGATCGCGACATAGAAGCCGACCCCGCCTACGCCCTGTGGCCGAATCCGAAGTCCGGCAAGCGCGTGCCCGATGGCGCATCGCTGCAGGGCGCGCACCGGATCACCGGGCCGGGCATACCCGAATCGCTGGCGTTCGAGCTGAAGCAGGTCGCCGACTTCATGCCGAAGATCGACCTGCAGAGCACCGGTTCACTCGCCGACGGACAGACGTGGCGCTGGGCGCCCGTCGATCGCGCACAGGCGTACTTCCTCCATGCGGTCGGCACCCAGGGCAAGGACGTGGTGTTGTGGAGCAGCGCGGACGTGCCCGATGCAGGACAGGGCATCTTCGACTACCTGACCGGCTCGCTGATCGAACGCTGGACGAAGGAAAAGGTACTGCTGCCCCGCACCGCCACCCAGTGCGCCATACCGAAGGGCATCTTCGCCGGCCCCGGTGAAGCGGGGCGCGAGGGCGGCGGCGGACTGCTCAGCATCATCGCCTACGGTCCCGAGAGCCACATCGCCTGGCCGCCCAGGCCGTCGGACCCCAAGCAACCGTGGAATCCGGAATGGAACGTGCGCGTGCGCACCAAATCCACGGGCAGCGCGATGCTGGGCATGGACCTGTCGCGGATGCAGGAGATGGAGGACGACAGCCAAGCGCAGCCACAGGAACAGAAGAAGCCGTTGCGCAGCCTGCTGAAGGGTTTGATCGGCGGCTGACACCGACCCATCGCGGCGGAAACGACAAGGGGCTGGAGTGCGCCTCCCGGCCCCTGCGTGTTCCCGCCCTGTGCGTGCTGCGCGTCGCGCGCTATTGCGGCGCCTGCTGGGTGCCCGGCACCGGCTCCACGCCCAGCGGCGAAGACGGGTCGGTGATGCGCACCGTCTCGGCCGAACCGTCGGGCCATACCACCTTGATGGTGCTGCCGGGCGAGAGCGTGGAGAACGGCGTGCCGCTGCGCGCGCGGTACAGCGCGGCGACCTGCGCGGCCCCCAGGCGGCGGGCGTCTTCCGGGGCGTGGACCGTCATGTGCCCGATCCGCGACAGATCGCGGTACTCGGGGTCCCGCGTTTCGATGACGAGGGTGGCCGCCGCAGCCGCGTAGGCCACCGCCACCAGGCTCCAGACCAGCAGATTGCTCCCCGGTCGCGTGCGCTTGTATTTCATCCTTCGACTCCCGTGCGGGACAGCAAGGTCCCCACCATCTCTTCCACGTTGTCCTCGCCCTGGCGGGGAATGCCGGCGTCCCGTGCGAAGCTGCTGAAATCATGCGATGCGTCCTGCGAGCAGATGCCCCCGTTGACGCAATAGTTCGTCATCATCGATCCATCCGGGCTGCAGTCCATGCCCAGCCTGCACGAGGCAATGCGCCACGCGATCTCGCTCAACTCGCTGCCGGAGACTTCGCCCAGCGTGTCGCGATACGCACCGCCCGCGCTGCCCATCGCGGGCGCGATGGCGACGAAGGCGAACGGATCGCCGGAATCGAGCACCCGCTGCACCAGGTCGCGGCGGTAGTCGTCGCCGTCTTCCAGCGGATGCTGCATCGCCAGCAGCGCGGCCTCGGCGGCCAGGCTGCCCGCGCGCGCCGCCTGCGTACGCTGGTGGACGATCATCGGCAACGAGAAACCATCCTGCGGCACGAAACGTGCGCAGCGCTGCTGCACGCGCTGGCGCGCGGACAGCATGGCCGCACCGCCGGACAGACCGAGACGCTGGATCACGCGCGTGTCCTGCGCGTAGCCGGCCGGATCTGCCGCATAGCCGGCACAATAGTCGTGCACCAGGCTGAGCAGCCACATGGCATCGGCATCGCCGGCCGAAGCCAGCACCATCAGCTCGCGCGAGTAGGCGAACAGGTCGGCGCTTTCTTCGAACGCGCGCCTCAGCGGGGACAGCGCAGGCGTCGCGCGCAGGGCGAGAGGACGCCGCCTCACCTCGGCGACAGGCGGCGCATCGGCGGCAACCCCGCTATCGGCCGCGGCAGCGGGCGCGGTGGAGAATGCCGACGGCAACGGGCCCGCCTGGCGCAGCGGCATCCACGCCAGCGCGCCCAGCAGGCCCACCAGCATCATCGGCATCAGCAGCTTCCGGGGCACAAAGCCATTATCCCGGCAGGGTCCAGGCCTTTCAACGCGCCGCGCGCACGCCTGCGCGCCCCATCCCGCCTTTCGTCGCCCCGGGTGCGGAAGGCGCATGAGACAATCGCCGCCTGTCCACGTCTTTCGTACCCCGCATGCCCTATCTGGAACTCTCCCTGCGCTGCACCGAAGTCGAGCAGCCGCGCTACGAGACCGCCCTGGAGGATGTCGGTGCGCTGTCGGTCACGCTGCTGGATGCCGATGCCGACACCGGCAACGAGCGCGCCATCCTGGAGCCGGGCGTGGGTGAGACGCCGCTGTGGAAAGCGCTGGTACTGACCGCCCTGTTCGACGCCGACGCCGATGCCTTGACCCTGCTCGCCGCGCTGGAGGCCTTCGACCCGGGCCTGGACTGGACGCAGGTCGGTTTCCGCAAGGTCGAGGACGAGGATTGGGAACGCGCATGGCTGGATCAGTTCCAGCCCATGCGCTTCGGTGCGCGTACTTTCATCGTGCCGTGGAATCACGACGTGCCCTCCGATGCCGGCGACGATGCGGCCATCGTGCGGCTGGACCCCGGACTGGCATTCGGTTCCGGCACGCATCCGACCACCGCGCTGTGCCTGCGCTGGCTGGATGCACTGGCCGCCGATGGCCTGCTGCAGGGCCGGCACGTACTGGATTTCGGCTGCGGCTCCGGCATCCTGGCGCTGGCCGCACTCAAGCTGGGCGCAGCCAAGGCGGTGGGCGTGGACAACGACCCGCAGGCCTTGCTGGCCAGCGCGGACAACGCGCAGCGCAACGCGGTGGACGCGGATTTCAGCGTGTATCTGCCCGACGACGAACCGGTAACGACCTATCCGGTGGTGGTGGCGAACATCCTGGCCTCGGCCCTCGATGCATTGGCGGAACGGCTTGCCGCACGCGTCGCGCCCGGCGGCCGCATTGCCCTGTCCGGCATCCTGAAGGGACAGGAAGACGAATTGCTCGTGCGCTATGCGCCCTGGTTCGATGAACTCTCCGCCGCTCGCGAGGGCGACTGGATGCGCATCGACGGCGTCCGTCGCTGAGGTGCGGGCGGGCCACGCCCAGCGTCGCAACACGCCCCTGCGCGCGCATGGTTGAATAGGCCCATGCCGATCTCCTGCCCGCAGTGCCAACGCCCTGTCGATCCGGAACCCCAGCACGATGCATCGCCCGCGCCGTGCCCGCACTGTGGCGCCACCCTGACCGCCGACGCCCCCGCCGGTGGCCGATCGCCCAGTCTGGCGGTCTTCCTCCACCCGGTGGCAACCAGCCCGCCGCCGCGACAGGAGGACGCATCCGGCGCGGCGGACCCACCGCCCGCGGATGCGGACGTCGCGCCGAGGGATATCCCGGAAGCAGTGCCGCAGGTCGACGACACCACGTCAGGCGAGGACAGCGTGCGTGCCGGTGCACATCCGGCCGCGACGGCGGACATCACGCCTCAGCCGGCGCCCGGTCCTGCGCGCAGGACCACCGCCCCCCGCTTCCTGCACGCTGCGCGCACCACGTCGGTGCAGACGCGAAAGGCACGCCGGCAATGGGCAGCGGTCATCGCGCTGACCGTGTTGCTGTGCGTGCAGATCGTGCTGGCCGACCGTGCGCGACTGGCGACGCAGGCGACCTGGCGCCCCCTGGTGATGGCGCTGTGCGGTGCGTTCCGCTGCGATGTGCCCACCTGGCGCGAACCGACCGCCTTCACCATGCTCAGTCGCGACGTGCGCCCGATCCTGGGCCAGCCCGGCACGCTGCAGGCGCAGGCCACGTTCCGCAACGATGCACGCTGGGCGCAGGCCTGGCCGGTGATCCTGCTGACGCTCAAGGACGCCGATGGCCGCACGCTGGGCGCACGTGCGCTGCAACCGGACGATTACCTGCCGCGCGACGAGCGGCCGGTCCCGATCGGCCCGGGGCAGAGCGCGCAGATGGCGGTGCGCATCCGCGAACCCAGCGCGAACGTCGTCGCGTTCTCCTTCGACTTCCGTTAAGGCCCCCGATTCATCAAAAAGCGGATGCGCGCACCGCGATCAGGCGCTAGACTCCTCCCCCCGCCGCATACCCACAAGCACATGGCGGACATCTGCTTCTGTTGCGCCAGGGGATCCGATTGAACGCTGCCTCCACCCGCCAGGACACGCCACGCGCCACTGCGCGTCCACCGCTGCGCGAGCATGTCGCCCAGTCGGTGCGACGCTACCTGCGCGATCTCGACGGCTGCGAAGCCGATGACGTCTACGAGATCGTGTTGCGCGAGATGGAGATCCCGCTGTTCGTGGAAGTGCTGAACCACTGCGACGGCAACCAGAGCCGCGCCGCGGCCATGCTGGGCATCCACCGCGCCACGCTGCGCAAGAAGCTCAAGGACTACGGGCTGGCCTGAAGGTCCCCGGGACCGGTTGCTGCGGCGCGTTATAATCCGCGCCCCGCTCCGCACCACCCCGCTCATGACCCTCGATCTCCTGCCCGTGCGACGGGCGCTGCTGTCCGTTTCCGACAAGACCGGCCTGCTCGACCTGGCCCACGCGCTGGCGCGCCATGGCGTGGAACTGCTGTCCACGGGCGGTACCGCCAAGACATTGCGTGACGCCGGCCTGGCCGTGCGCGATGTCGCCGAGGTCACGGGATTCCCGGAAATGATGGACGGGCGCGTCAAGACGCTGCACCCGAAGGTGCACGGGGGCCTTCTGGGCCGCGCCGGCGTGGACGATGCGGTCATGGCCGAGCATGGCATCGGCGCGATCGACCTGCTGGTGCTGAACCTGTATCCGTTCGAAGCCGTCACGGCCAAGGCCGGCTGCACCCTGGCCGATGCGGTGGAGAACATCGACATCGGCGGGCCGGCGATGCTGCGCTCGGCCGCGAAGAATTTCGCGCGCGTGGCGGTGGCCACCGATCCCTCGCAGTACGCGGACCTGGTGGCCCAGCTCGACGCGAACGGCGGCGCGCTGACGGCGGCCACGCGTTTCGCGCTGTCGGTGGCCGCGTTCAACCGCGTGGCCCAATACGACGCGGCGATCAGCACCTATCTGTCCTCCGTCACCGACCCCTCGGGCGACGTACCGGCGCGCGCCGCGTTCGCCGCGCAGGCCAACGGCAACTTCGTCAAGGTGATGGACCTGCGCTACGGCGAAAACCCGCATCAGCAGGCCGCGTTCTACCGCGACCTGTATCCCGCGCCAGGATCGCTGGCCACGTTCACCCAGCTGCAGGGGAAGGAGCTGAGCTACAACAACATCGCCGACAGCGATGCGGCCTGGGAATGCGTGCGCCAGTTCGATGCGCCGGCCTGCGTGATCGTCAAGCACGCCAATCCCTGCGGCGTGGCCGTCGGCGTGGCCTGCGGCGACGCTTACGAACTGGCCTACGCCACCGACCCGACCAGCGCCTTCGGCGGCATCATCGCCTTCAACCGCACGCTGGACGCGGCCACGGCGAAGGTCGTCCTGGACCGTCAGTTCGTCGAGGTGCTGATCGCGCCGGATTACGAACCGGCCGCGCTCGATTACGCCGCCAAGAAGGCCAACGTGCGCGTGCTGCGCATCCCGCTCGCCCCGGCCTCGCGCGGCTTCATCGACACCAAGCGCGTGGGCTCGGGCATGCTGATGCAGACCGCCGACGACCGCGTGGTGACGCGCGACGAACTGAAGGTGGTGACCAAGCTCGCGCCGACGCAGGCGCAGTTCGACGACTTGCTGTTCGCATGGAAGGTGGCCAAGTTCGTGAAGTCCAACGCCATCGTCTACGCGAAGGACCACCGTACCATCGGCGTCGGCGCAGGCCAGATGAGCCGCGTGTACTCGGCGCGCATCGCCGGCATCAAGGCCGCCGACGCGAACCTGGTGGTGGAAGGCTCGGTGATGGCCAGCGACGCGTTCTTCCCGTTCCGCGACGGCATCGATGCCGCCGCCGCGGCCGGCATCAAGGCCGTCATCCAGCCGGGCGGCTCCATGCGCGACAGCGAAGTGATCGCCGCCGCCGACGAACACGGCATCGCCATGGTGTTCACCGGCGTGCGCCACTTCCGCCACTGACCGACCGCCATGCGGATCCGCGCCGAGACCCGCAACGACCATGACGCGATCCGTCGCGCCACCGACGCGGCGGTCGCCTGCCACGACGCATTCACTATCGTCCGATCCTTGCCGGAGCACGCATGCCCATGACGAAGCGACGGTATCCCGCCCTGCTGGTGCTGCTGGCCAGCCTGTCCGCAATGACCGGCTGTCAGGACACGCGGCGCGCCCTGCAGCAGGCACGCGACACCCTTGCACGCACCCTGCCCGCGCCCTACTTCGAGGATCTGGTGACCGAATCGGTGTCGGTCGAAGGCAACCGTCTGGTGCTGCTGGTCCGCAGCCCCACGGGCAGTGCGGACAAGACCCGCCAAGCGCCTGGATTCGACGCCCTGCGTCAGAGCGAGCAGCAGCAGATGGCATCGCTGTGCGAACTGCCGGCCATCCAGCCGCTGCGGGGCACCGACGCGGTGCTGGTGCGACGCTTCGTCGACCGCCACGACACGCTGTTCTTCGAAACCGAACTTCCCGTAAGCGAGTGCCCGGCGCCGCCGGCGTGATCGCGCCATCCCTGCATGAGGAATGCCCCTTGAAAGTCCTGGTCATCGGTTCCGGCGGTCGCGAACACGCCCTGGCATGGAAACTGGCGCAGTCGCCGCGCGTGGACGAGGTGATCGTCGCGCCCGGCAATGCGGGCACGGCGACGGAGACGAAATGCCGCAACGTCGCGATCAAGGTCACTGATATCGAGGGCTTGCTGGCGCTGGCGCAGGATGAGGGCGTGGGCCTGACCGTGGTCGGTCCGGAAGTGCCGCTGGTGGCCGGCGTGGTGGACTGTTTCCGCCTGGCGGGCCAGCGCATCTTCGGCCCCACCGCCGCTGCCGCGCAGCTGGAGGGCAGCAAGGCCTTCGCCAAGGACTTCCTGGCACGCCATGGTATTCCCACCGCCTTCTATGCCGTGCATACCGAGGTCGACGCGGCGCTGGCCTACATCCGCGAGAAAGGCGCGCCGATCGTCGTGAAGGCCGATGGCCTGGCGGCGGGCAAGGGCGTGATCGTGGCGATGACGCTGGGCGAAGCCGAGGCCGCCGTGCGCGACATGCTGTCGGGCAACGCCTTCGGCGATGCCGGCGCGCGCGTGGTGATCGAGGAGTTCCTCGAAGGCGAGGAAGCGAGCTTCATCAGCATGGTCGATGGCGCCACCGCGCTGCCGATGGCCACCAGCCAGGACCACAAGCGCGTCGGCGACGGCGACACCGGCCCCAACACCGGCGGCATGGGCGCTTACTCGCCCGCGCCGGTGGTGACGCCCGAGGTGCACGCCCGCGTGATGCGCGAGGTGGTGAACCCCACCGTGCAGGGCATGATCGCCGACGGCGTGCCATTCACCGGCTTCCTGTATGCCGGCCTGATGATCGATGCCCGCGGTGCGCCGAAGGTCATCGAGTTCAACGTGCGCTTCGGCGATCCGGAAACGCAGCCGGTGATGCTGCGCCTGCAGTCCGACCTGGTGGATCTGGTGGAGGCGGCGATCGACGGCAGGCTCGACACGATCCAGGCGCAGTGGGACCCGCGCCCGTCGCTGGGCGTGGTGATGGCCGCCGCGCCGTACCCGGACACGCCGCGCACCGGCGACGTGATCGTCGGGCTGGATGACGTGCCGACGACGGCCAAGGTCTTCCATGCCGGCACGGCACTGGATGCGGAGGGCCGCGTCGTCAGCGCCGGCGGGCGCGTGCTGTGCGTGGCCGCGCTGGGCGAATCGGTCTCCGATGCGCAGCGCAATGCGTACGCGGGCGTCGCGCAGGTGCGGTGGACGAATGAGTTCCACCGCACCGACATCGGCTGGCGCGCGATCGCGCGCGAACGCGCGGGCGCCTGAACCTTACTGGGCCTGCACGAAGCTCGCCGCGTGCTCGCGCGGCGCGCTGCGCAGGTACTGCGGCGCGATGGCGATCCGCTCGCCCAGCGCGGCCGCGGCATGCCATGGCCAGCGCGGGTCGTAGAGGATGCCGCGGGCGATGCCGATCGCATCGGCCTGCGACTGCTGCAGGATGCCTTCCGCCTGCTGCGGCGTAGTGATCAGGCCGACGGCGATCACCGGCGTATCCACCTCGCGCTTGATCGCCTCGGCGAACGGCACCTGGTAGCCGGGCGCCAGTTCGATCTTCTGCGCGGGATGCAGGCCGCCGCTGGACACGTGGATGAAGTGGCTGCCGCGCACCTCCAGCGCCTTCGCCAGCACGAGGCTCTGCGCCAGATCCCAGCCGCCGTCGACCCAGTCGGTGGCGGAGATGCGCACGCCGACCGCCATCGAGGCGGGCACCGCGGCCTTCACCGCATCGAACACCTGCAGCAGCAGGCGCATGCGGTTCTCCAGCGAACCGCCGTAGGCGTCGTCGCGCTGGTTGCTCAACGGCGACAGGAACTGGTGCAGCAGATAGCCGTGCGCGGCATGGATCTCGATCAGGTCCAGGCCCAGGCGTGCCGCGCGGCGCGCGCTCGCGGCGAAGGCGGCGATGACGGCGTCGATACCGGCCTGGTCCAGCGCGAGCGGCGGATGCTGGCCTGCGCTGTAGGGAAGCGGCGATACCGACACCGTCTGCCAGCCATGCGGCGCTTCCGGCGCGATCTGCGTGCCGCCGTGTTCCCACGGACGATGCGAGGACGCCTTGCGCCCCGCGTGCGCCAGCTGCACGCCCAGCGGCATCGTCGAATAGCGGCGCGTCGCCGCCAGCGCGCGGGCGAACGCGGCCTCGGTGGCGTCGTCCCACAGGCCCAGATCCGCCCAGCTGATGCGGCCCTCCGGCAACACCGCGGTGGCCTCGACGATCGTCAGCCCGGCGCCGGACTGGGCGAGATTGGGCCAGTGGAAGGCGTGCCAGTCGGTGGCCCGCCCCTCCTCCGCGGAGTACTGGCACATCGGCGCGATGACGATGCGGTTGGACAGGCGCAGCGGCCCGAGATCGAGCGGCGAGAACAGCAGGCTCATGGCAGGGACATCAAGACGTGGGGGGCGCCACTATCCGCCCGCCACCGGGCGGCATCAACGCCGCAAACGGAACACTGTCGGGCGCGCCGGCTGGCAGCGTCACCGCGATTTGCTAGGCTGCGCGCAACCCACGGAGGGCGCATGTCCGGCTACAGCCAGTTCTCGCTGCTGACACAACGGCGGTTCCTGCCTTACTTCACCGTCCAGGCCCTGGGCGCCTTCAACGACAACGTGTACCGGCAAGCCATCATCGGCCTGCTGATCTTCCTGGGCGCGAGCACCGAGGACCGCGCGCTGTACGCCATCGTGGCGCCCGCCATCTTCATCCTGCCGTACTTCCTGTTCTCCGCCATCGCCGGCCAGATCGCCGAGAAGCTGGAGAAGCAGCGGCTGATCGTGATCACCACCACCATGGAGATCGTGATCATGTCGCTGGCGGCCGTGGGCTTCCTGCTGCAGAACCTGCCTGTGTTGCTGGTGGCGCTGTTCTGCACCGGCGTGCAGTCCACGCTGTTCGGGCCGGTGAAATATTCGGTGCTGCCGGCGATCCTCAAGCCGGAGGAACTGACCGGCGGCAACGGCCTGGTCGAGATGGGCACCTCCATTTCGATCCTGTGCGGCATGATCGCCGGCGGCATGATCTTCCAGGTGGCCGGCGCGCATGGCCCGCAGGCCGCCGCCATTGCCATCGTGCTGCTCGCGGTGCTGGGCAACGTGCTGTCGCGGATGATCCCGCGCATGGACGCGGGCGCGCCCGACCTGAAGGTGCACTGGAATCCGATCCCCGAGTCGCTGGCCGTGCTGCGCATGGCCAAGCAGCAACTGGCCGTGCGCAACGCAATCCTGGGCGTGTCGTGGTTCTGGTTCTTCGGCACCCTGCTGACCTCGCAGCTGCCGACCTACGCACAGCTCCACCTGGGCGGGCCGGCCGATTCGGCCACGCTGTACGTGTTCGCGCTGGCACTGTTCTCCATCGGCACCGGCGTGGGTTCGCTGCTGTGCGAAAAGCTGTCCGGCCGCACGGTCGAGATCGGTCTGGTGCCGGTGGGCGCGTTCGGCATGAGCGCGTTTCTGCTGGACCTTTACTTCGCGCGACCCGGCCTGGCGCCCGCGGACGGGCTGGACCTGGCGCAGTTCCTGCGCCAGCCCGGCAGCGCGCGCCTCATCGTGGATCTGCTGGGGATCGGCCTGTTCACCGGCATCTTCGTGGTGCCGCTGTTCGCGTTGATCCAGAGCCGCACGCACCCCTCGCAGATGGCGCGTGTGTTCGCCGCGCTGAACATCCAGAACTCGGGCTTCATCGTGCTGGCCGCGCTGGCCGGCCTGGCCCTGCAGCGCGGGCTGGGCTGGAGCAGCCCGCAGATGTTCCTGGCGCTGGCGATCGCCAACGCTGTGGTGGCGATCTGGATCTTCACGATCGTGCCCGAGTTCCTGATGCGCTTCCTCAGCTGGCTGCTGGTGCGCACGCTGTACCGGCTGCGCCTGCACGGCATCGAGAAGAACGTACCGGACGAGGGCCCGGCGCTGATCGTGTGCAACCACGTCAGCTACATGGACGCGCTGATCCTGGCCGCCACCATCCCGCGTCCGGTGCGATTCGTCATGTACTACAGGATCTTCAACATCCCGGTGATGAGCTGGATCTTCCGCACCGCCAAGGCGATTCCCATCGCCGGCGCGAAGGAGGATCCGGCGCTGATGCGCCGCGCGTTCGAGGAGATCGACGCGGCGCTGGCGGCGGGCGAGATCGTGGGCATCTTCCCCGAAGGCGCGCTGACGAAGGACGGCGAGATCGCCGCGTTCAAGTCCGGCGTGGAGAAGATCCTGGAACGCCGCCCGGTGCCGGTGGTGCCGATGGCTCTCAAGGGGATGTGGACCAGCATGTGGAGCCGGCGCGATACGCGCCTGGGCCGCATGCGCGTGCCGCGCCGCTTCCGTGCACACGTGGAGGTGATGGCGGGCGAGCCGATGGACGGCGCGACGGCCACCGCCGATGTGCTGGAGGCCCGCGTGCGTGCGCTGCGCGGCGACGCGGCCTGATGCTTCCACCCGGCCGCCATCCCGGCTAGGCTGTCCGCGGGGATCCTCGTTCGCAACACGTGCCTGCCGCCTGCGGTGGACGTCCCCGTCCGTCTTCCCGCCGCAAGAGAACCGTCATGAGCGCAGTCCCGCCCGTCACGCCAGGCCCCTACGTTCCCAACCATCTGGTGTGGGCCATCCTCAGCACGCTGTTCTGCTGCCTTCCGCTGGGCATCGTCTCCATCGTGTTCGCCGCGCAGGTGGATGGCAAGCGCGCCGCAGGCGATCTGGCCGGCGCACAGGAGGCCTCGCGCAAGGCGTTGAACTGGGCCATCGCCTCGGCGCTGATCGCCCCCATCCTGATCGCGCTGTGGTTCTTTTTATTCGGCGGTCTGGCACTATTGGGCGGCCTGAGCGGCGTGTAAGCCGGCTCGCACGATCTCTCCACTCCTTACAAGGAACGCCTGCATGAGCGCCGTACCTCCCATGCCTCCGACCACCGCACCGGGCAACGTGCCCAATCACCTGGCGTGGGCCATCGTGTCCACGGTGCTGGCCACCTGCCTGTGCTGTCCGCTCGGCCTGATCGGCATCGTCGCCATCGTGTTCTCCACGCAGGTCAACAGCAAGCTCAACCAGGGCGACCTGGAAGGCGCGCAGCGCGCGTCGGCCAATGCCAAGACCTGGTGCTGGGTCGCCACGGCGTTCGCCATCATCGGCCTGCTGATCAACATCGCCATGTTCGCCACCGGCGGCATGGAGCAGTACATGATGATGATGGAACAGATCCAGCAGTCGCAGTGATCGCACTGCGCACTCCGCACTATCTGGCACTGACGGCGGCGGCCCTTGCGGCCGCCGTCGGCGTCTGGCTGTTGCGGGAATTCGATCCGAACGCGGCCCACAGCCCGTTCCCCGGCTGCATGTTCCGCGCGCTGACCGGCTATTTCTGCGTCGGCTGCGGGCTGACCCGCGCGCTGCATGCGCTGGTCCATGGCGATCTGGCGCGCGCGTTCGCGATGAATCCGCTCGCCATGCTGCTGCTGCCGGCCATCCCCATGATGATCGCGCACGGACAGGGCTGGCGCCCGCGCACGCTGGAGCCCGTGATGCGCATCCTGCTGGCACCGCGGTTCTGGCTGATCCTGCTGCCGGCGTACTGGATCGCGCGCAACCTGCCCTGGTTCCCCTTCTCGATGCTGGCCCCGGGCTGAGCAGCGCGCGGCGCCCCCCCTCTTCCTTCCACTCCATCCACCCGGAGAACCTTCGCTTGAACACCACCTCGTCCTACGTGCCCAACAATCTTGTGTGGGCGATCCTGTCCACGCTGTTCTGCTGCCTACCGCTGGGCATCGTCTCGATCGTGTTCGCCGCGCAGGTCAACGGCAAGCTGGCCGCCGGCGACGTCGCGGGCGCGCAGGAAGCCTCCGACAAGGCGAAGAAGTGGGCCATGTGGTCGGCGATCGCCGGC
The DNA here is from genome assembly GCF_037046485.1 of Pseudoxanthomonas sp. F11. Classification (NCBI taxonomy): domain Bacteria; kingdom Pseudomonadati; phylum Pseudomonadota; class Gammaproteobacteria; order Lysobacterales; family Lysobacteraceae; genus Pseudoxanthomonas; species Pseudoxanthomonas sp. F11. The sequence goes on along the minus strand of NZ_JBANLZ010000002.1, from coordinate 344,363 downwards.
GTGTCCCTGGTCGTGCTCTACATCATCTTCATCTTCGCGATGGGCGGCATGGCGGCGCTCTCGCAGTAACCGGGCAGCACAGCCTGCGATGGAAAGGCCCGCTCCGGCGGGCTTTTTCATACCCCGGATCAGCCGACCCAGCCGCCGATCACGAACACCGCCAGCACCGCCAGCCACAGCAGCAGGATGCGCCACACCAGGCTCATCGCGTCGCGCAGTTCGGGCAGTTCGCGCATGGCCTGCACCATCCCCTCCTCGGCGTATTCCTCGGCTTCTTCCGCCAGCTCGCCGCGTACGCTGGCGCGTGCGGCGCTTCCCAGAAAGCCGGTATCCAGACGGAACCGCGTGCCGCCCGCTTCGCGCCAGGCCGAGAACACGGTGTCGAAGTTGCCCACCAGCGCCATCGCCAGCGTCATCAGCTGGGCCACGGGCCAGTCCAGCGCAGTGACCAGTGCGCGTGCGCCCACGCGGGTCTGTTCCGGCAGTCCGGTCGCCGACTCGCCGTCGACAGCCAGCGCGGACAGGCGATAGAGCAGGGCCCCCACCGGACCCAGCAGCAGGAACCAGAACAGCACCCCGAACCAGCGGCGCAAGGCATTGGCGAACACCGCTTCGACCAGCGCCGGACCGTCCAGCGCCGCCGCTTCGCCGGTCAGGCCCAGCCGCGCGATGGCGGCGCGCCGCGTGGGCGCATCGTGCGCGTCGATGATCGCTTCCACATCCACGTCGAGATCGCGCGGACCCCAGGCATACACCAGCACCACCACATCGAACAGCAGGCCCGGCAGCCCGTACAGCGGCCCGTCCAGCAGCCATTGCAGCAGCGCGACCACCAGCAGCACCGGCGCCAGCGCCAGCGCGATGCCGTAACGGCCGCTCCAGAATCCGGCACCGTCGCGCGCGCCCTCGCCCCACCAGCGCAGCCACGCGTCGTACCAGCCGTACTGGCGGAACGCCGCGACCAGCGACGGGGCGACGTGGCCCAGCACCAGCGCGAGCACGACAGCGACAAGCGTGATCGACATGCGGTTCCTCCGGCAGGGGGATTCTAGTCCCGCCGCCCGTTAATGCCCGGTCTCGGCGAGCGTCGGCGCATCCACGCCGCGCGTCCGCATGCCGGCATGCCAATGTTCGATGAGGGCGCGCGCGATGGAGATGGAAGGCGACAGCAGCAGGCCGGCCCCGTCGTCGTTGCCGTCTCGGGCCAGCGCCGCGTCGATCTCCTCGAAGGTGAACCAGCGCGCGTCCTCCAGCTCGCCATCGACCTGCGGCGGGTCGGGCTCGGCGACCGCGCTGAAGCCGAGCATCAGCGCGCCGGGGAACGGCCAGGGTTGCGAACCGAGATAGCGGCAATGCCGCACGCGCACCTGGGTCTCTTCCAGCACCTCGCGCGCCACGGTCTGCTCCAGCGTCTCGCCGGGCTCGACGAAACCGGCGACCACCGAGTAGCGCCTGGGCGGCCATGCCGCCTGGCGGCCCAGCAGCAGGCGCTCACCATCGCTGACGGCGACGATCACGGCCGGATCCACGCGGGGATAGTGGTCCTTGCCGCAGTGCGTGCAATGGGCGATGTAGCCCGCGCGCCGGAACGTGATGGCCCCGCCGCAGGCGCTGCAGAAGCGCGTGGCGGACTGCCAGTGCAGCAGCGCGCGCGCCATGGCGAACACGCCGGCATCGAAGGCGGGCCATGCCGCCGCCGCGCGGCGCAGGTCGATCCTGGAAGGCGCATCCACCGGATGGCGCCGCGCGTCGGCGGCGAACCAGGCCTCCCCGTCCTTCAGGCCGAGGAACAGGCTGGCGCCCGGGCCGCCGCCCAGCGTCGCGCCCGACATCGCGGACAACATGCCCGCCCCGTCCGCCAGCGCACGCCCCTCCTCGTCGAGCAGCATCACGCGCGCGGACGGCCACAGGCGCGCCAACGCCTCAGCATCGTCACGCAGCGCATCGGCGCGGTCCAGCGTATCGCCCGCAAAGGCGAAGCCGGCCAACGGAACGGGAGGAGCGGTCGGACCTGTCACGGAACGCGGCAGGCCGGGGGTCACATGCTGAAACTGCTGCCGCAGCCGCAGGTGGTCTTGGCGTTCGGGTTGCGGATCACGAACTGCGCGCCCTGCAGGCTTTCGCTGTAGTCCACTTCCGCGCCCATCAGGTACTGCAGGCTCAGCGGGTCCACCAGTAGCGAGACGCCATCGGTATCGACGGCCACATCGTCCTCGGCGCGGTTCTCGTCGAACTCGAACCCGTACTGGAAGCCCGAACAGCCGCCGCCCTGGATGTAGACGCGCAGCGCCAGGCTGTCGCTGCCTTCTTCGCGGATCAGTTCGCGCACCTTCGCCGCCGCGGCGGGCGTGAAGTTCAGCGGCCGGTCGATCGACTGGTAGTCGGGCGCGGCGGGCGCGGAGGGCAGTGAGACGACGGTGGTCATGGCGGAAGGATGGGGGCTGGCGGAAGTCAGTTCAAGCTCAGTGCGTGTCGGCCCCTTGGCCCGCGCCTTCCTTCGCCGCGGCCTGCGCCCACGGGAACGACTGTTCCACGGCGGCGCCGCTCTGCGGTACGACGCGCGCGATCACGCGGACCGGCTTGAAGCCAGGCGGCAGCAGCAGGTCGCCTTCGACCTGCTGGAAGTACTTGAACGAGTACGGCACGCCCGGCGCATTGGGCTGCTGGCGCAGGTCGGACCAGGCCAGGCGGCGCAGCTTGCCGGCCTCGGTGCCTTCCACCGACACCAGCAGGCGGCCGGCGTTCACAGCGCCGCGATTGAGGTTCTGGGTGAGCGTGGCGGTGAAATGCCAGGCCTGTTCGTCCTGCGGCTGCAGGGTCAACTCATGCACGGCCAGACCGCGTCGCTGGGCGGTGGCGCCGACGAAGCGCTCGTAGAACGCCACATCGGCGCGCAGGCCCGCGATTTCCTCGTCTCGCTCGGCCAGCGTGGCCTGCAGGTCGCGGTTGGCGTCGCGGCTGATCTGGTCCGAGCGCGACAGGGTGGCCACCTGCTGCTCCAGCGATTCGATCCGGCGCTGCTGCGCACGCACCTGCGCGGGCGTGGCCTCATCGCCCGCGCCGCCCGCCAGCCCGCGCCACAGGGCCCAGCCGCCCAGCACCAGGGCAATGGCCAGCAGGATGCCGGCGATCACCGGCCCCCTGCGGAAACGGGGCGGTGGCACGGTCGGCGGAGCGGGCCTGGCATTCATGGCCGCAGGATAGCGCGGCCGGTCCCAGCGGGCTCTGAATGCCCGGTCAGGCGTCGGCGGCCGCCCAGGCCTCCGGCGGGACCGCGCCCTCGTGCCCCGGGGCGGGCACGGCATCGGCATGCACCAGGCGCCCGGTCAGCTGCGCACCGGCGCTCATCTCCACCACCTTGTAGTGCAGGTTGCCCTGCACGCGGGCCTTGCCCGCCAGTTCGATGCGCTCGTGCGCGTGCACGTCGCCGGTCAGGCGACCGTTGATCACCACCACCGGCGCCTGCACCTCGCCCTCGATGCTGCCCTGCTCGGCCAGGGTCAGCACGGCGCGTTCCCCGGCTTCGGCGATCACCTTGCCCTGGATGTGCCCTTCCACGTACAGGCCACCACTGAACATCACGTCGCCGCGGATGGTGACCTGGGGACCGATCAGGGTGTCGATGGCGCCCACGTCGGGACGGATGGGCTTGGGCTTGAACATCTCACTTGCCTCCTGCGGCTGTGGCGGTTTTCCAGTCGAAGGCCTGCTCCACCGCCGCGTCCTCGCCGTTCAGCGTCACCTTGACGCGTTGCGGCGTGAACCCGTGCGGCAGCATCACGTTGCCGTCCAACTGCTGGAAATAACGGAAGGAATAGGTCTGCCCGGGCGCGCCGCGCTGCTGGTGCAGTTCGTCCCACTGCACGGCGGCGAGCTTGCCGTCGCGCACGCCCTCGACGCTGAAACGCATCTGTCCCTGGCTGATCGCGCCGCGGTTGAGCGTCTGCGTCAGCATGATCTGGTAACGCCAGGTGCCGCCGGCTTCCGGAGCGAACTCGGCCACATGCACGCTGAGCCCCTTGCGCTGGCTGGTCGATCCCACCAGGCGCTCGTAGAAGGCCACGTCGGCGCGCAGTGCGGCGATTTCCTCGTCGCGCTCGGCCAGCGCATCCTGGACCTCGGCGTTGGCGGCGCGGCTGATCTGGTCGGAACGGGCCAGGGTGGATTCGCGCTGGCGCAGCGTGCGCGCCTCGGCCTGAGCCGCCTGCAACGCCTGCTCCGCGCGCACCCGCGCCGCATCGGCCTGCGCCAGGCGCGGGGCCGCGGTATGGCTGGCGACGAACCAGACCGCGCCCAGGCTGGCGAGCCAGGCCAGGCCCAGCAACAGCGACGTGCCGCGGCGGCGCACGGCCACGTCGCGAGGCACGATCCGGAAGCGGGAAGGAACAGGTGCGGACATGACGGACGGGCGGCGGGCGATGCTCAGCCGGCAGCCAGACGGGACCCCTATACTCGCCGCAGTGGCGCGAGCCCACGAGTCTAACGGGAGTGGCCGGGATGTCCGAAGCGCATCTTTTCGTAATTGGGATCCTGTTGGCATGGATGGCCGGGATCCGCGTCTATCTCACCGTGTTCGGCGTGGGCCTGGCCGGCGCCCTCGGCTGGCTGGACCTGCCGCCCGCGCTGCAGGCCACCCAGTCCTGGTGGGTGCTGGGCACCTCCGGTGCGCTGGCCCTGGCCGAGTTCTTCGCCGACAAGATCCCGGGCGTGGATTCGGGCTGGGACCTGCTGCAGACCCTGGCCCGCGTGCCGGCGGGCGCCTTCCTCGCCGCGGCCACGCTGTCGCCCGACGGACAGCTGAGCGGCGGCGCGCTGGCCGCGGGGGCCGGCATCGCCCTGACCAGCCATGTACTGAAAAGCGGATCGCGTGCGCTGATGAACACCTCGCCCGAGCCGGTCAGCAACTGGGCCGCCTCGGTCACCGAGGATGCCGTGGTGGTCGGCGGGCTGGCGTTGGCCTTTGCGCACCCCTGGATTGCGTTATGTCTGGTGATCGGGGTGTCGCTGCTGATCGCCGTGGCGGTGTGGTGGGTCTGGCGCAAGGTCGCGCGCGGACTGAAGCGCCTGCTACAGACGGCGCCCTCGGCGCAGGCGACACCCCCGACCTCCGGCCCGTGACAGGGGCCGGCGCTTCGGGGATCATGGCCCTCCTGCCTCGGCCGTGAACTTGATCGCATAATGGGGCTCAGCTTGGGGAAGCCTGATGTCCGTCCTCGATTCCACGTCCCGCCCGCAGGATGAGCCCTCGCGCTCGCGCCTGCGTGCGGAAACCCCGCCGGCGCATCATTGGCGCCGCTGGGTGGGCGATGCCACGCCCGAAGACATGGAAGAGGCCCCCGATGCCGGAGAGTCCCCCACGATGAATTCCCTCCCGCAGCCCCCCGTCGACACCGCGCCGGCCACCCCGCCCACGGAGGCGCCCGCCGCGGCCGCGCCCCAGGCCCCCGAGCCGGTCGATCCCGAATCCCCATACCGCGTACTGATCGTCGAGGACGACCGCGGGCAGGCGCTGTTCGCGCAGAGCGTGCTGCACGGCGCCGGCATGCAGGCCGAGGTGCAGATGCAGTCGGACGGCCTGCTGGACGCGATGCGCCGCTTCCGCCCCGACCTGGTGCTGATGGACCTGCACATGCCGGGCAAGGACGGCATGTCGCTGACCATGCTGCTGCGCCAGCAGCCCGAATACCTGCACCTGCCGATCGTGTTCCTGACCGGCGACCCGGACCCGGAGCGCCAGTTCGAGGTGCTGGAAAGCGGCGCCGACGATTTCCTCAACAAGCCGATCCGGCCACGCCACCTGATCGCGGCGGTCTCCAACCGCATCCAGCGCGCGCGCCAGCGCACCCAGGCGCTGCAGGCCCCGCGCCCCTCGGTCAACAGCGACACCGGCCTGCCCACGCGCACCTTCGTGCTGCAGCAGTTGGCCGACTCGCTGCAGCGGCAGTCGCGCGGCGGGCTGTTCTTCCTCGAGGTCAACAGCGCGCTGAGCCTGCGCGAGCGCTACGGCTACGCGGTGTTCGAACACCTGATGAACCAGGCGGGCCGCCAGCTGGCCGCCGCCGCATCGCCGCACCCGGTGGCGCGCCTGAACGACAACAGCTTCCTGATGCTGGCCGACGGCGTGGACGAAAGCACGCTGCCGGCACTGGCCCAGCAGTTGCGCGACGGGCTGGGCAGCCATGATTTCCAGACCCGCGCCAACGAAGTGCTCAAGCTGCGCAGTTCGGTGGGCTATACCGCGCTGTCGCTGGGTTTCGCCGACGCCGGCAGTGCGCTGGAGGCGATCGAGCGTGCGGTGCTGCAGGCCCGGCTGAAGCCCGACAGCGTGGCCGAGTACGTCCCGGCCGAGATCGACGACGATGCCCCGCGCATCTCGCTGGAGGACGGGCAGTTCGAGCTGGCCTACCAGCCCATCGTGGCCGTCGCCGGCAGCGAGCAGGCGCAGTACCAGGTGCTGCTGCGCATGCGCCAGCCCGACGGCTCGCTGCTGCCCGCCTCGCAGGTGATCCCCGCCGCCGAACTGGCCGGTGGCATCGCCCAGATCGATCACTGGGTGCTGGAACACGCGCTGTTCGTGCTGGCCGAACGGCAGGCCCAGGGCCCGTCGCTGCGCCTGTTCGTTTCGCAGTCGCCGCGCTCGCTGGCGCGCGAGTCGCATGCGCAGTGGCTGCTCGACGCCCTGCGCGCGCGCGGCATCGAGGGCACGTCGCTGGTCATCGACCTGCGCCTGGCCGATGCGCTGATCCACACCGTCACCCTGCGCCAGTTCTGCCAGCAGCTGATGCCGGCCGGCGTGCAGTTCTGCCTCAGCCAGTTCGAGCCGGGCGCCGAAGCCGACGCGCTGCTCACGCAGTTGCCGCTGGGCTTCGTGCGCGTATCCAGCAAGTACGCCAGCGCCCACGCCGACATGCAGCTGCGCGACCAGCTGCGCGGGATCATCGACAACGCCCACCGCCAGGGCCTGCAGGTGATCGGCCAGCAGATCGAGGATCCGCAGGCCGCCGCGGCCATGTGGATGGGCGGCGTCGACTTCATCCAGGGCAACCTGGTGCAGGCGGTCGGCAGCGAACTCGGCTTCGACTTCCACAACGCGGTGCTGTAACGATGCCCGCCGCCGGACGGACGCCGGTGATGCCCTGGGTGACGGCCGCGTTCGCCGCGGCATCGCTCGCGTCGGTCGGGTTGCAGCAGGCCGGCATCGCGGGCCCTTGGCTGCCGGTCGCCCTGGGCGGCGGTGCCTGCGCCCTGGCGTCCGCCATCGCGACTGCGCTGCAGTCGCGTGCGCAGGCGCACCTCCAGGCCGGCATCCAGGCGCGGGCGGCGATGGCCGAATCCGAACGCGATGGTCTGCAGCGCGACCTGCAGCGCCACGACCGCCTGGAACAGGAGCTGCTGCGCGCCAAGCAGGCCGCCGAATCGGCCGCGATGGCGAAGGGCGAGTTCCTGGCCACGATGAGCCACGAGATCCGCACGCCGCTCAACGGCATCGTGCCGATGCTGGAGATGCTGTCGCGCGCGCCGCTGGCGCCGGACCAGCGCGAGATGCTGAGCACGGCGACCGCCTCCTCGCACCAGCTGCTGCGCATCGTCGACGACATCCTCGACTACTCCAAGCTGGAAGCGAACAAGCTGGATCTGGAGATCACTGGGTTCAACCTGCGCGAACTGCTCGACGGCGTACTGCAGCTCATGCACCGCCCCGCGGAGAACAAGGGGCTGCGGTTGAGCCTGCAGCTGGACCCGGCCGTGCGCCTGCCGGTACGCGGCGACCCGGTGCGCCTGCGCCAGGTGCTGACCAATCTGGTGGGCAACGCCATCAAGTTCACCGACCGCGGCTCGGTCACGCTGGTGGTGCGGCGACTGGGCGAGACGGCGGCGCAGCACCTGCTCCGCTTCGAGGTGCGCGATACCGGCATCGGTATCGAGGAAGATGCCCGCCACCGCCTGTTCCATTCCTTCAGCCAGGCCGACGCCTCGACCACGCGCCTGTACGGCGGCACCGGGCTGGGCCTGGCGATCTGCCGGCGCATCGTCGACCTGATGGGCGGGCGCATCGACGTGGTGTCCGAGGTCGGCCGTGGCTCGACGTTCTGGTTCGAAGTCCCGCTGATGAAGGTGATCGGCGATCTGCGGCAGCGCGACAACGGCGCGCTGGACCACGGGCGCGTGCTGATCGTCTCCCCCGATGCGCGCCTACGACAGCGCCTGACCCTGCTGGCCACCAACTGGGGCATGCAGCCTGTGGCGGTGGAGACCACGCAGGAGGCGATGGACCGGCTGCGCCTGGTCGGCGAGCAGGGGCAGCAGGACTATCTGGCCGTGCTGGCGGACATCGGCGGCATCCGCAGCACCGCCCTGGCGCTGCACCGGGCGATCTCGCGACGGCCCTCGCCGGACGCGCTGCGGCTGGTGTGGCTGTACGGCGACGAGGCCGTGCCGGCCGAACTGCAGCCGCGCAGCACGCAGCTGTCGCGGCAGTCGCCCGATGCGGACCTGCGCGCGGCCCTCACCGGCGCTGCGCCGGAAAGGGACGCCTCGGCCCTGCCACCGACCATGGAGGAGATCTTCCCGGAACCGGTCCGCGAGCCGGCCCCGGCCGCACCCGTCATCGAGGTTGCCGAATCGCCGCCGGTCCCCGCTTCCGTGGCTGCACCCGGCGTCGTCGAACGGGCCTCGGCGGCCCCGGAGCCCGCCATCGTCAGCGCCATGCGCACCGAGCCGCGCCTGCTGTTGGTCGAGGACAACCCGGTCAACCTGCTGGTGGCGCAGAAACTGCTGGCCGCGCTGGGCTTCCACTGCGACACGGCCGCCAACGGCGACCTGGCCCTGAAGCGCATGCAGGCCGACGCCTTCGACCTGGTGCTGATGGACTGCCAGATGCCGGTGCTGGACGGCTACGCCGCGACGCGCCGCTGGCGCGAACTGGAAGCCGAGCGCGCCGACGGCGCCCGCCTGCCCATCGTGGCGATGACCGCCAACGCGATGGCCGGCGACCGCCAGCGCTGCCTGGACGCGGGCATGGACGACTACCTGGCCAAGCCGGTCTCGCGCGAACAGCTTGAAGGGTGCCTGCATCGCTGGCTGCCGGACCGCATGAACTTCGTGCTGCGCAACGCAGCCCTGGTCCCGCCCGCCGAACCGGCCCCGCCGCCCCCCGCGGTCGCCACCGCGCGCGCGCCGGCGCCCAGCTTCCCGGTGCTGGACCAGACCATGCTGGAGGAACTCCGCGAGATCGCGGGCGACGAGACCACGCGCATCATCACCATCTTCCTGGAGGACGCGCCGCGCCTGATCGGCACGCTGGAGAAGGCCGCGGCGGTACCGGACCTGGACGCCATGCGCGATGCCGCGCACACGCTGAAGTCGTCCAGCGCCAACGTGGGCGCGATGGCCCTGTCCGCCGCTGCCAAGCGGGTGGAACTGGGCGCGCGCGCGCGCAAACTCGAGCGCCCGGCCGTCGCCGTGGCGCTGGTCATCGCCGAATACGCCCGCGCCCGCATGGCGCTGCAGGGTTACGCCGCGCAGCAGCTAGGCCGGCCGCTGCTGCCGGTACCGCCGCAGGCACGGCCGTCATCGCCGACGCCCACTGCGCCGGCAACGCCTCAGTCGTCGAGCTTGGTCAGCAGGTAGTTCGGCTCGCCGATGCGGTCGATCACCGACAGCTGGGTTTCCAGCCAGTCGATGTGTTCCTCTTCCGAATCCAGGATGTCCACGAACAGCTGGCGGCTGACGTAGTCGGCCACCGATTCGCAGTAGGCGATCGCTTCGCGCAGCGGCGGCAGGGCCTCGTGTTCCAGGGCCAGGTCGCACTCGAGGATCTCGCGCGGCGTCTCGCCGATGCGCAGCTTGCCCAGCGCCTGGAAATTGGGCAGCCCATCGAGGAACAGGATGCGCTCCGACAGCTTGTCGGCGTGCTTCATCTCGTCGATGGATTCCTTGTACTCGTGCTCGGCCAGTTCCTTGAAGCCCCAGTTCTTCAGCATTTTGGCGTGCAGGAAGTACTGGTTGATCGCGGTCAGCTCGTTGTAGAGCGCCTTGTTGAGGTACTCGATGACCTTGGCGTCGCCTTTCATGGCCATGCTCCGTGGGCGGAAGGACGGCACAGGTTAGCCCGCGCGCGCCGCCGGTGCCGGAACGCGAATCGTGATCATCTTGACCGTGCAGGATGCGCCGGGGGCGCCGCGGCAGGGGCGCGTCAGGCGGCGTTCGACAGGGTGAGGATCGGGAGCAGCGACTCGCGTGGGGCCGGTTGCGCCGCCTGCAGGATGTCCGCCGCCATCTCCAGGCAGCTGCCGCAGGTGGCGCCGGCGCCGGTCCGCATGGTGAGTTCGGCCACGGTGGCGCACCCGGCGGCGGCGGCTTCTCGGATCTGGCGGTCGGTCACGCCATTGCAGATGCAGACGTACACGGTGTCGACGGCAGGACGGCAGGCACGGGATGGCCCGCGACCATTCCACCTTGAATGAGAATGATTGTCAATTCTTGGCAGGCTCGCCGGTCCCGCCCCGTTTACGTGCGGGCCGGTCGCGGCCACGACGACGCGCCCCGTCCGGCACGCGGGGGGCGGCAGAGGGCAAGGCGGCAGGGATGGCCTGGGGACCGGCCACGGAGCGGGCGAAGGTGGCCAGGTGGCCCAGGGCACGGGCGTAGACGCGGCGCTTGAAGACCACCACGTGTTCCAGCGGGTACCAGAAATCCACCCAGCGCCAGTGGTCGAACTCGGGGCTTTCGGTCAGGTCCAGCCGCAGGTGGGCTTCGTCGCCCACCAGGCGCAGCAGGAACCAGACCTGCTTCTGGCCAATGCAGACCTGGCGTTCGTGACGCCGGATGGCGCGGGGCGGCAGGCGATAGCGCAGCCAGCCGGGCGTGACGCCCAGCACTTCGACATGTTCGGGCAGCAGGCCGGTTTCTTCGCGCAACTCGCGGTACATGGCCTCGACCGGGGTCTCGTCCGTGTTCATGCCGCCCTGCGGGAACTGCCAGCCATCCCGGCGCACGCGCCGTGCCCAGAACACCCGGCCATCGGGCCGCATCAACACGATGCCGACATTGGGTCGGTAGCCGTCCGGATCGATCACGATGCGGACTCCTGAAATCTACTGTCCCCGACTCTGCCATGCCCCGCCGCAGGCGACAAGCGCGGCCGCCCGGCTTGACAGGCAGGGGGTCGAAATGAAGAATACGCGGTTCACGCGGCTATGTAGCTCAGCCGGTTAGAGCACAGCACTCATAATGCTGGGGTCGGTGGTTCGAGTCCACCCATAGCCACCAGAATTTCTTTGAAATTCAACGCGTTAAAAAGAACCCGTCTCACGGCGGGTTTTTTGTTGGGCGTGCTTTGGGCTTACGGGGGCGGGGGTGCCGGCTTAGGGCTGGCTTAGAGAGACAGGACAACCGATTCGGCTCATCGGTTGTGATTACCTATCCAGCAACGCTTACCCTCAACTCGGCACCCCACGCAGATCGCACGATCTTGACTCCCCCGGCCAGGTTAGATGACGCTGTTGAAGGGGCGGCTCACAACTAGACCGCTAAAACCGGAGCGGGGGGGGCTATGCCAGGGATGTCGCCCGAACAGCTTAAGGACGCCGGCGAGCGCCTAGGAAAGTACTTGTCAGAGCGACCCGGCTACGAGCTGCTGTCGTACATCGACTCAGGAGGTTCCGCATCGATTTACAAGGTTGGAACCCCCCATGGAGTCAGAGTAGTCAAGGTCTACGACTGCCGATTCTTTGAAGGGACGTCTGCCGATGCAGAGCGGCGGAGACTGAAACTCCAATTGGACCTAGTCGGCCATCCCTGCCCCACGTTGGTTCAAATCTACGAAGTGACGGAAGCGCACGGCACAGCATTCATTGAAATGGAGTTCGTGCCTTGGCCATCATTGAAGGCCAAGCTTAGTGAAGTTCCCGACGACTCGATTCCATCACTTCTATCGCAGCTGGTGGAGGCCGTCACTTACCTGGAACGACGAGAGATCGTCCACAGGGATATCAAGCCTGAAAACATTCACGTATCCGACGACTTCCAGCAACTAAAACTCATAGATCTTGGTGTAGCGCGGGAGCTATCTCGCGCTGGCGAAGATGGGCCCAACTCAACGGATCACGGAAATCTGCGTCCATTCATCGCCACGGCGCAATACAGCTCCCCGGAGTATCTATTCCGCCTTGACGAGCCATCCCCAAGCCTATGGAAGGGTTTGAGCCTTTACCAGATCGGTGCCGTCTTACATGACTTTCTGGCAAAAAGACCCCTCTTCGAAGCGGAGGTGTCGATGGGTAATCGCTGGCTAGTTGCACGAGCCGTACTCTCGAAGACTCCAACGTTTCCCGATGGGGATCCGGGAAGACTGCCGCACCTTAAGGCACTGGCGTTACGCTGTTTGACTAAGGACTCATCAACTCGGTTAAGAATAGTTGACTGGAGCGACTTCGATGCCGCTTCGACCTCAGAGCCCCTCGCAAGTCTCGCCGCGAGACTGTCGCGAGGAGGGGCCGCCGCGAACGCTCACGCTCTAGCCGCAACCGAGGCCCGGCTTTGCTTTGACAGAAGCCAACTTGTCCGACTGCTTTGCAACAACTGCAAGCAGGAACTGATTCATGCTTGCGGGAATCGAATTCCCATTGTCATGCAGATGTTGGCTGGCGACCCTCCCGAGGGTTGTGAACTGGAGCTCCGTATCTCCGATGATGTAAGAATCCAAGCCCGCATCAGGTTCGATTGGTTGGGCACACCCAACCAATCCTCTGCTCAGATTAATGTTCGCGCTTGCATCGCAAATGATACATCCGGGCTCGACACATCATGCGATCACCTCGTAACCGCTTGCACTCTCGACGGAGACGCTGACGTGTATTCCAAAGAGGCCGCAGGGCTAATCGCGCAGATGATTGCTAAAACCCTAGATATCCTGGAGGCAGGTACACCTCACGCTTCGCTTCAAGGAACCGACATCGCAACACTCACTTTTCAATCGAACTAACGGACACTCGCATGGATACGAGTTGGTGGCGCACAGCGGAAGACCTCGACAAAGCTCAGAAGGCGTTCGTGATGCTGCCTCCCTCAGGCAAGCACCTTCTTCAAGGGCCGCCAGGATCGGGCAAGACCAATATGTTGCTGCTGAGAGCCCAGTTCATCGCCGGCTCCGGATTCAAGAATGTGCTTGTGATCTCATTCACAAAAGCTTTGGCCGGCTTTATGAAGAGCGGTGTCGAGCGAAAAGGCATCATTCAAAAGGAACAGGTCAGAACCTTCCATTCGTGGGCTGCGGAATACATTCTTGAGCATCTAGGTGAGAGATTGATCGACAAAGGCTCAGATTTCGATGAAGCCGCTCGCGCTCGTACGATTGAGCTACTGCGCAAAGCAAGTACCAAAGCCGCATCCACCAGTCCATACGACGGCATATTTGTTGATGAGGCGCAGGACTTCACAGTCGCAGAGTTGGAGTGCCTTATTCCTCTCTCTGAGCGGATCTGCCTATGCGGTGACGTAAGACAGGGGATCTACAACAACGACGGCTTGGAAGTTGCCACCAAATTTGGCCTCACTTCCGTCACACTAGAAAATCACTACAGAATTGGCCCGCGAATTGCTCAGGTGGCCGACCGCATCATCCCACCATCGAGTGGCGAGAAGTCCCTGGAAGACACGTCCAACTACGACCAAAAACGGTGGGGCGAGTCATCCGCAAAGATGCATCCATGCGATAGCCGGGACGACCAGTTTCACAAAATGATGGAGCTAATCGAAGTGCAGCTCGATGCATTCAAAGGCGATCTAATCGGCATCCTATGCGGAAAGAGAGAGACCGCCCTTGATGTTATGCAACGCCTCGAGGCCAGCAAGCATAAGGATAACGTCTGCCTGCATCTCAATAGCGATGGTAGCTTCAACAGCGAAAAGGTCATTCACATCCTCACGCTGCACTCTTCAAAGGGAACGGAGTTCAGAGCAGTCCACATCTTTGGGGCTGAAGAAATGGCCTCCTATCCGCTTAATCGTACCAAGCTGGCTTACACTGCCGTCACTCGTGCAAAGACAGCGCTCAATGTTTATCGCACCGGCCCGACCCGCCCGGCATTCGAGGCGGCGTTTGCGACTCCCGCGCACCTCGAGCTCGAAGATCTCTTCTGACATTTCCGATGAATAAAGACAATCTAGCGTGGTATGTGGTGGACAGGGAGCGCCTACCTAGGGTTGCTTTAGGCTTATCACCACCGACTGGGAATAGTGCCCGCAACCCACACTCGATCCTCATGGATGACAACAGGGTTGCGGTGGGGTTCCCCACCGATCTCGCCCGGATGGATGACTACTGCCCGCCGTCCGCATTCGTCCTGGATACCTCCGCTGCCGCGGAGGTGCTTTCTTGGCTCCATGTCTACAATCCGGAAACTTTTCCACTAAGCCAGTTCGGAAGAGTAGTCACCTCGAGCGATTGGGAGCTATTTGATGGCGTTGAGCATCATGGGAGCTCTCGAACAGATCAATGGGCCTCATTGATTCTAGGCGAGATGCTTGCTCAAAGTGATACTGACACGGACTTGTCGTCCGTCCCTTTATCGCGTGCGTCAGGTTGCTTTTCCACTGCGATGGCGCGTGCCTACCATATATATGGAGACTTGGAAGCTGCCAAAGTATGCGAACAACGGTTGCGGGAAATCCAGGGGGATCGCCAGTTCTCGCACCGTACGATCTCAACTACAGATCTGTTTCCTGCATGGGCGACCTTGACTTCGGGCATCAATGCCTTTGATCTTCGCGAAGCTATTGATGTATCGCTTGAAAGCGCCCGCAAGTTCGAAGCGCGGAAGGCTCTTCGCGACATTGACTTGCACGACTACCCAGAGCTTTTTAGTGACTCGGCAGAGGGTCGCGTGTTAGCCTTTCGAAAGCTGTCCAACGTGGTCGCCAATCTCGCGCCAGAGACACGTGTTGCGGCAAGCACAGCAGCTATAATCGCCGCCGCCGCTTTTCTTGTCGGACGTAGCACTAGCCACGTATTCCTCCTCAGGACTCAGGGAATCAACGTTGCATTATCGCTTATCTGGTTCAGCCTGATAGCTGCGCTCGCGGGACCGCGCCACTGGGATGCGAAGTGGCTTCGCGCGAGTAAGTCTATTGAACGTCAGTTGCGCAATAGGTTCTCTTGGCACGAGCCCTCGCACTCCGATATTTGCTGGGTGGAGTATGCCTGGCTCAAGAAGGCTGTCAGCTCGAACAAAGGTCTTTCAGATGTTTCACGCGTCTTCCCTAGGGCGCTTGCAATTGAAGTGATACCCGGGGTGACTTGTCAGTTCCGGCTGGCCTCGAATGATCAGCCGAGTAACGCGGTCGAGCAGCAGCGCGCGAGAGCCGCTGCAATTCGCGAAACAGAGCTCAAGTCTGCGCTGGAGCAACTCGTCAGCATTGCACATAGACTTCGTAGTATCGCAGGAACATCAGGTGCTCCCACGACTAGCGCCGCGCCGCCAACTGCAGAGACAGTTGACCGTGCTGGCCGCGCCGACGCTCCCGAGCAACCAAGTTTGACTCTGTCAGAACCCCGTGCTCCGACCAGAACGAGCAAACGTAAGTCGCCTCGTAAGAGCATCTAGACCGAGCGATTCCCATGCCGCACGGAAGATCGCTAACTACGTAGCCTGCAAGCCGAGGCGCGCACTCAAGGCTATGCAACCTCGGCAAGGGCATCCAGCAAGCGAGTAGCCAAGTCCTGATGGGTGACGCCTTTTGCGTCAACATTTATCGGGAGCCCCTTTACTCGCAACACGCCGAAGATAACCGCAGCAGCAATAATCCAGAAGGATGTCTGCTCTGGAACTGTCTCCTTGACAAGGTCGAGCAGTCTTCGCAACCGATCTAACGGCGACGGATGCGGATCCCCCGTGCTGCCTTTCAATGGCGAGAGCGAGGCAATGACGAACATCGCCAGAGCTATTCCCATACCTCGCTTCGCCACTACTTTTCCGACTTCGTGACCACTTTCCTTTGCGTAAGTACGCGCGGCGCCAAGCAGCCAATCAAGAGCGAACTCGTCGGCTCGCCGCTCTTCTAGCTCTGCAGTCTCTTCCTGATCTTTAATCCGGTGCTTTAACTCATGCAGGAAAACGAATGCCACAGCAAGCTGCACGCAATCGTCCGCTAGAACCTCAAAGAGATTTCCCGAGTTGAGAGGGCGGATTGGCTTGCAGTGCAGGGCATCCGGTGAGTTCAAGCAATCAATCGCGTTGTTGACGTTACTGCGAAGGGCTTTCACATATGTGGCTTCGCTTGGATCAGCCGATTCGAGCTCTGACAGGTCCAGCATTCCGACCTGCGCCGCCCAGATCGCGCCACTGTAGAGTTCGACGGCTTGAGCACCCGAAGTTGCCAACACCCAAACTGCCTCAAGACTGCGCTGTGAGAATCGGATAAACCAACTGTTTGACTCCATCACGAAGCCAACTTGATCGCCACCCCGCAGCACGAGGTTACTCACACCCTCCAGCAAGGTGTCGAGTTCTTGAGAACGCTCAGGGGCAGCTGCGCGGAACAACTTAATGAATTCATCAGTAAGATCGCTTGGATCTTTTTGATCGTCGACGTCTCTCATTTCCTTCCCTTTGAATGCAGCTTACGAAGACAACCGGCGCTAGGAGTTGTCCGGTCAGATCCAACCCTTACCTCGCAACTGCGAGGCCGGCCCGCCCCGTGCATACTCGCTCGACCAAGTCATGAAGTACATCACATCAACCTAATGTCGAACGGCAACCTGGGCGCCCCTCGGGACTTAACGGGCTTACGGAAGAGAGCCTACCGAGCCTGCCTCCAGCTCCAAGGACTCACCCCCGGCCATTCGGCGACGCAGCGCCTCCGTAGATATCTTGGACGCGACCGTCAACGCCAAGGCTTTTCCATCAAGTGATCGATAGTAGGGATCGTCCACCCCTGATCTCAGGTAAACCACGAGATCGGGGCCGATGGTCAACAGCCCAGCGTCAAACAAGGCGTGGATGTCCGTGCGCAGCAGTGGGCCATTGCTCAATGCGTTCGTCGATAGCCCCCCCCTTAGGGCACGATATGGGCTGCGTCTATAACGCTTGAGATCGTCGTGCCCGCGACCATGCACACTACCCCATAGTAGGCTACCAGGCGCTTGCGAAAATCGGTCTGTCCCTGCCTGCTGACACGCAGCACCTGCTCAACACGTTTGCCGTCCATTAGCGCTACGCCCGAGGCGATGGGCTTTGGTATTGGGACCACAACGCGGGAGTCAACATTCCTTTGCACCGCGCGTGAGACGACGAACGCGGCTACTGATAACGACGCTCAACGCGGACGATCCGTATCCAATCATGAACCTCCGGCCCTTCCTATCGTTGGCTTACGCCAACGACGGAAGCACCCCGGATGTCTGTCACCACCCTTACCAAGCGTCTTGTCGCGTCAGCACAACCCAAGGATCGTGCATACGAGCTCAGGGACGCGCAGGTACGCGGTCTCTTACTCCGGGTGCAGCCCAGTGGGCATAGAGCCTGGGTCGTCACCTGGGAGCACGGGAAGCGTCGTACGCTAGGGTCTGCTGGGCGCCTGACCCTCGACGAGGCTCGCGAGATTGCCCGCAAGATCATCCGGACCGCGCTGCACTTCCGTCACGCTTGACTCCACCAACGACCGGCGTAGCATTTGAGCCAGCCAAGGGACAGACCCGCGGCAAGCACAACGACATGAGGGATTCTCATGGAATACGACTATCTGGTGTTCATCGGGCGATTCGAGCCCTTTCATAACGGCCATGCCGCCGTTGCCCGCCTCGCACTGGGACGGGCGAAGAAGCTGATCTTTCTTGTCGGTTCCGCCGACGCCCCCCGCAGCCTGCGCAACCCCTGGACCGTCGCCGAACGTGCCGTGATGATCCAGGCGGCCCTTGAAGGCGCCACCGACCGGCTGTTGATCCGCCCGCTGCGCGACCACCTGTACAACGAAGCCCAATGGATCGCTGGCGTGCAGCGCACCGTGGCCGAGGCCATCCGCGCCGATGACGGCGACGCTGACGCGAAAGTCGGCCTGGTCGGCATGGACAAGGACGCATCCAGCTACTACCTGCGCGAATTTCCGCAGTGGCCGCTGGTGGATGTGCAGCACACCGAAACCCTGTCGGCCACCGAACTGCGCCGCTATCTGTTCGAAGCCGGCTCCATCGACTTCCATGGCGCCCTGTTGATGCTGCGCGGCAACGTGCCGGCGCCGGTCTACGAGATGCTGGAGGCCTTCCGCCGGAGTTCGCCGGCGTACGCCCAGCTGGTGGCCGAATACCAGTTCATCGAGCACTACAAGGCCGCCTGGAAGGACGCGCCCTACCCGCCGACCTTCGTGACCACCGACGCCGTGGTGGTCCATTCCGGCCACGTGCTGCTGGTGCGCCGCCGCGCCGAACCGGGCAAGGGGCTGTGGGCGCTGCCGGGGGGATTCGTGGGCCAGAACGAGGGTCTGCTGGATTCCTGCCTGCGCGAACTGCGCGAAGAGACCCGGCTGAAGATTCCCGTGCCCGTCCTGAAAGGCTCGCTGAAAGGCCAGCACGTCTTCGACCACCCCGACCGCAGCCAGCGCGGACGCACCATCACCCACGCATTCCACTTCGACTTCCCTGCCGGCGAACTGCCTGACGTGCGCGGAGGCGACGATGCCGACAAGGCCCGCTGGATCCCGGTCAGCGAAGCACTGGAAATGGGGCCCAAGCTGTTCGAAGACCACCTGCACATCCTCGAGTTCTTCCTGGGCCGGGGCTGACCCGGCCTGACCCCGCCGGCGGATAGACCGCCGGCTTCATCCGACGCGAAGGAGCTTCCGTCATGCAAACCCTCAGCAACCTTCTCCTCAACACCGACAGCTACAAGGCCAGCCACTGGCTGCAGTATCCGCCGGGGACCGATGCCACGTTCTTCTACGTGGAGTCGCGCGGCGGCATCCATGACCGCACGGTGTTCTTCGGTCTGCAGGCCATCCTGAAGGAATACCTCGCCACGCCCGTCACCCATGCCGACGTGGACGAGGCGCGCGATGTATTCGCCGCGCACGGCGAGCCGTTCAACGAAGCCGGCTGGCGCGACATCGTCGACCGCCATGGCGGCCGCCTGCCGATCCGCATCCGCGCCGTACCGGAGGGCACCGTGGTGCCCACGCACGAAGCGCTGATGACCATCGAGTCGACCGATCCGCGCGCATTCTGGGTGCCGTCGTACCTGGAGACGATGCTGCTGCGCATCTGGTACCCCATCACCGTGGCGACCATCAGCTGGCATGCGAAGCAGACGATCCGCCAGTTCCTGGAACGCACCAGCGACGACCCGGAAGGCCAGCTGCCCTTCAAGCTGCACGACTTCGGCGCCCGCGGCGTGTCCAGCCTCGAATCGGCCGCCCTCGGCGGCGCCGCGCATCTGGTCAACTTCATGGGCACCGACACCGTGTCCGGCCTGTTGCTGGCGAAGGCGCACTATCACGAACCGATGGCGGGCTTCTCCATTCCGGCCGCCGAGCACAGCACCATCACCAGCTGGGGCCGCGACAACGAAGTGGAGGCCTACCGCAACATGCTGCGGCAGTTCGCCAGGCCGGGTTCGATCGTGGCGGTGGTGTCGGACAGCTACGACATCTTCCATGCCATCCGCCAGCACTGGGGCACCACGCTGAAGCAGGAGGTGATCGATTCCGGCGCGACCGTCGTGATCCGTCCCGACTCGGGGGATCCCGTCGCCGTGGTCCACCAGTGCCTGGACCTGCTGGACGAGGCCTTCGGCCATACCGTCAACGGCAAGGGCTACAAGGTGTTGAACCACGTGCGCGTGATCCAGGGCGACGGCATCAATCCCAACAGCATCCGCGCGATCCTGGAACGCATCACCAGCGCCGGCTACGCCACCGACAACCTGGCCTTCGGCATGGGCGGCGCACTGCTGCAGCGCCTGGACCGCGACACCCAGAAATTCGCGCTCAAGTGCTCCGCCGCGCGCGTCGGCGGCGAATGGATCGACGTCTACAAGGACCCGGTGACCGACAAGGGCAAGCAGAGCAAGCGCGGCCGCATGACGCTGCTGCGCCATCGCGAGTACGGCGGCTTCCGCACGGTGCCCGTGCCCGCCTCCGCCGCCTCGCTGGACGCGGTGGAACGGCCCGCCGGCTACGACGACGCCATGATCACGGTCTGGGAAGACGGCCGCCTGCTGCGCGACTGGACCTTCGCCGAGATCCGTGCGCACGCCGACGCGGCACGTCTCTAGCGGCTCATCCCTGCGGCACGCCGGTCATGTCGGGCAGGCGGTGCGCCACGCCCTTGTGGCAGTCGATGCAGGTCTTCTTGCCGGTGCCCAGCCACAGCTTGTGCACCTGCGCGGCGCGCGAGCCCTGGCGGGTGAGGTCCATCGAGTCGTAGTCGTGGCAGTTGCGGCATTCCAGCGAGTCGTTGGCCTTCAGCCGGTTCCATTCGTGCGTGGCCAGGATCAGGCGTTCGTCCAGGAACTTCTCGCGCGTGTTGATGGTGCCGAAGATCTTCCCCCACACCTCCTTCGATGCCTGCATCTTGCGTGCGATCTTGTCCGTCCAGTTGTGCGGTACGTGGCAGTCCGGGCAGGTCGCGCGCACGCCGGAGCGGTTGCTGTAGTGGATGGTGGTCTTCAGTTCCTCGAAGACGTTGTCCTGCATCTCGTGGCAGCTGGTGCAGAACGCTTCGGTGTTGGTGGCCTCCAGCGCCGTGTTGAACCCGCCCCAGAACAGGATGCCGGCGATGAACCCGGCCACCGTCAGGAAGCCCAGGCTGTAGTGCCGGCTGGGCAGTCGAAGGGTGCGCCACAGGTCCCGTATCCGCGCCTTGGTCCGTGACCACATGGGCTACTCCTTCGCCGTCGGCGGCGACAACACGCTGTCGATGTCGCGGAACTGGTTGGCCACCAGCACCGGCGCGTCGGTCTGCACCACGTGACACTGGTTGCAGAAATAGCGGCGCGGCGAGATGGTCGCCAGGAACTGGTCGTCGCGGTCCATGTAATGGGTCACGCTGACCGGCGGCGCCTGGAAGGTGGCCGCATTGGCGCGCGCGTGGCACAGCATGCAGCGGTTGCTGTTGCGGTCGACCTGATAACCGTCGATCGCGTGCGGAATGGTCGGCGGCTGCATGGGGTACGCGCGCGCGCGTTTGAGGTCGGCATTCTCCACGTGCGCCAGCGGCGGCGGATGCCCTTCCTGATCCACGGGCACGCCCCGGCGCAGCGCATCGATCTGTCCCGCGCCGGGGATGAACACCGCGCGCGCCTCCACCGGCACGGGTGCGGCGTCGGCCACGGCGTCCACGTGCTTCGGCCGGCCTACCAGCCAGCCCGCCACGAACACCAGCGCCATCAGCACGCCCGTCAGCGCCACCGCGATCCACAGCTGCTTGTTCTGCATGGCGAGCCTCCTAGGCGGCGACGACCTTGACCGCACACTTCTTGTAGTCGGTCTGCTTGGAAATCGGATCGGTGGCGTCCAGGGTGACCTTGTTGATCAGCTGGCCCGCGTCGAACCACGGCACGAACACGACACCGCGCGGCATGCGGTTGCGCCCGCGCGTCTCCACCCGCGAGCGCATCTCGCCCCGACGCGAGGCCACGATGATCTCGTCGCCGCGCTTGAGCCCGCGGTCTTTCGCGTCGTCCGGATTCATGAACACCACCGCGGCGGGGAACGCCTTGTACAGCTCAGGCACGCGCATCGTCATCGAACCCGAATGCCAGTGCTCCAGCACGCGCCCGGTGACCAGCCACAGGTCGAAGTCGTCGTCGGGCGATTCCGCCGGCGGTTCGTACGGCAGCGCCCATATCACCGCCTTGCCGTCCTTGTTGCCGTAGAACTCGAAACCGCTCCCCGCTTTCACGTAAGGATCGGCGCCTTCGCGATAGCGCCACCGCGTCTCCTTGCCCTTCACCACCGGCCAGCGCAGGCCGCGCGCCTTGTGGTAGTCGTCGAACGGCGCCAGGTCGTGCCCATGGCCGCGGCCGAAGGCGGCGTATTCCTCGAACAGGCCCTTCTGCACATAGAAGCCGAACAGCGCCGATTCGTCGTTGGCGTAACCGGCCTCGATGTCGGCGGTCGGAAACCGGTCCACGTTGCCGTTGCGGTACAGCACGTCGAACAGGGTCTTGCCCTTGAACTGCGGGTTGGCCGCCAGCAGTTCGGCCGGCCAGCACTCGTCGGTGGTGAAGCGCCTGGAGAATTCCATCAGCTGCCACAGGTCCGAGCGCGCCTCCCCGGGCGCCTTCACCAGCTGGTGCCAGAACTGCGTGCGGCGCTCGGCATTGCCATAGGCGCCCTCCTTCTCCACCCACATCGCGGCGGGCAGGATCAGGTCCGCCGCCTGCGCCGTCACCGTGGGATAGGCATCGGAGACGACGATGAAGTTGTCCGGATTGCGGTACCCCGGCCAGGTCTCCTCGCGCAGGTTCGCCGCCGCCTGCATGTTGTTGTTGACCATCACCCAGTACGCGTTGAGCTTGCCGTCCTTCAACGCGCGGTTCTGCTCCACCGCGTGGTAGCCCACCTTCGGATTGATGGTGCCGTGCGGGATCTTCCAGATCTCCTCGGCATGCTTGCGGTGCTCGGGGTTGGTCACCACCATGTCCGCCGGCAGGCGGTGGCTGAAGGTGCCCACCTCGCGCGCCGTGCCGCAGGCCGACGGCTGCCCGGTCAGCGAGAACGGGCTGTTGCCCGGGGTGGCGATCTTCCCGGTCAGCAGGTGGATGTTGTAGACCATGTTGTTGGCCCACACCCCGCGCGTGTGCTGGTTGAAGCCCATGGTCCAGAACGACATCACCTTCGTCTTCGGATCGGCGTACAGCTCGGCCAGCTGCTCCAGCCAGCCACGTTCCACGCCGGTCATCTCGACGGCCTTCTCCAGCGTGTACGGCGCGACGAAGGCGGCGAACTCCTCGTAGCCGATCGGCTGCCCGCCGTTGGGGTCCTTGGCGTTCTTCGCCTTCACCTCCAGCGGGTGTTCGGGGCGCAGGCCGTAGCCGATGTCGTCGTTGCCGCGCTTGAAGGTGGTGTGCCTGTCGACGAACGCCTTGTTGACCTTGCCGGTGCGGATGATGTGGTTGGCGATGTAGTTGAGGATCACCAGGTCGGTCTGCGGCTTGAAGATGATCGGGATGTCGGCCAGCTCGAAGCTGCGGTGCTCGAACGTGGACATCACCGCCACCTTCACGTGCGGATGCGACAGGCGGCGGTCGGTCACCCGCGTCCACAGGATCGGATGCATCTCGGCCATGTTCGAACCCCACAGCACGAACGCATCGGCCGCCTCGATGTCGTCGTAGCAGCCCATCGGCTCGTCCATGCCGAAGGTGCGCATGAAGCCCGCCACCGCCGAGGCCATGCAGTGGCGCGCGTTGGGGTCGATGTGGTTGCTGCGGAACCCGGCCTTCATCAGCTTGTTGGCCGCGTAGCCTTCGAAGATCGTCCACTGGCCGGAACCGAACATGCCGATGGCGTCGCTGCCCTTGTCCTTGAGCACGCGCTTGAACTGCGCGGCCATCACGTCGAAGGCCTCGTCCCAGCTCACCCCGGTGAACTCGCCGTCCTTGGCGTAGGCGCCGTTCTTCTTGCGCAGCAGCGGCTGGGTCAGGCGGTCGGCGCCGTACAGGATCTTGGAGAGGAAGTAGCCCTTCACGCAGTTGATGCCGCGGTTGACCTCGGCATGCACGTCGCCGTGCGTGGCCACCACGCGTCCCTCCTTCACCGCCACGTTCACGCCGCAGCCGGTGCCGCAGTAGCGGCACGGTGCCTTATCCCATTTCAGCGTGGTCAGGTCGCCTTCGGTGACGACGTTGCTGCCGGTGCCGGTCAGCGGCAGGCCGGCCGCGGCGGCCGCCGTGACCAGCGCGCTGTGGCGGATGAATTCACGACGTGTGCTCATGGGCATCTCCGGTCGCGGACAGGATGGACAGGGGAGGCAGTGCCTCGTCGAGCGCGTGCGCGGGCTCGGCGTGGTGGTAGACCAGCAGCACGTTCAGCACGCCCGGCACGGCCTGCAGCTGGTCCACACGCGCCATCACCGCATGGCGGTCGGCGGATTCGCAGATGACCACGCTGCGCGTGCCGCCGGCGAGCGCCAGGTCGAGGTCGGCATGTTCGCGGATCATCGCCGCCAGTGCGTCGGCCGCGGTTTCGCGGTGCTGGACGACGAAGCTGGCGATGTGGACTTCGGCATCGGGAGCGGGTGCGTTCAAGCGACGGCCTCCATGGCGGGTGCGTGATGCAGGGCGATGGCGTCCACGGGACAGGGAACGACGCAGGCGCCGCAGCCCGTGCATGCTTCGGGATCGACCGTGGCGGCGCCGCGCGCGCCGGGCGGCAAACGGATCGCGGATGCGGGGCACACCTCGCGGCAGCTGGCGCAGACCACGCCCTGTGCCGACAGGCAGGTGTCGGCGACGCCGGCGACGAGCGTCCACGGCGGATCGCGCGCGGGCTCGAACGCACCGCTGCCGCACGCGGCCACGCAGTCGCCGCAGAACGTGCACTCGCCCGCGCGCGACTCGAAGCGCGGCAGGCCGTCGGCGTCGCGCAACAGCACCTGCTCGGGGCAGGCGCGCACGCAGGCATCGCAGCGCGTGCACGCGGCGAGGAATTCAGGTTCTGACTTCGACCACGGCGGTCGGCATGCGGCAGGTGGCGGCGTGGCCGGCACACGACCGAACAGCAGGGCACGACGGGAAGGAGAACGGATGTCGTCCATCGCTCAGGGCCCGGTCGGCGGCCCGGCGAACAGCAGCTGCCACATCCACACCAGGAAGCCGTAGCCGGCGACGAACAGGATCGCCATCAGAGGGAACACGACCAGCGTCAGCAGCAGGAACGCCAGGCGCTCCTGCTGTCTGCTTGCAACGGCTGTTCCTTCGCCCTGCTCCATGATGCCTACCTTGTGGGTGGGTACTGGGTGCGACGGTGCTGCGGACGCAGGCTATCACATTAATGTGACGCGTCCGACCCGCTCATCCGCTGCGGGCCTGGGTCGCCGATTGCTGCAGTGCGATCCAGTCTTCCGGCGTGTTGCAGTTGCGCAATGCCCGATCGAAGTGCGTAGCAGGCAGATGCTGCGTGTCGATGCCCTGCTGCAGGGCCCGCAGCGAGCGCTCCCGGCCGGCGCGCGCGCCCACGGCACGCATCAGCACGCGCATGCCGTCGTCCACGCGCAGCATCATCGGCAGGGGATGGCCTTCCACGCAGGCGCATGCCGCATCGACGGTCAGCAACGCCTGCAACAGGTCCGTGGACAGCAACGGCATGTCCACGGGCACGACGATCCATGCACCGTCGGTCAGACGCGATGCCAGTTGTGAGAGCGCCCCCATCGGGCCGGTATCGCGCGTCGCATCGGGCACGCCGCCCATGTCAGGACGGTCCCCGCTGACGACCACCTCGACCGCGCCCGCCTCGATGAGCATGCCGCGCATGTGCGTCAACAACGTGCCGTTCCCCCACGGCAGCAAGGCCTTGTCCGTGCCCATGCGCGAGGAACGCCCACCTGCCAGCAGCACTGCACGCCATGCGGGCGATGTCTGGCTCATGCCGGCATCCAGGCGGGCGGCTGCAGATGGCTCAGGCCATGCACCTGCACGGGCGTACCCGCGCCCACGTCGCCCAGATCGGACGGCAGCGTGATCCACGCCGTCGCCTGCGAGAACGGCAACAGGCGGAACGATGCCTGCGCCTGCGCCACGTGCGCATGCAGGCGACCGTCGCGGTCGCAGCGCAGCGTGCCGTGCAGGACGGCATGCAGTCCCGCGCGCGAGCGGCAGTCGTCGGCCAGCGGCAGCCAGCACGGCGTTTCCGGCGGCAGGCCCAGCCAGGCGCGCAGCAGCGGCTCCACCAGGAAACGGAAGCCCACCGCCGTGGACAGCGGATTGCCCGGCAGGCCGACGAACATCGCGCCTTCGCGCAGGCGCGCAGCCAGCACGGGCTTGCCCGGACGCAGCGCCACCCCATGGAACAGCGTCTCGGCGCCGCGCGCCTGCAGCGCGGACGGCACGAAGTCGTAGCACCCTTTCGACACCGCACCCGTGCTGAGCACCAGGTCCGCGCCCTCGGCCAGCGCGGCGTCCACCGCGGCCTGGAAGACCGGGACCTCGTCGCCGACGCGCCGCACGAAGACCGGTTCCGCACCTGCCGCGACGAGCGCGGCACGCAGATAGGGCGAGGTCGCATCGTGGATGCCGCCCGGCGGCAGCGGCGTGCCTGCTGCCACGATCTCGCCACCGGTCGCCAGCACGGCCACGCGCGGACGCCGTGCCACCCGGATGCGCTCGATACCCAGCCCGGCGACCAGCATCACGGCGGCCGGATCCAGCACGTGCCCTGCGGGCAGCACGCACTGCCCGGGCTGCACGTCTTCGCCGCAGCGACGGATGTTCGCGCCCACCACCACGTCTCCCTGCACGCGTATGCGCGAAGCGCCCGACGCGGCGGCAGGCAAGGCCTCTATCCGCTCCACCGGTACCACCGAGTCGGCACGCGCCGGCAACGGTGCTCCGGTCATGATCTCCCAGGCGGATGCGTCGTCCTGCGGCGCGGGCTGTCCGGCGGCGATGCGCGCGCCGATCTCCCACACCTGCGCCGTGGCATCCGGCCGTCCGGCCGCGACCAGCGCAACGCCATCCAGCGCCGCGTTGTCGAACGGCGGCAGCGCTACCGGGCTGACCACCTCGTGGGCAAGCACGCGACCGACGGCATCGCCGGGGGCACAGGGCTGCACGCCCAGCCGGTCCGCGCCGCCGCGCAGCCGCTCCACCGCTTCCCGGTAACCGATCACCCTGTCCCCTCGCCGACAACGCCTGGCCCAGCCTAGTGCCGGCCGCCGGCCTTTGCCAGCCGCCGCCACGCCTTCATGCGACTGAACCTGCGACCGCAAGCCGCAGCCGATTGACCCATATCAAGGACAGTCGCGTGGTGCGGGCCTAGGCTGCCTCCATGGCCAACCTGTCCTCCCTGTTCGATCCCGACCTGCTGCGGCGCTACGACACGCCGGGGCCGCGCTACACCTCGTATCCCACGGCGCCGCAGTTCTCGCCCGGCTTCGACGAGAGCGACCTGCGCGCCATGGCGGCGACCAGCAACGGCGACCCCATCCCGCGGCCGCTGTCGCTGTACCTGCACATCCCGTTCTGCACCAGCCCGTGCTTCTACTGCGGCTGCAACCGCATCATCACCCGCGACACCGCGCGCGGCGCGGCCTACCTGACGCGGCTGTACCGCGAAGTGGCGATGGCCTCGGCGCTGTTCGACCGCGACCGCGACGTGGAGCAGGTGCATTTCGGCGGCGGCACGCCCAACTTCCTTACCCCGGCGCAGATCGCCGAAGTGATGGACGTGCTGCGGCGGCACTTCTCCTTCGCCGCACCGGCGCGGCTGGACTGTTCGATCGAACTGGATCCGCGCTTCATCACCCCGGACGACGTCGGCGCGCTCGCCGCCGCCGGCTTCAACCGCGCCAGCCTGGGCGTGCAGGATTTCGACCCCGAAGTGCAGCGCGCGGTCAACCGCATCCAGAGCGTGGAGCAGACGCTGGCGATCATCGACGCCTGCCGCACGCATGGCCTGCAGTCGGTGAACGTGGACCTGATCTACGGCCTGCCGAAGCAGAGCCTTGAGGGCTTCTCGCGCACGCTCGACATCACCCTGGAGGCGCGGCCCGACCGCCTGGCGATCTACAGCTACGCGCACCTGCCGTCGATGTTCCGCCCGCAGCAGCGCATCAACGCCGAGGACCTGCCTTCGCCGGAGGTCAAACTGGGCCTGCTGCAATGCGCGATCGACAAGCTGGGCGAAGCCGGCTACGTCTACATCGGCATGGACCACTTCGCCCTGCCTGGCGACAGCCTGGCGCAGGCGCAGCAACGTGGCGACCTGCACCGCAACTTCATGGGCTACACCACCCATGCCGAGAGCGACCTGGTGGGCCTGGGCGTAAGCGCCATCAGCCACATCGGCCCGAGCTTCAGCCAGAACCCGCGCGACCTGGGCAGCTGGGAACAGGCCATCGACCAGGGCCGCCTGCCCGTGTGGCGCGGCATGCGGCTGGAGGAAGACGACGTGATCCGCGCCGACGTGATCCAGCAGCTGATGTGCCACGGCACGCTGGACTACCGCGATCTGGGCCGCCGGCATGTGATCGAGTTCACGACTTACTTCGCCGACGCCCTGCAGCGGCTGCGCCCGCTGCAGGACGACGGACTGGTGGAACTGCGCCCGGACGGATTGCGGGCCACCTCGCGCGGACGGATGCTGTTGCGTATCATCGCCATGTGCTTCGACCGCTACCTGCCCACCGCTGCAGCCTCGACGCCTCGCTTCTCGCGCACCGTCTGACCACTCCGGGAGTGTCCGCATGAGCTCGCCGCTGGTCTTCCCGCGCACGGATGCGAGCATCGTCGCCGACGACGGCGATGCGCTGAGCTTCTGCTCCACCTGCGCGTTCTCGCAGGCCTGTCTGTCCGAGGGCATGGACAAGCGGGCGCTGATGGACCTGCATGTGCTGGTCGAACACGTCGGCCCACTGCGCGCCGGCGAACACGTGTTCCGCGAGGGCGATCCGTTCGGCGCCATCGCCGCGGTGCGGGCGGGCACGGTGAAGACCTACCAGATCGACCGCAACGGGCACGAGCAGGTGCTCGGCTTCCACCTGCCCGGCGAAGTCATCGGCCTGAACGCGATCCACGGCGACCGCTATCCCTGCAACGCCATCGCCCTGGACACGGTGATGCTGTGCCGCTTCTCGTTCCCGAAGATCGCCCTGCTGGCCACGCGCCTGCCCAACCTGCAGCAACACCTGTTCAAGCTGATGAGCCGCGACATCGGCGTGGCCTCGCTGTTCGCCCGCGACAATACCGCCGACGAGCGCATGGCCGCCTTCCTGATCGGCCTGTCGCGCCGGCTGGCCGCGCGTGGATTCTCGCCGCGCCGGTTCCAGCTGACCATGGCGCGTACCGACATCGCCAACTACTTGCGCCAGGCGCCGGAAACCGTCAGCCGCGTGCTGCGCCGTTTCGAGCAGGACGGCCTGCTGCACATCAAGCAGCGCGATGTCGAGATCCTCGACCTGCCCCGCCTGGAAGCCCTCGCGCTGAGCGTGCTGCGGGATTGAGGCCGCGCCTGGATGCAGATGTGGGAGCGACGTGAGTCGCGATCGCGTCTGGGGTCTTGACCCATCGGTTCGCGACTTACGTCGCTCCCACAGCATTCATGCAGGCTGCCAACGACTGCTTTCCTGCGATTCCTCCCCCGCTTGACCTGCGTCATGGAGCCCCCGTGCCGGGGCGCCGATGATGCGGCCGTTTCCCGAGGAGAGCCGCATCATGAATTCGACACGCAAGTTGTGGGTGGGGTTGGCGGCCCTGCTCATGGCGTCGTTCGCCGTCCTGCTATGGGTCGGCAGCGAGACCTACCGCCAGGCGCCACCCATGCCCGAACAGGTGGTCACCACCGACGGCAAGGTGGTCTACACCCGCCAGGACATCGAGACCGGCCGCCAGGTGTGGCAGTCCATCGGTGGCCAGCAGCTGGGCTCCATCTGGGGCCACGGCGGTTACGTGGCGCCCGACTGGGGCGCGGACTGGCTGCACCGCGAAGCGGAGGCGATCCTCGACCTGTGGGCCAAGCGCGACACCGGCGCGGACAGCTACAAGACGCTGGACGAAGCCACCCAGGCCGCCTACGCCAAGCGCGTGCAGTCACTGTTGCGGCCCAACACCTACGACGCCGCCACCGGCACCATCACGGTCGATGCCGATCGCGCGCAGGCCATGGGCCAGGTCGCCGACCACTACCAGCGCCTGTTCGGCCACGACCCTTCCACCGCGGAGCTGCGCGAGGCCTACGCCATGCGCAACGACACCGTGGCCGATGCCGAGCACCGTCGCCAGCTGACCGCGTTCTACTGGTGGGCATCGTGGGCGTCGGTCACCGAGCGCCCCGGCTCGGAGATCACCTACACCGCCAACTGGCCGCATGACGCGCTGGTCGGCAACACGCCGGCGTCCAACCTGCTCATCTGGACGGTGTTCAGCGTGCTGTTCCTGATCGCCGGCATCGGCCTGCTGGGCTGGCACTACGCCACCAGCCATGGCGAGGAAATGGTGCCGGTGCTGCCGAAGAAGGACCCGCTGGCCGCGATCAAGGTGACGCCCTCGATGCGCGCCACCGCCAAGTACTTCTGGGTGGTGATCGCGCTGTTCCTGGTGCAGATCCTGCTGGGCGCGACCACGGCGCACTACCAGGTCGAAGGCCAGGAGGCCTACGGCTTCGCGCTCGCCGAAATCCTGCCCTACTCGCTCACGCGCACCTGGCATACCCAACTGGCGGTGCTGTGGATCGCGACCGCCTGGCTGGGCATGGGCCTGTACATCGCCCCGGCGATTTCCGGACACGAGCCGAAGTTCCAGCGCCTGGGGGTGAACGTCCTGTGGGCGTGCCTGTTGATCATCGTGGTCGGTTCCTTCACCGGCCAGTGGCTGGCGGTGATGCAGAAGCTGGGGCTGGCCAGGAACTTCTGGTTCGGCCACCAGGGCTGGGAATACGTGGACCTGGGCCGCTTCTGGCAATGGTTCCTCTTTGTCGGCCTGCTGTTGTGGCTGACCCTGGTGGGACGCGCGCTGTGGCCGGCGATCCGCAAGGGCGACGATTCGCGTTCGATCGTGGGCCTGCTGTTCCTGTCGGTGGTGTGCATCGGCCTGTTCTACGCGGCCGGCCTGATGTGGGGCGAGCACACGCACCTGTCGATGGTCGAATACTGGCGCTGGTGGGTCGTGCACCTGTGGGTGGAAGGCTTCTTCGAGGTCTTCGCGGTGGCGGTGATCGCCTTCCTGTTCACCCGCCTGGGCCTGCTGCAGGTCCGCAGCGCGACGCTCACGGTGCTGTTCGCCACCATCGTGTTCATGGCCGGCGGCGTGCTGGGCACGCTGCACCACCTGTACTTCACCGGCACCACGCCGTCGGTGATCGCCCTGGGTGCGAGCTTCTCCGCGCTGGAAGTGGTGCCGCTGGCCTATGTCGGCTTCGAGGCCTACCACAACTACAAGCTGGGCAAGGCCACGCCGTGGATGGCGAAGTACAAGTGGCCGATCATGTTCTTCCTGGCGGTCTCGTTCTGGAACCTGGTGGGCGCCGGCCTGTTCGGCTTCCTGATCAACCCGCCGCTGCCGCTGTACTACATGCAGGGCCTGAACCTGACCGCCAACCATGGCCACACGGCGATGTTCGGTGTGTACGGCATGCTGGGCATCGGCCTGATGCTGTTCTGCCTGCGCGGTCTGAAGCCGGACGTGGCGTGGAACGAGAAGCTGCTGAAGACGGCGTTCTGGGCGCTCAACATCGGCCTGGCCGGCATGGCCGCCTTCACCCTGCTACCGCTGGGCATCCTGCAGCTGATCGCCTCGATCGACCACGGTTACTGGTACGCGCGCTCGGCCGAGTTCATGCAGCAGCCGATCGTGGAGATGCT
Source organism: Pseudoxanthomonas sp. F11 (assembly GCF_037046485.1). Lineage (NCBI taxonomy): Bacteria > Pseudomonadati > Pseudomonadota > Gammaproteobacteria > Lysobacterales > Lysobacteraceae > Pseudoxanthomonas > Pseudoxanthomonas sp. F11. The sequence goes on along the minus strand of NZ_JBANLZ010000002.1, from coordinate 312,853 downwards.
GGTGTGGATGCGGGTGCCGGCCGACACGCTGTTCAGCGTGGGCGCGGTGGCGCTGGCCTGGTTCGTGTTCCGCCTGTGGGTGGCCCCGCGCCGCGAGCCCCTGCCCGCCGCGCAACCGAGCGAAGCCTGACCCTGGAACCGGCATCCGCGGATGGGGATGCCGGGCCACCTGCTGCAGGTTGCAGCCAGAGAGCCGCGCAAGCGGCTCTCTTTTTTGCGTGGGCATCAGATTGGAATCCTTCTCCCCGTTCACGGGGAGAAGGTGGCCGAAGGCCGGATGAGGGGCGCCGAAGCCGCGAACCCATGTACGTCCGGAAGCTCGCCCGGCGCAAACTCTGCGCAGCGTTTTGCCACTAACATCCACCGAGGCGGCGGACATCGCCGCTAGCTGGCGACTGGTGTTTCCACCTCAAGTGAACCCGATGCAATCGATGGAGCGATCATGGGCTACGAAATCCATATCACCCGCAAGACCGAATGGTTCGACGAAGACGGACCGGAGATATCGCTGGAGGACTGGAAGGCCTACATCGCATCGGACCCCGAAATGCGGCTGGACGGCTACGCGGAAGCGACCATGGAAAACGGCGACGTCTTCCGCACTGAGCACGACGGCATTGCGGTCTGGACCGCATATTCCGGACATGGCGTCGACGGCAACATGGCCTGGCTCTACCCCGGCTCAGGCGGCATCGTGGCCAAGAATCCGGACAGGGAAATCCTGGCCAAGATGTTCGAGATCGCCCAGGCGCTCGGCGCCCGCGTGGTGGGCGACGAAGGGGAAGAGTACGGGGCGGATGGGGAAATGGCCGAAGCCGCCGAGGCGGCCGAAGAAGCTGCATCGCCCGGCATGAAGCAGGCCAAGCGTCCGTGGTGGAAGATATTCTGATGCGGAAAGGCTCACGGGCTGGGCTGAGCAAAGCCCAGTACCCACACCGACTCGACCATGGAGCAAGAATCCTCTCGGCGGATAAAGATCACACTGTTGGGGTTTGCAGGCTTACCCCAACCTATGAACTAGGCGTCAATGCGCCTGGCCGTCGGGTCGCGTACATTCCCTTGTCATGAACCGTATCCATGCAGGCACACCATGAGATACCCCGGATTGCTGTTGGTCTGCCTGGCGGTCATGTCATCGACGGGGTGCTCGCGTCCGGCGCCTTCGCTTCCAGCCCAGCTCGTCGATATCCCGATGGCCCGCAAGCCCCAGCTTCCGGAAACCGAAGCCGCTTGCTCCCTGGTCGGCGGCTGGTGGGAGCGCCGGGGGCTGCCGCCCGGCGGGCCTTATGTCTGCGATTTCCCCGCACGCGATGCAAGAAAGATCTGCACGGACAATCGGCAATGCGAGGGCCGCTGTCTGGTGGCCGCCGACATCCCCAAGGGCGGTCCTGCCATCGGCAGTTGCTCCGATTCGATCCGCACGTACGGGTGCTTCAAGCAGATCGAAGATGACGTGGTACGGCATGTCTGCGTGGATGGCACGTGAGGCTTCTCGCGAACGTGGCCAATCCCGCCAGGAGAACTGCATGCGATTTCTTTCCATCTCCATGATGCTGGTCGGTGCGGCCATCGTCCTCGTGGGTTCGATCATGGTGCCTTCCTATTTGTCCAACGAGCGCCCTGCGATTCCACGGCCGGAGCGCGGACAGGTCGTCGCATTCAACAACCATGGAAAAGTCACCTACATCAGTAGACACGACGATCTGGTCCACAACGCGTACTTCATCGGAGGCGCTTTCATCAGCCTCCTCGGCGGAACCCTCTACCTGCGACAGGTGCCCCGTCGCCGGACATGACCCAAAGCGCCCGCGCCTTGGGGGGCGACGGATCAATGCGAACACCCACCACAGCACTGCCCCGCCTTGTGACCGCGCGGTTCGCTGTCACCGGCTTCGGCGTGTTCGCCGACCTCCTTGAGGATGGCGATCACGCGCTCGGTGGGCAGCGTGGTCATCACCATCAGCCGGCCGGTGCCGGCTTCCAGGCTGACTTCGGCTTCCGGGTCCCAGGCGCGCAGGGCCTCGGTCATGGCCTGCTGGCGTTGCGCGGAGGGTGCATGGGCGTGGTCGGACATCGGGCTTCCTGTGGTCGTGGGTGCGCGCTGGCGCGGATGGCAGGACTGTAGGCGTTCGCCACGCGCACGGCCTTGACCGGAATCAAGGCGACGCAGGCATGCGAATCGCGCCCGGCCTGACCCACGTCAAGGCGGTCGCGGGTCGGGGCGGGCACGCTGGCACCCATGAAGATCGACATCGTTCCCCCGCCCCGTCCGCGCGCCGCGCCGCCGCAGGCCGGCCTCTCGCCGGCGTGGCTGGCGCATGCACCGCATCGGCTGATGTTCTTCATCGGCGCCGGCAACGTATTGCTGGCGATGCTGTGGTGGGCGCTGTGGCTGGTGGCCACGCGCTGGAGCCTGTGGACGATGCCGCAGACACCGATCTACGCCGGCTGGCTGCATGCGTTCCTGATGCAGTACCTGGTGCTGCCCAGCTTCATCTTCGGCTTCCTGCTGACCGTGTTCCCGCGCTGGATGGGCATGGCCGACCTGAAGCGCTGGCATTACGTGCCGGTGGGCCTGGGCCTGATGGGCGGACAGCTGGCCATCCTGCTGGGCGTGGCGGGCTGGCAGGCGGGGCTGACCGTCGGCCTGTGGATGGCGCTGGCCGGCTGGACCACGGCACTGCTGACGCTGGGCCGGTTGCTCGCGGACGACACCGCCAGTACCTGGCACGCGCGCTCCTGCTTCGCCGGCTTGCTGCTGGGCTGGCTGGGGCTGGTGATGTTCATCGCCTTCGCGCTGGGCGCGTCGCCCACGTGGGCGTTCGCCAGCATCAAGCTCGGTGGCTTCGGCCTGCTGCTGCCGGTGTACGTGACGGTGGCGCACCGCATGTTCCCGTTCTTCGCCGGCAACGTGGTGCCGGGCTACGTGCCGTGGCGCTCGCTGCCATGGCTGGGCGCGGTGTGGGCCCTGCTGATGGCGCATCTGGGCCTGGAACTGGCGCACGCCTACGCCTGGCTGTGGCTGGCCGACGTGCCGCTGCTGGTGCTGACCGCGTGGGCGGTGCATCGCTGGTGGCCGCGCGGGCGCATGCCGGGACTGCTGGCCGTGCTGTTCGTCGGCACCGCATGGTTGCCCATCACTTTCCTGCTGTACGGGGTGCAGAGCATCACCTTCCTGGCGACGGGCGAGTTCGTGCTGGGGCGCGCGCCGATGCATGCGATGTTCATCGGTTTCTTCGGCAGCCTGCTGGTGGCGATGGTCACGCGGGTGACGCAGGGCCATTCCGGACGACCGCTGGAGATGCCGAAGGTGGCGTGGTTCGCCTTCGTCGCGATCCAGGGGGTGGCGGTGATGCGCATCGTGGCCGATGTCGCGCCGGATGCGATGGCGTGGCAGGCCGCCGCCGCCGTGGGCTGGCTGCTGGCGCTGGCGCCGTGGGTCGGGCGCATCGGTGGCATCTACCTGCGACCGCGTGCCGACGGGAGGCCCGGATGAGCGCCATGATGACCTTCTACCCCGACATCAAGCTGGTCCACATGGGCGCGGCGATGACCAGCGGCACGCTGTTCGCGCTGCGCGCACTCGCGCTGCTGGCCGGCATGCGCTGGCCGCGCGCGGCGGTGGTGCGCTACACCAGCTACACCATCGACACCGTGCTGCTGACCGGCGCGATGATGCTGCTGACGATCCTGCCGGCGGGCATGTTCGCCAACGGCTGGCTGACGGTGAAGATCGCCTTCCTGGTCGCCTACGTGGGGCTGGGCATCGCCGCGTTCCGTCCCGCACGCGGCAACGGTGCGCGCACCGCACTGGTGGTCGCGGCGGTGCTGTGCTTCCTGCAGGTGTATGGCATCGCCCGCGCCCACGATCCGTGGGGCTGGCTGCTGTGGCTGGGGAGTTGAACGCCATGGATACCGCTTTCGATACCGGACTGTTGCCCGAAGCCTTCGCGACCTGCGCCTGCTGCGTGCGCGAATCGCTGGACGCCGCCGGGCTGTCGCTGGACTGCGCGCCCGACCACCAGGACCCGGAGCCGGACGCATGGCACATGCCCTGACCCTGGTGCGGCTGGACCTGCGCGACCTGGCGGCACCGGAGCCGATGGAGCGCATCCTCGACTGCCTGCGCACCCTGCAGCGCGGTGAGCGCCTGGTGGCGCAGACGCCGCTGTTTCCCGCGCCGCTGCTGCCGATCCTGGACCAGTGGGGATTCGCATACCAGGTGCGCGATACCGAAGCGGGCAACGCCTGCATCGCGATCTGCCACGTCGCCGACCGGCATGTACTGGAGCCCCCGCAGGCGGCATGAGCGGACTGGCGTTCGCGTCGGCGCCGCGGCCGTCGCTGCCGATGCGCTTCCTGATCGCGGCGCTGGCGTGGGGCGCCGTGGCGGGGCTGTGGCTGGCCCGGCAAGGCGAGATCGCGCTGCTGTCGCGCTGGACGCCCGCGACGCTCGTGCTGGTGCACGTGTTCGCGCTGGGCCTGCTGGGCAACGCGATGCTGGGCAGCCTGGTGCAGTTCCTGCCCGTCGCCGCCGGCAGTCCCTTGCCGGGCACGCGTGTCGTGCCGTGGCTGCATGCAGCGTTCAACGCCGGCCTGGTCCTGCTGCTGGCGACGTTCGCCGTGTCTTCGCACGCACTGGCCCTGCCGGCGAGCGGACTGCTGGGCGGATCGCTGGCGATCTTCGCGCTGCTGGCACTGGCGGCCGTCATTCGCGGCAAAGGCGCACGCGTGGTGCGCGAAGGCATCGGCCTGGCGCTGCTCGCGTTGATCGCGACGGCGGCACTGGGCCTGCTGTTGCTGGCGGCACGCACCGGTTGGCGCGGGCCTGCGGCCGCGGACATGGTGGACGTGCACGCGGCCTTCGGCGTCATCGGCTGGGTGCTGGGATTGCTGGCCGCGGTGGGCGGAGTGACGCTACCGATGCTGCAGGGCACGCGCGCGCTGCCGGTCCCTGCATTGCGCACCTGGCAGGTCGCATCGATGCTGACGCTGGGCATCGCGGTGGCGACACTGGCGGACGTGCTCCCCGACAGCGCCTGGCGCCTCGCGGCGTGGCCGCCGGCCGCGTTCGCCCTCGCCGTATGCGTGCTGCAGGCGCGCGCACCGCATCGTCGCAATCCGGTCCTGCGCCGTTTCTGGCAGGCCGGCTGTGCGTGCCTGTTCGCCGCCAGCCTGCTCGTGCTGCGACCCGACGTGCCGCTGGTGCCGCTCGGCGTCCTGGTACTGGGGGTCGGCCTGCCGCTGCTGGTCGTCGGCATGGCGCTGGAGATCACCGCCTTCCTCACCTGGATCGCGTTGCGCCAGCGCGTACCGCGCGGCGTCCGTGTGCCCGGCGTGGGCAGCCTGTTCGAGGAAGCGGACAGGCGGCGCGCATTCGTCCTGCATGCCGTCGCGGGCGCATGGCTGGTGGCGGCCGCATTCGCGCCGGCCCTCGCCCGCGGCGCCGGCCTGGCGATCGCGCTCGCCTATGCGGTGAGCCTGCACGGGCAATGGCGCTGCTGGCGGCAGGCGGCGACGTGGCGGTGCGCTGGCGACTGATGTTCCAGCACCGTCCTCGTCCTGGAAGTCACGAACGACGGGCCGTTCGTGGCAGGCCTGTCGAACCACGCGTTCCACTGGGTCGGATAGCGGCAAGGGCCTCTTGATTCCTCGCAGAACGAACGGCATCGAGGGCCAGCGACCGCTCGACGCCGTTGTCAGCCGATACCGGTGCGTCAGTAGCGCAGGTTGAGCTTCATCCAGGCGGTGCGGCCAGGCTCGTTGATGCGCACCGGATCGGCCGGATAGCCGAAGGCGCTGTTGCCGCCCAGGTTGAGGTGCTCGCTGTAGGCGCGGTCGAACAGGTTGTCGATGCCCGCCGCGAGCTGCAGGCGATCGCTGAAGCGATAGCCCCCGTTGAGCGAGAACACCGCAAAGCCCGCGCTCGGCCCCAGGTCGCGTCCGACCACATTGCCCTGCGTGGTGCTCACCCGGTCCTGCGCGGCCGCCACGCGCCACAGCGCGCCCCACGACCATGGCCCGCGTTCATGGCTGACCGACAGGCGCGCCTCCAGCGGCGGCATCTGCGGCAGCGCCGTGCCGGTATCGCGTCCTTCGCCCCAGGCGTAGGACGCGGCGCCCGACAGTTTCCAGCTCTGGGCGGGACGCCAGTCGATGCCCGCTTCGCCGCCGCGGATACGGGCGTCCACGTTGTGTGCGCGGGTGGTGCTGCCCATCATCCCTGCGGTGTAGTCGAACAGGATGAAGTCCTGCACGCGGCCCGCGTACAGCGAGGCCCAGGCGTCCACCTTGGCACCGTTGAACTGCAGGCCGATGTCCAGCTGCGTGGTGCGCTCGGGCTGCACGCCGGCAAAAGCGTTAGGCGCACCGACTGGGCCGCGCGTGGGCGAGAACAGCTCCCAGTAGTCGGGCATGCGCTGCGTGTGGCCGAGGCCGGCATACGCGCCCCAGCGGCCACCCATGTCGTGCTCGTAGCGGACGAACGCACTGGGCAACGTCTCCCTGCGGACCATACCGGCGGTGGGATTGGGCATCGGCATCATGCCGCCGGTGCTGGCGCGCAGGTCCTGCGCCTCGGCGCGGTCGACGCGCACGCCGCTCATCACGTGGTGGGTATCGGTGATGTGCCAGTGCGATTCGGCGAAGGCGCCCCAGCTGTGGAACTTGGCGTCCACGCTCCACGGCAGCGCGAGGTAGGCTCCCCGCCCGCTGGCGCTGCGCCTGCGGTGCCGGCTGTCGCGCAGGTCCACGCCTGTGGTCACTTCCCAGCGCCCGGACTGCCAGGTGGTGGCGACGCGGCCGCCGCGCGTGCGGTGCGCCACGTTGCTGGCCATCGGCATGGGCATGCTGCCGGTGGGATCGGGGTCGCGCAGGCTGTAGTTGTCCATCACGTGGTCCACGTCGTTCTGGTAGACGTTGGCGACCACGGCATCGAGCACGCCGCCGATATGCTTCTTCTCGAAGCGCAGGCCCAGGCTGTCGCGGCGGAACTGCGCGCCGTCCATGCCGCGGCCGGCGTAGCGCGCCTGGGCGTCGCCGATGCCGGCGCTGAGTTCCAGCACCGTGTCTTCGTCGGGCGTCCAGCCGAGCGCGGCGTCTGTATTCCACTTCTTCCATGCCGACGGCACCCCGTCGCCATTGCCGTCCTGGTAGTCGTCGGCCTCGGAACGGTTGGCGGACACGCGCGCATAGCCTCGCGGCGTACCGGCGCTGATGTCCAGCACCTGGTCGTTGCGGTCGCGGCTGCCGGCCAGCAGGCTGCCGGTGGCCTGCACGCCCGGCTCGGCGAAGTACGGGATCTCGCGCTCGAAGCGCACCGTGCCGGCGGAAGCGCCGCCGCCCCACAGCACCGTCTGCGGCCCCTTGACGACGATCAGGCGGTCGTAGGTTTCCGGCGCGATGTACGACAGCGCGTTGTCCATGCGCGAGGGACAGGCGCCGCTCATCGCGCCGTCGTTGGTCATCAGGTTGATGCGCGAGCCGAACATGCCACGCAGCACCGGATCGCCGTTGGTACCGCCGCTGCGCAGCGTGGCGAAGCCGGGAATGGTCTTCAGGTAGTCCGCTCCGTCGCTGGCCGGCACCGGCTGCCGCGGCAGTTTGGGATCGGTGATGAAGGTGGTGGCCATGGCGGGCGCCACGCCGACCACGACGATGCCGTCCAGCGTGGTGGCGGGCATCGCATCGGCGTGCAGCGCGGCGTGCGATTCCTGTGCATGCGCGATCGGCATGTTCGCGAGCGCGCCCAGCAGGGCCATGCACAGCAGATTACGGTTCATGACGCTTCTCCTCGTGTGATGCCGCCATTCTCGCGACGCACCCTGGAGCGCAGATGCGACAAGGTGTCGCATCGATGCGCGCGCTTGACGTGAGTCAAGCCCCTGCGCGAATCCGTGCGTTCGCGCCCTTCCGATTGATTCAGATCAACGAGGTGCCGTGCGTGCATTTCCACCATGGCCGCACACCCACCGATGATCGACCGAGGAACGCACCATGAAACGCCTGTACCCCTCCCTGCTCGCCTGCGCACTCGCGGCACTGTCCGCTGCCCCCGCCTTCGCCGGCGAACAGGGCGGCCGCATCACGCCGGCCGGCGAAACCATCCACGCCGTGATGACGGCGCCGCCGATGGTGCCCCCGCCGATCACGCGCAAGACCCCGGCCCATGTCGTCGTCGACCTGGAGATGATCGAGAAGGACATGCGCATGGCCGATGGCGTGACCTACAACTTCTGGACGTTCGGCGGCACCGTGCCCGGCAGCTTCATCCGCGTGCGCAAGGGCGACACGGTGGAGTTCAAGCTGAAGAACCGCCACGACTCGCACATGTCGCACAACATCGACCTGCATGCCGTCACCGGCCAGGGCGGCGGTGCGGAAGCCACGTTCACCCTGCCGGGGCATGAAACGCAGTTCTCCTTCAAGGCGCTGAACCCCGGCCTGTACATCTACCACTGCGCGATGGCGCCGGTCGGCATGCACATCGCCAACGGCATGTACGGCCTGATCCTGGTGGAGCCGGAAGAAGGCCTGCCGCCGGTGGACAAGGAGTTCTACGTGGTGCAGGGCGACTTCTACACCGAAGGCGCGTACGGCGAGCCCGGCCTGCAGCCCTTCAGCCTGGAGAAGGCGATCGACGAGCATCCCACCTACGTGGTGTTCAACGGCTCGGTGGACGCGCTGCAGGGCGACAACGCACTGACGGCGAAGGCGGGCGAAACCATCCGCATGTTCGTCGGCAACGGCGGCCCGAACCTGGTGTCCAGCTTCCACGTGATCGGCGAGATCTTCGACAAGGTCTACACCGAAGGCGGCAGCAAGTACCAGGAGAACGTGCAGACCACGCTGATCCCCGCCGGCGGTTCGGCCATGGTCGAGTTCAAGGCCGACGTGCCCGGCAACTTCGTGCTGGTGGACCACAGCATCTTCCGCACGTTCCACAAGGGTTCGCTGGGCATCCTGAAGGTGGAGGGACAGAAGAATCCCGACATCTACACGGGCCAGCAGCACGACATCGAGTATCCGGAAGCCAAGCCGGCGGCCGGCAAGTGAGGACAGGATGAAACGGATGCCGCCTTCGACCGCCACGTTCCTGCTGCTCGCGCTGGCATCGGCGTTCGCCATCGCCGGCGACGCGGACAGCGGATACCGGCGCATCGAGGGCGGCGATTTCCGTTCGTCCGTGCGCTTCGAGGAGGACACCCGCGTGGTGCGGGTGCCCTCGTTCGCGCTGATGGCACGGCCTGTCAGCAATCGCGATTTCGCCGGATTCCTCGCGCGCCAGCCGCAGTGGCGACGCGACCGCATTCCCGCGGTATTCGCCAGCCCGGGCTATTTGGGCCACTGGACCACGGCCGACGCACCCGGGCCGGCGCTCGATCCGGACGCGCCGGTCGTGCACATCAACTGGTACGCCGCCGATGCCTACTGCCGCGCGCAGCAGGCGCGGCTGCCGCGCTTCGTCGAATGGGAATACGCGGCCGCCGCCGACGCCACGCGCCGCGACGCGCGCGCCGATGGCGCGTGGCGGATGCGCCAGGTCAACGACGGCACGCCCCACGCCATCGATGCGGCCGCGGACGCGCCTGCCAATGCCTACGGCGTCCATGGCCTGCACGGCGCGCACTGGGAATGGAGCGAGGATGTCGCCTCGCTGCTGGGCGACGGCGACCGTCGCGGCCAGCAGGACGGCGATGCCCTGCGCTACTGCGGCGCCACGGCCATGAGCTTCAACGACCCCGGCGACTATGGTGTGGTCAAGCGCTTCGTGCTGCTCTCCGCGCTGCCACCCGACGCCACGCTGGGCAACCTCGGTTTCCGCTGTGCCAGGAGCACGCCATGAAGATCGCCTCCCTGTTCCTTTCCCTGCTGGTCCTCGCCGCGCCGCTGCGCGCGCAGCCGCTGCCCGGCGATTCGGTCTACCACCTGCAGGCGGGCACGCAGGCCGCCGACGGACAACCGGTCGCCTGGTCCTCGCTGCGCGGCCAGCCCCGGCTGGTGTCGATGTTCTATACGAACTGCCACCTGATGTGCCCGCTGATCATCGAGAACGCCAAGAGCGTGCAGAAGCAGCTGTCGCCCGCCGAGCGCCGGCGGCTGGGCGTGGTCATGGTCAGCCTGGACCCGGCACGCGACACCCCGTCCGCGATGCGGGACGTCGCGCAGCGCCACCGCGTGCCGGACGGCTGGCGGTTCCTCACACCCGCGGCCGACGACGTGCGCGCCATCGCCAGCGTACTGGACGTGCGCTACCGGTTCCGCGACGACGGCAGCATCAACCACACCAGCGTGCTGGTGCTGCTGGACGCCGACGGCCGCGTGCGTGCGCGCAGCGAGGTGACCGGTGCCGCCGCGGATCCGCAGTTCCTGACCCAGGTCAAGGCGCTGCTCGCCGGACCGTGATGTCATGGTCCCACACCCACCCAAACGATGAACGACGGAGCCACACGATGAAACTCTCCCACTCCCTGCTCGCCCTTGCCCTGTTCGGCGCCGCCGGCATGGCCCAGGCCGCCGGCAACTGCACGGTCAGCCTGAAGGGCGACGACACCATGAAGTTCGACCTGAAGGAGGCCACCGTCTCCGCCAGCTGTGCCACCATCACCCTCGAGCTGACGCATACCGGCAAGCTGCCGGCCGCGGCGATGGGCCACAACGTGGTGGTGTCGAAGACCGCCGACCTGGCCGGCGTGGCACGCGACGGCATGAAGGCCGGCGCGGCGGGCGCCTACGTCCCGGCCGGCGACGCGCGCGTGATCGCGCATACCGCACTGATCGGCGGCGGGCAGAAGACGAAGATCACCTTCCCTGGCAAGAAGCTGACCGCCGGCGGCGACTACAGCTTCTTCTGCAGCTTCCCTGGCCACTCCACGCTGATGAAGGGCAAGCTGGTCGTCACCAAGTAACTCCTCTGCTGCGCCGCCCCCGGGCGGCGCAGCGCGTTCCGGAGACCGCGCATGGAATACGTCATCCGCCTGGACGATGCGCTCGCCGACTTGGCCGCGATCGAACGGCCACTGCTCGATCTCGATCCCGCCGCCGTGCTCGACCGCGACGCCGCGACCGGCACGCTCCGCTGCTCGACCAGCGCACTCGCCGTGGAACTCATGCTTGTGTTCGCCCAGGCCGGCCACCGGCTCGCGCCCGACGCCATCGAACGGCTGCCGTCGGTGTGCTGCGGCGGCTGCAGCGGCTAAGGCGCACCACGCGCGCTCACGCCAGGCAGGGCAGCTCCACCGACACCGACAGGCCGCCCCAGTGCGGCGACTGCGCCAACCGGATGGTGCCGGCGTGTGCCGTGACCACTTCCTTGACGATCGCCAACCCAAGCCCACTGCCCTCGTGGCGGCTGCCCAGCCGGCGGTAGAACCGGTCGAACACGCGCTCGCGTTCGTCGTCGGGAATGCCGGGACCACTGTCGTCCACCGACAGGAAGGCGCGGCCATCGGCTTTCCACGTGCGCACCTCGACGGTGGCGCCGGCCGGCGCATAGCGCGCGGCGTTCTCCACCAGATTGCGCACCAGCAGGCCGAGCGCGATTTCGTCGCCCGACACCAGCACAGGCTGCAGATCCAGGCGCAGGGTCTGCCCCCGCGCATCGAGCAACGGCCGGGCGGCGTCGATCTCGATGCCGGCCAGCGCGGCCAGGTCCAGCCGCGTCCGCGCCACCACGCGTCCCGTGCTTTCCGCGCGACTCAACGACAGCAACTGCGCCACCAGACGTTCGACGCGCTGCACGCTGGCGGTCAGCAGCTGCTGGGACGCTTCGCGTTCGCCCTCGTCGCCGGCGTGGCATGCGTTGTCGGCATGCACCTTCAGCGCGCTGATGGGCGTGCGCAGTTCGTGCGCGGCATCGGCCACGAAGGTGCGCTCGCGCGCCAGGGCGGCATCCAGCCGTTGCAGCAGGCCGTTGATCGCATCGACCAGGCCACGCGCCTCCAGCGGCACCTGGGCCGGATCCAGCGGCGTCATCCGCTCGGGGTCGCGCTGGCCGATCTCGTGCGACATGCGCCGCAGCGAGCGCGTGGCCAGTGCGACGCTCCACCAGACCGCCAGGGCGATCAGCGGCAGCGACAGCAGCAGCGGCAGCAGCGTGCCGCCGGCGATGTCGCCCGCCAGTTCCTCCCGGATGTCGGTGAGCTCGGCCGACTGGAACCATCGACCGTTCGGCGACCGCAGGGTGAACGCGCGCCAGTGCGCGCCATCCACCACCACGTCCTCGTATCCGGCCTTCAACGTCGCCAAGGGCCGCGCCGGCGCACTGTCCGAGCGCAGCAGCAGCCGACCCTGGGCGTCCCAGACCTGGAAGGCCAGCTTGTTCTCGTAGGCATGGCCGTCGTTGAACGCCAGCGCCTCGCCCACGCCGTGCGCCTGCCCGTGCCAGCCGCGCAGCACGATCGGCTCGCCCGGAAACGCGTTCAGTTCGCTGAGCGGCTCGTCGACCAGGCTGACCAGCACGCGAGTGGACTGCACCAGGCGGGCATCGAACATCTCGCCGGCTTCCTGCAGGCCGGCCCGGTAGCTGAGCAGGCCCGCCGCCGCCATCACCACCGCCAGCGTGCCCAGCAACAGCCACAGCAGGGTGGCGCGCATCGACCTCATGGCGCATCCCCGACGGCATCGCCCAAGGCATAGCCGAGTCCGCGCACAGTGCGGATGATGCCGGGCTCCAGCTTGCGGCGGAGCTGGTGGACATGGACATCGACGGCGTTGCTGGCCACGTCCGCATCCCAGCCGTACAGGTGCCGCTGGATCGCGTCGCGCGCCATCGGACGACCGCGCTGCTCCATCAGCACGCGCAGCAGCGCGAACTCGCGGCGGGTCAGGTCGAGCGGCCGCCCTTTCCAGCTGGCGGTGAGCGCGGCCGGGTCCAGCCGCAGCGGGCCCGATTCCAGCGTGGGATTGGCACGGCCGGCACTGCGCCGGATCAGCGCACGCACGCGCGCCAGCAGTTCGGCGGTATCGAAGGGCTTGCCCAGATAATCGTCCGCGCCCACGTCCAGGCCGAGGGTGCGGTCGGCCGGGCGCTCGCGCGCGCTCAGCACGAGGACCGGCACGGCATCGCCGGCGGCGCGCAGCTGACGGATCACCTCGATGCCGTCCATCCGCGGCAGCCCCAGGTCCAGCACGACCAGGTCGAAACCGCCGCCACGCAGGGCCAGCAGCCCGCTGGCCCCGTCCTGCACCCAGTCGACGGCGAAGGCCCCACGCCGCAGCGCGGTACGGATGCCTTCGCCCAGCGACAGATCGTCTTCCACCAGCAGGATGCGCATGCAGCCAGTCTGGTGGCCGTCTCCTCAGTGCGCAAGGTGCGCTGCGACTTCCTTCAGCTTGGCCTGCGCCTCCTGGCGACGGCCTGCATCGGCCACCTCGCGGCCGGGGCGAGCGGGGGCCGCCAGCGCCTTCTGGAAGGCCGTGCGGGCACCGGCCCAGTCCTTCTGGTCGCGCAGGAAATCCGCGTAGAAGTAGTTGGCGTCGATGCCGTCCGGATCGATGGCCAGTCCCTTGCGCAGCATCGTGCGCGCGGCCGCATCGTCGCCGAACCCCAGCGGCCAGCCGGGGACCTGGTAATACAGGGCACCCAGGCTGGTGTAGGCGGCACCGTCCAGCGCGCTCGCATCGAGCTTGATGGCCGCCTCGAAATCCGCGCGTGCCCGCTTCACCAGGCCCAGCGCGCCCATGCCGCCCTTCTCGCCGGCCAGGCTGGACAGCACGATGCCCTCCCAGATCAGCGCCGCGGCATCGCGCGGAGTGGCCTGGCGGATCTTCTCGGACTGGTGCAGCAGTGCTTCGAACGCGGCTTCCCGCTGCGGCTTGGGCAGCTGGTAGTTGATCTGCGCCCAGCGGTCGCGCACCTGGTTGACGCTGCTCGTCGCCGGCTCGCCGGCCACGGCGATGCCGACCAGCAGCGCCGTGGACATCAGGATGAGGAAGAACATGGATTTACCGTGGGTGCGCTTCATGGGGAACGTGCTCCGTCGTGGACAGGGGTGACCGTCGCGCATGCTTGCGGACGGCGGGAAGGCGGGACCGCAGGCTGCGGTCGACAAGGCCCGGCAGCAGGCCGTTGAGGCGGGCGAACAGCTTCTCCGGCCAGCCGATCTGCATGCGTGCGGTGCCGCGTTCGATGGCGCGGACCAGCTGGCGTGCCACCTCGGCCGGCGCATCGCTGGCGGTCTTCAGTTCGGCGTTCAGGGCGTCGACGGCCGGCGTGTTGAAGGGCGTGCGCGTGGCGCGGGGCGACAGGTACTGGAAGCGCAGCGGCGTGTCGGCGTACTCCCGTGCCAGGGCTTCGGTCAGTCCGCGCAGGCCGGACTTGCTGGCGCTGTAGGCGGCGAAGCCGGGAAACGCCAGGCTGCCGAAGGTCGAGCCGACCACGACGACCGACGCCGGCGCGTGCGTGCCCAGCACCGGCAGCAGCGCGTGCACCAGCAGCATGGGCGCCACCAAGTTGGTCTGCACCAGCCGCGCCATGTCCTCGGGGGACTGGTCGGCGAACAGGCCGAACGCGCCCTGGGCGTGCGCCACCACCAGCACCGAGGGCGTGGGGTTGGCCGCGGCCGCGGCGCGCACGACCTGCGCGCGTCCTTCGTCGGTGGCGACATCCGCCGCCACCCATGACAGAGCACCCGCGGGCAGGTGCTGGGCGAGCCGGCGCAACCTGCCTTCGTTGCGGCCCACCGCCAGCACGCGCGCGCCCGCGGCGATCAGGGCCGCGCACAGCGGCTCGCCGATGCCGCCGCTGGCGCCGGTCACCATCACCGTCCTGCCGGCCAGTTCCATCACGCCGCCTCCGCCAGGCGGGCACCACCGTCGCGCAGCGTGCGGAAGATGTCGCCGTACAGCACATAGAAGCGGCGCGCCGCGTGCACGATGGCGGCCTTGTCGCCCTCATCGTCGATGCGATCCATCAGGCGCTTGAAGAAGCCCACATGCTCGATGTCCAGGTCGCCGTGGGAGAGCAGGTAACTGAAGGCGTTGCGGGGAAGGTCCAGCGAGGTCTGCAGCGTGTTGGCGGCGCGCGTGGCGAGCGCGACGCTGGTGCCCTCCAGCACCAGCACCATGCCGAAGAAGCCGACCGGATTGCCGCGCTGGATGGTGTCGTAGGCGTAGCTGACCATCAGTTCGGTGGCGAGCGAAGGGGAAGACGCCTCCGCGGCGGCCCGGTCCTCGCCGCAGGCGGCGATGTCGTCCAGCACCCATTCGTGATGGCCCATTTCCTCTTCGATGTACTCGCCCACCGCCGTGCGCAACCACTCCAGGCGGGCCGGCAGCCGCGCCCCGCAGGCCATCAGCAGCGGCACGGTATGGCGGACGTGGTGGAAGGCCTGATTGAGGAAAGCCACGTAGTCCTCGCGCGCGATCCGGCCCGCCAGCGCGGACTGGATGATCGGGACGGACAGCAGGCCGTTGCGTTCGTGCGCAGTCTGCGCGACCAGCTCATCATGGAAACTCATGCGGCAACTCCGGAGGGGGATACATTCGGGGGGCGGCGGTAGCAGGCGTCGATCTCGGCCTGATAGCGGCCGAGGATCGCTTCGCGGCGCGGGCGACCGTTGGCGGTCATCAAGCCCGCATCGGCGGTGAAGGGAGCGCCGGCACGCACGAAGCGGGCGACGCGTGCGTAATCGGGCAGGCCCGCGTTGATGTCGGCCAGCGCACGTGCGAGACGGGCGTCGTCGATGTCGGCGCGTCGCGGCACCAGCACCGCGACGTTGTCCGCCTGGGCCTCGCCCCAGACCACGGCCTGGGCGATCGCGGGATGCGCCAGCAGTTCGCTTTCGACCCACTCAGGCGACACATTGCGGCCGAACGCAGTGATGAACACGTTCTTGCGGCGACCGGTGATGTGCACGTGACCCTCGGCGTCCTGGTAACCGAGGTCACCGGTGCGGACAGGGCCGTCCGGCAGCGGTTCGCCGCCGAGATAGGCGAGTGCACGCGCACCTTCGACCTGGATCTCGCCCTCCACGATCGAGACGCGGGCATGCGGCAGCGGACGGCCGACGCTGCCATCGCGCGTGGCCTCCGGGCGGTTGAGGCACACCACCGAGCCGCATTCGGTCAGACCATAGCCTTCGAAAACGGGCAGCCCGAGCGCGCGGGCGCGCTGCAGCAGGCCCGGCCCCACGCGCCCGCCACCGACGGCGATGTAGCGCAGCGAAGCCGGGAGCGGCGCACCCTGCTCGGCCGCCATCACCAGCGCCAGCAACAGCTGCGGCACCAGGATCACGCTCTCCGGCTGGTAACGGTGAAGGCAACGCAGCAGCGTGGGCACATCCAGGCCGGTGGCGCCGGTGTAGCCGATTTCCGACAGCGACGGCAGCGCGATGTCCGCATCCGCCAGCAGGGTCGCGTACAGGCCCGCCACGTTCTCCAGCAGCGTTGCCAGCGGCATCAGGCACAGGTGCCGACGCGGTGCGATCGGCGCCGCGGCATCCACCAGCGACGCGGCCACGGTGAACAGCGTGTCCGCGTCCAGGCATACACCGCGCGGGCGACCCGTGGTGCCGGAGGTATAGGTGATGCACGCCGTGCGATGCGGCAGTTCAGGCCCTGGCGCATCGTGCGCCGGGGTGCGCCAGTACGCCAGCCGCTCGCTGTCGAGGAATCCGCTGAGTGCTTCCACGCCAGGCGGCATGGCGTCCTCGCGCGCCGTCACCACGCACTGCGCGCCGCTGCTCGCCAGCGCATGCCGTATCTGCGCCTCGGAGAAGAACACCGGCAGCGGCACATGCACGCCCCCGATCTCGCGCAGGGCCAGGTCCAGCACGAACCAGCTGGGTCCATTGTCCAGGCGGCTGGCGACGCGGCGGATGCCGGTCCTGGCCAGCCACGCCACCAGCGCGTCGATCCGCGCCGCCAGTGCGGCATCGTCCAGCGAGCCCTGGGCGCTGATGACGCGCGGCGCATTCCGCCGTGCCCCGCGCAGCACGACATCCATCGGCCGCGTCATGGCGCACCCGCCAGGCAGGCATCCGGCGCGTTGCAGGCCGCCGGCCGCTCCACGCCGCGCAGATAGGCGACGCCCTCGGCCAGATTGCCGCAGATGAGCCGGGGACGCGCGTCGTAATAGCGCCCCCAGTCCGCGCCGGCATCGCCCAGGCGCTCGGCGCGCGCTTCGGCCAGCTCCAGCATCGGCAGGCGCAGCCGCTCGAAGGCGTTGCGCAGCTGCTGCGTGGCGACCAGCAATACCCAATCCATGCCGGCCGCCTGCAGGGTCAGCGCCAGCTGCAGGATCAGTTCGCGTGCGATCCCGGGCGAGGTGGCCGCGAAATTCCCCACTTCCACCACGCGGCGGCGGTCGATGTGTGCGATGCCTCGCCGTGCCATGGCGTGTTCCACCGGTCCGTCCAGATAGTGCTCGACGAACAGCGGCCCCTCCGCGCCGGCGCGGATGCCCACGGCGGCGGCCAGGCGGCCGTCGCTGTCCCGGTAGGCGATCAGGTGGGGGAAGAAGTTCCGCAGGACCGCGCCGTAGCGGTCCCGATAGACGTCGGCGATGAAGGCTTCCACGGCCTCGCGGCCGGGGTCGTCGCGCTCCACCAGCTGGACGCTGACGAAGCGTCCGGGAAGGGGCGCCAGGGCGATGTGGGGGCGGATCCAGTGCATGGCGGGCATGCTGGAAGCGCCGGATTAAGGCTCGATTAGGTGCGAGTTAAGCGCTCATTAGATTCTCGGCACGAATTCGTGAGAATGGGCACCGCATCACCGTGCAGCTAAATTCCTTCTGAACGCCGCAGCGCCGGACCTCACCAGAACAGCGCATACAGCGCGGTCAGGATCGCCAGCACGGCGACGGCGCCGATGTTGAACGCGCCGCCCGTGCGGTAGTCGACGTCGCGGGTCTGGATGATGTCCTTCTCCGGCGCATGCGGCGTGGCCAGCGAGACGACGACGGCCAGCGCCAGCGCCAGCAGGAACACCAGGCCGACGCGGTCGATGAACGGCAGCGCCGGCCACGCCAGCTTCAGCACGATGGACAGCGCAAACGACCCGATCGCCGCCGCCAGCGCGCCGGCCTCGTTGGCGCGCTTCCAGAACAGGCCCAGCACGAAGATCACCACGATGCCCGGTGTGAAGAAGCCGGTGTACTCCTGGATGTACTGGAACGCCTGGTCGAAGCTGCCGAGCAGCGGCTTCGCTGCCAGGATGCCGAGGACGACGGTGACCATGGCGGCGATGCGGCCCACGCGCACGAGCTGCGCCTCGCTGTGCTGGCGCTTGCCCTTGGCGTAGAAATCCAGGGTGAAGATCGTCGCCACCGAGTTGATCTTCGATGCCAGCGACGCGACGATCGCGGCCACCAGCGCGGCGAACACCAAGCCCAGGATGCCGGTGGGCAGCAGCCGCATCATCGTCGGATAGGCCTGGTCGGGCTTGTCCAGCCCCGGCGCCAGCATCACCGCGGCGATACCGGGCAGCACCACGATCACCGGCATCAGCAGCTTGAGGAAGGCGGCGAACAGCACGCCCTTCTGTGCCTCGCCGATGTCCTTCGCGGCGAGCGCGCGCTGGATGATGTACTGGTTGAAGCCCCAGTAGCTGATGTTCATGATCCACATGCCGCCGATCAGCACACTGAGGCCCGGCAGGTCCTTGTAGAAGGGGTTGTCCTTGTCGAGGATCATCTCGAAGTGGCCGGGCTGCGCCTCCCACAAGCGATGGAAGCCGGCGACGACACCGGCGCCCTCGCCCAGTTCGTTGAGCGTGAGGCCGGCGACCAGCAGGCCGCCCAGCACCAGCAGCGAGACCTGCACGATGTCGGTCAGCGCGACTGCCTTCAACCCGCCATAGAGCTGGTACAGCAGCGCGAACACGCCGATCAGCACCACCGCCAGCATCTGGTCCATGCCGGTGACCTGGGACACCGCGATGGCGCCCAGCCACAGGATGGAGGTGACGTTGACGAATACGTACAGCCCGAGCCAGAACACGGCCATCAGCGTGCGGATGCGCGTGCCGTAGCGCTGCTCGAGGAACTGCGGCATCGTGTAGATGCCGTTGCGCAGGAATACCGGCAGGAACCACTTGCCGACGATCAGCAGCGTGGCCGCCGCCATCCACTCGTACGATGCGATGGCCAGCCCGATGGCGTATCCGGAGCCGGACATGCCGATGATCTGTTCGGCCGAGATGTTGGCCGCGATCAGCGACGCGCCGATGGCCCACCACGGGAGCGACTTGCTGGCGAGGAAGTAATCCTTCGCGTCCTTGGTGTGTCCGGCCTTCTCGCGCGACACCCATTGCGCCAGCACGAAGATGCTGGCCAGGTAGGCCAGCACGATGGCGATATCCATTGTCCCCAGACCCACGGCCCCACTCCTGCGGTTGGATCGACCCACGCGCATCCCTTGCGCGGATCGGGATGCGAACCGCACGAGGCGGATCGCGATGACGGGAGATCATGCGCTGGCGTTCCCTGCCCTCGCACGCCGACGGTGGCATGGCTCATCGCCCACGTCTTGCCTTGTTACCTGACCGGGCAGGCGACCGTGGCTTCGGCTTCGTTCAACGCACCCAGGGCGATACGCGACACGGAGATTCGCAGCGCCGCGCCACTTTCCAGCACCGGCACCTGCACCAGCTTCGCCACATCGGCGCCGGCGGTCGCGAAGCACTTCAATGGAACGCCGACCACGTTCCATTCGCCCTGCGGGATCGCCTCCAGCGTCTTGCGCAGGTCGATGCGGCCACCGCAATCGTCACCGCAACCCAGGCCCAGCCACACGGGCGCGCTCACCGCACTCTCGCGGCGCACGGTCAGCTGCAACTGCACATCGCCGTTGCTTTCGCGGGTCATGTCGAGCGGCGTCCCGGACACCAGCAGCCATCTGGCCGGGGCGCTGCCCGACCAGGTCAGGCGGCGCGCATCTTCCTGTGCCCGGTGGTCGACGGCAGTCAGCGCGAGGCTGCCGTCCGCCAGCGCCACCGGCACCGTGGTGGCCGGCATGCCCGCCTGAGCGGCATTCGACAACTGCATCGCCACGCCCAGCGCCGGCTTGCCCTTGTCGAAATACACGCCGCTGGCGGCCTGCTCACCCTCGATCCCCGAGTCTTCCGGCAACGCGGCCAGGTCGCCCTTGTCGGCATAGGTCAGGCCATGACCGAAAGCGAACAGCGGGTCGTAGCCTTCCTGTCCCACGTTGTTGGCGTACTGCACGGCGGTGCGCGGCCAGCTGAAGCTCAGCTTGCCCTTGAAGTCGTGCTGCACGCTGCCGTCGGCCTTGCGCAGCAGCACATCGGCGATGCCGGCGCCTTCGGAGCCCGGCAGCCAGGCCGCCACGAACGCATCGGCCGCGTTGATCTCGCGGTTCATCCACAGTGGGCGCCCACTCAGGAACACGGCCACCACCGGGATGCCCTCGGCCTTCAGCCGCCTGATCAGTTGCAGGTCGCTGTCATCGCCGGGCTTGTAGAGCAGCGTCTGCAGGTCGCCCTGGAACTCCGCGTACGGGTTCTCGCCGAACACCACCACCGCCACGTCGGGCTTGTGGGTGTACTTGCCTTCGATGGCGAGGATCGCCTCGCCCCCCGCCGCCTTGGCCTGCTGCGCGATGCCTTCGAAGATCGTGTCGGCGTTGGGGAAGTCCTTGCGCGTAGTGCCGGTGCCCTGCCAGTTGAGCGTCCAGCCGCCGGCCTGCTTGCCGACATCGTTCGCGCCGTCGCCGGCCACCAGGATGCGCTGCTTCGGCGAAAGCGGCAGCACGCCGCCCGCGTTCTTCAGCAGTACCAGCGACTCGCGCACGGCCTGGCGCGCCACGGCGCGATGCTCGGGCGCGCCCAGCAGGGCGAACTGTCCGCCCACCGCGCGCGAGGACGGCTTGCCAGCCTCGAACAGGCCCAGGCGGAACTTCACCCGCAGGATGCGGCGCACCGCATCGTCCAGCCGCGCCTGGCTGATCGTCCCGGCCTTCACCGCCGCCAGCGTGGTTTCGTAGAAACCCTTCCAGCTGTCCGACGCCATCGCCATGTCCAGGCCGGCGTTGATCGTGGCCGGGCAATCGGTGTTGGTGCAGCCCTTCACCTGGCCGTGGCCGTTCCAGTCGCCCACCACGAAACCGCCGAACTGCATGCGGCCCTTCAGCGCATCGGTCAGGTACGGCTTGTTGCCGTGCATCTTCTCGCCATTGACGCTGTTGAACGAGGCCATCACCGTCTGCGCGCCGGCCGCGATCGCCGGCGGATAGCCGGCACCATGGATGCGCACCAGGTCGGCTTCGCTGATCTTGGTGTCGCCCTGGTCCTTGCCGTCCGTGGTGCCGCCATCGCCGAGGAAGTGCTTCACCGAGGCGATCACGTGGCGGCCGTCGAGGAAGCCCGGCGTGCCGACCTTGCCCTGCAGGCCCTCGACCATCGCACCGGCATAGCTGGCCACGATCTCGGGCGATTCCGAATAGCCTTCGTACGAACGGCCCCAGCGGTCGTCCTGCGGCACCGCCACGGTGGGTGCGAACGCCCACTCCATGCCGGTGGCGCGCGTTTCCAGCGCGGTGATCTCGCCGATCCGGCGCAGCAGATCCGGATTGCGCGTCGCGCCCAGGCCGATGTTGTGCGGGAACAGCGTGGCACCGACGATGTTGCTCTGCCCGTGTACGGCATCGATGCCGAAGATCACCGGGATCGCCTTGCCGCCCTGCGAGGTGTCCATCGATGCGTCGTAGAAGGCGTCGGCCAGGGCCAGCCACTCGGCGGGCGAGGCGTCGTAGCGGCCGCCCGGGTCGGAATTGCCGCCGGCCAGGATCGAACCGAGCCGGTAGGTGCGCACGTCGTCCGGCGTGATGCTGGCGATATCGCCCTGCACCAGCTGGCCGACCTTCTCCTCCACCGTCATCGTGGCCATCAGGTCGGTGATGCGCTGTTCGAGTGCGGCATCCTCGGCCAGCGGCCAGGCCACCTGCGGCCAGGGGTTGGCATCACCGGTCGCCGGGGCAACGGCCTTGTCATCGTTCTTGCAGGCACCCAGGGCCAGCAGCAGGGCGGCGATGAGCACACCGCGGCGGGTGTTCGTGGACATGATCGTCTTCATCCTTCCATCTGCTCCAGTTCCTTGCCCTTGGTCTCGTGGATGAACCGGCGGACCAGGAAGAAGCTGATCACGGCGCAGACCCCGTAGAAGGTGTAGCTGGCGGCCAGGCCCAGGCCCGATGCCATCAGCGGGAAACTCTGCGCGATGAGGTAGTTGGCGAACCACTGGGCAAACCCGCACACAGCCAGCGCCGAACCACGGATCTGGTTGGGGAACATCTCGCCCAGCATCACCCACATCACCGGGCCCCAGGACACGTTGAAGAAGATCACGTAAAGATTGGCGGCCACCACCGCGACCACGCCCATCTGCTGGGACAGCACCAGCGTGCCTGCCGCATCCAGCGTGCCCTGGCTGAAGGCGTAGACCATCACGAACAGGGTGACGGCCATGCCTGCGGAACCGATCAGCAGTAGGGGCTTGCGGCCGATCTTGTCGATCAGCGCGATAGTGACGAAACAGGCCGCGATCGACACCGCGCCAGAGCCGATATTGATCAGCAGCGCGTCGCTCTCGGTGAAGCCAGCCAGCTGCCAGAGCGTGGCTCCGTAGTAGAAGATCACGTTGATGCCGACCAGTTGCTGGAACACCGCCAGCAGCAGGCCGGCCCAGACGATGGCGCGGATGCCGAAGAAGCCGCGGCCACCTTTCGGTGTGAAGACATCGCTCAGGCGCGGCCGATGGTCGACGGAAAAGCTGGCTTGGATTTCGGCCATCTTGGTGGACGCTTCGGCAGGTCCCAACAAGCGGGTGAGCACCGCGTTGGCTTCCGCGAGGCGACCCTTGGACACCAGGTAGCGTGGGCTTTCCGGAATGAAAAACAGGGTGACGAGGAAAACCGCGGCCGGGACCGCCTGCATCAGGTACATCCAGCGCCACGCCTCGATCCCGCCCCAGAACGCCTCCGTGGAGCTGCCTGCCGCCGCTGCGAGGTAGTAGTTGACCAGGAAGGCCAGTGTCAGGCCGGTGATGATCATGATCTGCTGCGCCGTTGTCATGCGGCCGCGGATGCTGGCCGGCACGACTTCGGAAATGTAGGCGGGCGAGAGCACCGAGGCCGCACCGACGGCCATGCCGCCCAGGATGCGCGCCATCACGAAAATGCCCTGGCTATGTGCAAACCCCTGGATCAGCGCGCCGACCAGGAACAGGATGGCCGCGAGTCGCATCACGTTGCGACGCCCCATGCGATCGGCCAGGGTGCCGGCAAAGAAGGCGCCGATGAAACAGCCGATCAACAACGAGCCGACGGTGAAGCCCAGGCCGGCGTCGTCAAGGGCGAACGCACTCTTGAGGCCGGGCTGGGTGCCGTTCACAGCACCGCTGTCGTAACCGAAAAGCAGTCCACCGATGGTGGCGACGCAGCTGATCAAGATGATCAGACCGGTGTTGTGGCCTCCGGCAGATGGTGTTGCTGGCACGCTGGACATGCTGTTCCCTCCCAGGAATGGTGATCGCCGCGCTCAGCGCAGCAGGTACTGGTTGAGCAGGTTCTCGTAGCGCTCCTGCTTGCCGCTAGTCTGCCGGGGTTCGCCCTGTCCGGTCGCCAGCGCTGCCAGATCGGCCAGACCGAGCTTGCCGCTCTCGAAGTCCTTGCCCTTGCCGCTGTCGAAGCTGGCGTAGCGTTCCTTACGCCACTGTTCCCACGGCGACTCGGTCAGCAGCGCGTGCGCGACTTCCAGACCGCGCGCGAAGGCGTCCATGCCGCCGATGTGGGCGATGAACAGGTCTTCCAGGTCGGTCGATTCACGGCGCACCTTGGCATCGAAGTTCAGGCCACCCTCCAGCCCGCCCTGGCGCAGCACCACCAGCATCGCCCCGACGGTGTCGTACAGGTCGGTGGGAAACTGGTCGGTGTCCCAGCCGTTCTGCGCATTGCCGCGGTTGGCGTCGATGCTGCCGAGCAGACCGTGATCGGAGGCGACCTGCAGGTCGTGCTCGAAGGTGTGCCCCGAGAGCGTGGCGTGGTTGGCCTCGATGTTGAGCTTGAAGTCCTTCTCCAGCCCATGCTCCTTCAGGAAGCCGGCTACGGTAGCGCTGTCGAAGTCGTACTGGTGCTTCATCGGCTCCATCGGCTTGGGCTCGATCAGGAAGTTGCCGGTCAACCCGATGCTGCGGCCGTAGTCGCGCGCCATGGTCAGGAAGCGGGCGAAGTGCGCGAGCTCGCGCTTCATGTCGGTATTGACCAGCGAGGCATAGCCTTCGCGACCGCCCCAGAACACGTAGTGCTCACCGCCCAGCTCCACCGTGGCCTCCAGCGCCGCCTTCACCTGCACAGCGGCGCGCGCCACGATGGCGAAGTCCGGATTGGTCGAGGCGCCATTCATGTAGCGCGGGTGCGAGAACAGGTTGGCCGTGCCCCACAACAACTTGATGCCGGTCGCGTCTTGGCGCGCCTTGGCCAGGCCCACCATGTGCTTGAGGTTCTTCTCGTACTGGCCGATGTCCTCGGCATCCGGGGCCAGGTCGATGTCGTGGAAGCACCAGTAAGGTACCCCCAGCTTGGTGAAGAACTCGAACGCCGCATCGACCTTGGCTTCGGCCGTGGCCATGGGCGAGCCGGCTTCCCACGGGAAGTGGCGCGTGCCCGGGCCGAACGGATCGTGGCCGGCGTTGCAGAAGGTGTGCCAGTAGCAGACGGCGAAGCGCAGGTGCTCCTGCATGGTCTTGCCGCCGATGGTCTTGTTCGCGTCGTAGACCTTGAACGCCAGCGGGTTGTCAGAACCGCGGCCTTCGAAGGGAATGCGGCCGATGCCGGGGAAGTATTCCTGGGCGCCGATGAAGGGCTGGGTGCTCATGGTGCGTGATCCTGTGGTTGTGCGTGATATGCGGGGGAAGGTCAGCCGCGCTGCAGCGGCGTGACGGCATCGAGGTGTTGGAGGAAGCGGGCGTAGGCGGCCGCGTAAGCCGGTGCGCGGGACGCATCGGGCGTGGTGGACAAGGAGGGATCGACCGCGACGTGCGCGCGCGCGACCTCGGCGATGGACGCTTCACTGCCCTGCGTCTTGTCCAATGCCCACAGCGCCTGCAGGGCCGCGCCGAAGGCCGCGCCTTCCGACTGCGCCGGCACATCGACCGGCAGGCCGAACACGTCGGCCACCAGCTGGCGCCAGGCCGCGCTGTTGCTGCCGCCGCCGGTCAGCACGATGCGCTCAAAGCGCATGCCGGCGCGCACGAAGGCATCGAAGCCGTACTTCAGGCTGTAGGTGGCCCCTTCCATCGCGGCGCGGTAGACATGCGCCGGGGTCATGTTGGTCGCGTCCATCCCGGCCAGCACGCCCTTGCCTTGCGGCAGGTCGGGCGTACGCTCGCCGTTGAGGAAGGGCAGCATCACCAACCCGTCCGCACCCGCAGGCGTGGCGTGCAGATGCGCATCGCCCTCGCGCGTGCTGAAGCCGAAGGCCTTGGCCACCTGTTCGGTGGCCACGGTGCAGTTCATCGTGCAGATCAGCGGCAGCCAGCCGCCGGTGGAGGAACAGAATGCGGCCCAGGCGCCGTCGGGATCGACGACCGGCACGTCCGAGTAGGCGAACAGCGTCCCCGAGGTACCCAGGCTCATCGCCAGCCTGCCCTCCTCCACGCAGCCGGTGCCGATGGCCGCCATCATGTTGTCGCCGCCACCGACGGCGACCTTCGCCGTCGCCGGTAGACCGAGCTGCGTCGCCGTGGCCGGATCGATGTCGAACAGCGCATCGGGCGCGACGATCGGCGGCAGGCAGTCGGCCAGATCGCGATCGGGATCCGTCGCGCGCAGCAGGTCCTTCGACCACGTGCGCGTACGTACATCGAGCCAGCCCGTGCCGGAGGCATCGCCCCACTCGCAGAAGCGCTGCCCGGTCAGCACGAAGTTGAGGTAGTCGTGCGGCAACAGGATCGTCGCCAGCTGCGCGTACGCCTCGGGCCGATGGGCCTTCGTCCACGGCAGCTTCGAGGCGGTGTAACCGGCAAGGATGGGATTGCCGGCCAGTGCAATCGTCGCCGTCGAACCGCCCACGGCGTCCATGATCTGCGCGCACTGGGCCGTGGTGCTGGTGTCGCACCACAGCTTCGCCGGGGCGAGCACCTCGCCATCGGCATCCACCGGCACGAAGCCGTGCTGCTGGCCGGACACGGCCAGCGCCACGATGCGCGCGCGCGCGGCCGGGTCGATGCGGCCGAAGCAGGCCTGCATCGCGGCCACCCAGTCGGCGGCGTGTTGCTCGCGATGGCCGTCGTCGCCGCTCATCAAGTCGAGCGGCTCGCTGACCGTAGCCACGAGGGTGCGCGCGGCGGGGTCGTACACCACCACCTTCAGGCTCTGCGTGCCCGCATCGATGCCGGCGAACAGACTCATCGGATTGCCTTCTTCATGCTTTTCCCAATGCGCCATCGCGCAGTCGCACCGCCGCCGACGCCCCGGCGGCGAGCTCGATATCGAGGGCCTGGCCCGCATGGACCAACTGGTAACGGCCACCCTTGTCCGAGTGCAGCGTCGCGTGCGCCAGCCGTCCTGCCTTCCAGTTGAGGTCCAGGCGTGCGGCGTTGCGCACGCGTACGCCTTGGAGTTCGCCGTCGCGCCATGACGCCGGCAGCGCGGGCAACAGGAAGATCGATCCGCCCCAGCTCTGCACCAGCATCTCGAGGATGCCGGCAGCGCCGCCGAAGTTGCCGTCGATCTGGAAAGGGGGATGCGCGTCGAACAGGTTCGGGTAGCTGCGCTGCGGCGCCAGCAACATGCGCAGGATCTTCAGGCAGCGCTCGCCATTCCCCAGGCGGGCCCAGAAATTCAGCCGCCATGCGATGCCCCAGCCGGTGGCGTCGTCGCCTCGGATCTCCAGCGTACGTTGTGCGGCACGGGCGAGTTCGGGCGTGTCGCGCAGGTTGATCTGCGCACTGGGGTGAAGGCCGTACAGGTGCGAGATGTGGCGGTGGTGGATCTCGGGTGCCTGCATGTCCCAGTCGTGCTGCCATTCCTGCAGCTGCCCGGCCTTGCCGATCCGGTTGGGCGGAAGCTGTTCCCGCAGCGTGGCCAAGCGCGCGGCAAGATCGGCGTCCACGCCGAGAACGCGTGCGGCGTCGATGCACTGCCCGAACAGATCGCGCAGGATCTGCGCATCCATCGTCGGGCCGGCGCAGATCGCCGCACCGAACGGATGTTCGTTCTCCGGCGACAGCGACGGCACGGTGACCTTGTGGCCGGTGTGCGGATCATCCTGCAGCGTGTCGACGAAGAACTGCGCGGCGCCCTTGAACAGCGGCCAGACCTGCTTCAGGTAATCCGGATCGCGGCCGTAGTCCCAACGGTCCCACAGCGCTTGCAGCAGCCACGCGCCACCGGTCGGCCACAGCGCCCAGCGCGCGCCGTCCGGCGGCGTGGCGGCGCGCCACAGGTCGGTGTTGTTGTGCAGCATCCAGCCGCCGGCGCCGTACATGTCGCGGGCGACATCGGCGCCGCTCTTCGCCAGTTCCCCCAGCATGCGCTGCACCGGTTCGACGCATTCGCCCAGGCCGTTCGCTTCGGCCGGCCAATAGTTCATCTCGGTGTTGATGTTGACCGTGTACTTGCTCTCCCACGGCGGATCCATCAGGTCGTTCCAGATGCCCTGCAGGTTGGCGGGCTGGCTTCCCGGTCGCGAACTGCAGATCAGCAGGTAGCGCCCGTACGCGTGGTACAGCGATACCAGCGCGGGATCGTCGCCCTGCGCGAAGGCCGCGATGCGCTCATCGGTCGGCAGGTCCGCGGCGGCGTTGCGACCCAGGTCCAGCCGTACGCGATGGAACAACCGGCGGTGTTCGGCCAGATGGTCGGCCAGCACGGCATCGAAGCCCTTGTCCTGCACCCGCGCCAGCTGGGCGGCCGTGATCGCATCGGGATCACCGCTGACGTCGTCGTAGGCCACATGACTGGTCGCCGCCACGATGCGCAGCTCCAGTTCGCGCACGCCGTCGAACGCGATCTGGTCCTGCTCCACCCGCACCTGGCCCTCGCGGTGTGCGACCTGCACGCGGAAGGCGAAGCGCAGGTGCCCTTCGATGCCATGCTTGCCGACGTTGCGGCCGCTGACGTGCCAACCACCGTCGACGATTCGCGTGGTCGTCGCATGTTCGTTGCCGGTGCGGATCCGGCCGATCATCGCCTCGCCGCCTTCGATGGTGTAGCGCACGACGATGCACTGGTCGACCGGCGAGACGAACACCTCGCGCCGGTGCACGCCGTTTCCGACACGGAACGTGGTGCGCGCCACGGCGGCATCGAGATCCAGCTCGCGCCGGTAGTCGGCCACGCCATCCAAGCGGTCGAACTGCAGCCACAGGTTGCCGAGCGGCTGATAGGCCATCTGCTTCACCGGGCGCGAGATCAAGGTCTCGTCGGCCAAGGCGGCGGCCTCGGCGTAACGGCCGGCGAAGACGAGTTCGCGTATCCGCGGCAGGCCCTCGCGCGCCTTGGAATTGACCGCCGAGTACGGCCCGCCCGAATACAACGTGTCTTCATTGAGCTGGAGGCGCTCGTGGGCCACACCGCCGAACACCATCGCCCCGAGACGGCCATTGCCGACCGGCAAGGCCTCCACCCAGACCCGCGCGGGCTGGCGATACCAGAGCCGCAGGTCC
Source organism: Pseudoxanthomonas sp. F11 (assembly GCF_037046485.1). Lineage (NCBI taxonomy): Bacteria > Pseudomonadati > Pseudomonadota > Gammaproteobacteria > Lysobacterales > Lysobacteraceae > Pseudoxanthomonas > Pseudoxanthomonas sp. F11. Next base: position 284,232 of record NZ_JBANLZ010000002.1, on the reverse strand, counting down.
TGCATTGCCGTCGCATCGACCATCACGGCATCGGAACGGCCCGGCAACGCCGCGATCACCGCACCCGCCGCCACGCCCTTGAACAGCGTACGGCGCGCGGAATCGCACGGCCCGGCGTCGACGGCGACCGGCGACGCGTCCGGGCGCGGGGACTGCATCATCCGGCCCTCCCGGACAGTTCTTGTCTACCGGTTACCATCGTGCCGTCCGGACGCCCGTCTGTCATCGTGCAGTGCGGGGAAACCGCACGACCTGCGCCTTGCCATCGTAGCGGACGGTGACGTCGCCCTGGGGTTCCAGCGTGCCGGCGTCGGCGCGCGGACCGTCGATGAAGCGCACGCGCACTTCGCGCGACGCGACCATGCCCGGATAGCGGCCCACACGCGCACCGATGCGCAATTCACCCGCCCTCTCGTTCCACGCCAGCGGTATGCGGCTGGACTCGCCGCGCTCGTAGCCGTAGTTGCGGCCGTTGTCCTCGTACAGCGAGAACGTACCGTCGGCGCCGGTGTAGACCTCGATCGTCAGCGGCGCATCGGGCTTCTCGTCCACGTACTGCTGGACCACGGTGCGCGGCACGATAGCGCCGGCGCGGACGAACAGCGGCATGCGTTGCAGCGGCGCGGCCGCCTCGATCGTCTGGCCGCCGTCGTAGCGCTTGCCGGTCTCGAAGTCGATCCAGCTCGTGCCCGCCGGCAGGTAGACCGGGCGCGTGGTGGCCTTGAACGTGGTGACCGGTGCGACCAGGAACGCCGGGCCGAACAGGTACTGGTCGGCGATGTCGCGCACCTTGGGGTCGGACGGGAAGTCCATCGCGAGCGTGCGCAGCAGGGTGCCGTCCTGGTGCCAGGTGTCGCCGGCCAGCGTGTAGATGTAGGGCAGCAGCGTGTAACGCAGCTTCAGGTAGTGGACGAAGCTGTCGTAGTGCGGCGTGCCTTCCGGGGCGATCTCCCAGATCTCGCGGTACGGGAACTGGCCGTGCAGGCGGAAAATTGGCACGAAGGCGCCGTGCTGAAACCAGCGCAGGCTCAGTTCGCGCCATTCGGCCAGGTGCGCCGGATCCTTCGTCTCGTAGCGCTTCTCCGGCGAGAAGCCGCCGATGTCGAAGCTGACGTTGGGCGCGCCCGCCATCGAAGCATTGACCAGGCCGGAGATCTGCTCGCGCAGGTCGTCCCAGCGCGGCACGATGTCGCCGCTCCAGAACGCCGCCCCGGCGCGCTGCTGGCCCGCGAAGAACGCGCGCGACAGGATGAAGACGCGCTTGTCCGGATCCTGCTCGCGCGAACCGCGGTAGACGCCTTCGGAGTGCACCAGCGGATACGAATTGAAGAACTCCACCGATGGGCCCAGCGCGGTCGGCGTGGTGCGCGCTTTGCGCTCGCCGATGTCGATGTTGCTGTGCAGGTCGGGTTCGCTGGCATCCAGCCACCACGCATCGAACCCCTTGCGGTTGAGCTTGCCGTTGACCTGGCGCCAGAAGATGTCCTGCGCCTCCTTCGAATACGGGTCGTAGAACGAGTTGAGATAGCCTTTGCCGATCCAGTCCAGCTCGCCGACCTCGACATTGCGGCGGTACATGTGGCCGGCGGCGTCCAGCTCCCTGTAGTTCGACGTGGTCGGATAGAACTTCGGCCACACGGAAATCATGATCTGCGCATGCTGGTCGTGGACGTGGTCGACCATGCCGTCCGGATCGGGGAAGTTCTTCGCATCGAAATCATGCGAACCCCAGGCGTCTTCCGGCCAGTACGACCAGTCCAGCACGATGGCGTCGATCGGCAGCTTGCGCTTGCGGTACTCGTCCAGCGCGCCGGTCAGTTCGGCCTGGGTCTTGTAGCGCTCGCGGCTCTGCCAGAAACCGTACGACCACTTCGGCAGCAGCACGGCCTTGCCGGTCAGCGTGCGGTAGCCGGCCAGCACCTGGTCGGCGTCGTCGCCGGCCACCACGTAGTAGTCGATCGCCTGGGCGGCCTCGGACCAGATCGACAGGTCCTTCGCTTCGTCGGCCGGCAGCGGATCGCGATGCAACAGCGCGATGTAGGCCGGTTCGATGCGGTCCCACACCAGCTTCACCGTGTGCCGCTGACCGGCCTTCATGTCCAGTGCGAACTCGTGGTGCCACGGGTTCCAGTTCTGGCGCCAGCGGTCGAGCACCAGCTTGCCGTCGATGTAGAGCCTGGCGTACTCGCTGTTGTACAGCGAGAAGGTATGCCGCCCGTCGCTGCGCGCGGCGATCTCACCTTCCCAGACCACGTCGCTGCGACCGCCCTCGGCCAGGTTCTTCCCCTTCGCCGGGAAGTTGGCCAGGTCCTTGATGTACTGGTAGTTCACCTCGCTTTCGCGACGCTCGACCACCTGCTTGCCGTTGACGGTGTAGCGCGCGGTCAGCGCACCCGGCTTGCCCTGCGCGTCGAACAGGTCCAGCGACGCGCCCAGCGGCTGCAAGCCGCGCGGATCGCCGTAGCGGGTGATCGCGTTGCTGTCCCACAGGATGCCGTAGCGGCGCGTGGAGACGAGATAGGGAATCGCCTTGTCGATGTTGTGCTGGAGCAGTTCGACATCGCGGCCCTTGAGGTTCATCCAGCCCTGCTGGTGCAGGCCGGTGCCGTAGAAGGCCTCGTCTTCCGTCGACTCGAAACGCTGGCGGATGGCGTAGTAGTCCTTGCCCTCGACCCTGGTCGGCGTGAACGTGCGGGCACGTTCGGCCAACAAGGGCATGCCGGCGGCGTCGAAGAAGCTGACCCGACCCGTGCGGGCATCGACCTTTGCCGAGATGCCCTGCGTGGATACCGTCACCTGTCCGCCGGCTTCGCCCACCTTCACCGCCGGCGGGGCGCTGGTCTTCGCGCGCATCAGGCTGGGCGTGCGGGCGAAATCGCCGTCGGGATCGGCCATCACGCGCAGGATGCCCGGCGCGACCGCTTCGATCTTGACGTCGGCGGCGGCCGCATCGGCAGGACGCACGATCACGCCGTGATCGATCCTCTCGACCGCGTCCTGCCCCGCGGCGTTGGCGCCCGCCGCGGCCAGGGCCAGCAGCGGCACCGTCAACGTCTTCAAGTAACCCATCGCTTGCTCCTCGTTCGGGCGCGTGGGCACCCGGGTTCTGGGACCGGCCTGCCGGTCCGCGGATCGATCAGTAGGTGGCCAACTTCACCCGCAGCAACTGCGGGATGCCTGAGAAATTGAGGCCGTAGTCGGTCTGGTCGCCATTCCAGCGCCGTCGGAAGACCCACTTGCCATCGACGTAGGTGCCCTCGTCGACATAGTCGTAGATCTGCCGCGCGGCCACGGCCGGATCGGCGGCGGTGATGTTGATGCGCGCGTGCGCGCCGGCGACCAGGAACTCATCCGGCCCCAGCTGCACCACCAGCGCACGACCGATGGGCTCCGGATTGCCGGGCGGCTCGCCCTGGAACCAGAACTGCGGTACGCCGTAGGTCACCACCATGTTCCAGCGGTCGTCGATCTTCACCGTCTGCACGGCCTGGCCGGGCTGCTCGGCGGTACCGCGCACCTTGCCCTCGAAGCTGGCCTGCGCGATGACGCGCGCCGCCGGGCGTGCGATGGCGTAGTTCAGCGCGAACGGAGCGAGCGTCTCGGCGTCCACTTTCTGCGCGCCCAGCGGCCAGTTGGTGTAGTGCGAGAAGTCGATGCCGAACGGCGACCAGCCGATGGCCTGCTCGCCCAGGGCGGAAAAGAAGTAGCGCGCGTATTCTTCCCGGTTGCCGGTCTCGGCGACGAACAGCGGATTGTCGGGGCGCGCGTAGCGGTCCAGCACCGTGGTGTAGTGCGTGTACTCCGGCATGTAGATGTCGGGCGCCAGCAGGTCGATATGCGGCGCAGCGGCCTTGTACACATCCAGGACGTTGTCGGTGGGCCCGCCGCTGGCGTATTGCCCCGGCTGGCCGGGATTGAACGGTCCGCGCAGCGCGGCGTTGATGTACATCGGCAGCGGATAGACCGCCTTGCCCGCTTCCGCGACCTGATCGATGTAGTGGGCGATATGCCAGGCGTGGAAATACTCGTCCGCGTCGGCGCCGAACACCTCGCGCCATGTGCCCGGCGACTTGCCGAGCTTCTTCAGCAGGGCGTCCGGCACCGGTCCTTCGAATATCTTCTGCGCCAGCGGCGAGAAATCGCGCACGCTGCCGTAGGTGCCCGGTTCGTTCTGCGGCTGCACCATGATGACGGTGCGCTGCGGATCGGCGGCCTTGAGGTGCGTCATCAGGGCGACGAACGCCTTGCGGTCTGCGTCCAGCGTGGCCTGCGCGTGCGGCGACAGCGAGTTGAGCGTGCGGCCGTCGGCGGTCACGACGCGCGGGAAGCGGGTGTTGTCCAGCTTGACCCAGTCCGGCGCATAGTTCGGGCTGTTGTTCTTCCAGGTGGCGAACCACAGCAGGATCAGCCGCACATCCTTCTCGCGCGCCTGCTTCAGCAACACATCGACGAAGGAGAAATCGAACGTGCCTTCCTTCGCTTCGACCTGCTCCCAGGCCACCGGCACCATCACCGTGTTCGGCTTGACCACGTCGATGGCGGGCCAGACGTCGTCCAGCGCCTGCGGCCAGTTGCTGGAGTTGTTGACCTGCGCGCCGAGGATGAGGAACGGCGCACCGTCCACCATCAGCGCATGACGGCCGTCCTCGCTGACGATCTGCGGGATCGGTGTGGCATCGGACGCATCGGCCGCGCCGTCGCCCTTCGCCGTGGCCGGCGCATCGCCTTTTCCGGTCGGTTGGCAGGCGGCCAGGCCGAGCAGCGCGACGAGCGAAAGCAGCAACAGGCGGCGGGGCATCATTGAAGGCATTCCGGGGTCACCACGCATCGGTACGGAAAGGCGAGGCAGGCAGGCCCGTCGCGTTGATCAGGTCGGCGTCGGCCGGGTTATCGGACCAGCCGTAGCGCAGCGCCACCGGTGACTTCACCGCGCCGCTGCGCACGACGACGCGACCGTCGACGAGCGCGGCCTCGGCCGGATGGAAGACGCGATCGGCGCCGGCCAGCGCGAAGCCGTGCACACGCGTGCCGCCTCCACGCACCGCGAGCGCGCTACCGCCATCGTCGAAGGCGAGGGTCGCGACGCCGTTCGAGAACTGCGCGCGCGTATGGACCGGTCCGTGGTAAACCAGCGACTCACCGTACGCAACGTGCCGGGCCGCCAGCGCAAGCCGCTTGCCGACATCCTGCTTGTTGAGCGGATGGATATCGGTCGGATTGCCGATGTCGATGGTGACCACCTGCGCCGTGGCCGGCAACGCCAGCGTGGTCGACTGCGATTCGCGCAGCACCGCCCACGGGCTCGTATCGCCCTGGTCGACGCCGGAAGAGAAGTTGGCCAGCTGCACCCAAAGGAACGGCAGATCGGGGGCCTGCCACTGGCGACGCCACTGCTGGATCATCGCCGGGAACTGCGTGCGGTACTTCAGCGCCTCCGCCACCGTGTTCGCGTTCGATTCGCCCTGGTACCAGATGACGCCACGAATGGCGTACGGCTGCAGCGGATGGATCATCCGGTTGTAGAGCAGCGTGGGGTGCTGGTTCTTGTCGTCGACCAGCGCCACGGTCACGCGCGACGGGCGGAACGACCAGTCCGCCAGCGCACGCGCATTGCCGCCCGCTGGCTGTACGAAGACCTCCCCCGGCTCGCCGTGGATGCCGCCGCCGCCGCCGAAGTCCGACACCCGCACCGCCACCTGGTTCACGCCCGCGCGCAGCGCCGAGGCAGGCACGCGGTAGCGGCGCGGCTGGTTGTACTGCATGCGGGTCTCGCCGACCTGCACACCGTTGACCCAGGTGATGTCGGAGTCGTCGATGCGCCCTACCCCCAGCGTCACCCCGGCGGCAGCTTCCTTCTCGCTCAGCGTGAAGGTGGTGCGGTACCACGCCACGCCATCCAGGCCATTCCAGCCCGTTTTCTCCCACAGCGAAGGCACCGTGATCGGCACCCAATCGCGGGTATCGAGATCACGCTTCTCCCAACCGGTGTCGTCCGCCGGCCAGGAGGTCCAGCGTGCCAGATGGGCGTGTGTCTGCTGCAGCGCGCGCGTGTCGGCGTCGCGCAGCCGTTCCGCCTGCGCCCGCAACGCAGAGGCATCGACATCCTGCGATGGCGCATCCATCCAGGCCTCGATCCGGCTGCCACCCCAGGTGCTGTCGATGATGCCGATCGGCACGCCGGTGACCTTGCGCAGTTCGCGGGCGAAGAAGTGGGCGACGGCGGAGAACTTCGGCGCGGCCTGCGGCGAGGACGCCACCCATTCGCCGCCTTCGAGCTGTGCCTGCGGTTCGCCGGACCACGACTTCGGAATCTTGAAATGGCGGATCTGCGGATCGGTCGCACGTGCGGCTTCGGCCTCGGGGTTCGCCGACTGCGCGATGGGCCACTCCATGTTCGACTGCCCGCTGGCCAGCCATACGTCGCCGACCAGCACGTCGCGCAGCACGCGCGGTTGCGTGCCATCGTCGATGCGCATCACGTATGGACCGCCCGCCGTCTGCGCAGGCAACGCCAGCGACCAGCGACCATCGGCGCCGGTGTGTGCCGTGGCGTCGCGGCCGGCGAAGCTCACCTGCACGCGCGCGCCGGGCGCGGCCTCACCCCAGACGCGCAGCGGCTGGTCGCGCTGCACGACCATACCATCGGCAAAGATGCGGGGAAGTTCCACGGCCTGCGCGGCGGGGATCGCCAACAGGGCCAGCACCAGGGTAGCCGCTCGTTTCATTTCGGATCTCCGTACCAGATGCCACGCCCTTCGGTGCCGAAGTAGACGCGGCCATGCAGGCGGGGATCGCCTGTCACATGGCGGATGATGCCGCCAAAGCGCAACGCATCGGTGTCGATCCGCTGCCAGCGCCGGCCGGCATCGTCGGAGCGGAACAAGCCGCGCTGCCCCCGCACCTCGCCGAACACGAACAGCACGGGCGTGTCGCCGTCCTTCGCCGGCTTGCCCAGGCCCACGGACATGACGTTGTCCACCCCGGGCACGCGCTCCAGCTTGCCGGGCGCGAGGTGCAACAGGCCGCGCCACGACGCCGCGATCCAGGCTTCGCCCGTCTTCTCCGGGTGCGGCCGGATCTCGGCGCGATACCAGTCGCCGATTTCGCCGACCGGGGCGCGCACTTCCTGGAAAGCGACGCCACCGTTGCCGCTGACGTACAGCTTGCCGCTGATCGCATCGAAACCGTAGTAGATGCCTTCATCGACGCGATCGGCCTCCACCACCGCGGTCTTCGGCAGGCCCTTCACCGGTTGCCAGCGCCCGCCCATGTCGGCGGTGATCCAGTGGTGCTCCCCATTGCGTGGACGCCAGATCGCGCGCTTGCCGTCGGCCGCGAGCGTGATCTGTCCCGCGCCCTCGCCGTCCGGCGGCTCGCTCGCGAACGCGGTCCAGGTCCGCCCGCCATCCTTCGACCAGGCGCCGCGCACCGCGCCTTCCGGGCGGTTGTGGAAGTAGCCCGTGCGCACCATCATCTGTGGCGCACGGCCGGCGAAGGCCAGGCTTTCCGTGTTGGAGAATCGCACACCGGCAAAGCGCTGCTGCGAGACATCAAGATGGTCGTGCACGAACCCATCGACATCACCGAGTCCGCTTACCAGGTGCGCGCCCTGCGGCGGACTGACCAGCGCGAGCGGGACGGTTTCCTCGAAGCCCGCCTGTTCGAAACGCCACGCCATCTCGGCGCCCGCATCGAAGGCCTTCGCATTGGTGGACGCCCACACGCCATAGCCGGTGACGAAAAGGATGCGATCGGGATCGAACGGGTCGATCTCGATGTCCGCCATCCAGTGAGGCTTGGCGTCCTGCGTCCAGGGTGCGGCGGCATGGTCGAAGCCGGAACGCGGGAACAGCGCCGTCCAGGTGCGCCCGCCATCGAGACTGCGATAGATATCGTCGTGCGGCTGGTAGCGGCGGAACGTGCTGGCGATGATGACGTCCGGGTTGTCGGCCTGCACGGCGACCGCGCCCCAGCCGAAACCGGCATCGGCTTTGGAGCGGCGTACCGGCGTGATGTCTTCCCAGCGGTCGCCGGCGGGGTCGAAGCGCCAGACGGCGCCATCGGCCATGTTGTTCGGGCCCGGCTCGTCGCCGTAGCTCAGCAGCCAGCGCCCCCGGGCGTCGCGCACCATGTGGCTGGGGCGCAGGCCGACGGGTTGCCCGGGCACCGCCTGCCAGGTCGTGCCGCCGTCGCGTGAGCGATAGAGGCTGGTCTGGTTTGTCGACACACCGGCATAGATCGTCTTCGTCGGCGCGCCTTTCGTACTGTCGACCGGATCGAATGCCACGAAGGCGATACCGACCGGTCGCAGTTCGCGCCAGCCTCTCGCCCAGGCCGAGCGATCCCTCGCGATGGCCGGAAAGCCCCGCACTTCGCGCCAGCTCGCCCCGGCGTCGTCGCTCCGCCACAGGCCGTCGGCACGCGTACCGAACAGCAGCACGCGGCCGTCGTTCGGATCCACTGCCAGACGCTCCCCGTTGCCGCGGCCCTGCTCATTGCCGCCGAACTTGAACGGCAGCGGTGTCCGCTGGAACGTGGCGCCGCGATCGGACGAACGCAGGATCACACCATCCTGCCCACGCTCATGCAGGTAAGTGCCAACGGCAAGATAGAGGCGATCGGGATCGGAGGGATCCAGCGCCAGACTCTCCACGCCGAAGCGGCCGTTGTCCTCGTAACCCATCCAGTCCATCAGCGGCAGCCAGCGCCGCTCGCGCGGCTGCCAGCGGTAAGCGCCGCCGATGTCGGTGCGCGCGTACAGCAGACCCTTCTCATGCGGATGGAACACCAGCCCACTGACGAAGCCCCCGCCTCCGATGGCCACGTTCTGCCAGCGGTAGCCGGTAACGTCGTCCTTCGCCACCGCGCTGGGCACCAGCAGGAAAACGAAGAGCGCGAGGATCAGGCGGAGCGTGAGCACGGAGTCTCCTGTCGGGGAACAGCGGTGCGCCGGCAGGAGCACACCTCGGACGCCGCAGCAGGCCGGCGCCGGTCCATAGAAGGATCGGCCGGTGCTACCGGCCGATCCGTGGGCTGCATCAGAACGTGAAGCGGACCGTGGCAGCGTAACGGCGGTCGTTGACGTACCACGAGGTGGTGCGCTTGCCAGCACCGTTCTGGTCCATCAGCGTGCGCTGCTCGGCGTTGTTGAGGTTGTTCATCTCAAGGCCGAACTGCACGTTATCGGAGAAGCGATAGAAGATCGAACCATCGAGCTGTCCGAAGCTGTCGCTGTATACCGGCAGTTTCCAGGCGACGGACTCACCGTCGAGATTGTTGTTGGTGCCGTTGTAGCCATTGGGGCCGATCGACAGCAGGTACTCGCTGCGCCAGTTGTACGCCAGCCGGATCTGCCAGGGGCCTTTCTCGTAGAACGCGGCGACGTTGTAGGAGTTCTTGGACAGGCCATCCGCCGGCAGATCGTCGAACAGCGATCCGTCGGTATCCACCGGCACCGCGTTGGAGGCGTTCGGAATCCTGGTGGAGCTGTCGATGTAGGTGTAGTTGGCCGACATGCCCAGGCCATCGAAAGGCGCAGGCAGGAAATCGAAGAACTGGTTCCACCCTATCTCGGCGCCCTGAATCTTCGCCGTGCCCACGTTCACCAGGCGCGAGACCAGGTAGTCGTACTGGTTGCCGTCGACGCCCGGATAGGGGACCAGCTCGGTCTGCTGGCGGAAATAGTCCTTGATGTCCTTGTAGAAGAAGTTCACCCAGGCCATGCCGCCCTTGTCCGGCGCGAAGTACCACTCCAGCGACAGGTCGAACTGGTTGGCCTTCATCGGCGTCAGGTACGGGTTGTCGGTGGAACTGCCCGTCAGGTCGAGCTGGTCGGGCCCGAGGGTCTGCCCGGGCACCGTGGTCACGCCGTCGCGGACGGCGACGCTGAGCACCTGGTAGGCCTGCATGTCGCTGAAGGCCGGGCGCGCGATGGCCTTGGACGCGGCGAAGCGGACGATCCAGTTCTCCGCCGGCTCCCACTTCACGTTCGCGCTGGGCAGCACGTCGGTGTACGAGTTCTCCGCGGAGATCGGCTCTGACTGCCCGCTGCCCAGGTAGGGCGCGAACGCATTGTTCGGGTACACCAGGTAGCCCTTGGCGCTGTTTTCGGTACGCACCACGCGCACACCGACATTGCCGTCGATGCGCGCCTGGTCCATCGCGAAGTTCAGCATCGCGTAAGCGGCGTAGGTCTTCTCGTTCTGTACGTTGCCCCACTGCGGATCGGCGAGGTTGCGCGGGGTGATCTGGCCGTAGCAGCAGCTGTAGTACGGGATCGCCGCACCATGGATGTCGAGGTAGCTGTTCGGGAAGCCCAGCGCGGTGGCCAGCACCGGCGAATAGAACGAGCCCGGCGTCGACGCGCCGCCACGATAGAAGTTGTCGAACGTGATCAGATTGGTCAGGCTGGAATTGACCGTGCCGTTGAGGTCCAGCCCCGGCAGCGCACCGCCCGGCAATGCCCATCCCTGCATCCACGGCTGGAACACCGGCTGCCAGTCGTAGCCGGTGTCGATGCTGTGCGCATCGCGGTCGGTGACGCGCACGCCGAACTTCACCGAATCGATGAATTTGCTGTCGAAGCTGTGCTTCAGATCCGCGCGCCAGGCGACTTCATCGGCCGTGTTGTCGTCCCGATGGTCCATCGTGAAACCCCAGTAGTAGTTCGCGGGGTTGGCGGTGAACTGGTTGTCGACGCCGATGCGCGGTACGCCGCGACCCAGGTCGATGTCGATGTAGGGCACGTTGAGGCCCAGCGACACGGTGGAGTCCAGCGCCTCGGTGTTCGCCTTGATGTACTGCAGGTCGGTGGAGAACTCGGTACGGTCGCTGAAAAGCCACTTCAGGCCGAACGAGTAATCGGTCGTGTCCGACTTGCGATGCGAGGCGCGGATGTCCGTCCCCATCGGGATGTCGCCGTTCGAACGCAGGCGGCCGGAAACGAAGACGTTGCCGTCGAGTTCGTAGGGCTCGCTGGCATCGACACGCACCTGCATCGGGTCGTTGGAGACGAAGATCGCGTCTTCATACCACAGCTCGTCGTACTTGCTCTGGAAGGCGGTGGCGAACAGTTCCAGGTTGTCGTTCGGGCGCCACTGAAGGGCGACGTAGGCACCCTGGCGTTCGCGTTCGTACTCCAGCGTACGCCAGTCGGCGCCGCGGGGCAGCCACAGATTCTCGTTGGTGCCGTCGTTGTCGAGGTCGGAGTTGGCCGTCTCGAAGAACGGCCGCACGAACATGCCATCGGTACGGGTGGCCAGTTCGGAATGGGCCAGGTTCACCAGAATGCCGAACTCGCCTGCGTCGGTGTCCCAGCGGTTGCTGAAGAGCACAGACCCAGCGGGCTTCACCTGGTCGGCGAAGTCGCCCCTGTTGGCGCTGAAGGACATGCCGAAGCGGCTGCCGTCGATGTCGAACGGCATGAAGGTGCGCAGGTCGACGCTGCCGCCGAGGCCACCTTCGATCATGTCGGCCTTCTGGTTCTTGTACACGTCCACGCCGGCCATCAGCTCGGATGGCACGTCCTGGAAGCTCAGGGCCCGGCCACCCGACGCGGAGAAGCTGTCACGCCCGTTGAGCTCGGAGCGCACCTGGGTCAGGCCGCGCACCTGCACGCCGCCGCCTTCGGCGGAGAAGTGTTCCGGATCGCCGACCGTCAGGAAGCGATCGATGGTCACGCCGGGAATGCGCGACAGCGTTTCCGTCACGCTGCGGTCGGGCAAGGCGCCAATGTCGAGCGCGGTGACCGAGTCGACGAAGGTGTCGGCGTCACGCTTGATGTCCTGCGCGCGGTAGACGGAGCCGCGGATGCCGGTGACGACGACGGCATCGAGTTCGGTGGGCGCATCGCCTTCTTTCGCCTCGGTCGTGGCCTCCTGCGCGAACGCAGGCGCCGACAGCAACAGCGCGATGCCGAGGGCGAGGACGGTGGGCTGCAGGTGGCGGCCGGCGGAACGGCCCGCACGGGGACCAGCCGCGATGCGGCGCTGACGCGTTGACATGGATGTTCCCTCCCAGGACACATGGCAAACGATGGAGTTGTGGTCCTGCCCGGACGTCTTCGCGCCCCGTGGCCGGATGAAGCGATGGCGGCTGCGGCCCCCTGCCGCGGTCGTCGATGGTTCGGTCTTTCCCGTGGAGCGCTGCCGCAACCGGAGCCTTGCGACCGGTGCTTGGCGCTCACCTGGCGGCCGTGGGACCGCCTTCCTGTGACTGCGCCGGGAGCATAGGCGGGGCTGACATGCCGTACCAATGAAATATTGATCGCCAGCTATATCGAACCCGAATAGGTCTTCAGACGCCGTCGCCGCCGCCCTCGCTCGCGGGCGGTACCGTGCCCGTCTGGGAGGGCTCCAGGTCGGTATAGAGGCGACGGGCCGTGCTGCGGAGGGCGTCCAGCACGCGCTCGGCACCCGGGGACAGCAGCTGATCACGCCGGCGGATGATGCCGAAGAACTCCATGCGCACGCCCAGCTCGATCGGCAACACGCACATCTGCCCGGTCTGCAGGTATGGGCCGACCGACTCGGCCGGCAGCGCGGTCAGCAGGTCGCTGTGTCGCAGCAGGTGGATGATCACCGGCAGGGATGCGGTTTCCACGATGTTCTGCGGCGGCGGCTGGCCGTGTTCGAGGAATACCGCATCCAGGCGCGACCGCAGCACGCTGGCGGCCGGCGGCATGATCCAGCCGTAGTCGGACAGATCGGCATGGGTGATGCGCGGGCGCCGGGTCAGCGGATGGCCGGCGCGCACGATGACCGCATGCGGCTCGTCGGCCAGCGGCTCGAAATCCAGCTCGCCCGCGCCTTCCGGCCCCATGATGCGGCCGACCACGATGTCGAGCTGGCCATCCAGCAGCTTGGCCACCAGCGGTCGGCTGTAGTCCATCTCGACCTTGATCAGGATGTCCGGAAAATCGCGCTTCACTGCCGCGATGGCCTGCGGCACCAGCGTGGTACCCGGATTCACCACGGTGCCGATCGCGGCCTGGCCCATGCGTCCGCTGCGCAGTGCGGCGATCTCGTCGTGGGCACGGCCGATCTCAGACAGCGCGGAGCGGGCGCGCCGGATCAGGACCTGCCCGTACCAGGTGGGCTCCACGCCACGGGCGTGACGCTCGAACAGCGGCACGCCGAGCAGGCTTTCCATTTCCGCCAGCAGCTTGGAGGCGGCGGGCTGGGTCATGTTGGCGGCCTCGGCCGCGCGCAGGACCGAGCGCTGTTCGTACAGGTGCAGCAACAGGGACAGGTGGCGGGTCTTCAGGCGCGTGGCGCCGAACCAGCCGGTGGTGGGGTGGACCATGGTCGCCTCCGCGGCACGAGCTATTCGTGTGCGGAATAGCCTATGACAAAAATTTCATTTGTCGTACATAGATGCCCACGCGAGGCTATGCCACGCTTCAAGCGCGGGTCGGCGGCCATGCCTGACCGCCCGCGGGGGAAGGCCCCGGGGACGGCCGGCACAGGTTCGCCACGGGACATTCCCGCATCCGATCACCGCCGGGAGGAGGGCCCCATGGCGACACCGCAGTCCGACGGCACGTCGCGTGCCGGCGCCATCGCCGCGTCCACGCCCCACGGAATCCGTCTGCCATGAGCGGCCGCCTGTCCGGCAAGGTCGCGCTGGTCACCGGTGCCGCCAGCGGCATCGGCGCGGCGACGGCGCGGCTGTTCGCGCGCGAAGGCGCCACGGTGGTCGGCCTCGACAAGCAGCCCGCCTCCATCGACGATGACGGCGTACAGCACCGCATCGCCGACATCACCGACGCCGGCGCCGTCGACGCCGCCGTGCAGGTGGCGCTCGCCGCGCATGGCCGCATCGATGTGCTGGTCAACAACGCCGGCGCGGACGTGTTCTCCGATCCGCTCACCCTGTCCGACGAGGAGTGGGAGCGCTGCCTGTCGCTCAACCTCAAGGGCGCATGGAATGTGTGCCGCGCGGTACTGCCGTCGATGCAGGCGCAGGGCGCGGGCAGCATCGTCAACATCGCCTCGGTGCACGGGCACAGGATCATCGCCGGCTGCTTCCCGTATCCGGTGGCCAAGCATGGACTGATCGGGCTGACCCGTGCGCTCGGCATCGAATACGCTGCACGCGGCATCCGGGTGAACTCGATCTCGCCGGGCCTGATCCTGGTGCCGCGCATCGAGGCCTGGTTCGCCCGCGAACCGGGCATGCGCGAGCGCCAGACCGAGCTGCTGCCGCCCAAGCGCATCGGCATGCCGGAAGAAGTCGCCTACACCGCGCTGTTCCTCGCCAGCGACGAAGCGCGCTTCATCAACGCCACCGACATCGCCATCGACGGTGGTCGCTCGCAGGTCTACCACGACTGATCCGCATGGACGCCCTCCCCCTCCCCTTCGCCCTGCCGCTGATCGCGATCCTGCGCGGCATCACGCCTGCGGACGTGCCCGCGCACGTGGGCGCACTGGTGGAGGAAGGCTACGACGCGATCGAGATACCGACCAACTCGCCGGACTGGACGCGCAGCGTGCGCATCGCCGCGGAGGCGTTTGGCGGGAGGGCGCTGATCGGCGCCGGCACCGTGCTGACGACGGCCGACGTCGATGCACTGATTGACGCTGGCGGGCGCCTGATGGTCACACCGAACACGCGCCCGCCGGTGATCCGGCACGCGGTAGCGCGCGGCCTGCAGGTCGTCGCCGGCGTCGCCACGGCGAGCGAGGCCTTCGACGCGCTGGACGCCGGCGCGCAGGTGCTCAAGCTGTTCCCCGCATCCGTCTACGGACCGGCGATGGTGCGCGCCCTGCGCAGCGTGCTGCCGCCGGTTCCCCTCTTCGCCGTCGGTGGCGTCACGCCCGACACCCTCTCCGGCTACCTCTCAGCCGGCGGTCAGGGCGCCGGCATCGGCGGCGAACTTTACAAGCCCGGCCAGTCGGTCGAGCGCACGCGCGAGCACGCGCGACGCTTCCGCCAGGCCTACCTGGACCACGCCGCATGAAGATCGTCCGCGTCAGCACCTTCCACGCCGCACCGCGCTGGCTCTTCCTCAAGGTCGAGACCGACGAGGGCGTGACCGGCTGGGGCGAGCCCGTCATCGAAGGGCGCGCCAGCACCGTGGAAGCGGCGGTGCACGAACTGGCGGACTACCTGATCGGCCAGGACCCCGCGCGCATCAACGACCTGTGGCAAGTGTTGTATCGCGGCGGCTTCTACCGCGGCGGCGCCATCCTGATGAGCGCGATCGCCGGGATCGACCAGGCGCTGTGGGACATCAAGGGCAAGGCGCTGGGCGTGCCCGTCTACCAGCTGCTCGGCGGGCGCGTGCGCGACCGCATGAAGACCTACCGCTGGGTCGGCGGCGACCGCCCCGCCGACATCGTCGCGCAGATGCAGCGCTCGCAGGCGCAGGGCTTCGACACGTTCAAGTTCAACGGCACCGAGGAACTGAAGCTGATCGACAGTCCGCGCGCGATCGACGCGGCGGTGGCCAAGGTCGCTGCGATCCGCGACGCGATGGGCGACCGCGTCGATTTCGGCGTCGATTTCCACGGCCGCGTCAGTGCGCCGATGGCGCGCGTGCTGCTGCGCGAACTGGCGCCGTTCAGGCCGCTGTTCGTCGAAGAGCCGGTGCTGCCCGAACAGTGGGAGTACTACCGCCCGTTGTCCGATGCGACCTCGATTCCGCTCGCCGCCGGCGAACGCATGTACTCGCGCGCCGAGTTCAAGCCCGTGCTCGCGGCCGGCGGCCTGGCGATCCTGCAGCCCGACCTGTCGCATGCCGGCGGCATCACCGAGTGCGTAAAGATCGCGGCGATGGCCGAGGCGCACGACGTGGCGCTGGCGCCGCACTGCCCGTTGGGCCCGGTCGCGCTGGCCGCGTGCCTGCAGGTGGACTTCGTGTCGCACAACGCCATGCTGCAGGAGCAGAGCATCGGCATCCACTACAACACCGGCGCGGACCTGCTGGACTACGTGCTCAACAAAGAGGATTTCCGCTGCGACGACACCGGCAGCATCGCCGCACTGCCCAAGCCCGGCCTGGGCGTGGAGATCGACGAGGATCGCCTGATCGAAGCGCACCGACAACCGCCGCGCTGGCGCAATCCGGTATGGCGGCATGCCGATGGCAGCGTGGCCGAGTGGTGATGCGGTGACCACGGCGCTGGCGACCCTGGCCGTCGACAGCCGCTGCGTGCTGGGCGAAGGCATCCTGTGGTGCGACCGCCGGCGCGTGCTGTACTGGGCCGACATCCTCGCCGCCGAACTGTGGCGGCACGATCCCGACAGCGGCCATACGCACACATGGTCGCTGCCCGCGCCGCTCGGCTGCCTCGCGCTGGCCGAAGACGGGCGCCTGCTGCTGGGCCTGGCGAAGGGTCTCTGCGCGAGCGATGTGGAAGGGCAGCTGTCCTCGCGCGACCTCGCCCTGGAGACGCTGGCCGATGTCGAAGCCGGCGACCCGATGACCCGCATCAACGACGGCCGCGCGGATCGCGAAGGCGGCTTCGTGTTCGGCACCAAGAGCGAACACGCCGACCTGCGTCCGGCCGGCCGCTTCTACCAGTACACCGCGACGCACGGCCTGCGTGAACTGGCCTTGCCGCACGCCGCCATCCCGAATTCGATCTGCTTCGACGCCACTGGCACGCGGATGTACTTCTGCGATTCGGTGACGCCGCGGATCCTGCATTGCCGTTACGACGCGACGACCGCGACCGTGTCCGACATCGCGGTGTTCGTCGACCTCGACCTGCCCGGCGCGGAACCCGACGGTTCCATCATCGACGCCGAAGGCGCACTGTGGAACGCGCAGTGGGGCGCAGGGCGCGTGGTGCGCTACCTCCCGGACGGCCGCATCGACCGGATCGTGCGCGCCCCCGCGCCGCAGTCTTCGTGCTGCGTGCTGCGCGAGGACACGCTGTACGTGACCAGCGCACGCGTCGGTCTCGATGCCACCGCGCTCGCCGCTTCGCCGTTGTCCGGCGGCGTTTTCGCGCATCGCACCGGGCGCGTGCTGGCGCGCGGCGTGGACCGGGTGCGCCTGCCATGATCGCCGTCGACTGGGGGACCAGCAGCCTGCGCCTGTACCGGATGGCCGACGACGGCCAGGTACGCGAACGCCGGCGCAGCGACCAGGGCGTACTGGCGTGCGCCGGCCGCTTCGGCGACGTGCTCGCGCAGGAAATCGCAGGCTGGGACGACACCGATATCCTGCTGTGCGGCATGGTGGGCGGCCGCGGCGGCTGGTACGAGATGCCGTACCTGTCCTGCCCGGCCGGCAACCATGCGCTGGCGCTGGGCATGCAGCGTTTCCATCCGCCGGGCTTCGATGGCCGTGCGCTGTGGCTGGTGCCGGGCCTGCGCGACAGCGACTCGGACAGCGTGCCCGACGTCATGCGTGGCGAAGAGACGCAACTGGCGGCACTGCTCGACGCCCTGCCCGGCGGAACGCATGTCGTCTGCCTGCCCGGCACCCACAGCAAGTGGGTCACGGTGCGCGACGGCCAGGTGCACCGCATCGCCACCGCGATGACCGGCGAACTCTTCGCGCTGCTGCGCCAGCACAGCATCCTCGGCCGGCTGATGCCGGCCGGCGATGTGCGCTTCGACGGTTACGCCTTCGACGCCGGCCTGAAGCGCAGCGCCGACGCCGGTGGCCTGCTGCACCACCTGTTCGGCGTGCGTACGACAGGCCTGTTCCAGCAGTTCGCCGAACCGGCGCTGCCTTCGTATCTCTCGGGCCTGCTGATCGGCCACGAGTTGCGCGCATCGGGCGTGCTGTCCCATGCGCCGCGCCCGGCGCAGGTGCACCTGATCGGCAACGACCGCCTGCTGGCCTCCTACGCGCACGCACTGACGACGCTGGGCGTCGGCGTGCAGCGCCATCCCGAAGATCTTTCTGCACGTGGCCTGCATGCGCTGTGGGCACGGCGTACCGCGACCGCCGCCAAGTAGAGGAAGAACAGAATGCTGAAGCACTGCGCATGGATCCTGGCGGCATCGTTGATGGTCGGCCCCGCATGGGCGGGCGATGCGGTCTTCAGCGAAGTGCGCTACCACGGCGACGATGGCGGTCCGCCGGTGGGCGCGGACGAGTACCGCAATCCGGTCGTCGCCGGCTTCTACCCCGACCCGTCCGCGATCCGCGTCGGCGACGACTTCTACCTGGTGACGTCCACGTTCGGCTATTTTCCCGGCCTGCCGGTCTTCCACAGCACCGACCTGGTGTCGTGGACGCAGGTCGGCAACGCGATCCACCGCCCCGACCAGATCAATTACGGCGATAAGGAAGAACTGACCCGCGGCCTGTTCGCCGCCACCCTCGCCCACCACGACGGCACCTTCTACGTCGCCAACACCTGCTTCTACTGCGACCGTGGCAACTTCGTGGTCACGGCAAAGAATCCTGCCGGCCCCTGGTCGGACCCGATCTGGCTCGGCATCAGCGGCATCGATCCCTCGCTGTTCTTCGACGATGACGGCAGCGCGTGGATCGTGCACAACGACGTGCCCGACGGAAAGCTCCGCTACGACGGGCACCGCGCCATCTGGCTGCAACGCTTCGACTTCGGAACGCGCGAGCGCGTCGGCCAGCGCATCCTGCTGGTGGACGGCGGCGCCGATCCGGCCACGAACCCCGAACACGTCGAAGGCCCCCACCTCTTCAAGCACGACGGCTGGTATTACCTGACGGCGGCCGAGGGCGGCACCGGCGAGCAGCACGCGCAGATGGTATGGCGCAGCCGCGCGCTTACCGGCCCCTACCAGCCGTCCCCGTCGAATCCCGCGTTGACCCAGCGCGATCTCGACCCGAAGCGTGCCGATCCGGTGACCTCCACCGGCCACGCGCAGTTCGTGAAGCTCAAGGACGGCACGTGGTGGGCGGTGTTCCTCGCCACCCGCCCGTACCGCGGCAACCAGTACAACCTCGGCCGCGAAACCTTCCTGCTGCCTGTCACCTGGAAGGACGGCTGGCCGGTGATCCTGCCACGTGGCGAGCGCGTACCCATGGTGGCCAAGCGCCCCGACCTGCCGCGCAATCCGCAGCCGCTGCCGACCAGTGGACCGATGACATGGACCGAGCGCTTCGACGCGCCCACGCTGCCGCCGGCGTGGATGACCCTGCATCCGCCGCAGCGCCGCTGGTACGCCACCGGCAAGCATGGCCTGACGATCACGCCGGGCACGATGCCGCTGGGCGCATTCGGCACCGCGCCGGGCCAGCCGTCGTACATCGCGCACCGCGTGCAGCATCACGCGGCCACGCTGGAAACCACGCTCGCCACCTTCGAGCCCGCGACCGGCGAACTGGCGGGACTGGTGCTGCTGCAGAACGAGTACGGGCACTACGTGCTCGGCGTCGAACGCGATGCGCGCGGACTGGCGGTGTCGCTGTACCGGCGCAGCGGCCGCGACAGCGCGAAGGGAGGCGATCGCCTGGCACGCATTCCGCTGGACGAAGGGCACGGCCCCGTGTCGCTGCGCTTCCGCGTCGACGGCCCGCGCCTGGACGCGTCGTACTCGCTGACCGCTGGCGACTGGAAGAGCGTCGCCACCGGCCTGGACGCCAGCCTGCTGAGCGTGGAGACGGCGGGCGGCTTCATCGGCAACACGTTCGGCCTCTACGCCGTGCGTCACTGACCGCGCAGTCGCGGCGTCCGCATGCGAGGCACCTCGCGTCGTGCACTGTTCAAGGCCGGACTCGCCGGCCTGGCCACCTGGCCGCTGTCGTCGCGCGTGGCCGCCACCACAGCGTGCGCGCCTGCGCCGCCGGCGCACGCCACCGGCGTCGAAGGCCAACGCAAGGCCGACCTCGGCAACGGCACCTATCTCAACCCCATCGTCACCGGCGATCGTCCCGACCCCACGATCCTCAGGGACGGCGACGACTACTACATGACGTTCTCGTCGTTCGACGCCTATCCCGGCCTGGTGATCTGGCACTCGACCGACCTCGTCGCCTGGACGCCGCTCGGCCCCGCGTTGCGCACGCAGGTGGGCACGGTGTGGGCGCCCGATCTCTGCAAGCACGGCGGCCGCTACTTCATCTACCTGCCGGCGCTGGCGAAGGACCAGGTATGGAAGATCCACGCGATCTGGGCCGACGACATCCGCGGACCGTGGAGCGCACCGGTGGACCTGCACATCGATGGCTGCATCGATCCGGGCCACGCCGTCGGCGAAGACGGGCAGCGTTACCTGTTCGTCAACGGCATCCGCAAGGTCCGCCTCACCGACGACGGCCTGGCGACCGACGGCGCTCTGGAGCACGCATACAGCCCGTGGCGCTATCCGGACGACTGGATCACCGAGAACTTCGCGCCCGAAGGCCCCAAGCTGAACCGGCGTGGCGACTGGTTCTACCTGGTCACCGCCGTCGGCGGTACGGCCGGCCCGGTCACCGGCCACATGGTGATCGCCGCGCGCTCGCGCTCGATCCACGGCCCATGGGAGCACTGCCCGCACAATCCGCTGGTGCGCACGTTGAGTGATGCAGAGCCCTGGTGGTCGCGCGGCCACGCGACGCTGGTGGAGGGACCGGCCGGCGACAGCTGGATGGTCTACCACGGCTACGAGAACGGCTATCGCACGCTCGGTCGGCAGACGCTGCTGGAGCCGATCGAATGGACGGACGATGGCTGGTTCCGCGCGCGCGGCGGCGATCTGTCGGCCGCGCTGCCGGCGCCGCGCGGCGGCAAGGCGGGGATCGCCGGCGTCGCGCTGTCGGACGATTTCTCGAGCGACCGGCTCGGCACGCAGTGGGCCTTCCACGCGCCGGGACCGGACGAGATGCAACGCGTGCGGTACGGCACGAAATCCCTCCGCCTCGCCGGCGCAGGCGGGTCGCCTGCGGATGGCAGTCCCCTCACCTGCATCGTCGGCGACCGCGCCTACCAGGCCGAGGTCACGCTGACCCTGGTCGATGGCGGCGAAGGCGGCCTGCTGCTGTTCTACAACCCGAAGGCCTTCGTCGGCCTGGGCTTCGCGGCGGACGGACTGCGCGTGTTCCAGTACGCGGAGGAACAGACCTGGGCGCGGCAAGCGATGCCGACGCGGCGCGTGCGCCTCCGCCTGACCTACGACCACCACGTGGTGACCTGGCACCACTCACGCGACGATGGCCGCACCTGGACGCGGCTGGACACGCGCATGGAAGTGTCCGCCCTGCACCACAACGTGTTCGGCGGTTTTCTCAGCCTGCGCGTCGCGTTGTACAGCGCCGGACCGGGTGCGGTGGAGTTCAGCGACTTCCGCTACCGCGCGCTCGCCTGAGCATCACGCCATCGGCGTATCGTGATGGAAGTGGCGCTTGAACGGCACCTCGCCGTCGCGTCGCGCGTCCAGTTCCTGCGCATATCGATGGCCGGCGTACACCGCGTGCGCGATCAGCCCCGGCGCCAGCGCATCGCCGATGCAGGCCACGCTGCGGATGCCTGCATCGGCCCACTCAGTCTCGCGCGTCTTCAACGCCTGGTAGAGCGCATCGTCGGGCAGGCGGGCGGTGACCACCACCGCAGTCGAGCGAAGACGCCGCGCCGCTCCACGCGTGCTCCAGCGCGAGCGTGGTTCCCGTATAGCCGGTGACCAGGTGCGATACGCGTTGCGCGACGCCCAGCTCGGCCATCCGCCACTGGATGTGGCGATAGTCCAGCGTGTTCGCGCTCCACGAGGCGATGGTGTCGTCCGGGGTGAGGTAGGTGACCTCGCAACCGCGCAGGCGCAGCGCCTCGGCGACCACGCTGGCGATGTAGAAGTAGTCGTCGTCGTAGACCACCACGCGGCCCTCGGGCCAGCGCCCGTCCATCAGGTCGTCCGGGGTGAACACCCGCGGATTGTCGGCGAAGTCGGCGATGCCCAGCCCATGGCTGCGCCCGAACCCGTCCCGCCGCCAGTGGCATCCCGTGGCGATGACGACGTGGTCTGCGCCGAAGTCGAGCACGTCCTGCGCGGTCAGCGCGGAGTCGAGGTAGGTGCTGACGTTCGCCAGCTTGCCGATCTGGCCGAGCCGCCAGTCGCGCACACGCGCCCATTCGGCCAGCCCCGGCAGGCGCGCCTCGCGCGTGACCCGCCCGCCCAGTTCGCGCCGGGCTTCGGCCAGGTGGACCTCGTAGCCGCGCTGGCCGAGTGCGCGCGCCGCTTCCAGGCCGGCGGGTCCGCCGCCGACGACCAGCACGCGCGCATCGCTCGCTTTCGGTGCGATCCGCTCCGGATGCCAGCCCTTGCGCCATTCCTCGCCCATGCTGGGGTTCTGCGTGCAGCGGATCGGCGATATCGTCATGTCGCCGGAGACGCAGATGTTGCAGCCGATGCATTCGCGGATGTCGTCGACGCGGCCTTCCTCGATCTTGCGCGGCAGGTAGGGGTCGGCGATGGACGGCCGCGCGGCGCCGATCAGGTCGATCACGCCGCGGCGGATCTGCGAAACCATCGTATCGGGCGAGGTGAAGCGGCCCACGCCGACCACCGGCTTGGTCGTCGCCTTGCGGACGAAATCGATGAAGGGCTCCTGCGCGCCTTCGCGGGCGAAGCGCGACGGAACCGAATCGTTGTACCAGGCGGCGAGGTTGACGTCCCACAGGTCCGGCAGCTCGGCCAGCATCCCGACGATGTCCTGCGCTTCGGCCAGTTCCACCCCGCCCGGCCCCAGCAGTTCCTCGGTGGCGAAGCGCAGCGCGACCGCACAGCGGTGGCCGACCGCCTCGCGCGTGTCCTGCAGCACTTCGCGCAGCAGGCGGATGCGGTTCTCCAGCGAGCCGCCATAGGCATCGCTGCGCTGGTTGCGCCGACGCTGCAGGAAATGCATCGGCAGCGACAGGTCATGCGCGGCATAGACGTAGATGATGTCCATGCCCGCCTTCATGCCGCGCACCGCCGCCTCGCGGTGCCAGCGCCGGTACTCGGCGATGTCGTGCAGGTCCATCGCGCGGGCCTGCGCGGGATAGCCGTACTTGGAGGGTTGGTGCGACGGCGCCAGCAGCACTTCGCGCGAATACAGATTGGAGGCGGTGGGCCCGTTGTGCGACAGCTCCAGCGCGGCCAGCGCGCCATGCGCATGCACCTTGTCGCACATCAGCGCGAGCGCGGGAATGTCGCGGTCGTCCCATAGGCGTGCTTCGACATACGGCGTCAGATCGCTGCTGGGATGGATCTCGCACTCTTCCGTCGAGATCACGCCCCAGCCGCCCTCGGCCTTCACCTCGCGCATGGCCGCGTGCGCCAGCGGCATCGCATGGCCCATGCCGTTGCAGTGCGGCACCTGGAAGAAGCGGTTCTTCGTGGTCACCGGCCCGATGCGGACCGGCTCAAACAGGATGTCGTAGCGGGGATCACGCATGGCGCGTCGTCCGGTTACGCAGGTGGCGCAGGAAGAAGTACAGCGGAAGGCCCGCCACCATCAGCGCCAGCGCCAGCCAGAACGGCCGGGCGCCCATGCCGACGAAGGCGAATACCGCGTAACCGACGCCGAGCACCGCGGCGACGAGCAGGTCGCGCCCGGCATCGCGCTGCCCGCGCCACCACAGGACGCCCAGCGCCAGCGAACAGCCCAGGTACAGCGGCAGGTTGGCGGCGGTCACTACCGTGCTGAGGAAGGTGAAGCCCGTTACCGCCGATTCGCTGTAGTTCATCAACACCATCGCCGTGGCCAGCAACGCCGTGAGCACCAGCGCGCCGGCCGGCGCGCCGTGGGCATTGGTGCGCGCGAAGACACGGGGCATCGTGCCGTTGTCGGCCATCGTACGCATCATCTCGCCTCCCAGCAGCGTCCAGCCATTGAGCGCGCCAAGCCCGCTCACCACCACGAACAACGCGATCCAGCGGCCCATGCCCTCGCCCCCGAAGCGCTCCATCACCAGCGCGAAGGGCGCGCTGGATTGGGCCAGTTCGGCGTAGGGAAGCAACAGCAGCGGCACGGCGGAAACCACCAGGTAGATGGCGGCCGTGATGCCGGTGCCCGCCAGCGTCGCGCGCGGGATGGTGCGCCCCGGATCGTCCACGCGCGAGGCCGGGATGGTCGCCGACTCGATCCCCAGCATGGCGAACAGCGCCAGTGTCGAGGCCGCCATCGCATCGCCCAGGCTGATCGGTTTGGCCGGCGGATGCGCGCCGAACGCTGCAGGCGAGTCCAGCAGCACCCAGATGCCCAGCACGGCCACCGCCAGCATCGGCACCAGCTTCATCACCGTGGTCACCACCTGCACG
The DNA here is from genome assembly GCF_037046485.1 of Pseudoxanthomonas sp. F11. Lineage (NCBI taxonomy): Bacteria > Pseudomonadati > Pseudomonadota > Gammaproteobacteria > Lysobacterales > Lysobacteraceae > Pseudoxanthomonas > Pseudoxanthomonas sp. F11. The sequence continues at coordinate 260,067 of NZ_JBANLZ010000002.1, read as the reverse complement.
CGACCGCCGCTGCGCACGCCCAGCAGGTTGACGCCCACGAACAGCCACAGCACACCGACGCACAGCCACGCCGGCTGCACCCGGGCGAGCGGCGGGAAGATCGCTGCGGCGTAGCCCACCACGCCCGTGGCCAGGGCCGCCAGCGTGATCCAGTTGGACACCCAGTAGGACCACAGCACCGCGTACGCCGGCAGGTCGCCGAGCGTGCGCTGGACGTAGCCATAGGGCCCGTCGGCCTCCGGCAACAAACGCGCCAGACGGGCGAAGACGCGCGCCAGCGCGAGGCAGCCCAGCACGGTGATGCCCCAGCCCAGCAGCGCGTTGTAGCCCAGCGGCGCCAGCGAGGCAGGCAGCACGAAGATGCCCATGCCGATGGTGTTGCCCACCACCAGCGCGGTGCAGGTCCAGAAGCCGATCTTCCTGCCGTCACCGGGCTGCATGCGCGGCGTCAGTCCAGTGCCACCGGCGCGCCCGCCTTCACCACGCCGCGCACCTGCTGCAGGCAGGCGATGTCGGCCAGCGGATCGCAGGCCAGGGCGACGAGGTCGGCGAGCTTGCCCGGAGTGATCGATCCCAGTTCCTTTTCTTGGCGCAGCAGCCGCGCCGACTCCAGCGTCGCCGCGCGGATCGCCTGCAGCGGCGTCATCCCGTAGCGGACCATGTAGGCGAACTGGCGCGCATTGTCGCCATGCGGGTAGACGCCGCTGTCGGTGCCGTAGGCGATGTTGACGCCGGCGGCGACGGCCTTGCGGAAGCCCTCGCGCTGGGCCTCGGTCGTGTCCAGGTTCTTGCGCAGGATTTCGGCGGACCAGCCGTCGCGGCGGCCGACGCTGTCGATGTAGTCGCCGTTGTAGATGTCGGCGACCAGGAAGGTGCCGTGCTGCTTCATCAATGCGATCGCCTCGTCGTCCATCAGCGAGCCGTGCTCGATCGAGCGCGCACCGGCACGCACGGCGCGCTTGATACCTTCCGCCCCATGCGCGTGCGCGGCGACGAAACGGCCGCGACGCCCGGCCTCTTCCACCGCTGCGCGTATCTCGGCCTCGGTGTACTCGGATTGCCCGGGCTCGGTGCCGTCGGCGAGCACGGCGCCGGTGGCGATCAACTTGATGAAGTCGGCGCCCGCGTCGAGGATCTCGTTCACCCGCCGACGCACCTCCGCTTCGTTGTCCGCGACGCCACGGCGGAAGATCGCCGGCACCTCCGTCCCCGCGGGCAATCCGGTGATCTCGCCGCCGCCTCCGGTGACCGTGACGTAGGTGCCGGCAACGAACATGCGCGGCCCGGGCACGAGGCCGGCGTTGATAGCATCGCGCAACTGCACGTCGGCGAAACCGCGATAGACCCCGACATCGCGCACGGTGGTGAAGCCGGCCTGCAGGGTCGCCCGTGCGTTGCGCGCACCGATGAAGGCATCGCGCGCGGCGTTGCTCCTCAGCGGCGTCGCAGGATCGCCATAGGGCCCTTCGTCGGCCAGGTGCGTGTGCATGTCCATCAGGCCGGGCACGACGGTCAGCGCAGACCAGTCCAGCACCCGCAGCCCGGGATCGACGGCGTCTGCGGATGCGGCGATCGAAGCGACCCGCCCGTCGCGCACCAGGATGTCGCGCCCGGCGAGCATCCGCCCCGTGTCCACATCGAGGACGTGGCCTGCCCGGATCAGCAGATCCTGTGCCCCGGCCGGCAGTGCGACGGCGGCCAGCAGCAGTGCAGGCAGCAACCGGTCACGCATCGCCATACGCTGCCCTCAACAGGTTGTGGAAATGCCAGACGCCGCTTTCGCGCTTGGGACACAGGCGACCGGCGTCATACAAGCCTGAGGCCAGGCCCTGCTGCACGGATTCGCAGATGCGGATGTCCTCGTCCTGCACCTCGTCGCTGAAGGCCTGATCGTTGGCGATGCGGGCAAGGGCCGCGTCGTCCTGCGCGTAGTAGTAGTCGAACTCCACCCGGCAGCGGTCCGCTCCCAGCGGCAGGATGCGGTTGGTCTGCAATCGTCCCGGCATGATGTTGAGCATCACGTTGGGATAGACGAAGTAATAGAACGCATCGCCATCGCCGTAGATGTCGCCGCTGTTGCGCAGCGGCGAGTGCTGCAACGAGTGCCAGGGGAACAGCTCGGTGCCGTACGCGCGGTAGTCGAGCACCTTCGACAGCCCGGGATGCACGTGCGGCAGATGGTAGCCCTCGAGGAAATTGTCCACGTAGACTTTCCAGTTGCACCCGATGTCGTAACTGTCGCGGCGATGGAAGCGCATCGCGGCCAGGTCGATGGGGGCGATGCGCTCGGCGATGCCGCCGTACACCGCATCGAACGACGGCACGTCTTCGTCCACGGCGACGAACACCAGCCCCTGCCAGGCGTGTACGCGCAGCGGAGGCAGGCGGATATCGTTGACGTCGAAATCCGCGACACCCTGCATCTCCGGCGCGCTGCGCAGCTGGCCTTCCAGCGTGTAGGTCCAGCCGTGGTACTTGCAGTGCAGCGCGCGTGCGCCCTTGCCGTTGCACAGCGCCAGCGGGCCGGCACGATGGCGGCACACGTTCGGAAAGGCGCGCAGCACACCATCCTGCCCGCGCACCACTAGCACCGGCACGCCGGCCACGTGCTCGACGATGTGATCGCCCGGCTCGGCCAGTTGACCCGCATGCGCGACCAGCTGCCAGCTGCGCCGGAACACCGCTTCCTGTTCCAGCGCCAGCGTCGCCTCGCCGGCGTAGTAGCGGGCCGGTAGCGCCCGGGCGCGTTCGAGGGGCAAGGGGTCGGCGGGACGGGACATGGGATTCCTGGGAGGCGTCGGCCGGTCGAGCGCGGGGCCGGTCCGCCAAGCCTAAGCGCAGGACGCAGGCGCGCACAGCCCCCGCACCGGAACGTGGCGTGTCCGCATCGCCCTGCACCCGGAAGGTGCGGGAGGCCATGACGAAAGTTGGATTACTTTTTGCGGATCGAAATTTCGTGCATTTCGGTCTATTCCTGCTCTATCCAGCCCCCCCGGTTCGCCTATAGATTGAAAGCGAGGGCACACCACCACTGCCGGAACGACCGATTGGAACGACCGCTGGACGACTGCGGACGCACGACCGACCCCATGCACGGGGACGGTGCATGACCGCGGCCGCCGCGCCCACCGGCACGCTGCAGACGGCGCTCGACCATGCGCGCCAGTTGCTGGCCATCGACCCGGCGATGGCCGCGCAACAGGCCGACGAGATCATCCGCGTGATCGGCCGGCATCCGATGGCCCTGCTGGTGCTGGCCGCCTCGCACCGTGTGCGCGGGCAGATGCCGCACGCACTCGATGTGCTGGAACCGCTGGTCCGCGAACATCCGCAGTGGCCGCTGGCCCATCTGGAGCACGGCCTGACGCTGGGCCGCGCCGGACGCGGCGGCGATGCGGTGCGCGCCCTGCTCCGCGCGCTGGCGCTGAAGCCCGACCTGCCGCAGGCGTGGCGCGAACTCGGCGACCACCTTTCGGCGATGGGGGACGGCGACGGCGCGGCGCAGGCCTACCTGGAGCACACCCGCCATGCCACGCGCGATCCCGGCCTGATGCAGGCCGCCGCCGCCCTGGCCGACAACCGCATTCCCGAGGCGGAAGCCCTGCTGCGCGCGCACCTGAAGCGCCTGCCCACCGATGTGGCCGCCATCCGCATGCTAGCCGAGGTCGCCGCGCGCGTGGGTCGCGGCGAGGATGCCGAGTCCCTGCTCGCCCGCTGCGTGGAACTGGCGCCGGACTTCCTGCCTGCCCGGCAGAACTACGCGCTGGTACTGCACCGCGCCAACCGGCCCGAGGACGCCCTGCGGCAGATCGACCACCTGCTGGCGCACGAGCCGGACAATCCGGCGCACCTGAACCTCAAGGCCGTGGTGCTGTGCCGCATCGGCGATTACGAACCCGCGCTGGCGCTCTACGAGCGCGTGCTGGCGTCGTACCCGCAGCAGGCGAAGATCTGGATGAGCTATGGCCATGCCTTGAAGACGGCCGGTCACACCGCGCGCGCTATCGACGCCTACCGCCGCGCGCTTTCGCTGCAGCCCGGCTTCGGCGAAGTGTGGTGGAGCCTGGCCAACCTGAAGACCTTCCGCTTCAACGACGACGACATGGCGGTGATGCGTGCGCAGCGCGCGCGCACCGATCTTCCGGACGAAGATCGCCTGCATCTGGACTTCGCCCTGGGCAAGGCTCTGGAGGATGCCGGCGACTACGCGGCGTCGTTCGCGCACTACCGCGACGGCAATGCCCTGCGCAGCGCGCAGCTGGGCTACCGCGCCGACGACACCCGCGCGCGCGTGCAGCGCCTGCGCGGCGCGCACACCGCGGCGTTCTTCGCGCAGCGCGCAGGCCTGGGCTGCGATGCACCGGATCCCATCTTGATCGTCGGCATGCCCCGTGCCGGCTCCACGCTGCTGGAACAGATCCTGTCCAGCCACTCCGCCGTGGAAGGCACGATGGAGCTCCCCGACATCACCTCCATCACCCGCGAACTCAGACAACAGGCGCGGGCGCGCGGCGCAGACACCTATCACGACCTGCTGGCGACGCTCGACGGCGACGCCCTGCGCGCGCTCGGCGAGCGCTACCTCGAGACGACCCGCATCCACCGCAAGTCCGGCCGCCCGTTCTTCATCGACAAGATGCCGAACAACTTCGCCCACATCGGCCTGATCCACCTGATGCTGCCGAACGCGAAGATCATCGATGCGCGGCGCCACCCGCTGGCCTGCTGCTTCTCCGGCTTCAAGCAGCACTTCGCGCGCGGCCAGGGCTTCAGTTACGGGCTGGAGGACATCGGCCGCTACTACCACGACTACGTGGCGCTGATGGCGCACTACGACGACGTGTTGCCCGGGCGCGTGCACCGGGTCCTCTACGAACAGCTGGTCGAGGACACCGAAGCCGAAGTGCGCCGCCTGCTGGCCTACTGCGGGCTGCCGTTCGAGGACGGCTGCCTGCGCTTCTTCGAGAACGCGCGGCCGGTGCGCACCGCCAGTTCCGAGCAGGTCCGCCAGCCGATCTACCGCGAAGGCGTGGATCACTGGCGGCATTACGAACCGTGGCTGGAACCGCTGAAGGTCGCGCTGGGCCCCGTGTTGGGCACCTATCCGGCGGTTCCGGACTTCACGGCAGGCAGTTCCATCCCCGATTGACCGTCATCACTGGAGAGAGGTGAGCTGGATGAGTACCCGTAGCAGAAGAAAGCCGGGGCGGCGCGATCCGTCGACCCTGGCGAGGTTCCCGTTGACCGCCGCGATCTACCTGGCGTTCGGCGCCACCGCCCTGGCCCAGGACGCACCCGCCACGCCGCCCGCCGAGGGCGAGCGCAGCGCGGCCACGCTGGACACCGTCACGGTGACCGCGCAGAAGCGCGTGGAGAACCTGCAGGAAGTGCCGATCAGCATCCAGGTGCTGGGCACGGAACAGTTGAAGAACCTCAACGTCACCGATTTCGACGACTACGTGAAGTACCTGCCCAGCGTGTCGTACCAGTCGGCAGGCCCGGGCTTCGCGCAGATCTACATGCGCGGCGTCGCCAGCGGCGGCGACGGCAACCACTCCGGTTCGCTGCCCAGCGTGGGCGTGTACCTGGACGAACAGCCGGTCACCACCATCCAGGGCCCGCTGGACATCCACATCTACGACATCGACCGGGTCGAATCGCTGGCCGGCCCGCAGGGCACGCTGTACGGCGCCAGTTCGCAGGCCGGCACACTGCGCATCATCACCAACAAGCCCGACCCCACCGGCTTCGCCGCCGGCTACGGGCTGGAGCTCAACAGCGTCAGCCACGGCGGCATCGGCCATGTCGCCGAAGGGTTCCTCAACCTGCCCATGAGCGACCGCGCGGCGATCCGTCTGGTCGCCTGGAACAAGCACGACGCCGGCTACATCGACAACGTGTACGGCACGCGCACGTTCCCGTCGTGGGATGCCGACTCCGGCGGCAACGGCACCATCGACAACGCCGGCCGTGCCAGGAAGGACTACAACGAGGTCGACACCACCGGCGCGCGCCTGGCGCTGAAGGTGGACCTCGACGACAACTGGTCGATCACCCCGACGATCATGGGCCAGCAGCAGAAGTCCGAAGGCGGTTTTGCCGTGGACCCGCAGGTGGGCGAGCTGGCACTGACGCACTTCTATCCGGAGACCTCGGACGACCGCTGGTGGCAGGCGGCGCTGACGGTGGAGGGCAGGATCGGCAACTTCGACCTGACCTACGCGTTCGCACGGCTGGACCGCGACGTCGACGTGGAACAGGACTACAACGACTACGCCTTCTGGTACGACACGCTGGCGGCGTACGGTGCCTACACCTGCTCCGACTTCGATCCGGACACCTTCACCTGCGCGCCGGGCTCGCTGGTCAATCCCTCGCAGTACATCCAGGGCGTGGACGGCTACAAGAAGACCAGCCACGAACTGCGCATCGCCTCGCCGACCGAGAACCGCTTCCGCTTCGTCGCCGGCGTGTTCATGCAGGACCAGGAACACGACATCCAGCAGCGCTACAAGATCGACGGCCTGTCGCCGGTGCAGTCGGTCACGGGCTGGCCCGACACGATCTGGCTGACCAAGCAGCTGCGCCAGGACAAGGACAAGGCGGTGTTCGGCGAGCTCAGCTTCGACATCACCGAGGACCTGACCGCCACCGCCGGTGCGCGCTGGTTCGAGGTCGACAACAGCCTGAAGGGCTTCTTCGGCTTTGCCGACTGGGGCTGGGTGTCCAGCTACGGCGAGGCGGCCTGCCCGGACGGTGCGCCCACTTTCAACGGCGCGCCCTGCAGCTTCTTCGACAAGCGGGTGAAGGAGAACGGCCACATCGGCCGCTTCAACCTGACCTGGCGCATCGATCCCAGCAAGATGATCTACGGTACGTGGTCGGAAGGCTTCCGTCCCGGCGGCATCAACCGCCGCGGCACGCTGCCTCCGTACCTGTCGGACTACTTGACGAACTACGAGTTCGGCTGGAAGACCACGTGGCTGGACAACCGGCTGTCGTTCAACGGCTCGGTGTTCCGCCAGGATTGGGAGGACTTCCAGTTCTCCATCCTCGGCGCCAACGGCCTGACCGAGATCAAGAACGCCAACCAGGCGCGCATCAACGGTGCCGAGTTCTCGCTGGCGTTCGCGGCCACGTACAACCTGCAGCTGACGGCCGGCGCCGCGTTCTACGACGCGGAACTGACAGAGAACTACTGCGGCTTCACCGACGACGACGGCAACCCGGTCACCGAGTGCGCCGACCCCGAGGCGCCGGAAGGTACGCAGCTGCCGGTCACGCCGAAGATGAAGGGCAACCTGACCGCGCGCTACACCTTCGACGTGGCAGGCGGCGAGGCCTTCCTGCAGGGGGCGGTGGTGCACGTGGGCGACCGCAAGTCCGACCTGCGCCTGGCCGAACGCGAGATCCTCGGCGACCTGGATGCCTACACCACGGTGGACGTGTCGGCCGGCTACCGCCGCAACGACTGGAAGGTGGACGTGTACGTCAACAACCTGTTCGACGAACGCGGCGAGCTGAACCGGTTCACCCAGTGCGCGGAGTCCGTCTGCGGCGCCGCGGGCGTGGTGCCGGAGTATCCGAACGGCCAGGTCTATACGGTGGTGACCCAGCCGCGCACCATCGGCGTGCGGTTCTCGCAGGAGTTCTGAGGCGGGACGCGACGGATCGCGACAACGAAAGCCCCGGTGCGAGCCGGGGCTTTTTTCGCAGGCGCTGCGGCGGTCAGGAATCGCGATCGTCCGCGTTCCGGTCATTCTCCCGCATCTCGTACCACATGCCGTTGAGGATGGCGAAGCTCGCGGCCAGGCCGGCGCCCAGGATCCAGCTGAAGTACCACATGCGACTCTCCTCAGTAGGCGTTGGGGTTGCGTCCCATGCCCTCACCGTCGACCTTGCCGCGCAGCACGCGGAAGACCCAGGCGGTGTACAGCAGGACGATGGGCAGGAAGAACGCTGTGGCCAGCAGCATGATGAACAGCGTCATGTGGCTGGACGACGCGTCCCACAGGGTCAGGCTGGAGCCGGCCTGGGTGGACGACGGCAGCAGGAACGGGAACGTCGCCACGCCTTCGGTCAGGATGATGCCGATGATGCTGGCCGACGACGCCAGGAACGCCAGTCCGGCGCGGCCGACACGCAGCAGCAACGCGCTCAGTAGCGCGCCCGCCACGCCCAGCGCAGGCAGCAGCCAGGCCATGGGCCAGCGCGCGTAATTGTCCATCCACGCACCGGGCTTCGCCACGGCAACCTTGGCCAGCGGATTGGATGGACCGGCAGGATCCATCGCCACCTGAAGCGCGTAGCCATCGATGCGCGCGACCCAGATGCCGCCGATCACGAACAGCACCGCGGTCGCAACGGCGGCGATGCTGCCGTAGCGCCGCGCGCGCGCGGCCACGGCGCCGGAGGTCTTCATCGCGAGCATGCCCGCCCCGTGCATCACCAGCATCGCCACGCTCACCAGCCCGCACAGCAGCGCGAACGGTGTCAGCAGGCCGAACAGGCCGCCTTGGTAGTACACCCGCAGGATGTCGTCGAAGTGGAACGGCACGCCCAGCAGCACGTTGCCCATGGCCACGCCGAACACCAGCGCCGGCACCAGCCCGCTGGCGAACAGCGACCAGTCCCACGCGGCGCGCCAGCGCGGATCGGGCACCTTGCTGCGGAACTTGAAGCCGACCGGCCGCAGGATCAGCGCCACCAGGATCAGGAACATCGCGATGTAGAACCCCGAGAAGCTCACCGCGTACAGCGGCGGGAACGCCGCGAAGATCGCGCCGCCGCCCAGGATCAGCCATACCTGGTTGCCTTCCCACACCGGCCCGATGACGTTCAGCACGATGCGCCGCTCCTCGTCGGTGCGGGCCACCGCGGGCAGCAGCGTGGCCACTCCCAGGTCGAAGCCGTCCATCACCGCGAAGCCGATCAGCAGGATGCCCAGCAGCAGCCACCAGATCAGCCGCAGCGTGGCGTAGTCGAGAGGAATCGTGTCCATGCGCGTCTCCCGTCAGCCTGCCAGGGCCGGTTGCGGCGAGGGGCCGTCGGGCATCGGCGCCGCCAGGTGCTCGGGGCCCTTCAGGATCAGCTTGCGCATCAGCCAGATCTCGACGATGGCCAGCACCGTGTAGATCAGCACGAAGCCGCTGAGTGTGATCATGATCTGGTGCAGCTTCAGCCCGGATGCGGCCAGGAAGGTGGGCAACACGCCATCAATGATCCAGGGCTGGCGCCCGTATTCGGCGATCAGCCAGCCGGCCTCGATCGCCACCCACGGCAGCGGCAGGCTCCAGAACGCCAGCTTGAGGAACCCGCGGTACCGGTCCAGCTGTTGCCGGCTGGCCAGCCAGAACGCCAGCGCGAAGAAGGCGATGAAGTAGAAGCCCAGCCCGACCATCACGCGGAAGCTCCAGAACAGCGGCGCGACGTGCGGGATGGTGTCGTGCGCGGCCTGCGCGATCTGCGCCTCGGTAGCGTTGCCGATGTCCTCGCGATAGCGCTTGAGCAGCAGCGCATGGCCGATGTCCCGCCAATGGGCTTCGAACACCACGCGCGCGGTGCCGTCGTTGCGGTCGGCGCGCAGCCGCTGCAGCGCCTCGTAACCCAGCAGGCCGTTGCGGATGCGGCCCTCGGCACGCTCCACCAGCTCCAGGATGCCCGGCATCTCGGTGTTGAACGAACGCGTGCCGATCAGGCCCATCACGTACGGGACGTGCAGGGCGTAGTGGTTGGTCTGGTTCTTCTGGTCGGGAATGGCGAAGGCGTTGAAACCGGCCGGCGCCGGCTCGGTCTCCCACATGGCCTCGATCGCGGCCAGCTTCATCTTCTGGTGCTCACTGGTGGCATACCCGCTCTCGTCGCCCAGCACCACCACGGACAGCGCCGCCGCCAGGCCGAAGCTGGCGGCCACCGCCATCGAGCGCTTGGCGAAGTCGATGTTGCGGCCCCGCAGCAGGTAGAACGCGCTGATCGCCATCACGAACATCGCGCCGGTGACATACCCGGCCGACACCGTATGGACGAACTTGGCCTGCGCCACCGGGTTGAAGATCACCGCCATGAAGTCGGTGATCTCCATGCGCATCGTTTCGGGGTTGAACACCGCGCCGACGGGATTCTGCATCCAGCCGTTGGCCACCAGGATCCACAGCGCCGAGAAGTTCGACCCCAGCGCCACCAGCCAGGTGACCACCAGGTGCTGCACCTTGCTCAGCCTGTCCCAGCCGAAGAAGAACAGGCCGATGAAGGTCGCCTCCAGGAAGAACGCCATCAGGCCTTCGATGGCCAGCGGCGCGCCGAAGATGTCGCCCACGTAATGGCTGTAGTAGGACCAGTTGGTGCCGAACTGGAACTCCATCACGATGCCGGTCGCCACGCCCATGGCGAAGTTGATGCCGAACAGCGTGCCCCAGAACAGGGTCATGCGCCGCCAGATGTCGCGCCCCGTCATCACGTAGACGCTTTCCATGATGGCGATCAGGAAGGACAGCCCCAGCGTCAGCGGCACGAACAGGAAGTGGTACATCGCGGTGAGCGCGAACTGCAGGCGGGACAGTTCGACGACGGTCATGTCGGGCATGGGGAGCTCCTGGGACCTGACGGCATTCTAGACCCGCCCGTCGGCGGCAGGGGGGCGACCATCTGTCGCACCCGCCATGCACGGTCTATCCTCCATCCTTGCACGCCTTCCGCCGGGGACCTGGCGGAAGCTTTGATCAGAATCAATGCGGCCCCGGTGCCCGGGGCCGAGAATCCCGCCGTGGAAAACTAGGAGAGGCCGCATGCAAGGCGTCCAGGGGACTTATAACGACAAGGTGGTGCGCCAGTTCGCGGTGATGACCGTGATCTGGGGCATCGTGGGGATGGCCGTGGGCGTGCTGATCGCCGCCCAGCTGTACTGGCCGGCATTGAACTTCGACCTGCCGTGGCTGAGCTACGGGCGCCTGCGCCCGCTGCACACCAATGCAGTGATCTTCGCCTTCGGCGGCTGCGCGCTGTTCGCCACCAGCCTGCACGTGGTGCAGCGGACCAGCCACGCACGGCTGATCTCGGACAAGCTGGCGGCCTTCGTGTTCTGGGGCTGGCAACTGGTGATCCTGCTGGCGGCCGTGACCCTGCCGCTGGGCCTGACCCAGGGCAAGGAGTACGCCGAGCTGATCTGGCCCATCGACGTGCTGATCGCGGTGGTGTGGGTGGCCTACGGCGTGCTGTTCTTCGGCACCATCGCCAAGCGCAAGGTCAAGCACATCTATGTGGCGAACTGGTTCTACGGCTCGTTCATCATCGCCGTGGCCCTGCTGCACATCGTCAACAGCCTGGCGCTGCCCACCGGCCTGCTGCACTCCTACCCGGTGTACAGCGGCGCGGTCGACGCGATGGTGCAGTGGTGGTACGGCCACAACGCGGTGGGCTTCTTCCTGACCGCGGGCTTCCTGGGGATCATGTACTACTTCGTGCCCAAGCAGGCCGGCCGCCCGATCTACTCCTACCGCCTGTCCATCGTGCACTTCTGGGCGCTGATCGCGGTGTACATGTGGGCCGGCCCGCACCACCTGCACTACACCGCGCTGCCGGACTGGGCGCAGAGCCTGGGCATGGTGTTCTCGCTGATCCTGCTGGCCCCCAGCTGGGGCGGCGCCATCAACGGCATCATGACCCTGTCGGGCGTGTGGCATAAGCTGCGCACCGATCCGATCCTGAAGTTCCTGATCGTCTCGCTGTCGTTCTACATGATGTCGACCTTCGAAGGTCCCATGATGTCGATCAAGACGGTCAACTCGCTGAGCCACTACACCGACTGGACCATCGGCCACGTGCATTCCGGCGCGCTGGGCTGGGTGGCGATGATCTCGGTGGGCGCGGTCTACGCCCTGCTGCCCAAGCTGGCCGGCCGCGAGCAGATGCACTCGGTGAAGGCCATCGACACCCACTTCTGGCTGCACACCATCGGCGTGGTGTTCTACATCGCCTCGATGTGGATCGCCGGCGTGATGCAGGGCCTGATGTGGCGCGCCACCAACGCCGACGGCACGCTGACCTACAGCTTCGTCGAAGCGCTCAACGCCACCTATCCCTACTACCTGTTCCGCCTGGCGGGCGGCCTGCTGGTGCTGAGCGGCATGTTCCTGATGGCCTGGAACATGGTGAAGACCCTGCAAGGCGCCAAGTCTACCGCGGCGCAGCCGATCATGGCGCCCGACGCCTCGCAAGCCCGCGCCTGAGGACCGACGAGATGAGCAACGGAAATTCCCACGAGAAGATCGAGAAGAACGTCGGCCTGATGGCGGTGCTGATCGCGGTGGCGGTGTCCTTCGGCGGACTGGCGGAGATCGTGCCGCTGATGTTCCAGGCCGAGGCGATCAAGCCGCTGGAAGGCGTCAAACCCTACCCCGCGCTGGAGCTGGCGGGCCGCGACATCTACGTGCGCGAGGGCTGCTACAACTGCCACTCGCAGATGGTGCGCACGCTGCGCTTCGAATCCGAACGTTACGGCCACTACTCGCTGGCCGGCGAATCGGTCTACGACCGCCCGTTCCAATGGGGCAGCAAGCGCACCGGGCCGGACCTGGCCCGCGTGGGCGGACGCTACTCCGACGACTGGCACCGCGTGCACCTGATCAACCCGCGCGACGTGGTGCCGGAGTCGAACATGCCCGCCTTCCCCTGGCTGCAGAAGGCCACGGTGGACGGCGCCGAGGTCGCCGCGCGCATGAAATCGCTGAAGACGCTGGGCCACCCGTACAGCGAGGCCGAGATCTCCAGCGCCGCCGCCGACGTGGAAGGCAAGACCGAACTGGACGCCGTGGTCGCCTACCTGCAAGGGCTGGGCAAGGCCGCGCCGAGGGGGGGCTGAACCATGGTATCGGGCATCGTCACAGGGGTATTGCTGGTGTTGTTCCTGGCCGGCTGGGTGTGGGCGTGGAGTCCGCGCCGGAAGGCCGATTTCGAGGATGCGGCACGCCTGCCGCTGGGTGAGGAAGGGGAGAAGAACCCATGAGCGCTGGTTGGATCGGATTCATCGTCGCGCTGGTCGTACTGAACATCCTGGGCTGCGTATGGCTGCTGTGGTGGACCAGCCGTCGCCGCCCCGGCGATCCCGCGCCGGAGGACACCTCGCACGTGTGGGACGGCGACCTCACCGAGTACAACAAGCCGCTGCCGAAGTGGTGGATCAACCTGTTCTATCTCACCATCGTCTTCAGCATCGGCTACATCGCCTGGTACGGCGGCCTGGGCGTCATTCCCGGCTACGCGAAGTGGACCTCCGCCGGTGAGCACGACCAGCAGAAGGCCCTGGACGACAAGAAGCTGGAGGCGACGTTCGCGCCGTTCGCCGGCAAGCCGATCGACCAGCTGGCGAAGGATCCGAAGGCACTGGCACTGGGCCGTTCCATCTTCAACAACACCTGCGCCACCTGCCACGGCTCGTCCGGCCAGGGCGCCATCGGCTACCCCAACCTGACCGACGACATCTGGCACTGGGGCGGCACCCCGGATCTGGTGCTGCAGACCGTGCTGGACGGCCGCGAGGGTGTGATGCCCGAATGGGGCACCGCGCTGACCAACATGGGCGGCCCCAATGCGGTCGACTACGTGATCGCCTACGTCAACGTGCTGAACAACCCCGAGGAAGGCATGAAGAACAACTTCATGGCAGCCCAGGGCAAGCCGCTGTACGATGGCCTCTGCGTGGCCTGCCACGGCGTGGACGGCAAGGGCAACCAGGAACTGGGCGCACCCGACCTGACCGACGGCTACTGGCTCTACGGCAACAGCAAGGAGAGCATGCGTACCACGATCACCCAGGGTCGGCATGGCGTCATGCCTGCGCACCGCGAACTGCTCGGCGAGACGCGCGCGCGGCTGGTGGCCTCGTACGCATGGTCGCTGTCCCACAAGCAGGCGGCCGGCACGGCGCAATGACCGACTTCACCGAGCCCCGCCTCGACCATCCGCCCCGGCCGCTCGCGCAGCGCGTCGGGGCGGTGCTGTGGCCCAGCTTCTTCGCGGCCGGGGTGGCGACGATGGTGTTCTTCGCCTTCGTCGATCCGCTGACGCTGCGCGACATGACCTTCCCTGACCTGGCGATCAGCCGCGAGTTCGGCTACACGCTGGGCTTTTTCATGTTCTGGCTGGCCACCGCGGCCAGCAGCCTGTTCACCTGGATCCTGCTGCGCCCCGCCAGCCGCTTCAACCGCGCGCTGCCGCCGGACTGAGCGCGCGCCACGCGCCCTGACCGCGAAGGAAGCGCGCACCTGCGACAAACCGTCGCTCCCTCGCGCACGCCCGCGGCGCGAGCATGACGCCAGCCAAGACAGAGCCCTCCATGTCCACGCCAGCCTCCTCCTCACCCTCCGACTCGACCAGGCGCCGCATTCCGCTGGACGTCGTCGATGCGCAGGGCAATTCCTTCTACGTCAGCGAGCGCAAGGTCTATCCGCGCGACGTCGCCGGCACGCTCAACCGCCTGCGCGTGGCGGCGGTGTGGTGGCTGCTGGGCATGTACTACGTGTTCCCGTGGCTGAAATGGGACGGTCGCCAGGCGGTGCTGTTCGACCTGCCGGCGCGCAAGTTCTACGTGTTCGGGCTGGTGTTCTGGCCGCAGGATTTCCTGTTCCTGGCCATGCTGCTGATCATCGCGGCGATGGCGCTGTTCTTCTTCACTTCGCTGGCCGGTCGGCTGTGGTGCGGTTATGCCTGCCCGCAGACGGTGTGGACGGAAGTGTTCCTGTGGATGGAACGCTGGACCGAGGGCGACCGCAGCGCACGGATGAAGCTGGACGCGGCCCCTTGGAGCGCCAACAAACTGCTGCGCAAGGGCGGCAAGCACGTGCTGTGGGCGGTGTTCGCGCTATGGACGGGCTTCACCTTCGTCGGCTTCTTCACCCCCATCCTGGACCTGGGCGCGCGCCTGTGGCCGTTCGCCTGGGGCGGATGGGAAACGTTCTGGGTGCTGTTCTACGCGCTCGCCACGTGGGGCTTCGCCGGTTTCCTGCGCGAGCAGGTGTGCAAGTACATGTGCCCCTACGCGCGATTCCAGAGCGCCATGTTCGACCGCAACACCCTGATCATCGCCTACGACCCCATGCGCGGCGAACCGCGCGGCCCGCGCAAGCGCGGCCTGGGCAGCGTGCTCGAACGCGCACGCGGCCTGCTGTCCAAGGAAACGGCCTACGACTACGTGTTCCGCGCGGGCAAGCATCCGTCCGCCGCCAGCCAGGCCGCGCACGCCAAGGGCACCATCACCTGGGACGGCGACCTGGGCGAGGTGGCGCCGTTGCCGAAGTTCGCGCCGGAGGAGCTGGGCGACTGCATCGACTGCACGATCTGCGTGCAGGTCTGCCCCACCGGCATCGACATCCGCAACGGCCTGCAGTACGAGTGCATCGCCTGCGGCGCCTGCATCGACGCCTGCAACGATGTCATGGGCAAGATGGGCTATCCGCGGGGCCTGATCCGCTACACCACGCAGAACGCCGTCGACGGCAAGCCGTCGCGCGTGCTGCGCCCGCGCGTGTTCGTTTACGGCGGCCTGCTGCTGGCGCTGGTGGCCGGCTGGGCCTGGGGCGTGACCCATCGCAGCGACCTGATCGCCGAGGTGTTGCGCGACCGCAACGCGCTGTACCGTGAAGTCGCCGATGGGCAGGTCGAGAACAGCTACACCCTCAAGCTGATCAACAAGGACCAGCAGACGCGCAGCTACCGCGTCACCCTGGCCTCGCCCACGCCCGGCATCGTCCTGCGCGGTGGCGAGATGACGGTGACCGCCGAGCCCGAGCAGGTGCTCTCGCTGCCGGTCGTCGCCACCGCCCCCGCCACGGTCACCGGCCGTCATGCGGTCACGCTGACCGTGGTCGCCACCGAGGGCGGCAACCAGAAGACCGTCGACACCAGCTACTTCGGACCCACGCAATGACGTCGAACGCCTCCCCTGCCAGCGACCGCAAGCGCCCGTTCTGGAAGGAACCCATGATGTGGGTGGTGCTGGGCATCCCGCTGGCCTCCATCGTCGCCGGCGTGGGGCTGGTGGTGGTGTCGGTGCGCTCCGGCAGCGCGGACGCGGTGATGGACAAGGTGGACCGCGTCTCGCAGATCCAGACCACCGACCTGGGCCCGGACGAAGCCGCTGCCGCACGCAAGCTCAGCGCCATCGTGCAGATCCGCGCCGACCATGTGGAACTGGTGCCGGTGACGGGCGAATTCGCGGGCACGTCGCCGCTGGTGCTGACCCTGGCCCACCCGACCGAAGCGGCGAAGGACACCACCCTGAACCTGGCCCGCGATACCGCCGGCTGGACCGCGCCGGCGCAGATCGACACGTCCCACGACTGGAATGTCCAGCTCGCCACGCAGGACGGCCTGTGGCGCATCCGCGGGCGCCTGCAGAAGGACACCCGGGCGGTACGGCTGGCCCCCGCGCGCGGGGGCGGCTGAGTCCGGCATGGACATGCCCCTGGTGCCCTGCCACCACTGCGGTGAGCCGGTCGCCGATGCCGCCCACCGCGTCGACGCCGGTGGGCACGCGTTCTGCTGCAGCGGCTGCGCCGCGGCGGCGGCCTGGATCGAGGAGGCGGACCTGGGCAGCTACTACCGGCTGCGCAGCGCCAACGCCAACCGCGTGCAGGCCGACCGCCTGGACCTGGACAGCTGGGACCGCAGCGAACTGCTGGACCAGCACAGCCGCGTTGTCGATGGCGGTCGCGAGATCGTGCTGCTCACCGACGGCATGCGCTGCGCCGCCTGCGCCTGGCTGATCGACCGCGCCCTCGCGCGCGAGGACGGCGTGCTCGACACCACCGCCAATGCCGTCACCGGCCGCATCCGCATCGCCTGGGATCCGGCGCGCACGAAGCTGTCCGCACTGCTGCACCGCCTGGCGATGCTGGGCTACCGGCCCTACCTCGCCACCGGCGATGCGCGCGAACAGAAGCGGCTTTCCGAGCGCCGCCGCTGGCTGCTGCGCCTGGGCGTGGCCGGCCTGGGGTCGCTGCAGGCGATGATGCTGGCCGAGGCGCTGTACCTGGATGTCAACGCGACGATGCCGGTACCCACGCGCGACATGTTCCGCTGGCTGACCTTCCTGGTCAGCACGCCGGTGGTCTTCTACAGCGGCTGGCCGTTCCTGGCCGGCATGGCACGCGAACTGCGCGCGCGCCACGTGGGCATGGACACGCTGATCGCCGGCTCCACCCTGCTGGCCTACTTCGCCAGCCTGGTGGAGACGATCCGCGGCGGCACGCACGTGTGGTACGACGCGGCGGTGATGTTCGTGTTCCTGCTGCTGGCCGCGCGCATGCTGGAGCAGCGCGCACGCAACGTGGCCACCGCGCAGGTGGATGCACTGGCACGGGCGCAGCCGGTGTTCGCGATCCGCGAATGCGACGACGGCACGCGCGAATCGGTGCCGCCGTCCGCGCTGCGGGTGGACGATGTGGTCTGCGTTGCCGCAGGTGAGGGCGTGCCGGCCGATGGCGTGCTGCTCGACGGCGCGGCCGATTTCGAGGAAGCGCTGCTGACCGGCGAATCGCGGCCCGTGCGCCGCCACGCCGGCGACACCGTCTACGCCGGCACCACCTGCCGCGAACGGCCGGCCCGCGTGCGCGTCACCGCCGCCGGCACCGGCACGCGGCTGTCGCAGCTGGCCGAACTGGTCGACCGCGCGCAGGGCCACCGCCCGCCGATGGCGCAGCTGGCCGACCGCGTGGGCCGCCACTTCGTGCTGTCGCTGCTGGTGCTGGCCGCCTGCGTCTATGCCGGCTGGCGGATGTACCAGCCCGAGCGCGCGTTCGAAGTGACGCTCGCGTTGCTGGTGATCAGCTGCCCCTGCGCTCTGTCGCTGTCGGTGCCGGCGGTGCTCGCCGCCGCGCATGGCGCGCTGGCGCGCTGCGGCGTGCTGGCCACGCGGCCCGAGGCGCTGGACACGCTGGCGCGCGCGACCGACGTGGTGTTCGACAAGACCGGCACGCTCAGCGACGGCCGCCCGGCCTGCGTCGCGGTGGAGGTGTTCGATGGCCTGGACGCGGACGGCGCCGCCCGCATCGTCGCCGCACTGGAAAAGGACAGCGGCCATCCCATCGCGTCGGCCTTCGCCGACATCGCCACGCATGCCCCGGCGCAGGCCGTGGTGGCACGGCCGGGCCAGGGCGTGGAAGGCGACATCGACGGGCGCCACTGGCGTTTCGGACGCGGCGACTGGGCGGCCGGCCGCGAGGACGACGGCACTTTGTGGCTGGGCGATGGCGCGCGTGGCGTGGCCCGGTTCACCCTGACCGAGAAACCGCGCGACGACGCGGCCGCGACGATCGCGGCGCTGCGCGGCCAGGGGCTGGCCATCCACCTGGCCAGCGGCGATGGCGAGGGCGCGGTCCGCCGGCTCGCGCACGCACTGGGCATCGCGTCCGCGCACGCACGGCAGTCGCCGGAGGACAAGCTGGCGGCCGTACGCCGGCTGCAGGACGAAGGCCGCATCGTCGCCATGGTCGGCGACGGCCTGAACGATGCGCCGGTGCTGGCGGGCGCCGACGTGTCCATCGCGATGGGCGAAGGCGCGCCGCTGGCGCAGCAGGCGGCGGACCTGGTCGCCACCGGCCCCTCGCTGCTGCGCATCGCCGACGCCGTGCGCGTGGCGCGCCTGTCGCGGCGGCTGGTGAAGCAGAACCTGGCCTGGTCGGCCGGCTACAACCTGCTGGCGGTACCGCTGGCGGCGGCGGGCATGGTCACGCCCTGGATCGCGGCGCTGGGCATGGCGGTATCCTCGCTGGTGGTCACCCTCAATGCGCTGCGGCTGGCGCGCACCTCCACGGAGATGGCGGCATGAACATCCTGCTGATGCTGTTGCCGATCAGCCTGGTCCTGCTGGGCCTGGCCATCGCCGCGTTCGCGTGGGCGGTGCGCAAGGGCCAGTTCGACGACCTCGACACCCCGGCGCTGGACATCCTGGACGACGCACCGCCGCGTCCGTCCACGCCGCCCGCGCCCGCGCTCCGCGAAGGCGACGATGGGGCCTGATGTTCCGGTGCTGCTGGCCGCGCTGCTGGCCGGCCTGGTGGGCAGCACGCACTGCGCCGTGATGTGCGGCGGGATCGCCACCGGCTTTTCCGCCATGTCGTCCCGCCCGGGCTGGGGCAGCGCGCTGCAGCTCAATCTCGGACGCGTCGCCGGCTACGCGCTGGCCGGCGCGCTGGTGGGCGCCTTCGGTGGCGGCCTGCTGTCGTTGGCGCGGCACCAGAACGCCGTGCTCGCCATGCGCGTGGGCGTCGGCCTGGCGCTGGTGGTGCTGGCGCTGCGCCTGCTCGACCAGCGCGGCCGACTGGACTTCCTCGCCCGCCCCGGCGCGAAGGTGTGGCAGGTGCTGCGCCCGCTGCATGCGCGCGTGCTGCCGGCCGATACCGTACCGCGGCGACTGATGGCCGGCGCGCTGTGGGGCTGGCTGCCGTGCGGCCTGAGCCTGAGCCTGCTGACGGTGGCCTGGTTGCAGGCCAATGCACGCGATGCCGCGCTGACGATGGCGATGTTCGGCCTGGGCACGCTGCCGATGATGGTGACCCTGACATGGTCCGGCGCGCGTCTGGGTCGCCACTGGCAGCGCACGTCGGTGCGGCGCGCGGCCGCCGTGTTCGTGCTGGCGGCCGGGCTGCTGACGATCGCTTCGCCGTGGCTGATGCAGCATCCCGCCTTGCACGGCGTGCTGGCGGCGCTCGGATGCCGGCCGCTGCCGACGTGAGCGCAAACACGATGGACGCACCGACCGGCGCGGCGGCGAAGGCGCGCCTGCAGGCATTGGGCGCGGTCGCGCGCGCGCCCCTGCGCGCCGCCGCGGCGCTGGGCGTGATCGGCGGCGTGCTGGTGGTGCCGCAGGCGGCGCTGATCGCACTGTGCCTGCAGCGCGCGTTCGT
Organism: Pseudoxanthomonas sp. F11; assembly: GCF_037046485.1. Taxonomy (NCBI): domain Bacteria; kingdom Pseudomonadati; phylum Pseudomonadota; class Gammaproteobacteria; order Lysobacterales; family Lysobacteraceae; genus Pseudoxanthomonas; species Pseudoxanthomonas sp. F11. The sequence continues at coordinate 240,169 of NZ_JBANLZ010000002.1, read as the reverse complement.
GGAAGCCGTCCCGCCCGCCGCGCTGCTGCCACTGCTCGGCGCCCTGCTGGCAACGCTGCTGCTGCGCGCAGGCATGGCATGGGCGGGCCGCCGATTCGCCGACCGCGCCGTCGAACGCATCCGCGTCGACGTGCGCGCGCGGATCGCGCGTGGCCTGGTCGCACGCGGGCCTGTCTGGGTGCGCGCGCAGCAGAGCGGCGCGCTGGCCGAACGCATGGGCGCGCACGTGGACACGCTGGAAGGCTATTTCGGCGGCTTCGTGCCCCTGCGGGCGGACGTGGTGGGCGTGCCGCTGGCGATCCTGCTGGCCGTGTTTTTCGTGGATCGCACCGTCGGCCTGGTGCTGCTGCTGACCATGCCGCTGGTGCCGGTCTTCATGATGCTGGTCGGCTGGGGCGCGCAGGCCGCCAGCCAGCGGCAGCTGCAGGCGCTCACGCGCATGGGCGGGCATTTCGCCGACCGCCTGCGCGGTCTGGGGCTGATCCGCCTGTACGGACGCGGGGCATCGGAGCTGCACGGCATCCGCGCAGCGGCCGAGGAACTGCGCGTGCGCAGCCTGCGCGTGCTGCGCATCGCCTTCCTGTCGTCGGCAGTGCTGGAATTCTTCGCCTCGCTCAGCGTGGCGATGATCGCGCTCTACCTGGGCCTGACCTACCTGGGCATGCTCGACCTGCGTGCGGCGCCGCTGACGCTGGGCATGGGCGTGTTCTGCCTGCTGCTGGCGCCGGAGTTCTACGCGCCGCTGCGGCGCCTGGCGACCCACTACCACGACCGCGCCGCGGCGCTGGCGGCGATGGACGAGATCGCGCGGGTGCTGGACACAGCACCGCCCGTCCTGTCGATCGATGCCGGTACGGGAACACCCCCCGTGGCCGCAACGCCGCTGGTCAGCGTGCGCGATGCCACGCTGCGTCATCCCGCCGCCGTGCGCGACGTGCTGTCCGACCTCACGCTGGACCTGCATCGCGACCAGCACGTGACGCTGACGGGCGCCAGCGGCGACGGCAAGAGCACGCTGCTGGAAGCCCTGGCCGGCTGGCTGCCGCTCCACGCAGGCACCCTGCGGCACGCGCCCGGCCTGCGCATCGGCTACGCGCCGCAGCGTCCGTTCCTGTTCGCCGGCAGCCTGCGCGACAACCTGCGCATGGCCAAGCCCGACGCCAGCGACGTGGAACTGGAACAGGCGGCCGAGGCCGCGCAGGTGATGCGCTTTGCATCGCGCCTGCCGGAGGGTCTGGACACGGTGATCGGCGAACGCGGCTTCGGTCTGTCCGGCGGCGAGGCGCGGCGGGTGGCGCTGGCGCGCGTGTTCCTGCGCGATCCCGACCTGCTGCTGCTCGACGAGCCCACCGCCTTCCTCGATCCCGACACCGAAGCGGCTGTGCTGCAGGCGATCCGGACGTTCGCGCGCGCCCGCTGCGTGCTGATGGCGACCCACAGCCCGGCCGCACAGGCGGCGATGATGCAGGTCTGGCACGTGCACGACGGTCGCGTGCGTACGCAGGGAGGCATGCCGTGAGCCTGCATCGGGATGACGATGCAACGTCGCTGCACGACGTGCTGGCAAGGCATCGTCCGCGCATCGCGCTGTCCGTGGGCCTGCTCGCGCTGACCCTGCTGGCAGGCACCGCCCTGCTGGGGCTGTCCGGGCATTTCCTGACAGCCGCCGCGCTGGCCGGGAGTGCGGCGGTCGGCTTCAACTTCTTCGGCCCGTCGGCCGGCATCCGCGCACTGACCTTCGTGCGCATCCTGTCGCGCTATGGCGAGAAGCTGCTGGGCCACGACGTGACCCTGCGCATCGCGCGCGACCTGCGCGCCTGGCTCTTCGCACGCGCGCTGCCGCTGGCGCCGCTGGGGCTGGGGCGGTTCCGCATCGGCGATCTGATGGCGCGGCTGATGGCGGACATCGAGGCGATCGACGGCCTGCTGGTGCGCGCCATCGGCCCACTGCTCGCGCTGCTGTCGCTGTGCCTGCTCGCGACGGCGGTGACGCTGGCCGTACTGCCGCTGGCCGGCAGCGTGCTGCTGGTCGCGCTGGCATCGATCGCCGCGTTGGCCCCATGGCTGGCGGCACGCAGCGTCGCCACGCTCGAAGGCGAGCGGGCGCAGGCTCGCACCCGCCTGCGCGCCGCCGTGCAGGAAGGCATCGAAGGCCAGCAGGATCTGGTGGCGATGGACGCGACGGCGGCATGGCTGGCCGCACTGGATGCGCGCAGCCGCGAGGTCGCGCACTGGGAGGAGCGACGCAAGCAGCGGCTCGCGCTGGCGACGCTCGCGCATGGGCTGGTTTCCGCGTTCACGCTGCCGACGATGCTGTGGGTGCTGCTGGCCGCCGTGCACGCCGGACGCCTCGGCGCCGCGGCGGCGGGCGGCCTGTTCTTCATGACCGTCGCGGTGCTGGAAGCCTGCGCCGCCATCGGGCCCGCATGGCAGGCCTGGCGCGCGGCCACGGTGGCGGCGCAGCGGCTGCAGCAGGTGGTGGATGCACCGGCGGCGGCGAGCGGTGCCGCGGGCGCGGAGCCGCCGGCGCCGAGCGGTGCGCTTGAACTGGAGGACATCGTGTTCGCCTGGCCGGGCACCCCGCGGCGTGTGCTCGACGGCGCACAGCTATGCATCGCACCGGGCGAGCGCGTACTGGTGGCCGGCGACAGTGGCGAAGGCAAGTCGTCGCTGCTGGCACTGGTGCTGGGATTGCACGCGCCGCAGTCCGGCCGGGTGCGCTTCGCCGGCGACGACCTGCGCGCCCTGGACGCAACCCGCTGGCACGCCCGCATCGCCTGGCTGCCGCAGGACGCGCCGGTGTTCTCCGGCAGCGTGCGCGAGAACCTGCGACTCGGCGATCCGGAGGCCGACGACGCGCGCCTGTGGCAGGCGCTGGCGCAGGTGAAGCTGGACGCGCGCTTCCGCGATTCAGGCCTCGATACATGGGTCGGCGAGAACGGAGCGACGCTGTCGACCGGCCAGGCGCGCCGCCTGGCGCTGGCGCGCGCCCTGCTGCGCGATGCGCCGCTACTGCTGCTGGACGAGCCGACCGAAGGCCTGGACCAGGACACCGCGGATGCGCTGATGCGCGACATCGTGGCGGCAACCCCAGGGCGCAGCGTGCTGATCATCAGCCATGCGGCGCTGCCGGATGGGGTGGTGGATACGCGCTACCGGCTGCGGGACGGGAAGCTGATCAAAGAATGAGCGTCCCGCTCGTTGTAGGAGCGACGCAAGTCGCGACCGTAGCAAATAAGCGCTCGCGCGCCATCTGGTGAAAAAACTCAACGGAGGCGACGCTTTCCGATCACCCATCCGTGCTGTCCAGGCCTGCGGTCGCGACTCACGTCGCTCCTACAGAAAGCGGGCCCTCAGGCCCGCGCTTCGGCCAGGGCGTCCAGGCGCTTGCGGTTGAGCAGACGCACGTGGTGCGGGTCGTCGGTGGCGATGCTGCCTTCCTGGCGCAGGCGGGTGAAGCTGCGGCTGACGGTCTCCACAGTCAGGCCCAGGTAGTCGGCGATGTCGGTGCGCGTCATCGGCAGGATGACTTCGGTGTCGTCCTGGCCCTGGCGGCGGCGGCGCTGCGCCATGTCCACGAGGAAGCCGGCCAGCCGTTCCATCGGATTCAGGCGGGCCAGCGCCATCAGGTTGCCGCGGGTGGCGTCCAGTTCCACGCAGGCGCGTTCCAGCAGTTCGCGCTCCAGTTGCGGGTGGTCGTGGCACAGGCCGCGCATGTCGGCCATCGAGAACTCGCACAGGGTGCTGTCGGTGATGGCTTCGATGGTGTGCTTGTAGTGCGAGGTGCCCGAGAAACCGATGAAGTCGCCCGGCATCAGGAAGCCGGCCACCAGCCGGCGCCCGTCGGGCAACAGGCGGATGCGGCGCAGGGCGCCCTTGGTGACGGTGAACACGCCGCGCCGGGCTTCGCCTTCGCGCACCAGCGGCTCCCCGGCCACCAGGCGGACATCATCGGCCAGCGCTTCCATCGCATGCGCCTTCTCCACCGGCAGGGCGGCGCACACGGCCAGGTGCCGGACCAGGCAGCCACTGCAGCCGCGCGCGACCTGGCACACCACGCCATCGCCGGGCGCGGCGGGCACCGGGGTGTCGTTAAGGCGGAGGATGCGAAGGCTCATGGCGGTCGGCTACGTGGGTCTTCGGCGGTCATGATACGCCCCCAAGTCACGGATTTACCGGCTGCGACAATCGGTCGCGGACCGGGGGCTTTCAGGCGCCGTTCCCCCATTCAGGTCCGGATTCGGTTACAGTGCGCGCCGCTTGCCTGCGGCCGTTCGTTTCCCCGATGGTCCGCCGGCGCCGGGAATCCGCTCTGGTTTCCCGCGCCCGCCCCGCTCCGACTTCTTTCGTTGCGCAAGCTCGGTCGCGCCGTTTTGGCGCTGCCGCACCCCTTCTCGCAGCGCGGTTTCAGGGAACGCTTCGAGTCACGGCCAGTCCCGCATTCTGCGTGCATGCGCCGCCACACCCGCGTGTGGCGACGGCGCACGCGTCCGGTCGGCCGCCATTGGAGCCTTACCCATGACGTTTGAAACCCTTGGCCTTGCGCCCGCCCTGCTGCGCGCGCTGGACGAACAGGGCTACACCCAGCCCACCCCCATCCAGGAGCAGGCCATTCCGCTGGCCCTGGAGGGCCACGACCTGCTGGCCGGCGCACAGACCGGCACCGGCAAGACCGCCGCCTTCGGCCTGCCGCTGATCCAGTACCTGGCCACCACCCCGCAGGAAGTCCAGCGCGGCGCCCCGCGCAGGCCGCGCGCCCTGGTGCTGACGCCGACCCGCGAACTGGCCGTGCAGGTACACGACAGCCTGCGGGGCTACGGCAAGTACCTGCGCATCCCCAGCACCACCATCTACGGCGGCGTCGGCATGGGCAACCAGCTGGACGCGCTGCGCCGTGGCGTGGACCTGGTGATCGCCTGCCCGGGCCGCCTGATCGACCACCTTGAGCGCCGCAGCGTGGACCTGTCGGGCATCGAGATCCTGGTGCTGGACGAAGCCGACCGCATGCTCGACATGGGCTTCCTGCCGTCGATCAAGCGCATCCTGGCCAAACTGCCCAAGCAGAACCGCCAGACCATGCTGTTCTCGGCGACTTTCGCCGACCCGATCCGCGAGCTGGCCCTGGAGTTCATGCGCGAGCCCAAGCAGATCCAGGTGACCCCGCGCAACACCGTGGCCGAGACCATCACCCACCGCGTGCACCCGGTGGACGGCAGCCGCAAGCGCGACCTGCTGCTGCACCTGCTGGCGCAGGACAGCCGCCTGCAGACGCTGGTGTTCGCCCGTACCAAGCACGGCAGCGACAAGCTGGCGACGTTCCTGGAGAAGAGCGGCATCAAGACCGCGGCGATCCATGGCAACAAGTCGCAGGGCGCCCGCCAGCGCGCGCTCAGCGACTTCAAGGCCGGCCGCATCAACGTGCTGGTCGCCACCGACATCGCCGCGCGTGGCATCGACATCGACCAGCTGCCGCAGGTGATCAACTTCGACCTGCCGATGGTGGCCGAGGACTACGTGCACCGCATCGGCCGCACCGGCCGCAACGGCTCGACCGGGCAGGCGATCTCGCTGGTGGCGCAGGACGAAGCCAAGTACCTGCGCGCCATCGTCCGCCTGCTCAACCGCGACATGGACCTGCGCGACGTGCCGGGCTTCGAGCCGCAGACGCCGATCCGCTGGGGCAACAGCGCGCCGGGCAAGGCCGAGCTGCCGGGCGGCGAGCGCACCCCGCGTCGCAACGGCCCGCAGAAGCACGCGCGCCGCCCGCACGGCGACGCGCCGCGGCATGCGCACGCCGGGCCGAAGAAGCACGGCGGCCAGCGCCGTGACGGCGGCCGTTCCGGCGGCGCCCGCCAGGGCCAGGCGCGCCCCGCCCGCTAAGCTTTAACCGCGCGCGCGGCACCTCTGCGGGTGCCGCGCGCCTCCCCGCTCCAGGAACCACCGCATGGACATCTTCAAGGTCTTCACCGTCGAAGCCGCCCACCGCCTCCCGCACGTGCCGGAAGGCCACAAGTGCGCGCGCCTGCATGGGCATTCGTTCCGCATCGAACTGCATCTGTCCGGCCCGGTCGATCCGCAGGCCGGCTGGGTGATGGACTTCGCCGACGTGAAAGCGGCCTTCAAGCCCATCTACGAGCGGCTGGACCACCACTACCTCAACGACATCCCCGGCCTGGAAAACCCGACCAGCGAGCAGCTGGCGAAGTGGATCTGGGACCAGACCAAGCCGCTGCTGCCGTTGCTGAGCGCCATCGTGGTGCACGAAACCTGCACCTCCGGCTGCCGCTACACCGGGCCCTGAGAGGTATGGAACCGGTTTCATACCACCTCTTACAAGCGTTTGATTTGTAACGGCTCCTGACCGTTCGTCGGATTTCCATACGGCGGTTATTGCATTGCAACATCGGCAAGCCTATGCTGCGACGCAACAAACGGGATTCCCCTTTCAGGAGCACGCCATGAACGCGCAATTCAACGAAAGCTTCAGCCAGTTCACGCACCAGTTCGCTGCGGCCGCCTCGCGCGCCAACCGCCTGGCCCTGGAAAGCGCCGAGACCGTGTTCGGCGTGCAGCTGAAGACGTTCGAGAAGAACATCGACGCCACCACCGCCTTCTTCGGCGAGCTGGCCGAGACCCGCGACCTGGACGGTTACAAGAACCTGTGGCCGAAGGGCCTGCAGGTGGCCAAGGACAACGCCGAGCGCGTGGTCGCCGCCAGCCAGGAAGTGTTCGGCCTGAGCCTGAAGACCGGCGAAGCCTTCGGCCAGCTGGTGAAGAGCCAGTTCGAGAGCGCGACCGACAGCGTCCAGGCCTCGGTGGCCAAGGCGACCAAGGCCGCGAAGGCCAAGTAAGACCGCTTCAACCGGTCATTGCGCGGCCCTCCCCTCCCTCCGCGCAAACCCGACCCGGCAGCCCCCACGCTGCCGGGTTTTTTATTGCGCGCAGTTTTCCTGCAGGAAGGCTTCAGGCCCTGCTACAAGGGAATCGCGATGTGCCGGCTGAGTTGTCCGGCGTCGATGCCCGGCGCATGCGGCAACCGTCCCCAGCACGGCACCGGCATGCGCGCCGACAGCAGGGCGAAGTTCTCGTCGCGGCGCGCCATGTCCGGGTCGACTTCGTTGGCGATCCAGCCCACCAGCCGCGCGCCGTCGTCCTGGATGGCGCGCGCGCTGAGCCGCGCATGGTTGATGCAGCCCAGGCGCATGCCCACCACCAGCACCACCGGCAGACGCAGTTCCTGCACGAGGTGGCGCTGGTCGAGGGTGGCGGTCAGCGGGGCGGCCCAGCCGCCGACGCCTTCCACCAGCACCATGTCGGCCAGCGGATGCAGGCGCTCGAACGCGGACACCAGCACGCCCAGTTGCACGTCCACGCCGGCATCGCGCGCGGCGATCTCCGGCGCCAGCGGTGCGGGCAGCGCGTAAGGGTTGACGTCATCGTAGGGCGGCCGCGGATCGCTGGCCGCCTGCAGGGCCAACGCATCCTCGTTGCGCCAGCCCTCAGGCGTCGGTTCGCAGCCGCTGGCGACGGGCTTCATGCCCACCGCACGCAGGCCGCGTGCGCGGAACGCATGCAGCAGCGCCGCGCTCGCGACGGTCTTGCCCACGCCGGTATCGGTGCCGGTGATGAACACGCGGTCCATCACGGTCCTGCAGGCGCAAGAGCGCCACTCGGTAAGGCCATCATCGTTGTTGGGCATGCCGGTTCATGGCGACGATGATAATCCGGCCGCCACCGGACCCGCGGGGTAGAATCGGGCCCATGTCATTCGCCTCCCAGACGCTCACCGGCAGCAAGCCGGAACAATACGCGCAGCTCGCCGACCAGGCCCGCGCCCTGTTGGCCGGTGAACCGGACCGGATCGCCAACGCCGCCAACCTCGCCGCGCTGATCTACCACGCCCTGCCCGACTTCAACTGGGTGGGCTTCTACTTCTTCGATGGCCGGGAATTGGTGGTCGGTCCGTTCCAAGGCTTACCAGCCTGCGTGCGGATCCCGTTGGACAAGGGGGTCTGCGGAGCCGCCGCACGCACCCGCCAAACCCAGCGCGTGGACGACGTGGACGCCTTCCCGGGCCACATCGCCTGCGATTCCGCCTCGCGCTCGGAACTGGTGGTCCCGCTGGTGAAAGGGGGCGAACTCGTCGGTGTGCTCGACCTGGACAGCCCCCGCCTGGCGCGCTTCGATGCGGACGACCAGGCGGGCATGGAACGCATCGCCGCCATTTTTCTGGATTCGTTGACATGACAGGCACCAAGCTGCGCAACATCGGCCCCAAATCCGCCGCCTGGCTCCGCCAGGTCGGCCTGCGCACGCAGGAGGATCTGGAGTCGGTAGGCGCGGTGGAGGCCTTCATCCGGGTCAAGCGCGCCGGGTTCCGCCCCAGCCTCAATCTGCTCTATGCGCTGGAAGGCGCCCTGCTGGACTGCCACTGGCAGCAGTTGCCGGAGGCCCGTCGTGGCGAACTGCTGGTGGCCTACGATGCCGCCGCCGCGCTACTGCCGCCCCCGCGGGGCCGTCCCGCCGCAGGGCCGGTGACCACCACCCATACCGAGCAGGAAGAAGACACGGGTCCTTCGCTGAACCTGTTCGACTCGCGCGGCGACGACTGACGCCGGCAAGCATCGCGAACCTTTGTAGCAGCGCCCCATGGGCGCGATGCCTTTCGCGCAGCACCCGGCGGAGAAACATCGCGAGCCGGCCTGCTTCTGCAACGGGACATTCCGGGCAAAAGCATCGCGGGCATGGCCCGCTCCTACAATGGATTTCCTGCCAGGAAATGCCCCTTGAGCACGATGGGCACGCGCTTCCCGTATACTGCGCGCGCTTTCAGGTGACCCGTGCCTCGTGCCGGGTTGAAACGGGAAGCCGGTGACCCGCGCAGGCGGCATGCCGGCGCTGCCCCCGCAACGGTAGGCGAAGAAAGCCGCGGCATCGGCCACTGTGCGTCCACGACGCATGGGAAGGCGCCCCGGCGGAGTGCCCTGCACTCGTTCGCAAGCCCGGAGACCGGCCTGGAAGTCCACTGGTTGCGATGCGGAGGGCGTCGCGGCGTGCCGCGCCGCTTCGCCTGCGCTGTCCGCTCCGCATGCCTTTCCATCGCGACTCCACGCCGAACAATGCGCGCGGGGCGCGCGATGGAGCAGTTCCGATGCAGAGCCGTACCTTTTCCTCCCCTTCCCTGCTGGCCTTCGCGGTCGCGATGGCGCTGCCGTTCGCGGCGCAGGCGCAGGACGCCACCGACCTCGATGAAATCGTCGTCTCCGGCACGCGTACCGAAGTCGCCGTCGAAGACAGCCTGGTGCCCGCGCAGGTGATCGGCCGCGACGCGATCCAGCGCAGTCAGGCGCGTTCGCTGGGCGAACTGCTGCAGGGCCGCGCCGGCATCTCGATCGCCAACCAGGGCGGCGCCGGCAAGATCACCACGCTCAACCTGCGCGGCGCCGAATCCGATCACGTGCTGGTGCTGGTGGACGGCGTGCGCATGGGCTCGGCGACCGCCGGGCTGCCCGCCTTGCAGGACCTGCCGATCGACCAGATCGACCGCGTCGAGATCGTACGCGGCCCGCGCTCGAGTCTGTGGGGCTCCGAGGCCATCGGCGGCGTGATCCAGGTGTTCACCCGCCGCAACACCGGCAAGGTGCGTCCGAACGTCCGCATCGGCGTGGGCAGCGACAGTACCCGCGAAGCCAGTGCCGGCATCGGCGGCGGCATCGGGCGCGGCTGGTTCGGCGCCGATGTGGCGTACACGCGCACCGACGGATTCAACGCCTGTCGCGGCACCGGCGGCGATCCCGCGAACCCGTTCGACGGCGCCGGCTGTTTCACCGACGAGCCCGACCGCGACGGCTACCGCAACACCTCGGCCACCCTGCGCGGCGGCTATTCCTTCACCGATACGCTGGCACTGGAAGCCAACGCGCTGCGCGCCGAGGGCAAGAGCGAGTTCGATGGCAGCTACACCAACCGCTCCGAGACCGTGCAGCAGGTGCTGGGCACCAAGTTGCGTTATACGCCCAGCGACAAGATCAACCTGCTGCTGAGCCTGGGTCGCAACGACGACAAGTCCGACGACTTCCACGACGACGTGCAGTCCGGCTATTTCCAGACGCGCCGCTACGTGGCCTCGGCGCAGGGCGACTTCACCGTGGCCGCGAACCAGCTGCTGACTGCGGGCATCGACTGGCAGGACGATCGGGTGGAAAGCACCACCCTGTTCGCCATCACCCGGCGCGACAACCTGGCCGGCTTCGTCGAGTACCAGGGCCGTTTCGGCGCGCATCAGCTGCAGGCCAGCGTGCGCAACGACGACAACGAACAGTTCGGCAACCACACCACAGGCAGCCTCGGCTACGGCTACGGCTTCGGCAATGGGCTGAAGCTGACCGCCAGCGCGGCCACCGGCTTCAAGGCACCGAGCTTCAACGACCTGTACTACCCCGGCTTCGGCAATCCGTACCTGAAGCCGGAAGAATCCGAGAGCGTCAACCTGGGCATCGCGCAGTACGCGGATACGTGGAACTGGACGTTCAACGTCTACCAGAACAAGGTGGACCAGCTGATCTCCTACGATTCCCAGATCTTCCTGCCCAACAACATCGACGAAGCGCGCATCCGCGGTGCGGAGCTCACCGTCGACTTCACGCTGGCCGGCTTCGACATCGCCACCCAGCTGAGCCACACCGATCCGCGCAACCGTTCGGCCGGCCCCAACCACGACAACCTGCTGGCCCGTCGTCCGCGCAACACCGCGCGCATCGACGTGGACCGCGCGTTCGGCGACATCCGCACCGGCCTGACGTTCAACGCCGCGGGCGAGCGCTACGACAACCTGGCCAACACCGACCGACTGGGCGGCTACAGCACGCTGGACCTGCGCCTGGAGTACGCCATCGCGCCGGCCTGGACGCTGCAGGCGAAGGTGGGCAACGTGTTCGACCGCGACTACGAAACCGTCGCCTGGTACAACCAGGCCGGTCGCACCTACGGCCTGAGCCTGCGCTACCAGCCGCGCGACTGACATGGATGCCGGTGGCCCGCGTGCCGCGGGTCACCGGCGCATCGCCTCAATGCAGCATGCCGTGCCGATGCGTGCCCAGTGAAACGACAGGCTCGCCGCGTACCGCCCGCAGCGTGTGCACGAGCTGGTGATAGGTGGATGCCAGTTGCGCGAACAGGTCCGCATAAGCGCTGCGCCCGCTGTCGGCCACGCCCTGATAGGCGCCGCGCCCCAGGTCGATGAAGTACTCCACGCTGACGCGGCGCCGCTGCGCCAAGGCAGGAAACAGGCCTGCGATCAGCAGGCAGCGATCGCCGACGTCGCGCAAGGCCTCGCTGCGGGCGCTGCCGACGCGCAGCTGCGCCTCCAGCCATTCCAGCGCCTGCGTACGCGCCAGCAGGTGTCCGTCGCGCTGGTGCCGCAGCAGCACGAACACCAGATAGCTCTCCTGCGCTTCGTCCAGCGACTGTCCGCAGCGCGTGCAGGCCTCGCGCACCAGCGACTGCCACAGCTCGGCCGCCGCACCCTGTCGAATCGTATCCATCGTCTGCCTCCCCTCGGGTTGACGACGCCGAGACTATCGCCGAAGCGCAGGACGCGCTGGCAGGCGTGCGCAGCGAGTGCCAACGGGCAGCGGCCACGTGCACAACGGCCTCGTGACCGCCGTCAAACGACGGTGTCGAACAGCCCTGGCTGGGTGGCGACCTCGTCGCGATCACGGAAGCCGGACAGCCCCACGCCGACCAGCCGGTAGCGCGTCGAGGCCGGCAGGTCCACGCGTTCGCGCAGGGCCAGCGCGATATCGACGAACTCCTGTGCCGAGGCCGGCGGCGCTTCCGGCGTGAAGCTGCGGGTCAGGATGCGGAACTGCGCGGTCTTCAGCTTCAGCACCACCGTGCGGCCCACGCGCTCGGTCTTGCGGGTGGCCTGCCAGGCCTTCTCCGCGATGCGGACGATATGCGGTTCCAGTTCGGACAGCAGCAGGTCGGTCGCGAAGGTGTCTTCGGAGGAGATGGACTGCACCGGCTGGTCGGGTTCGACAGGCCGCTCGTCGATGCCGCGCGCGCGCCGGTACAGGCTGCCACCGAAGCTGCCGAAGCGCTGCTCCAGATCGCGCTGGTCGAAGATGCGCAGGTCGCCTACGGTGTGGATGCCGGCCGCATTCAACTTGCCCTGCATCACCTTGCCCACGCCCGGAATGCGCTCCACCGGCAGCGGCGTGAGGAAGGCCTCCACCTGGTGTGGCCGCAGCACGAACTGCCCATCGGGCTTGCGCCAGTCCGACGCGATCTTGGCCAGGAACTTGTTGGGCGCCACGCCGGCCGATGCGGTGAGCTGCGTCTCTTCGCGGATCTGCGCGCGGATGGTTTCGGCCACGGCGGTGGCCGTCGGCAGGTCGGACTTCGGCGCGGTGACGTCCAGATAGGCTTCGTCCAGCGACAGCGGTTCGACCAGGTCGGTATGACGCAGGAAGATCTCGCGCACCTGCCGCGACACCGCCTTGTAGCGTGCGAAGTCCGGCGGCACGAACACCGCCTGCGGACACAGCCGCTCCGCGCGCACGGCCGGCATCGCCGAGCGCACGCCGAACACGCGCGCTTCGTAGGATGCCGCGCACACCACCGAGCGCTCGCCGCGCCAGGCCACCACCACCGGCCGTCCGCGCAGCGACGGATCGTCGCGCTGCTCCACCGACGCGTAGAACGCGTCCATGTCGATGTGGATGATCTTGCGCATCACGCGATGATATCGGCCGCCGTACGCGATCGCATGGAGACTTCCCGATCCGATGCGCATGCGCGTGCAGAATGCGGGCAGGCTGCGCCAAACCCTTGCCGCAATTGGGTTGCGGCGATGGTACGCCGGCGTATGGAAAAACCCGCGTTGATCTGCATCAAGACAAGCGTATGCACATGTGTGCATTATTTGCGCTTCGCAGAACGGACCCCGCCATGAACGCCCCCGCCTCCTTCTCCCGCGAACAGCTGCTGGCCAGCGCGCGCGGCGAACTGTTCGGCCCCGACAGTGGCCGCCTCCCGAACGACCCGATGCTGATGTTCGACCGCATCACCGAGATCCGCCAGGACGGTGGCGCGCACGGCAAGGGCATGGTGCGTGCGGAACTGGATATCCATCCGGACCTGTGGTTCTTCCAGTGCCACTTCATCGGCGATCCGGTGATGCCCGGCTGCCTGGGCCTGGACGCGATGTGGCAGCTGACCGGCTTCTTCCTGACCTGGATCGGCGCGCCGGGCCGCGGCCGCGCGCTCGGCTCCGGCGAAGTGAAATTCACCGGCCAGGTGCTGCCCACCGCCAAGCGCGTCAGCTACGAGATCGACATCAGCCGCGTGGTCAACCGCAAGCTGGTGCTGGCCGTGGCCGACGGCCGCATGCTCGTCGACGGCCGCGAGATCTACACCGCACGCGACCTGCGCGTGGGCCTGTTTACCTCGACGGAGAGCTTCTGATGCGTCGCGTCGCCATCACCGGACTGGGCATCACCTCCTGCCTGGGCAACGATGCGGATACCGTGTCGGCCGCGCTGCGTGAAGGCCGTTCGGGCATCCGCCATATCCCGCAGTACGCCGAACTCGGCTTCCGCAGCCAAGTGGGCGGCGCGCCGGAGATCGACCTTGAAGCGCAGATCGACCGCAAGCAGAAGCGCTTCATGGGCGATGCCGCCGCGTTCGCGCACATCGCGCTGCGCGATGCGATCGCCGATGCCGGCCTGGACGACGCGCTCGTCAGCCAGCCGCGCACCGGCCTGATCGCCGGTTCCGGTGGCGGTTCGGCGGAATGGCAGATCGAAGCCGCCGATCTGCTGCGCAGCCGGGGCATCCGAAAGGTCGGGCCGTACATGGTCCCGCGCACGATGTGCTCGACCGTGTCCGCCACGCTGGCCACCGCGTTCAAGATCAAGGGCGTGAGCTATTCGATCTCCGCCGCCTGCGCGACCTCCGCGCACTGCATCGGCGCGGCCGCGGACATGATCCGCGCCGGCCGCCAGGACATCATGTTCGCCGGTGGCGGTGAAGAGCTGCACTGGGCGCTGACGATGATGTTCGACGCCATGGGCGCGCTGTCCAGCAAGCGCAACGACGATCCGACCCATGCCTCGCGTCCTTACGATGCGGACCGCGACGGCTTCGTCATCGCCGGCGGCGGCGGCATGCTGGTGCTCGAGGACTACGACCACGCGGTGAAGCGCGGCGCGCGCATCCATGCCGAACTGCTGGGCTACGGCGTGACCTCCGATGGCGCCGACATGGTGGCGCCGTCCGGCGAAGGTGCCGTGCGCTGCATGCGGATGGCGCTGGAAGGCGTCTCCCGGCCCCTGGACTACCTCAACACCCACGGCACCTCCACCCCGCTGGGCGACATCATCGAACTCGAGGCGATCCGCACCGCGCTCGGCGACACGCTGCCGCCGATCTCCTCCACCAAGGCGTTGTCCGGCCACTCGCTGGGCGCTGCCAGCGTGCATGAGGCGATCTACTGCCTGCTGATGATGCGCGATGGCTTCATCGCAGGGTCGGCCAACATCGAGACGCTGGACGAAGGCGCGGCGGGCTTCCCCATCGTGCAGGCCAGTCGCGACGCCACGCTCGACACGGTGATGTCCAACAGCTTCGGTTTCGGCGGCACCAACGCCAGCCTGGTGTTCGGCCGGGCGTAATACCGACCCGGCAGCAAGAAGCTCCAGAAAGCACAAAGCCCGGCAGTAGCCGGGCTTTGGTGCAACGCGGGAGGAGAGAGATGCCTCGTTGCGGCGAGGATTCTGCAGGCCGCGTATTACAGACAGGAGACAGCACTCACTCCACCGTCACCGACTTCGCCAGGTTGCGCGGCTTGTCCACGTCGGTGCCGCGGGCCAGGGCGGTGTGGTAGGCCAGCAGCTGCACGGGGATGGTGTGCACGATGGGGCTGAGCACGCCCACGTGGCGCGGGGTGCGGATGACGTGCACGCCTTCCGATTCGCTGAAGTGGCTGTCCTGGTCGGTGAACACGAACAGTTCGCCGCCGCGCGCGCGCACTTCCTGCATGTTGGATTTTACTTTCTCCAGCAGGATGTCGTTGGGCGCGATCACCACCACCGGCATGTCGGCATCCACCAGCGCCAGCGGACCGTGCTTCAGTTCGCCCGCCGGATACGCTTCGGCGTGGATGTAGGAAATTTCCTTCAGCTTGAGCGCGCCTTCCAGCGCGATCGGGTAATGCAGGCCGCGGCCGAGGAACAACGCATCCGACTTGGGCGCAAAGCGTTCGGCCCATGCGGCGATCTGCGGCTCCAGGTTCAACGCGTGCTGCACGCTGCCCGGCAGATGGCGCAGCTGCTCCAGGTAATCGGCTTCCTGCGCCGGCGTGACCTTGCCACGCAGCTTGCCCAGCACGACGGTCAACTGGAACAGCGCCGCCAGCTGGGTGGTGAAGGCCTTGGTGGACGCCACGCCGATCTCGGCGCCGGCACGCGTGTAGCAGACCAGCTCGCTGGCGCGCGGGATGGCGCTCTCCGGCACGTTGCAGATCGACAGCGTGTGCTCATGGCCCAGCGACTTGGCGTACTTCAGCGCCTCCATCGTGTCCAGCGTTTCGCCGGACTGGGAAATGGTGACGATCAGGTGCTTGGGGTTCGCGTACGCGGCGCGGTAGCGGTATTCGCTGGCGATCTCGACGTTGCACGGCACGCCGGCGATGGCTTCCAACCAGTAGCGCGCGGTCATGCCGGCGTAGTAGCTGGTGCCGCAGGCGAGGATCTGCACGCCCTCGATGTCCTTCAGCGCCGCTTCGGCGTTGGCGCCGAACAGCGCGGGCGAGAAACCGCCATCGACCACGGCCTCGATGGTGTCGGCGATCGCCCGCGGCTGCTCGTGGATTTCCTTCTGCATGAAGTGGCGGTACGGGCCCAGCTCAAGCGAGGCCAGCGACACGTCGGAGACGTGCACATCGCGCTGCACGGGCTGATCCTTGCCGTCGAACACCTTGACCAACTGGCGCGTCACTTCGGCGGTATCGCCCTCCTCCAGGAAGATCACACGGCGCGTGGCCTGGATGATCGCGGAGACGTCGGAGGCGATGAAGTTCTCGCCCTCGCCCAGGCCGATCAGCAGCGGGCAGCCCATGCGGGCGCAGACCATGCGCTCGGGCTCCTGGCGGCTGACCACAGCCAGCGCATAGGCGCCGGTCAGCTCCTTGACCGTGCGCTGCAGCGCGGCCAGCAGGTCGTCGCCGCCCTTGAGGTGGTGGTGCATCAGATGGGCGATGACTTCGGTATCGGTCTGCGACTCGAACACGTAGCCGAGGGCGCGCAGCTTCTCGCGCTGTTCCTCGTGGTTCTCGATGATGCCGTTGTGCACCAGCGCCACGCCGTGGCTGATATGCGGGTGCGCGTTGGCCTCGGTGACGCCGCCATGGGTCGCCCAGCGCGTATGGCCGATGCCCAGCCGCGCATTGAAGCCCTCGGCAGCGGCGGCGCCCTCCATTTCGGCCACGCGCCCGGTGCGGCGCACGCGGCGCACGTCCTGCTGCTCGACCACCGCGATGCCCGCGGAATCGTAGCCCCGGTATTCCAGCCGCTTCAGTCCTTCGATCAGTACCGGCACCACGTCGCGATCGGCGATCGCGCCCACAATTCCGCACATAGGCCTGCTTCTTCCTTCTGAGTGAAACGAGCGGACATTCTACGTGTCCGGTACTGGACAGGCCCTGTCCGGCGAGTGTCCGCGGACACCCGGACAGCCTTGAGCGCCGGACAACCCCTTTTTCAATCAATCACTTGCGTTTGGCACGCATCCTGCTGAGTACGGCAGGTCATTCCAAACAACGCATGCCGACGATGATTCGGGACACCTCCGCGCAAGACCGAGTGCTCAGTTCCACCCAGGCCCGCCCCGCCTGGCGCCGTTGGGTGTGGCCCGCCGCCGGCGGGACCCTGCTGCTGGCCGGCATCGTGTTCGCCGCGCGCGGCTGGCTGGCCGGCACCACCTCGGTCGACGGCGCCCGGCTGCGCATCGCCGAGGTCACCCGCGGCGATCTGGTCCGCGACATCGCCGCCGACGGCCGCGTGATCGCCGCCAACAGCCCCACCCTGTACGCGGTGGCCGGCGGCGTGGTCACCCTGAAGGTCGTGGCCGGCGACAAGGTGATCAAGGGCCAGCCCCTGGCCGAAATCGACAGCCCTGAACTGCGCAGCAAGCTGGCGCAGGAGCAGACCACGCTGGCCGGTCTGGAAGCCGAAGCCAGCCGCGCCACGCTGGATGCCAGCGTCACCCGCGCCAATGCCCAGAAAGCGCTGGACCAGGCCGGGATCGAGCGCCAGGCGGCCGAGCGCACGCTGCAGCGCTACCAGCGCGGATTCGAGGGCGGCGCGGTGCCGCAGGTCGACGTGCTGGAAGCGCAGGACAACCTGCGCAAGGCCGAGATCGCGCTGGCCCACGCGCGCAAGGACGCGGGCCTGCAGGGCCAGGGCGCGGGCCTGGATGCGCGCAACAAGCAGCTGCTGGCCGAACGCCAGCGCGCGGTGGTGGCCGAAGTGCAGCGCCAGGTGGACGCATTGACCCTGCGCGCGCCGTTCGACGGCCAGGTCGGCCAGATCCAGGCCGTGCAGCGTTCCAACGTGGCGATCAACGCGCCGGTGCTGAGCGTGGTCGACCTGTCGGTGTTCGAGGTCGAGATCAAGGTGCCCGAGAGTTTCGCCCGCGACCTCGCCATCGGCATGCCAGCCACGCTGACCAGCGCCGGCCAGCCCTACCCGGGCGAGATTTCCGCGGTGTCGCCGGAAGTGGTGAACGGCGAGGTCGTCACCCGCCTGCGCTTCTCCGACAAGCAGCCGCCCGGCCTGCGGCAGAACCAGCGCCTGTCCGCACGCATCCTGATGGAGACGCGCCGCAACGTGCTGATGGTCGAACGCGGCCCGTTCGTCGAACAGGGCGGTGGCCGCCAGGCCTACGTCATGGACGGCAGTTCCGCGGTGCGTCGCCCGGTGCAGCTGGGCGCCAGCAGCCTGAGCCACGTCGAAGTACTGGGCGGCCTGCAGCCCGGCGACAAGGTGGTCGTCTCCGGCAGCGACCAGTTCGGCGATGCCGAGCGTGTTTCCGTGAACTGAGGAGTGAGTGGTGAAGCGAGAAGTGAGAAGTGAGTAAAGGCATTACTCCGCTTTTCCCCTCACTCCTCACCCCTCTCCAATCACTTCTCATCCTGATCTCCCCCAGCCCTTAACTCTCTCCACCCACCCCTCGCTCCAAAGGAATCCACCATGCTAGAGATGCGCCAAGTCGCCAAGGTCTACCGCACCGAACAGGTGGAAACGCATGCGCTGCGTTCCCTCGACCTGCATGTCCGCGAGGGCGAGTTCGTCGCCGTCACCGGTCCGTCGGGTTCGGGCAAGACCACCTTCCTCAACATCGCCGGCCTGCTGGAGACCTTCACCGGCGGGCAGTTCCTGCTCGACGGCCAGGACGTGAGCCACCTGGGCGACGACGCGCGGTCGCGCCTGCGCAACCAGAAGATCGGCTTCATCTTCCAGGGCTTCAACCTGATCCCCGACCTCAACCTGTTCGACAACGTCGACGTGCCGCTGCGCTACCGCGGCATGCCCGCCGCCGAACGCAAGCAGCGCATCGAGGACGCGCTGGCGCGCGTGGGTCTGGGTTCTCGCATGAAGCATTACCCGGCCGAACTGTCGGGCGGACAGCAGCAGCGCACCGCGATCGCACGTGCCCTGGCCGGCAGCCCGCGCCTGCTGCTGGCGGACGAACCGACCGGCAACCTGGACTCGCAGATGGCCCGCGGCGTGATGGAGCTGCTGGAGGAGATCAACCGCCAGGGCACCACCATCATCATGGTCACCCACGATCCCGAATTGGCCGCGCGCGCGCAGCGCAACGTGCACATCGTGGACGGCATGGCCACCGACCTGTCGGTGGAGCCCGCACTGATCCGTGCGGCGCACGCCACAGAAGCGGGGGCTGGCGCCTCGGCATAGGCGCGATGCATTCGCACCCGCAGGAGTGAGTGGAGAGGAGTGAGGCGCGAGCGAAAGCCAACGCCGTTGCCTCCACTCACTGCTCACTCCTCTCCACTCACTCCTCGCTTCTCCTGGAGCACGCCATGTTCGGCTACTACTTCTCTCTCGCGCTGCGTAGCTTCAAGCGCAACAAGGCGCTGACCTTCCTGATGGTGCTGGCCATCGCGCTGGGCATCGGCGCCAGCATGACCACGTTGACCGTGTTCTATGTGCTGTCCGGCGATCCCATTCCGCAGAAGAGCGACAAGCTGTTCTACCCCCGCATCGACCCGCGCTCGGCGAATGGCTTCACGCCCGGCGACGAGCCGGAAGACCAGTTTACCCGCTACGACGCCGAGCGCCTGCTGCGCGACAAGAAGGGCGACCGGCAGGCCTTCATGACCGGTGGCGCTTCTTCGATCGAGACCGAAGACGGCAGGATCGAACCGTTCCGCATCGATTCGCGCTACACCACGGCCGATTTCTTCCCGATGTTCGACGTGCCGTTCCGCTACGGAAACGGCTGGTCGGCGGCCGATGACGAATCGCGCGCGCGCGTGGCCGTCATCTCCAAAGCGCTGAACGAGAAACTGTTCGGCGGCGCCAACAGCGTGGGGCGCGAGATCAAGGCCTCCGGCGCGACATTCCGCGTGATCGGCGTGCTGGACGAGTGGCGGCCGGCCCCCAAGTTCTACGACATGACCCAGGACCGCTTCACCGAAGTGGAGCAGCTGTTCGTGCCGTTCTGGACGGCGCTCAGTCTGAAGATGGGCACCCAAGGCAACATGAACTGCTGGGGCGACTCCAGCGGCGACGAAGAAGGCTCGCGCGGACCCAATGCACCCTGCTCGTGGCTGCAGTATTGGGTCGAGCTGGGCACGCCCGAGAAGGTCGAGGCCTACAAACAGTACCTGAAGAACTATTCCGACCAGCAGCGCGCGGCGGGCCGTTTCGAGCGCCCGACCAACGTGGACCTGCACAACGTCATGCAGTGGCTGGACAAGCAGGGCGCGGTGCCCAGCGACGTCCGCCTGCAGGTATGGCTGGCGTTCGGCTTCCTGGCGGTCTGCCTGCTCAACACCGTGGGCCTGCTGCTGGCGAAGTTCCTGGGCCGCGCGTCGCAGATCGGCGTACGGCGCGCCTTGGGTGCGACGCGCAAGGCCATCTTCGCGCAGTGCCTTGTCGAAGCGGGCACGGTCGGCCTGGTCGGCGGCGTGCTCGGCCTGGCGCTGGCCTGGCTGGGCCTGCTAGCCGTTCGCCAGCAGCCCGCCGGCTATGCCGATCTGGCCCACATGGACCTGAAGATGCTGCTGGCCACCTTTGCGCTGGCGATCGTCGCCAGCCTGCTCGCCGGCATGCTACCTGCGTGGCGCGCCATGCAGGTGACGCCCGCCATCCAGCTCAAGAGCCAGTGACCCATCCATCCAAGAGGCACGTCATGGACATCCGCCCCATTCTTTCCACCCTGGCCCGTCACAAGACGGCCGCCGCGCTGATCGTGCTGGAAGTGGCGCTGTCGTGCGCCATCATCTGCAACGCGGTCTTCCTCATCACCCAGCGGCTGGAGCGCATCGACCGCCCCACCGGCCTGGCGAACGAGGAGATCGTGCGCATCAGCATGGGCAACCTCGGTGACAACCCCGAGGCCGACGCGCTGGTGAAGCAGGACGTCGCAAGTCTGCGGGCGCTGCCGGGCGTGAAGGCCGCAGGCAGCATCAACCACGTGCCGTTCGACAACTCGTCGTGGAACAGCTCCATCCAGCTCGCTCCCGAGCAGGAACGTCCCAGCGCGCAGGCCAACGTCTACCTGGGCGACGCCGTGGTCGAAACGCTGGGCCTGAAGCTGGCCGAAGGTCGCGACTTCAACCCGGACGAATACTCCAACTGGACCGAGATGAACAAGCAGAACGCCCGGGTGAACCTGCCCGCGGTGATCCTGAGCCGCGATTTGGCGGAGAAGCTGTTCCCGGGCGAGAGCGCCGTCGGCAAGAACATCTATTCGTGGAATGCCGACAACACGCCGCACCGTGTGGTCGGCGTGGTCGATCGGTTGATCCGCACCAACGACAACGGTGGTCCTGCCGAAGCCGGTTACACGATGATCCTGCCGGCTAGGGATCTCACCATGGGCACCTTCGTCCTGCGCACCGCACCGGAGCGTCGCACGGAAGTGCTGAAGGCGGCGCTGGCGACGCTGGAGAAGAACAGCGCCCGCCGGCTCGTGCTTCGCGACGGCACGTTCGAGGACATCAAGCACAACTACTATCGCGGCGACCGCGCGATGGCCTGGCTGCTGCTGACCGTGATCGTCTCGCTGCTGGTCGTTACCGCGCTGGGCATCGTCGGCCTGGCCAGCTTCTGGGTGCAGCAGCGCACCAAGCAGATCGGCATCCGTCGTGCGTTGGGCGCGACCAAGGGCCAGATCCTGCGCTATTTCCAGACCGAGAACTTCCTGCTGGCGTCACTCGGCATCGTCATCGGCATGATTCTCGCCTACGGCATCAACCAGATGCTCATGGGCAAGTACGAATTGCCGCGCCTGCCGCTGCTGTACCTGCCGGTGGGTGCCGTGCTGCTCTGGCTGCTGGGCCAGGCGGCCGTGTATGGTCCGGCCCGCAAAGCCGCGTCGGTGCCGCCGGCGGTCGCCACCCGCACCGCCTGAGCCTTCCGCTCCCTGCCGCGCACGCACCGCCGGCGTGCGCGGCCCCACGGGGTTTCCATGTCTTCCTTCCTGTTGCTGGGGCGACACCATGCGGGCATCGGGGTGATCGTGCTGCAACTGGCGATCGGGGTGATGCTGTGCCTGCAGGCCTGGCAGGCGATCACCTCGCTGCGCATGGCGCGCGCCGCTCCCGACGGGATCGACGATGCCGGCCTGCTGCTGGTGCCGTGGATGCAGATGGCGCCGACAGCGGATCCAGGCGTGTCCGCCGTGCTTGGCCGGCTGCGCAACGTCCCGGGCGTGCTGTCGGCCACCGTGGCCAACCAGGCGCCATATGACGCCACTGCGTGGAGCGCGCAGGTCTGGACCGCGACCAATCCCGCAACGAAGCACGTCGTGTCGGTCTTCCTCGGCGACGAGGACTTCGCCTCCACACTCGGCTTGGCGACGTCCGCAGGACGGCATTTCATGCCGCATGAATTCCGCGACTACCGCGGCGACCAGACCGATCTCCAGGCCGGCACCTGCTCCGTCCTCGTGTCCTCGGCCTTGGCCTCCCGGCTGTACGGCAGCTTGGACCCGCTTGGCCGTCCCTTGTTGATCGCGCCGGGCGCGCGGCTGCGCGTGGTCGGTGTGTTCGAACGCCTGCCTCCACCGGCGGGCGCCCGCGATACGGGCGACCTAGCGGTGGTGCTGCCGGTGCGGATGTCGCGGGCAGCCGAAGCCAGGTTCATCGTCCGCCATGCGGCCGATCCGGAAATCGTCGCAACGCGCATCCAAGCCGCGCTGTCCACCGCGCATCCCTCCGTCGTGGTGGCCGATCCCGTGGACATGGTTGCGCTGCGCGAAGCGTCCCTGCATGAGCCGCGATCCCGCGCATGGTGGTGGTCGGGCGCCTGCATCGCATGGTGGGTCTCGACACTGGGCCTGCTGATGCTCGGCGGACAGCGCTGGGTGCATGAACATGCACGGGAATTCAGCCTGCGCCGCGCGGCCGGCGCCACCGGCCGCCAACTCGCGCGACGGTTGCGTCTCGAGTACCTCGGCCTGGCCTGCGCGGCGGCGTCGGTCGGGCTGGCGGGCGGACAATGGCTGTTGCCCCATCTTGTGCACGGGTCTGCCCCGCCCTCGCACGGGGCGCTGGTGGCCGCTGCCGCGTGGGTGATGCTGGCCGTGCAACTGGCCGCCGCATGGCCGGCCCATCTGGCCCGCCGCATTCCGCCGCACCTCGTCAGCCGCAGCCCTTCGGGTAGGCTATAGCGCATGCCTACCATCCTCGTCATCGATGACAACCGCGCCGTCAGCACGGCGCTGGAAGTGCTGTTCTCCCTGCACGACATCGACACCCTGCACGCCGAATCGCCGGCGGCCGGACTGGCGTTGCTGCGCGAACAGCCGGTGGACCTGGTCATCCAGGACATGAACTTCAGCGAGGACACCACCTCGGGCCTGGAAGGCGAACAGTTGTTCGCCGACCTGCGCAACGCGTGGCCGGACATGCCGGTGATCCTGCTGACCGCGTGGACGCACCTGGAAGCGGCGGTGAACCTGGTGAAGGCCGGTGCCGCCGATTACGTGGCCAAGCCCTGGGACGACCGCAAACTCCTGGCCACCGTCAACACGCTGCTGGAACTGACCGAAACGCGCCGCGAACTCGACCGCCGGCGCAGCCGCGAACGCCGCAGCCGCCACCAGTTGGAGCAGAAGTACGACCTGCGCAACCTGGTGTTCGAGGACCCGGCCAGCGAACGCGTCGTGGCGCTCGCCTGCCAGGTGGCGCGCTCGGACCTGCCGGTGCTGATCACCGGCCCCAACGGCGCAGGCAAGGAGAAGATCGCCGAGATCATCCAGGCCAACTCCAGCGTGAAGCAGGGGCCGTTCGTGACCCTCAACTGCGGTGCGCTGCCATCGGAACTGATCGAGGCCGAGCTGTTCGGCGCGGACGCAGGCGCGTATACCGGCGCCAACAAGGCGCGCGAAGGCAAGTTCGAAGCCGCCGACGGCGGCACCCTGTTCCTCGACGAGATCGGCAACCTGCCGCTGACCGGACAGATGAAGCTGCTGCGCGTACTGGAGACCGGCCGCTTCGAGCGGCTGGGTTCCAACCGGGAACGCAGGGTCAGCGTACGCGTGATCAGCGCCACCAACGCGGACCTGCCCGCGATGATCCGCGACGGCAGCTTCCGCGAAGACCTGTACTACCGTCTCAATGCCATCGAACTGGCGTTGCCGCCATTGGCCGAACGTCCGGGCGACATCCTGCCCCTGGCCGAGCGCTTCCGTCCCGACGACAAGCCGCTGGGCGAAAGCGCGCGCGCGGCGCTGCTGCGGCACGCCTGGCCGGGCAACGTGCGCGAGCTGCGCAACGTCATCCAGCGCGCCGGGCTGCTGGCGATGGGCGATCGCATCGAAGCCGGCGACCTCAACCTGCCCAAACCCGCGCCTGTACGCACGGCGATCGTCGCCGAACCGGAGCGCGCCGACATCGAGGCCGCCCTGGCCCGTGCCGGCGGCGTGATCGCGCAGGCCGCCGCCGAACTCGGCATGAGCCGGCAGGCGCTGTACCGGCGCATGGAACGCTTCGGCATCAAGACCACATGATCCGCCGCTCGCTCGCCGGCCGCGTACTGTCCTGGCTGCTGCCGCTGCTGGCGGTCGCGCTGGTGCTGCCGGTCGCGCTGTCGCACTGGCTGCAGGACGACGTGCTGGCGGTGCTGCTGTCGGCGATCATCGTGCTGCCGCTGGCGGCCTGGGCCATCCATCGCGGCCTGCGCAGCACACGATCGCTGTTCCGCGCATTGTCCGGCAGCGTCAACAGCTACCGCGACGGCGAATACAACTTCGGCATCCACTGGCAGGGCAGCGACGAACTCGCCGAGCTCGTGCGTTCGCACGCCGCGCTGGGCGAAGTCCTGCGCGAGCAGCGGCAGACGCTGGTGCAACGCGAATTGCTGCTCGACACGATGGTGCAGAACACACCGGTGGCCATGCTGCTGGTAGCCCCCGGCGGCGACGGCGTGCGGCGCGTCGTGTTCGCTAACGTCGCTGCGCGCAAGCTGCTGCACGGCGGATGGAAGCTGGAAGGCCAGGACTACGACACGTTGGTGGCCGCTTCGCCGGTGGAGATGCGCGAGGCGCTGGCCCGCAGCGGCGACAGCCTGTTTGCCATCGGCAGCGAGGAGGAAGACGGCGAAGAGCAGGTCTACCACCTCGCCCGCCGCAATTTCCGGCTCAACGGGCGCCCTCACGAACTGCTGCTGCTGCGCCTGCTGACCAACGAACTCCGTCGGCAGGAAGTGATGACGTGGAAGAAGGTGATCCGCGTGATCAGCCACGAGCTCAACAACTCGCTGGCGCCGGTGGCTTCGCTGGCGCACTCCGGCGCGGAGCTCGTCCGGCGCGGCAAGCATGAGCGGCTGGAGGAAGTCTTCGGCACCATCGAGGACCGCGCGCGCCACCTTGAAGGCTTCATCCGCGGCTATGCGCGCTTCGCCAAGTTGCCGCAGCCACAACTGCAGACGGTGCACTGGCGCGGCTTCCTGGAGGGGCTGCGGCGCCAGATCGGCTTCGAACTGGAGATGCGCGATGCCGACGTCGAAGGCCGCATCGATCTGGCGCAGATCGAGCAGGCACTGCTGAACCTGCTCAAGAACGCGCACGAGTCCGGCACCACCGCCGACGGCGTGTCCGTGCGCGTCACCCGCCTGCCCGGCTGGGTCCGTATCGAAGTGATGGACCGCGGCACCGGCATGAACGATGCGGTACTACAGAACGCGCTGGTGCCGTTCTATTCCACCAAACGCAACGGCACCGGCCTGGGCCTGGCGCTGACGCGCGAGATCATCGAAGCGCACGGCGGCCGCCTGTCGCTGCACAACCGCGACGGCGGCGGGCTGTGCGTGGCGATCCAGCTGCCCGAAACCTGATATGTCCAAAGGCGGGGCGGCATCACCGCTCTGCTCCCGAAGCCGAACCCGCCTGGGCACCGACTCCCCTCTCCCACCGGGGAGAGGGCAAGGGGTGAGGGCTGGCAGCCGCGGTCCCGCTTCAACGGGCTTTCGTCCAGATACCCCACCCATGGCGGGCCTGAGCCCGCCCTGCGTCACTTCGGCTTTTTCTCCGGCCGCTGCCAGCCCTCGACCGTCATCTGGCGCGCACGCGCCACCGTCAGCTTGTCGGCCGGCGCGTTCTTCGAGATCACCGAACCGGCGCCGATCGTCGCGCCATCGGCCAGCGTCACCGGCGCGACCAGCGACGAGTTCGAGCCGACGAACACGCGGTCGCCGATCGTCGTGGTGGACTTGTTCACGCCGTCGTAGTTGCAGGTGATGGTACCGGCGCCGATGTTGGTGCCCATGCCGATGACGGCGTCGCCGAGATACGTCAGGTGATTCGCCTTGCTGCCCGCGCCGATGCGCGCGTTCTTCGTTTCGACGAAGTTGCCCACGTGCACGCCATCGGCCAGCACGGTGCCCGGGCGCAGCCGTGCGTAGGGGCCGATCAGCGCCGCACCTTCGCTGGCGACGCCTTCCAGGTCGCAATGCGCGCGCACCTGCGTGCCGGCGGCCAGGGTCACGTCCTTCAGGCGCGTGAACGGGCCGATGACCACGCCATCGCCCAGTTCCACCCTGCCTTCCAGCACCACGTCGACATCGATCTGCACGTCGCGACCCACCGTCACCGTGCCGCGCTGGTCGAAGCGTGCCGGGTCCACCAGTCGCGCCCCCTGCACGCACAACGCGCGTGCGGCACGCAGTTGATAGGCGCGCTCAAGCTGTGAGAGCTGCCACGGGTCGTTGGCACCCTCGGCCTCGATCGGCTCGCCGACCAGCACCATTTCCGCGGGGGTGAATTCCTCCGCCGCCATCGCGAAGACGTCGGTCAGGTAGTACTCACCCTGCGCGTTCTCGTTGGACAGGCGGGCCAGCCAGCCCTTCAGCGCGCTGCCATCGGCGGCGATGATGCCGGTGTTGATCGTGCGGATGCGGCGCTGCTCCTCGTCGGCGTCCTTGTGCTCGACGATGGCGGCCACGCGGCCGGCCTCATCGCGGACGATGCGTCCGTAACCGGAGGGATCGGCGGGTTCCGCGACCAGGACCGCCAAGCGGCCTGGTGCGTCCAGCAGGCGCTGCAGCGTCTTGCTGCGGGTCAGGGGAACATCGCCGTACAACACCAGCACGCGTGCGCCATCCGGTACGTCCGGCATCGCCTGCATGACGGCGTGGCCCGTGCCGAGCTGCTGCGCCTGATGCGCCCAGTGCAGATCCGCCTGGTCGGCGAAGGCCGCCTGCACCTGGTCGCCGCCGTGGCCGTAGACCACGTGCACGCCCGCCGGCGACAGCGCGCGCGCCGCTTCGATCACGTGCGCCAGCATCGGCCGCCCGGCGATGGGCTGCAGCACCTTGGGCAGCGCGGACTTCATGCGCTTGCCTTCACCGGCGGCGAGGATGACGACGTGCAATGGCTTCATGTGGACTTCCCTGATGAGTGCGTGGCGCGAGGACACCGCATGGTAACAAGTCCCTTCCGGAACGCATTCCACGCGTGGACCCTGCCACGGCCGCGCGCACCGGCGGGTAACATGCAGGGATGACGCCATCTCCCCGCCACACGCTGACCCGCCAGGGCGGCAGCTTCCTCATCGTCGGACTGCTGCAGCTGCTGCTGGACTGGCTGGTGTTCGTGGGACTGACGGCGCTGGGCGTGGTAGCCGCGCCCGGCAACATCGCGGGTCGCGTGGCGGGTGCCCTGCTCGGTTTCTGGCTCAACGGGCGGGTGACGTTCGCCGAGGGCGGTCAGGCACGCCTCGGCTGGCGGCGGCTCGGCCGGTTCCTGGCCGTCTGGATTCCACTGACCGTGCTGAGCACGCTGGCGGTCAGCGGAATCAGCAGCGTCCTGGGCCTGGAGCTGGCCTGGCTGGCCAAACCACTCGTCGAAGGCGTGCTGGCGGTCGTGGCCTTCTTCCTCTGGCGACACGTGGTCTATCGCTGACCGCATCGCGCGCGATGCGCACGCGACGGACATGAAAACGCCGGCACGAGGCCGGCGTTTCCGATAAAGCGCTCGTGCGTGGACCTCAGTGCTTGAGGTTCTTGCGCAGGCGCTCCAGCGCGCTGAGCTGGGCGATGCTCATGGCCAGCTGGGCCTGGGCTTCTTCCACGCTCATCTTCGGGTCCTTGTGCGCCAGCACGCGCTCGGCTTCTTCCTTCGCCTTGCGTACCTGCGCCTCGTCGATATCCGACGCACGCACGGCGGTGTCCGCCAGCACGGTGACGACCTGCGGCTGCACCTCGAGGATGCCGCCGGAGATGGCGAAGTCCAGCTGCTCGCCGCTGGCCAGCGTCACCACCACCTTGCCCGGCTTCAGGCGGGTGATCAGCGGCGCGTGCTTCGGCGCAATGCCCAGCTCGCCCAGTTCGCCGGTGGCGACGACCAGGGTGGCTTCACCGTGGAAGATCTCCTGTTCGGCGCTGACGATGTCGCAACGGATGGTGGTGGTCATGGATCTCTATGGCCTGTTCGTGCGGTAGGAAGAGTGAGTGGAGAGGAGTGAGAAGTGAGTAGGAGCAACCGCTCACTCCTCACTCCTCTACCCTCGCTACTCGCTCTTACGCCTTCTCGGCGAGCTTCTTGGCCTTCTCGACCGCTTCTTCGATGCCGCCGACCATGTAGAACGCCTGCTCCGGCAGGTGGTCGTACTCGCCGTCGACGATCGCCTTGAAGCCGCGGATCGTGTCCTTCAGCGAGACGTACTTGCCCGGCGAGCCAGTGAACACTTCGGCCACGTGGAACGGCTGGCTGAAGAAGCGCTCGATCTTGCGCGCGCGCGACACGGCCTGCTTGTCCTCTTCGGACAGCTCGTCCATGCCGAGGATGGCGATGATGTCCTTCAGTTCCTTGTACTTCTGCAGGGTGGCCTGCACGCGGCGCGCGGTGTCGTAGTGCTCGTGGCCGATGACGTTCGGGTCCAGCTGGCGGCTGGTCGAGTCCAGCGGGTCCACGGCCGGGTAGATGCCCAGCGAGGCGATGTTGCGGCTCAGCACGACGGTCGCGTCCAGGTGGGCGAACGTGGTGGCCGGCGACGGGTCGGTCAGGTCGTCCGCGGGCACGTACACGGCCTGGATCGAGGTGATCGAACCGGTCTTGGTGGAGGTGATGCGCTCCTGCAGCACGCCCATTTCCTCGGCCAGCGTCGGCTGGTAGCCCACGGCCGACGGCATGCGGCCCAGCAGCGCCGACACTTCGGTACCGGCCAGCGTGTAGCGGTAGATGTTGTCGACGAACAGCAGCACGTCCTTGCCCTTGCCGGACGCGTCCTTCTCGTCGCGGAAGTACTCGGCCATGGTCAGGCCGGTCAGCGCGACGCGCAGGCGGTTGCCCGGCGGCTCGTTCATCTGGCCGTACACCATCGCCACCTTGTCCAGGACGTTGGAGTCCTTCATCTCGTGGTAGAAGTCGTTGCCCTCGCGGGTACGCTCGCCCACGCCGGCGAACACGGACAGACCCGAGTGCGCCTTGGCGATGTTGTTGATCAGTTCCATCATGTTGACGGTCTTGCCCACGCCGGCGCCGCCGAACAGGCCGACCTTGCCGCCCTTGGCGAACGGGCACATCAGGTCGATGACCTTGATGCCGGTTTCCAGCAGGTCGGTGGCCGAGGACTGGTCTTCGTACGACGGGGCCGCACGGTGGATTTCCCAATGGTCGGAAGCCTGCACTGGACCGGCTTCGTCGATCGGGTTGCCCAGCACGTCCATGATGCGGCCCAGCGTGCCCGCGCCGACCGGCACCGAAATGGCCTTGTCGGTGTTCACGGCGATCAGGTTGCGCTTCAGGCCGTCGGTGGAACCGAGGGCGATGGTGCGCACGACGCCGTCGCCGAGCTGCTGCTGCACTTCCAGCGTGATGTCGGTGTTCTGCACCTTCAGCGCGTCGTACACCTTCGGCACTTCGTGGCGCGGGAATTCGACGTCAACCACCGCACCGATGATCTGAACGATCTTGCCCTGACTCATTGCTGCATTCCTCTAGATGAATTCTTGTGACTACGCGCGTCAGACTGCCGCCGCGCCGCCGACGATTTCGGAGATTTCCTGGGTGATCGCCGCCTGGCGGGCCTTGTTGTAGACCAGCTGCAAGGTGCCGATGAGCTTGCTGGCGTTGTCGCTGGCGGCCTTCATGGCCACCATGCGCGCCGCATGCTCGGACGCGATGTTCTCCAGCACGGCCTGGTACACCAGCGACTCGATGTAGCGCGTGATCACGTGGTCGAGCACGGTCGCGGCATCGGGTTCGTAGATGTAGTCCCAGTCGTGGCGGGCGACCTGCGTTTCAGCCGCGGGCAGCGGCAACAGCTGGTCGAACGCGGCGCGCTGGGTCATGGTGTTGACGAAGTCGTTGTAGACGACGAACACGCGGTCCAGCTTGCCTTCGGTGTACGCGTCCAGCATCACCTTGATCACGCCGATCAGCTGGTCCAGCTTGGGCGTGTCGCCCAGGTGGGACACGCTGGCCAGCATGTTGACCTTGACCCGGCGGAAGTACACCGAGGCCTTCTGGCCGACGGTGACCACGTCGACTTCGACGCCCTTCTCGTTCCACTGGCGGATCTCGCCCAGCATCTTGCGGAACAGGTTGTTGTTCAGGCCGCCGGCCAGGCCGCGGTCGGACGACACGATGATGAAGCCGACGCGCTGGACGTCCTTGCGCTCGACCATGAAGGGATGCTGGTAATCGGTGTTGGCCTGGGCCAGGTGGCCGATCACCTGCTTCATCGCGCGCGCGTACGGGCGCGAGGTCTTCATGCGGTCCTGCGCCTTGCGGATCTTGGAGGCCGAGACCATCTCGAGCGCGCGCGTCACCTTGCGGGTGTTCTGCACGCTCTTGATCTTGGTTTTGATTTCGCGTCCGCCTGCCATGCTCTGCTCGCTTGATTCGTCTTCGTAGGGCGGGTCTGGCCCGCCGCCTTCACGAATGGTGGGCCGGGGCCCACCCTACGCTTACCAGGTACCGGTCTGCTTGAACTCGGCGATGCCCTTCTTGAAGGCGCCTTCGATCTCGTCGTTCCAGTTGCCGGTGCTGTTGATCGTGTCGACCAGCGCGCCCTGGGTGTTGGTGAAATGCGCGTGCAGCGCTTCTTCGAACGCCAGGATCTTGCCGACCGGCACGTCGTCCAGGTAGCCCTCGTTGACGGCGTAGATGGACAGCGCCTGCAGGGCGATGGACATCGGCGCGTACTGCTTCTGCTTCATCAGCTCGGTGACGCGCTGGCCGCGCTCCAGCTGCTTGCGGGTGGCTTCGTCCAGGTCCGAGGCGAACTGCGCGAACGCGGCCAGCTCACGGTACTGGGCGAGCGAGATGCGGATGCCGCCCGACAGCTTCTTGATGATCTTGGTCTGGGCGGCGCCGCCGACGCGCGACACCGAGATGCCGGCGTTCACGGCCGGGCGGATGCCGGCGTTGAACAGGTCGGTTTCCAGGAAGATCTGGCCGTCGGTGATCGAGATCACGTTGGTCGGCACGAACGCGGACACGTCGCCGGCCTGCGTTTCGATGATCGGCAGCGCGGTCAGCGAACCGGTCTTGCCGGTGACCTTGCCTTCGGTGAACTTCTCCACGTACTCCTCGGACACGCGCGCGGCGCGCTCGAGCAGGCGGGAGTGCAGGTAGAACACGTCGCCCGGGTAGGCTTCGCGGCCCGGCGGACGCTTCAGCAGCAGCGAGATCTGGCGGTAGGCCACGGCCTGCTTGGACAGGTCGTCGTACACGATCAGGGCGTCCTGGCCGCGGTCCATGAAGTACTCGCCCATGGTGCAGCCAGAGTAGGCGCTGATGTACTGCATCGCGGCCGACTCGGAGGCGGTGGCGGCGACGACCACGGTGTGGGCCAGCGCGCCGTTCTCTTCCAGCTTGCGCACGATGTTGGCCACGGTCGAAGCCTTCTGGCCGATGGCGACGTACACGCACTTGATGCCGGTGCCCTTCTGGTTGATCACGGCGTCGATGGCCATCGCGGTCTTGCCGGTCTGGCGGTCGCCGATGATCAGCTCGCGCTGGCCGCGGCCGATCGGGATCATCGCGTCGACCGACTTGTAACCGGTCTGCACCGGCTGGTCGACCGACTTGCGCCAGATCACGCCCGGGGCCACGCGCTCCACCGGCGCGGTCAGCGAGGTGCCCAGCGGACCCTTGCCGTCGATCGGCTCGCCCAGCGCGTTCACGACGCGGCCGAGCATCTCCGGACCCACCGGCACTTCCAGGATGCGGCCGGTGGTCTTGGCCACGTCGCCTTCGCGCAGGTGCTCGTAGTCGCCCAGGACCACGGCGCCGACCGAGTCGCGCTCCAGGTTCAGCGCCAGCGCGTAGGTGTTGTTCGGCAGCTCGATCATTTCGCCCTGCATGACGTCGGCCAGGCCGAAGATGCGCACGATGCCGTCGGACACGCTGGTGACCGTGCCTTCATTGCGCGACTCCGCGGCCAGCTTGACCTTCTCGATACGGGTCTTGATCAGGTCGCTGATTTCAGAGGGGTTGAGCGTGGTAGCCATGGGTAAGTCCTGTGTGCCGGCTCGCGCGCGGCGGTTCAATGGGAATTCAGTGCGTCAGCGCCGACTGCAGGCGCGCCAGCTTGCCTTTCAGCGAGCCGTCGATCACCACGCTGCCGGCATCGATCACGGCGCCGCCGATCAGCGATGCATCGACGGCCGTCTCGACCTCGACCTCGCGGCCGAAGCGCTTCTTCAATGCCGCCTTGATCGCGTCCAGCTCACCATCCGGCATCGCCGTGGCGGAGGTGACCTTCGCCTTGACGACGTGCTCGGCTTCGGCGCGCAGCTCCTCGAACAGGCCGGCGATCTCCGGCAGCTGCGGCAGGCGGCGCGCATCGGCGAGGATGCCGAGGAAGCGGGTGAACGCCTCGCTGGCGCCTTCCGGCGACAGCAGCGACACCGCATCGGCGGGCAGCAGCTGCGGGTTGGGCAGCAGCGCGGCCACGCGCGGGTCCGCCGCGGCGTGCGCGGCGAAACCCAGCGCCTGCGACCAGGCGGCGAAGTTGCCTTCGTCGCGCGCCGTCGCGAAGGCGGCGCGGGCGTAGGGGCGGGCGACGGTCAGGGCCTGGCTCATCGATCAGCTCGTCCGGATCAGATTTCGGCGGCGAGTTCGTCGAGCAGCGCCTTGTGGGCGTTGGCGTCGATCTCGCGCTTGAGCAGCTTCTCGGCACCGCTGACGGCCAGCGCGGACACCTGCTTGCGCAGGTCCTCGCGGGCACGCGTGGCGGCGGCTTCGATCTCGGCCTGGGCCAGTTCCTTCTGGCGGTTGGCTTCGGCGATGGCTTCGTTCTTGGCCGCGTCGACGATCTGGTTGGCGCGCGCGTGGGCCTGGTCGATGATCTCGTTGGCCTTGACGCGGGCTTCCTTCAACGCTTCGTTGACCTTTTCCTGCGCCTGCGCCAGGTCCTTCTGGCTGCGATCGGCCGCGGCCAGGCCTTCGGCGATCTTCTGCTGGCGCTCTTCGATGGCGGCCAGCAGCGGCGGCCAGATTTTGGTCGCAATGATCCAGATCAGGCCGGCGAAGGCCAGCGCCTGGGCGAACAGAGTGAGATTGATATTCATCGTAAACCTGCCGGTGATGAAGGGCCCGCGCACATCGCGCCGGCCCAGCTACGCCTGGTGACTGACCGCGGGCGGAAGCCCGTGGTCAGGCGTGCACGCGACGGATCAGCCCGCCAGCTTGGCCAGCTGCTCGGTGAAGATCGTGATGAACGGGCTGGCGAAGGCGAACAGCAGGCCGACGGCGACCGAGATGATGAACGCGGCGTCGATCAGGCCAGCGGTGATGAAC
Organism: Pseudoxanthomonas sp. F11; assembly: GCF_037046485.1. NCBI lineage: Bacteria > Pseudomonadati > Pseudomonadota > Gammaproteobacteria > Lysobacterales > Lysobacteraceae > Pseudoxanthomonas > Pseudoxanthomonas sp. F11. Next base: position 206,668 of record NZ_JBANLZ010000002.1, on the reverse strand, counting down.
ATGCGCACCTGCAGGACCGGGATCAGTTCCGGCTGGCGGGCAGCCGATTCCAGGAACTTGCCGGCCATGATGGCCAGACCCAGACCGGCGCCCAGCGCGGCCAGGCCGATCATGATGCCGATGGCGAGGGCGGTCGAAGCCTGGACCTGGGCGAGGTTGGTGAGGATGCTTTCCATGGTGATCTCCGGAACTAAGTGCTTGAAAGGTGGATGGTACGAAGGGAACGGTGAAGCGGAAACTCAGTGACTGTCTTCCGACAGGCTCAGGTAGACGATCGACAGCATCATGAAGATGAACGCCTGCAGCGGGATGACCAGCAGGTGGAACAGCATCCAGCCCAGGCCGAACGTCGCACCGCCGAGCATGCCGAGGATGCCGGCGCCGCCCAGCACCCAGATCAGCAGGAAGACGATCTCGCCGCCGAACATGTTGCCGAACAGTCGCATCGCCAAGGAGATGGGCTTGCTGACCCATTCGACGATATTGAGGATCAGGTTGAACGGCATCATCCACTTGCCGAACGGCGCCGTCAGGAATTCGTGGGTGAAGCCGCCCAGGCCCTTGGAGCGCAGCGCGAAGACGATCATCAGGAAGAACACGCTGATCGACATGCCCAGGGTGGCATTGACGTCGGCGGTGGGCACCGGCTTCCAGTAATGCACGCCCATCAGTTCGAGCGGCTTGGCGATGAAGTCCGCCGGGATCATCTTCAGCAGGTTCATCATCAGGATCCAGAAGAAGATGGTGATCGCGATGGGCGTCACCAGCTTGCTGGTCCCGTGGTAGGTGTCGCGGGCCTGCTTGTCGACGAATTCCAGCATGATCTCGACGAAGGCCTGCCACTTGCCCGGCACGCCGGCCGTGGCCTTGCGGGTGGCCAGCCAGAACGCGAACACGATCAGCAGGCCCATCAGCACGGCCGTCACGAAGGTGTCGACGTTGATCGTCCAGAAAGGACCATCACCGCCCACCTGGGCCGTGAGGTTCTTCAGGTGGTGCTGGATGTAGGTGGTGGGAGTTAGAGCCTCGCCCGCCATGTGTCGGAAACCTTTCGTCTAGATTGGGTTTATCGCTGCTTGCCAACCGCAACCAGCATCTGTGCCACCAGTCCGGCGACCACGCCTGCCAGGAGGGGCAGCGGGGGCAGCTTGTACAGCCCCGCGCCGATCACCAGCACGCCGATCACCACGACCCACTTCACCACCATCCCGCCGACCAGCCTGAGGACCGCCGAGACGGCCCCCAACACGCCGCCACCGAAGGCCAGCCAGGCCGCCAGCAGTGCACCGGCCACGATCGCCAGCCCTCCGACAGCCGCCGCCACCGCCTGGGGCACGCCCCGGAGCAGGAACAACAGCGCGACCAGCAGCACCGCTGCCGTCTGCCAGACGGCGGCGCGCAACACCAGCCGCCGGCCCGCAGCGACGGAATTCAGCACACGAAAGCCCTACGGAATTGGCGGGTACAAGGCAGTAAAGCGCCTCGCCGAGCCGCAAAAGTATAGCAGCGGGACAATTTCAGGGACAACCGCCAAAGGTCGAAGTGCAGGCATCCGCCGCCGGCCCGCCGGCAAGCCTTGTGCGGCCTGCATGTAACCGTTTCCCCTATTCAGAATTTTCTTCCCGGTTTTCCGGAACTTTGGAAAATCAGGCCTGTCAGTCCCTGTAGGCCTGCTGCTCAACTTCCTCGTCCGATGCTCCGTTGCAGGCCTCTCCGAAGCCCCGGCTGCCCCCGGGGCTTCGCCTTTTCTGCGCCCCCAGGCCGACGCCGGCGTGGTTCAGCCACTTCACCCGTTGTCGACCCGTCTGCCGCCACGGTAACGGCTCCCCCTGTTTCGCATGGAGCCATGATGACCCCCGCCTTCCCCCGCCGCCGCGCCACCCTCTTCTGCTGCCTGTCGCTGGCGCTCGTCGCCTCCGCCGCACACGCCGCCGACACCGACGACCGCTTCACGCTGCGCCTGGGCGCCATGAATGTGGATGCGCAGGGCGAACTGCGCGGCAGCACGGTCTTCGAGGGCAACGACCTGGCGTTCTCCGAGGATTTCGACTTCGGCAGCAAGGAGTGGGTGCCGCGGGTGGACGGGGTGTTCCGCATGGGCGAGCGCCACCGGCTGATCTTCGATTACTTCCAGTACGACAAGTCGCAGCGCGCCACCCTGAGCGAAGACCTGTCCTACGACGACGTGACCATTCCCGCCGGCAGCTTCGCCAAGGGCGAGGTCGAGTTCCAGCTGGCCAGCCTGATGTACGACTTTGCGGTGGTGGAAACCGAGCGCTCGAGCATCGGCCTGCAACTCGGGGCCGAGTGGGCCAAGCTCAAGGGCAGCGTGTACGCCGAGGCCGGCGAGGACAGCTACCGGGACAGCCGCAGCGAGACCGGTTATGCGCCGGTGGTCGGCGTGCGCTTCACCACCCGCCCGTCGGACAAGTGGCTGCTGAACCTGCAGGGCCAGTACCTGGATGCGGGATGGGGCGATTTCGGCGACTACGACGGCAGCATCACCCGCGCCAACGCCCTGGTGGAATACCGCTTCACCGAGAAGTTCGGCGCGTTCGTGGGCTACGACTGGTTCAAACTGGATGTCGAACAGGCCGGCAGCGACGGCCTGCTGGGCCTGGACCAGCGCTTCAAGGGACCGGTGGCGGGCGTCACGCTGGCATTCTGAGCCGTCAATAGACAACAGCTATCGATTCGAACGGATCGTTTCATTGGACGGGGTGCGCGCCCACCCCATAATGAGATCAATTCTCATCTGGAGGCCCCGTCGTGAACAAGACCCTGAGCTTCGCGATCCTGCACTTCTCGGTGGCCTTCACCCTGGGCTACCTGTTCACCGGCAGCCTGCTGGTGGGCGGCATGCTGGCGCTGGTCGAACCGGCCACCAACACCGTGGTGTTCCACTTCCACGAGAAGGTGTGGAAGCGGATCGAGGCCAGGCGTGCGGCGCGCGCGACCGCGTTGCCTGCCTGAGCCACGGCCGCGCAAGCAAAAGAAAGGCCACGCATCCGCGTGGCCTTTCGGTTTCCGCCCGTCTGACGGTCGGTTACTTCTTCTTCGGGATGTACAGGTCGGTGATGGTGCCCTCGTACACCTCGGCCGCCATCGCCACCGTTTCGCCGAGCGTCGGGTGCGGGTGGATGGTCGCGCCGATATCGCCGGCCTCCGCGCCCATCTCGATGGCCAGCGCCAGTTCGCTGATCAGGTCACCGGCATGCACGCCCGCGATGCCTGCACCGATGATGCGGTGGGTGTGCTCGTCGAAGATGAGCTTGGTGAAGCCCTCGCCGCGCCCGATGCCGACGGCGCGCGCCGACGCCACCCACGGGAACTTGCCCACGCCGATCTTCAAGCCCTTGGCCTTGGCTTCGGTCTCGGTCACGCCGACCCAGGCGATTTCCGGATCGGTGTAGGCGACGGACGGGATCACCCGCGCCACCCACTCCTTCTTCTCACCGGCGGCCACTTCCGCCGCCAGCTTGCCCTCGTGCGTGGCCTTGTGCGCCAGCATCGGCTGGCCCACCAGGTCGCCGATGGCGAAGATGTGCGGCACGTTGGTGCGCATCTGCGCATCGACCGGGATGAAGCCACGGTCGGTGACCGTCACGCCGGCCTTGTCGGCATCCAGCTTGCCGCCGTTGGGCGAACGGCCCACCGCGACCAGTACGCGGTCGAACGTGCCCGATTCCAGCTCCGGCTTCTGGCCTTCGGTAGCGCTCTCGAAGTGCACGGTGATGCCCTTCTTCGACGCCTCGACCTTGGCGGCCTTGGTCTTGAGGTGGACGATGACGCCCTGCTTCTTCAGACGGTCGGCCAGCGGCTTCACCAGGTCCTTGTCGGCACCCGGCATCAGCTGGTCCATGAACTCGACCACGGTGACCTCCGCGCCCAGCGCGCGGTACACGGTGGCCATCTCCAGGCCGATGATGCCGCCGCCGACGACGAGCAGCTTCTTGGGCACCTCGGCCAGCTGCAGCGCGTCGGTGGAATCCATCACGCGCGGGTCGTCCCACGGGAAGTTCGGCAGCTTCACCGCCTGCGAACCGGCCGCGATGATGCACTGCTCGAAACGCAGCAGCTGCGTCTTGCCGTCGCTGCCGAGGATTTCCAGCTCGTTCGGCGAGACGAACTTCGCCACGCCGGTGACCGTGCGCACCTTGCGCTGCTTGGCCATGCCGGCCAGGCCCTTGGTGAACTGGCCGACCACCTTGTCCTGCTTGAAGCCGCGCAGCTTGTCCAGGTCGATCTTCGGCTTGCCGAAGCTGATGCCGATGTCGTCGGAGTGCGCCGCCTCGTCGATCAGCGCTGCCGCGTGCAGCAGCGCCTTCGACGGGATACAGCCCACGTTGAGGCAGACGCCGCCCAGCGTGTCGTAACGTTCGACCAGCACGGTATCCAGGCCGAGGTCGGCGGCGCGGAACGCCGCCGTGTAGCCACCCGGACCGGAGCCGATCACGACGATGCGGCACTCGATGTCGGCCGGCTTGCCGGTGCCCAGTGCGGGCTTCGGCGCCGACGTGGCGGGCGCAGCAGGCGCAGCGGGCGAGGGCGTGACCGGAGCGGGCTTGGCGGGGGCCACCGCAGCGCCCTCGCCTTCGATGATCGCCACCAGGCTGCCCTCGGCGAGTTCGTCGCCGAGCTTGACCTTGATCTCCTTGATCACGCCGGCGGCGGGCGACGGGACTTCCATCGTCGCTTTGTCCGATTCCAGCGTGACCAGGCCTTGGTCCTTCTTCACCGTGTCGCCGACCGCGACCAGGATCTCGATGACCGGCACGCCATCGTAGTCGCCGATGTCGGGGACCTTGGCTTCGATCGGGCCAGCGCCGCCGACAGCAGCCGTCGCTGCGGCAACAGGTGCGGGTGCAGCGGTGGGCGTCGGCGCAGGCGCGGCGGGAGCAGCAGGCGCGGCCGGTGCCGGCGCGGACGCTGTAGCGCCCTCCGCTTCCAGCACGGCCACCACGCTGCCCTCCGACAGCGTGTCGCCCAGCTTGACCTTCAGTTCCTTCACCACGCCGGCCGCCGAGGACGGCACTTCCAGCGTGGCCTTGTCAGACTCCAGCGTCACCAGGCCCTGGTCCTTCTTCACCGTGTCGCCGACGGCGACCAGGATTTCGATGACCGGCACATCGCTGTAATCGCCGATGTCGGGGACTTTGACTTCGATCGTATTCGCCATGTCTCAAGTCTCCCGGATCAGAGCAGCACGCGGCGCATGTCGGCCAGCAGCTGGGCGAGATAGGCGGTGAAGCGCGCGGCGGCGGCGCCGTCGATCACGCGGTGGTCGTAGCTCAGCGACAGCGGCAGCATCAGGCGCGGCTGGAATTGCTTGCCGTCCCACACCGGCTGGATCGAGGACTTGGACACGCCGAGGATGGCGACTTCCGGTGCGTTGACGATGGGCGTGAAGGCTACGCCGCCGATGCCGCCGAGCGAGGAGATCGAGAAACAGCCGCCGGACATTTCGGCCGGACCCAGCTTGCCTTCACGCGCCTTCCTGGCCAGTTCGCCGCTTTCCTGGGCGATCTCGTTGACGCCCTTCTTGTCGACGTCGCGGATCACCGGCACGACCAGGCCGTTCGGCGTGTCGGCGGCGAAGCCGATGTGGAAGTACTTCTTCCGCGTGAGGTTCTCGCCGCTGGCGTCGAGCGAGGCGTTGAAATCGGGGAACTTCTTCAGCGCCGAGACACTGGCCTTCATCAGGAAGGCAAGCATGGTCAGCTTGATGCCGGCCTTTTCGTTTTCCTTGTTCAGCGCCACGCGCAGCGCTTCCAGGTCGGTGATGTCGGCGTGGTCGTGCTGGGTGACGTGCGGGATCATCGCCCAGTTGCGCGCCAGGTTGGCGCCGGAGATCTTCTTGATGCGCGACAGCGCGACGACTTCGGTCTCGCCGAACTTGCTGAAGTCCACCTTCGGCCACGGCAGCAGGTTGAGCCCGCCACCGGCGGCGGCCGGCGCCCCCGCGGCGGCCGGTGCGGCCACGCCACCTGCCAGCGCGCCCTTGACGTACTTCTGCACGTCTTCCTTGCTGATGCGGCCACCGCGCTCGCTGCCGCTGACCTGGTTGAGATCCACGCCGAGTTCGCGCGCGAACAGGCGCACGGCCGGGCTGGCGTAGGCGACCTTCTCCGGCAGCACGCGATCGGCATTGAATTCGACCGGCGGCGTGCGCGGCGGCGAAGCTTCCGGATCGATGCCCGGCTTGTCGTCCAGCACGCGCGAGGCCGCGGGCGCGACGGCCGGGGCGGCGCGTTCCTGCGCGATCTCCCGCTGGGCGATCTTGTCGGGGGTCGGCGATACCGCGACCGGTTCGACCTTCGCGCCGGTTTCGGCCGTGGCGGCCGTGGCGGTCGGTGCGGGTGCAGCGGCGGCCTTCGCATCGGCGGCGCCTTCGCTGACTTCGATCAGCGCCACGACCGCGCCTTCGGCGATCTCGTCGCCCAGCTTGACCTTGATTTCCTTCACCACGCCGGCGAATGCCGACGGGACTTCCATCGTGGCCTTGTCCGACTCCAGCGTGACCAGGCCCTGGTCCTTCTTCACCGTGTCGCCCACGGCCACCAGGATCTCGATCACCGGCACGCCGTCGTAGTCGCCGATATCGGGGACCTTGGCTTCCTTGATGTCGGACATGGCGTTACTCCGGTGCGTGCGTGAAGAGGGAACCCCTATTGTGTCCGCAGCGGCGCCACGCGCCAACCATCCATTGCGGCCGATCGATGTCTCCAGCGGGACATCGGGGCCCGCATCGCGCGCAGTGGTATCGCTTTGGTCGGGCCGCGACACGATTCCCATGCGGCAATACGCACCCGCACTGTTCATCCACGGCGCCCTGCCGCGCGTATCTGGATGCGGCGTTCACAGGCCCGTGCCTAGGATCGCCCCCCATCCGCAAGAGGAGATACCCATGCGCTGGCTCGTCCTGCTGTTGTCGCTCGCCATGCCCGCCGTGTCCTGGTTTTCCCAGCAGAGCGTATTCGGGCCGACCAATGGCGCCATCTCGGACCGCTACCCCACGCTCATCGTGGCCGCAGGCTATGCATTTGCGATCTGGGGCCTGATTTTCCTGTGGGACATGGTGTTCGGTGCGTGGCAGGCGTTCTCGCGACGCGCGGCAACGGACCCACTTGCGGGGATCCGCCCTTGGGCGGCGGCGGGGTTCGCGCTGACGGCGGTGTGGATGCCGGTGTTCTCGCAGCAGCTGTTCTGGCTGGCGCTGCTCATCATCTGGTCGGCGTTGGCGTGCCTGCTCACCTGTGCGCTCAAGCTGTCGACCGCGCGTATCACCGCACCAGGCCTGACGGCCTGGGCATGGGCACCGCTGTCGCTGCACGCAGGCTGGCTATCGTTGGCCGCGTTCCTCAACACCGCGCAGGTGATCGTGGCATACCGCCTGCTGCCGACCGACGCCATGCTGCCGTGGACGCTGGTGCTGTTCGCCCTGGCGACCGCGCTGCTGCTGTGGGCCAACCACCGCATGCGCGGCAACCTGCCGTTCGTGGCGGCGGCACTCTGGGCGCTGGCGGCGGTGTACGTGAAGCAGTCCGGCTGGCGCCTCCCCGGCAGCGATACTGCCGCGCTCGTGGCGGTCGTGGTGGCGCTGGTGCTGGCGGTGCAGACCGTCTGGCTACGCCTGCGTCCGCAGCCCCGTCCCGCCGTAGGCTGAGCCCTCCCGCCACGGCGCCAGCACGCTCCAGGCCTCCCGCAGCGCCTCCAGCCCCATCGCGGCGTGCGCCGGGCTGGTGGAAGGCAGCGCGATGCGCTGCACGGGCTGGCGGAGCTCGGGCAACTGCGGCTCGATGTGGCGGCGGAACAGCGACGCCGCCGTGGCGCCATTGAACGCGATCACGCGCAGCTGGCCCAACGAGACGATCAAGGGCACGAGCGCATTGGCCCGCTCACTGCCGCGCACGATCGCGCTGTCCAGGCTGCCGGCGCGCCGACATTCGCCGATCACGTCCCACAGGCCGATCCCGGCCCGCTGCAGCGCGACCAGCCGTTCGCCATACGTCGCCTCTGCCGGAACGTCGGCCAGCGCGGCCATCAACGGCCAGAAGCGGTTGCGCGGATGCGCGTAATAGCGGGCGGCCTGCAACGAGGCCGCACCCGGCATGGACCCCAGTATCAGTACCCGGCAATCGGACGCGACCACCGGCGGAAGACCGGTCAGCACTTCTTCCATGCGTCAGCCGCCCGAGGCCTGCCACGGCTTCACCACCAGCACGGCACCCGCCACCACCAGCAGGAGTCCCACGATGCGGAGCGCATCGACGGGCTGGCGCGCGTGCAGCACGCCGTAATGGTCCAGCACGACCGAGCCCACGAGTTGCCCGGCCACCACCAGGCAGATCAACGAGGCCGCGCCCAGGCGAGGCACCAGCAGGGTGGCCGAGGCGACGAACAACGCGCCGATCACGCCCCCCATCCAGGCCCACCACGGCACTTTCGCCAGCGCCGCAGGCACGAACACAGGTCGCGTCAGCAGCCACCACGCCAGCAGCACGCCCGTCCCGACCATGAAGGACGCCAGCGAGGCGAACACGGGACCGAAGGTCTGTTTGCCGAGCGATGCGTTGATCAACGCCTGCAGCGGCAGCAACATGCCGATGAAGAGGGCCAGAGCCACGCCGGTCGCATTCATATCGTATCTCGTGCGGTGGAAGGACGACACGATACGCCAACGCCCTCGTCCCCTCACGCCTTGCCACCGTACAGGGCGGCAAGGCCGATGCAGCAGCGCAACGCGCTCGGGGCGTGCGGACTTCCGCTGGAGGGAGACGGGGATCGCCGATATGCCGCCGGGTCACTTCCGTGCGCGGCTGGCCTCGTATTGTGCGATATGCGCGTCCACCGGCGTGGAGGCGATCACGCCGCCGACCACCTCGGGCAGCAGGTCGTCCAGCGCCTTGAAGCGCAGGCAGCTCTTGCCCATGTCCAGCCTCTTGCCGGCATCCGCATACGCGTTGCGCAGCGCCACGTCCTGGGTGGAGTTGGCGTAGCACGCCATCAGGTACAGCGCGTAGTACTGCTTCTGTGCGGCCAGCGCGACATACGACAGCGGCTGCTTGTTGTAAGTGTCCGGATAGCGCGACAGCGGGATCTCCCAGCTGATCATGCCCCAGCTCATCGCCTCGACGTAGCCTGGGGGAACATGCCGGTTGACCAGGTCGCGTACCGCCGACACCACGGCCCGGCGGCCCTCAGGCAGCTCCGTCAGGTAATCGTCGACCGTCTTCGCCTTGCTGCTCGCCATGCTGGCCACTCCGTGTGCGCGAACAGTAGCGCAGCCGCGGGCTCCGCGTCATGCCGTACGTCGCTCCGTCGGTGCGCCGGATATCGCTCGGATCACTGAACGGCGATGCCGCCTGCGCTCAGCGACATGCACACGCCGTGAAATGGAGGTGCAGAAGGAGGGAATTCCCGCTGCGTTTGCGATCGGTTCACGTCGCGCAGCAGGCGATATTCATGCAGGGGTGGTTACGGTGCGCTCGCCCTGACGGCGACGGCGCATCACGCATCGCACCGCACGGAGGGGACATAAGAAAACAAAACAGGAGATTCCTGCATGACATCCATTCGTACCCTCACGATTGCCCTGGCTTCCCTCATTGCCATGCCTGCCCTGGCGCAGGATGCAACAACCGACACGACATCCGATGCCGCCAGCAAGCGCTTCGCCGTGGTCGGCGGCGCCGCCATCCTCAAGCCCGATCGCGATCCCGCGCCCGGCCTGAAGGTCGACGGCGACGTCGCGCCGGTGATCAGCGCCAGCTGGTATGCGACCCCGAACATCGCCGTCGAGCTGTGGGGCGCCGCCGACAAGTTCAACCACCGTGTGCGCGCCGATGGCGCCGGCAAGATCGGCACCGTGGACCAGCAGCCCATCGCGCTGAGCGGCCAGTACCACTTCGGCACCGCTGATCAGGTGATGCGCCCGTTCGTGGGCCTGGGCTACTACGAGTCCAACTTCAGCAACGAGACCATCGGCGGCGACGGTGCGCACGTCGGCCTGGAGACCGCCAAGGGCGCCATCGCCACCGCGGGTGTGGACTTCAACATCAATCAGACCTGGTTTGCGCGTGCGGATGCCCGCTACATGAAGGGCGATGCCGGCGTGCGCGTGGCCGGCCAGGGCACCGGCGAAGAACTGACGATCGACCCGTGGGTCGTGGGTGTGGGTATCGGCGCACGCTTCTGATCCATCGCACCATCGCGTCGATACGGCGGCGGGCTTCCGGGCCCGCCGCCTTTTCTTCAGGGCGGATGGATCAGCGCATGCCGTGACCGCGCAGGCGCTGCAGGCGCGCGACACGCCACTTCACGCCCCAAGCGTAGACCAGGTAGTACCCGAGCAGCAGGCCGGCCACCGCCAGCAGGCTGCCATGCCCGCTCAGCAGCGCATGGGTCGCCGGCAGGCCACCGCTCTGCCAGTACTGCGCCATCTGCACGAACCCCAGCACGATGCGCCCGGCCACGATGGCGACCAGCAACAGGGCCAGCCAGGCGTTGGGCTGGTAGAAGACGCCCTGCGGTGCGACCTCCCAGCGCGTGAGCCACACGCCCAGCAGGCCGAGCAGACTGCCTGCACCCAACCCCACCCCCGCGCCTGTCAGGCTGTCCGGCCACCAGAACAGGCCGAGCGCACTGACCGCCACGAAGATCGCCACCGACACCAGCAGGCTCCATGCATTGAGCGCCAGCAGCCAGCTGCGGGCCATGCGGCGCGCCCGCCCGTAGCGGTAGCGCTGCCACAGCGAGAGCGGCAACAGCACCACCCACAGTGCGAGCAGCAGGAATACGAACAGCAGGACGAGGACGATGGGCATGCGCGCATCATGCCGCATCGCGCGTCAAGGATGTTCGGCCTCCACGTGGACCTTCTCGCGCCGCAACAGATAGAGTCCGCTGGCCACGATGATGCCCGCGCCGATCCAGGTCACGCCATCCGGCAGCACCGACCACAAGGCCACGTCCAGCAGCACGCCCCATACCAGCGCGGTGTACTCCAGCGGTGCAATCAGCGAGGCCTCGCCACGACGGAAGGCCTCGGTCAGCGCCACCTGCGCCAGCGAACCGGAGATGCCGACGCCGGCGATGATCCAGCCGTGCGCGGGCTGCAGCGGCCTCCATGCAGGCAACGCCAGCAGCCACGCACCCAGCGACAGCAGCACGACGAACCAGAACACCATCGCCTGCGTACTGTCGCGCTGCGCCAGCATGCGCACGGTGACCGCACCCAGCGCATAGCAGACCGCCGCGATGAGGATCGCCAGCCCGCCGCCGGTCAGCATGCCTTCGCCGGTCGGGCGCAGGATCACGAACACGCCGACCAGGCCGATGACGATCGCGATCCAGCGGCCCGCCCCCACCCGCTCCTTGAGCAATGGGCCCGCCATCGCCGTGACCAGCAGCGGCGCGACGAAGGTAATCGCGTAGGCCGTCGACAAGGGCATCGTGCGCAAGCCGTACACGAACCCGGCCATCATCGCGATACCCAGCGCGCCGCGCAGCAGGTGCAACGGCCAGTGCACGCGCAGCAACGAGCGGGCCGGCACCGTGGCCAACACCCAGATCGCGACCAGCGGCAGCGAGGACAGCCCGCGCAATGCCGCGACCTGCAGCGGCGGGTACTGCGACGAAAGCAGCTTCAATCCCGCGTCCATCAACGCGAACAACAGCACGGCGGCCAGCATGAGCAGGACGGCGGAGGCGAGCGAGGGGCGTGAAGGCATGCGCCATTATCGCCGGCCAGCGCTCAGCCGCGAGGGCGGCACGGTAGAATGGCGTCGAACCGGACAGGAATTCCCCCATGCCCTCCTTCGACGTCGTTTCCGAAGTCAACATCCACGAACTGACCAACGCCGTGGACCAGGCCAATCGCGAACTCTCCACCCGCTTCGACTTCAAGGGCGTGGAAGCGAAATTCGTGCTGGAAGACAAGCTGATCACCCAGTCGGCGCCCAGCGATTTCCAGCTCAAGCAGATGACCGACATCCTGCGCGCCCGCCTGATCGCCCGCCAGATCGACGCCCGCTGCCTGGAGTTCGGCGACGTGGAAACCAACCTGGCCGGCGCCCGTCAGAAGATCACGGTCAAGCAGGGCATCGAGCAGAAGCTGGCCAAGAAGATCGTCGCCACCATCAAGGACGCCAAGCTGAAGGTGGAAGCGCAGATCAACGGCGACAAGCTGCGCGTGACCGGCAAGAAGCGCGACGACCTGCAGGACGTCATCGCACTGCTGAAGAAGACGGACTTCGAATTGCCCCTGCAGTTCGACAACTTCCGTGACTGATTCGCCTGCCGCCGCCAACGGCGTGCCCGATCCCATCGCCGCCACCCGCCGCTGGGTGGAGCGGGCAGTGATCGGGCTGAACCTGTGCCCATTCGCCAAAGCGGTGTACGTGAAGCAGCAGGTGCGCTTCGTGTTGAGCGACGCCAGCACGCCGGAAGCCCTGCTGGAGGAACTGGCCGAGGAACTGGTACTGCTGCGCGATGCCGATCCCGAGCAGGTCGACACCACGCTGATCGTGCATCCGGACGTGCTGACCGACTTCCTGGACTACAACGATTTCCTCGACAACGCCGACGCCGCCGTCGAGGCGCTGGACCTGCAGGGCGTCATCCAGGTCGCCAGCTTCCACCCCGACTACCAGTTCGCCGGCACCATGCCCGACGACATCAGCAACTACACCAACCGTTCGCCCTACCCCACCCTGCACCTGCTGCGCGAAGCCAGCATCGACCGCGCCGTGGAAGCCTTCCCCGATGCCGACGTCATCGTCGAACGCAACGTGAAGACGCTGGATGCGCTGGGGCATGCGGGCTGGGCGAAGCTGTTTGCGGACTGACGACGCTTTGTGCTTTCTGTAGGAGCGACGCCAGTCGCGACCGGACGCCATCAACGCTCAGGACGGTCTGCAAGGCACCCGTTCCCAAGCCACACGGCATCCCAGTACGGATACTTTCCAATCTCATCGACCAGTCCTGCGCGCAGAGGATTTGCGATCACATAGCGCGCCGCGGCCCTGAGATCATCGCTGGACCGCATCGCACGATCATGGAAGCCGGGAGCCCAGACACCGTCATGCTGCCGCCCGACCCGGAAAGATCGGGAGGTATTGGCTTTCAACCGCTGGACACAAACAGGAAGTGTCTCCATCGCTCCCAGTTCGATCAGTCCATGCCAATGGTCCGGCATCAGCACCCAGGCCATCAGGCGCGAGCGATACCACAGTCGCTTGTCCGTGATCGCGCGCGCCATGTCGTGAGCCATGGCCGGATCCGAGAACAACGGTCGTCGATCACGGGTGACGAAGGTCACCAGGTAGACGTGCCCGGCAATCGACCTGCGCCCACGACGGAGACCGGCATGACCCTGCGCAGGACGATGGTGTGCGGATTGATCCATGCCTGCGAGCATGGTTTCCTACATCGCCGGAGCGACATCGGGAGATGGCGAGAAAACGGGTCGGATTTTGCCGTGCGGTCGCGACTGACGTCGCTCCTACATCAGCTCACCGGCCAACCGCCGCTCCAGCAGCCGACGCGCATCGTCCAGCGACGGCAGGATGGTATGGCCGAGCGCACGCACGACATCGTCCGGCTCCAGCAGATCCGGGATCTGAATGGGATGCATGCCGGCGGCCAGCGCGGCACGCACGCCGGTGGGGGAATCCTCCAGTACCAGGCACTGCGCCGGGTCGACGCCCAGCGACGCCGCGGCCAGCAGGTAGATGTCCGGCGCGGGCTTGGGATGCTCGACGTCGCTGCTGGTGCAGATCGCATCGAACCGGGGCAGCAGGCCCGCGGCCTCCAGCTTCCTCAGCGCCAGCGGACGGCGCGTCGATGTCGCCACCGCGCGTGGAATCCCGCGCGCCTGCAGGAATTCCAGCATCTCGATGATGCCGGGACGATGCGGCACGCCTGCCGCGACGACCGCGTCGTACAGCGCATGCGAACGCTGCAGCACCTGCACGCGTTCCAGCTCGCCCACCGCCTCGTCCAGCAGGTGGCGGCAGACGGCTTCGCTGTGGCCCACCATCGACAGCCACAGCATCTCGGGCAGGTCGTGTCCTCGTTCGCGAGCGGCCTCCGCCAGGCACGCGATGATGGCGCGTTCGCTGTCCAGCATCAGCCCGTCCATGTCGAAGACCACCGCCATGGGCGTGAACGGCAATGCCGCCCGACTCATGCCTCGGCTCCAAACAGCTGACGGAGATCCCCCTGATCGAGAAGGCGCCACTGCCCCGGCGCAAGGTCGCCCAGCGTCAGCCCGCCGATGCGGCTGCGATGCAACGCCTGGACATGGTTGCCGACCGCGGCGAACATGCGGCGCACTTGATGGTAGCGACCCTCGGTGAGCGTCAGCTGCGCATGGCGCGCATCGATGACGTGCAGGCGTGCCGGCGCGAGCGGCGTCTGCTCCGACTCCAGCATCAGCGTGCCGCTGGCGAAGATCGCGGCTTCGTCACCGCGCAGGTCCTGCGCCAACGTGACGTCGTAGACCTTGGGCAGGTTGGCCTTGGGCGAGATGATCCGGTGCAGTAACCCGCCATCGTCGGTCAGCAGCAGCAGGCCACTGGTCTCGCGATCCAGCCGGCCCACGGTGGACAGCACCGGCGAACGCTCACGAAAGCGCGACGGGAACAGGTCGTAGACGATGCGGCCCGTGTCTTTGGTCGAGCACGTGTAGCCCACGGGTTTGTGCAGCAGGATCGCCACGCCCGGCGCGGGATCCAGCGGCTCGCCATCCACGCGGATGTTGTCATGGTCGACCGGATCGTCGGCATACAGCACCTCGCCCGCGGCGTCGGTAATCCGCCCCTCGCGGAACATCCACTGTACGTCCTTGCGGCTGCCATAGCCGAGGTTGGCGATGTGCTTGACGATCTTCATGGGCTCAACGCCTCGCCTTCACCGCGGCGATGACCTTGAAGCCATCGCGTTCGCCGGCGACGCGCACCTCGCCGAACTGGTCGTTCAAGGTCTGCTCGTACGGCAGGTGGCGGTTGGCGACCAGCCACAACCGGCCACCCGGCTTCAGCGCGGCGGCCGCGGCGGTGATGAAGCGCTGCCCGATGTCCGGGCGGTCCGCACGGCTCTGCGTGTGGAACGGGGGATTGCTGACGATGAAGTCGTAGCGGTCCGGCAGCCCCCCTGTCACGTCGTGCCAGCGGAAGTCGAGGCGCGCCGAACCCGCGGCGCTGCACAGGTTCTCCTTCGCCAACGCCAGCGCGCGCGCCTCGGCCTCGTAAAGGTCCAGCGCGGTGATGCCGGGATTGCGCGCCAGCAGGGACAGCGACAGGAATCCCCATCCTGCGCCCAGATCGGCGCCGTGCCCGGTGATGTCCGTCGGCAGGCATTCGACCAGCAGCGCGGACGCCGGATCGATCCGGTTCCAGGCGAAGACGCCGGGACGGCTGAGGTAGCGGCCGTTCTCGATCCGGCGCGGCGCATCCAGTGCCGACCATTGCGCCAGCAAGGCGCCGTCAGCCCTCTGCCCGAGGGGGGGCGTCCAGAAGGTACGACAATGGAACTTGGTCAGCGTACCCGCCAGGCCGGCGAGCAGCTTCAGGTCCGCTTCGCCCGACTTCGCGCCCTCGTTGTTGGTCATCGCGGCGACCACCACGCCCCCCGGCGCGGCCAGTTGTACGGCGCGCGCCAGCAGTGCGCGCGCTTCTTCGCGCTGGCGCGGCGGCAACACCAGCACCAGGGCGTAGCGCGTCTCTTCGGCTGCCGCATCGGCGACGACGCGCAGCCCGGCGCGCTCCAGCAGTTCGGCGTCGGGCCGGAAACTCTGTTCGCATACCAGCTGCGATAACGGGAACTGGCGCAGCGCGGCGCCATCGCGCGCGCGCAGGAACAGCACCGGCCCGGATGGCCAGGAAAGCAGGCCCTGCGCGAACGGCAGCATCAAGGCATCGAGAGCGGGATCGGAGAATTTGGAGGCCACGACGCGGCGTACAGGAGATGTTGTCGCCGCATTCTAAGGCACTCGATCACCCGCATCCTCCAGAACCGGACGAGACGGGAGGATCGTGGAAATCTCCGGATGCATCGGTGCGACCGTCGGATTGCGTCGGCGTGACGGCGACATCGCACCCGACGATCGCCGGCATGCTTCAGCCCTGCAGTTCGCGCAGCGTCACCGACGGCGGCGCATCCAGCACCTTGCGGGTGGCGAACAGCCCCGCACCCAGTGCCGCCAGCATGCCCAGCCCGCCACCGATGGCGGCCAGCGGCCAGTTCGCCTTCCACGGCAGGTCGAACACCTGCGTGGCGACCACACCGGACAAGATCGAGGCCGCGATGGCGGCGACCAACCCCGCCAGCAGGCCGATGGCGGCGAACTCCGAGGCCTGCGCAAGCCGCAATTGGCGACGGCTGCCGCCCAGCACGCGCATCACGCCGCCTTCGAGCAGGCGCTCGTCCTGGCTGGCACTCACCGCGGCCATCAGCACCAGCAGGCCCGCCGCCAGCGAGAACCAGAACACCACCTGCACCACCTGCGACACCTGTTCGGCCGTGCTGCGCACCTGGTTCAGCACGGCCTCCACATCGACCACCGACAGGTTGGGGAACTGGTTGACCAGTTCGCGGGTGAAGGCGGCGTCGCCCGACGGTACGCTGACGGCGGTGATATAGCTGGCGGAATACCCGTCGAGCGCACCCGGTGAAGCGATGACGAAGAAATTGGGACGGAAGCTCTCCCAGTCCACGCTGCGCAGGCTGGTGATGCGGCCCTCGAAACGCTGTCCGGCGATGTCGAAGGCGACGCGGTCGCCCAGTTGCCAGCCCAGGTCTTCGGCAAAGCCTTCTTCCACCGACAGCTCCGGCGACGACGGCATGCGATCGGTCCAGAACTCGCCCGCGGTCACCTTGTTGTCGTCGCGCAGGGTCGCGGCCATCGACAGGTTGAACTCGCGGTCCGCGCGACGCTGCGCACGCGCGTCGGCCCCTTCATAGTCGGCGCCGCTGGCGGGCTTGCCGTTGAGCTCGACCAGACGGCCCCGGATCATCGGGTAGAGGTCGACCGCCGACAACCCGCGCGCCTGCATGAAGGCCTTCACCGGGTCCACCTGGTCCGGCTGCACGTTGATGATGAAGCGGTTCGGCGCATTGGCCGACAGCGCCAGCTGCCAGCGGTCCAGCAGGTCGGTGCGCACGAAGGTCAACAGCAGCAATGCCATCAGGCCCAGGCCCAATGCGGATACCTGCGCGATGGAGGTGCCGGCACGGCGACTGACGTTCGCCAGTCCATAGCGCAGACTCCCGCGCAGGCGCGACCGTATGCGGTGCACCAGCAGGATCAGCAGCCACGCCAGCAGGGCCAGCACCGTGAGCGTGCCGACGATGCCGACCAGCATCGCGGTGCCGAGCGCGGGCGAACCCGCCTTCCACCACAGCAATGCGCCCAGGCCGACCAAGCCGGTCAGCGCGACCAGCCACGCGCTGGGTTCGGTGCGGTCCAGGTCGCGGCGCAGCACGCGCAGGGCGGGCACGCGACGCAGCGCCAGCACCGGCGGCGCACCGAAGGCGAGCAGCACGATCATGCCCACGCCATAGCCCTGCAGTGCCGGCATGAGGCCCGCCGGGGGAATGTCGATCTGAAGCGACTGCTGCAGCCAGCGGCCGATGCCCCACTGCAGGCCGAACGCGATGAGCACGCCGACCGTGCAGGCCGCCAGTCCCAGCAGCACCAGTTCGCCGACATGGATGCCCACCAGCGTGCGCTGCTGCGCGCCCAGGCACCGCATCACCGCCGTGCCGGAGAGGTGACGCTCGCTGTGACGCCGCGCGGCCATCGCCACCGCGACCGCCGCCAGCACGACGGACACCAGCGCCGCCAGGCCGAGGAAGCGGCTGGCGCGATCCAGCGCGGAGCGCACCTCCGGCCGCGCATCCTGGATGGTCTCCATGCGCTGGCCACGCGCGAGCTGCGGCTTGACGGCCGCGGTGAAGCGTTCGACCGCGGCCGCATCGCCCGCAACGACCAGCCGATAGCGCAGGCGGCTGCCTTCCTGCACGAGGCCGGTGGACGGCAAGTCCGCGAGGTTGAGGAAGACCTTCGGCGCGACATTGAAGTAGTCGAGGGCCGCATCCGGTTCCTGCGTGACGAGTGCGGCCAGCTTCAGCTCACGCGTGCCAATCCCGATCGTGTCGCCGGGCTTCGCGCCCAGCGTTTCTGCGCCCGCCTGGCTGATCCACAGCGTGCCCGGCGCGGGGATGCCACGGGCATCTCGCTCGGCCGCACCTGCGCGATCGACGATGCGGAAGCTGCCGCGCAACGGAAATCCTTCGCCCAGCGCGCGCAGGTCGCCCAGCGACAGCGACTCGCCGGCGCGGATCATGCTCTGCAGCTCCTGCGTTTCGGTCACGCGCAGGCCTGGTGCCGCGGCCAGCGCACGCAGCGCCTCGGTGGGCGGCGCATCGCCGCGCACCACCACGTCGCCGCCCAGCAGGCGGTTCGCCTCGATGGCCAGCGCGCGCTCGGCGCGATCGGTGACGAAGCCCACCGAGGTCACCGCCACCACCGCCAGCACCAGCGCGGCGAACAGGATGCGGATGTCGCCCGCAGCCAGGTCGCGCCTCAGCTGGCGCCAGGCCAGTGCCAGCGTCCTCATGCGGCCGCACCTTGCAGGCGTCCGGCATCCAGCCGGAGCAGGCGCTGGCAGCGCGCGGCCAGGTGGTCGTCGTGCGTGACCAGCACCAGCGTGGTGCCGGCATCGGCGTTCAGCGCGAACAGCAGCTCGATGATCGCCTGCCCGGTGTGGGTGTCGAGATTGCCGGTGGGCTCGTCCGCGAACAGCAGCGACGGCCGGGTGACGAACGCACGCGCCAATGCCACGCGCTGCTGTTCGCCACCGGACAGCTGGCGCGGGTAATGCGCCAGGCGCTCGCCCAGGCCCACCTTCTGCAGGATCTGCCGCGCCGGCCCTTCCACGTCGGCATCGCCCCGCAATTCCAGCGGCAGCATGACGTTCTCCAGCGCCGTCAGCGAGGGCAGCAGCTGGAAGCTCTGGAACACGAAGCCGACCTTCTCGCCGCGCACGCGTGCCCGGCCGTCCTCGTCCATGGCGGAGATGCGCTCGCCATCGAGCGTCACCGAGCCGGTGCTGGGCACATCCAGTCCGGCCAGCAGGGACAGCAGCGTGCTCTTGCCCGACCCCGATGCCCCGACGATCGCCACGGTATCGCCGGGGCCGATGCGGAAGCCCACATCCTCGAGTATCGTCAGTTCGCCACCGGGCAGCGTCACACGCTTGCCCAGGCCCTGCACGTCGAGGACGGCGCGGGCGGAGGCGTGGGCTTCAGTCTGCAGTCTGCTGGCGTCGGCCATGATCGTCTCGTCGGTCATTTCGTGGATCATCGGGAGCACGGTTCGCATGTTTCGTTATTCAGGCAGGTATGGGGCCGGACGCGCGCGCATGCAATGGGCGTCGGGCCTGGTCCTGCTTCTGTTCGTCGCATTATTCGCACGTCCCGTCGTGGCGCAGACCGCGCAGGCCGCACCCGCGAAGGCCGCACGCACGCTTCTGGTGATGGGCGACTCGCTGTCCGCCGCCTATGGCCTGTCGCCGGCACAGGGCTGGGTGGCCCTGACCGCTGACCGGATCGGCAAGACCCGGCCGGGATGGCGGGTGGTCAACGCCAGCATCAGCGGCGAGACGACCGCCGGCGGCGCGGCGCGCATCGCGGCGGAACTGCAACGCCACAAGCCCGCCGTCGTGGTCATCGCGCTGGGGGCGAACGATGGGTTGCGCGGCCTGCCGCTGGCGCAGACGCGCGCCAATCTGGAAAAGATGATCAAGGCCGCGCAGGCACGCAAGGCGAAGGTGCTGCTGGTGGGCATGCGCATGCCGCCCAACTACGGACCGGACTACACGCGCGGGTTCGAGCAGAACTACAGCGTACTGGCGAAGCAGTACGGCACCGCCCTGCTGCCGTTCCTGCTGGAACCCATCGCGCTGGACCGCAACGCCTACCAGGCCGACAACCTGCACCCGGTCGCGAGCGCGCAACCCAAGCTGCGCGACCATGTCTGGAAGGCCCTTGAGCCCCTGCTGCGCTGAGGCAGGGCCTCACACCTACAGCCGCGTAGGACTTTTCCTACGCGGATCCGGGACTTCCGCCGAATGTGATAACTGGCACATTCGCGCACAGTCTGCACGCCGGTTCCCTGCCCGGCGTGTCGACCGGAGTCCGTCATGCCCCGCCTGCTGTTCACCATCGCCGCCAACGACAAGGGCTGGCAACTCTACGAAGGCCAGTACGGCCGCAACTGGTTCGACAACCTGGGCGATGCGCGCGAAAGCGCCAAGCTGCTCGCCGCCACCCTGCACCAGCACCATGGCATCCCGACCGCCGTGGTGGTGGAAATGCCCAGCAACGAGTCCGTCCTGCTGGCCCGTCACGGCTGATCCTCTTACGCCGCAATCCCCGACAGCTGACGCAGTGCCTGTTCGAACACGTCCGCAGGCTGGCCGCCCTGTATCAGGTGGCGGTCGTTGAAGATCACTGCCGGCACCGCGCGGATGCCCTGCTGCTGGTAGAAGCGTTCGCGCTCGCGGACCTCCGCTGCGAAACGGCCCGTATCCAGGACCTGGCGGGCCTCGGCCGCATCCAGTCCTGTCGCTTCGACGATCGCGACCAGCGTATCGAGGTCGGATACGTTGCGTCCTTCACCGTGATACGCCTGCAGCAGCGCGCGCTTGAGCGCGAGCTGCGGTGCGGCGCCCTGCTCGCCCGCCCAGTGCAGCAGGCGGTGCGCGTCGAAGGTGTTGTAGATACGGTCGCGCTTCTGCAGGTCGAACCGGAACCCCAGCGCCGCGCCGCGCTGGCGCAGCGCTTCGCCGTTCTGGACGAGCTGTTCCGCGTCCAGCCCGTACTTGCGTCCCAGATGGTCGGCGATGGATTCGCCCGCCGGGCCCATGTCCGGGTTGAGTTCGAACGGCTGGAAGCGCACCTCCACCCGCAGACCGCCGCCGACCGCGGCAATGGCACGCTCGAGCGACGCCAGGCCGATCGCGCACCATGGGCAGGCGACGTCGGAGACGAAATCGATCTTCACGGGTTCACTCACAAGCAGCACTCCAGCACTCGTATCAGCAGAACCACAGGATGGCGCCATCGCCGCGCGCAGCGGCGTTGCGGTAGAAGTCGACCAGGCCGCGGTAGTTGTCCACGATGTAGTCCAACGCATCGTCACCATCGCGGACACACATCTCGTGCAGATAGATGTTGGCCTGCGCCAGGCTCGTCGGATCGAAGCGGCGCCTGAAAGCCTCCTCGTCAATGAGGGCGGAAGAGACCTTCGATACCTGTTCGGGAGACAGAACGCGTGCAGGTCCGTTGCCAGTATCCTCTCCCACCTCTTCGTCGCCCACCACAGCCCATCCGAGCGGCGGCTCGGCGTCCTCGGCCTGGCCGGTCAGCATGAAATGGATGCAGTGCCACGATTTATCCAGATCGATGCAGTTCGGCGGCTCGCTTTCGCCATCGTCCGGGTAGAGGTAGCCCTCCACGAGGTCGGGATCCTCCTTGAGGCGATCGATCGTCGCCCGACCGATGCCTGCCAAGCACGCCACTATGCCCATGAGCGATATCCTTGTGTCCGAATGATGGAATAGCGACGCAAGACTGACAGGGCGTCAGTCGCGCTTGTACACACGACCCTGCTTCATCACGAAGCCGACGTTCTCCAGCACGGCCACGTCCTGCAGCGGGTCGCCGTCCACGGCGATGAGGTCGGCGTAGTAGCCGGGCTTCAGCACGCCGACCTCCTTGTCGATACCGAACAGCCGCGCATTGACCAGCGTGGCCGAGCGGATCGCCTGCAGCGGGGTCATGCCGAACTGCACCATGCGCGAGAACTGGCGCGCATTGAGGCCATGCGGATACACACCGCCATCGGTGCCGAAGCCCATGATGGCGCCGGCCTGGTGCGCTTTACGGAAGTTCTCGCGCTGGGTGGCGCCCACGCGGCGTTCCTTTTCCAGCGACTCGGGCAGGAACCCGGCCTTCTCGCCTTCGCCGAGGATGTACTCGGTGTTGTAGATGTCCATCACCAGCACGGTGCCGTTCTTCTTCGCCAGCGCGATGCCCTCGTCGTCGATGAAGCTGGCGTGCTCGATGGAGTCCACGCCGGCGAGCAATGCATTGCGGATGCCAGTGGCGCCGTGCGCGTGCGAGGCGACCTTGCGGCCCAGCGCGTGCGCTTCGTCGACCAGCGCCTTCAGTTCCTCCAGCGAGTACTGCGGCGCACCGACCTCGGTGCCCTTGGACAGCACGCCGCCGGTGGAACAGGTCTTGATGAAATCGGCGCCGAACTTCACGTCCTGCCGCACCTTCTGCCGCACGGCCCAGGGACCGTCGGCCACACCGTCGCCCACCGCCTTGTATTCGGCCGGCAGCAGGTTGTTGTCGCTGCAGTGCCCGCCGGTGATGCCGATGGCCACGCCGCCGGCGAGGATGCGCGGACCCTCGACCTCGCCATTGGCGATGGCATCGCGCAAGGCGACGTCGGCGTAGCCGGGCGAGCCGGGCACCCGAACCGTCGTGAACCCGGCCAGCAGGGTGGTGCGCGCGTTCTTGGCGCCCTTGATGGCCGCCGCCGGCAGCGAGATGGCCAGGCGCCGGTAGCCCTGCAGATCGGCGTCGCCATGCAGGTGCACGTGGGCATCCATCAGCCCGGGCAGCACGGTTTTCCCAGACAGGTCGTGCACCGTCGCGCCGGCCGGCACCGACGTGCTCGCGGCCGGACCGATGGCGGTGATGCGCGTGTCCTCGATCACGATGGCCTGGTCGGTCAGCATGCGCCCGGATTCGACATCGAGCAGGCGGCCGGCCTTCACGTAGGTCGTCGCGGCGAACGCGGGCATGCAGGCGATGGACAGGACGGCGGCAAGGACACACAGGCGCATGGAGTATCCGGAAGTCGAATGAAGAGAAGGCGAATGTAGCAGGCCCACCCTGTAGGAGCGACGTAAGTCGCGACCGCGCACCTGGTCGCCCACAGAAAGCCGATGGTTTCTCATCAGGGCGCGCTGCTGCGCGTTCTTGTTTCTGCACGGGGTATTGGCGCGGTCGCGACTTACGTCGCTCCTACAAGGGGGGCACCGTGCGGTGCACTCAGACGGGCGTGGGATTGCGGTAGGCGAAGCCGGCCTGGTGCCAGTACGGGTACGGCTTGGGGCGCTGGCTGGCCTTGTCCAGTTTCGCGACCTGCTCCGGGGTGAGGTTCCAGCCGACCGCGCCGAGGTTCTGCTTCAGCTGCTCTTCGTTGCGTGCGCCGATCACCACGGTGCTCACGGTCGGGCGCTGCAGCAGCCAGTTCAGCGCGACCTGCGGGATCGACCTGCCGGTTTCCTGCGCGACCTCGTCCAGTGCGTCGACCACGTCGTACAGGTACTCCAGGTCGACCTGCGGGCCGGCATCGTTCGCGGTCTGCGACTGCAGGCGGCTGTTCTCGGGCAGCGGTTGGCCGCGGCGGATCTTGCCGGTCAGGCGACCCCAGCCCAGCGGGCTCCACACCACCGCGCCCACGCCCTGGTCGGCGGCCAGCGGCATCAGCTCCCATTCGTAGTCGCGGCCGACCAGCGAGTAGTACGCCTGGTGCGCCACGTAGCGCGTCCAGCCGTGGCGGTCGGCGGCGGCCAGCGATTTCATCAGGTGCCAGCCCGAGAAGTTGGACACGCCGAGGTAACGGATCTTGCCGGCCTTCACCAGCGTGTCGAGCGTGGACAGCACTTCCTCCACCGGCGGGCGGGCGTCGAAGCCATGCAGCTGGAACAGGTCGATGTAGTCGGTGCCAAGCCGCTTGAGCGCTGCATCGACGGCGTTGATGAGGTGGTGGCGGGAAGAGCCGACCTGGTTCTCGCCGTCGCCGAAGCGGAAGGTGGCCTTGGTGGAAATGATCAGCGCATCGCGCGGCCTGCCCTTGATCGCTTCACCGAGGATCTCTTCGGCAGCGCCCTTGGAGTAGACGTCGGCGCTGTCGAACATGGTCAGGCCGGCGTCGAGGCAGATGTCGACCAGGCGGCGCGCTTCGGCCACGTCGGTGCTGCCCCAGGCACTGAACAGCGCACCCTGGCCCCCGAAGGTACCGGTGCCGAAGGAGAGGACGGGCACGCGGAAGCCGGACGCGCCGAGGTAACGGTATTCCATGGGGAGAGTTCCAGAAGCGGGGGAGTGCGCCATTGCACTCCCCCGTTCCGCGGGCGGCAACCCCTGGGCGTGGAATACTTTGTTGCCTGCCGACGAAATGTCAGTTCGGGCTGGCGGCCGGCCGCACGATGACCTCGCTGACGTCCACATCGTCGGGCTGTTCGACCGCATAGGCGATCGCGCGCGCCACGGCCTCGGCGGGAATCGCGACCTGGCGGAAATCCTCCAGCCACGCCTTGATGCCGGCATCGGTGGTGGTTTCGGCCAGTTCGCTGGTGGTCACGCCGGGCGACACCACGGTGACGCGCAGCCTGTCGTGCTCCTGGCGCAGGCCTTCGGACAGCGCGATCACCGCGTGCTTGGTGGCGCAGTACACCGACGCGCTGGGCCACACCCGATGGCCCGCGGTGGAGGCCACGTTGATGACCTGCCCCCTGCCCTGTTCCTGCATGATTGGCAGAGCCGCCGCGATGCCGTGCAGCACGCCGCGGAGGTTGACGTCGATCATCCGGTTCCATTCGTCGATCTTCAGCGCGGCCAGCGGCGACAGCGGCATGACGCCGGCATTGTTGACGATCACGTCGAGCCGGCCGTATTCGGCCTGGGCGAACGCCACGAACGCCTGCACGTCTTCAAGGCGGGTGACGTCGAGCGCATGGCAGCGCGCGCTGCCGCCGGCAGCGGTGATCTCGGCGACCAGCCGCTCCAGCCGGTCGGTGCGTCGCGCGCCGAGGACGACGTGGGCACCGCGGCGGGCGAGTTCGCGCGCGGCCGCTTCGCCGATGCCGCTGCTGGCACCGGTGATGGCAATGACTTTTCCTTGGATTCCGGACATGGGACACCTCGTGGGGGGAAGCCCGGCGCGGGCTGCGTCGGGAAGGGGCGCAGTCTGGGCGCCGATGGCGCTTGCCCGATATCGGATTCCTCCACGATCCTTGCCCGATCCTGCCCAGGCGCCTTCCGCGCCATGCCATCCACCTCGGCGCTGCGTAGACTCGTTTCCCTCCCCCGCGTTCGCACCACAGGGACAATCCATGCCCGACAACACGCCCGCCCATGAAGCCTGCCTGCGCGAACTGGCCGGCCTGATTGAACGATCCACCGGCGAAGACGGCCTGCACGCCACCACGATTCCCGCGCTGCATTTCTCCCGGCTGAGCGCCCCCATGCCGTTGCCGACACGCGGCGTGCAGGAAGCCGCCCTGTGCCTGATCGTGCAGGGCGCCAAGCGCGCGATCCTGGCCGACGAGGTCTACGACTACGACGCCAGCCGCTTCGTCGTCGCGTCGGTCGACCTGCCGGTGACCGCCCAGGTCACCCAAGCGGCCCCCGACGCACCCTACCTGTGCCTGGTGCTGAAGCTTTCCCCGTCCACCATCGCCGAACTCGTCACCGAGGCAGAGTCGGCAAGGGCCCCCCTGCCACCGCCGTCGCGCGGCCTGTGCCTGGCCCCCAGCAGCGTGGAACTGCTGGAGGCGGCGATCCGCCTGGTGAAGCTGCTCGATGCGCCGCAGGACATCCCGTTGCTGGCGCCGCTGGTGGAGCGCGAGATCCTGTACCGCGTGCTGTGCAGCCCGCAGGGCGCGATGTTGCGCCACATCGGCATCGCAGACAGCCAGGGCCAGCGCGTGGCCAAGGCGATCCATTGGCTGCGCCAGCATTACGCGCAGCCACTGCGGATCGACCACATCGCCCGCGAGGTGCACATGAGCCCGTCGGCCCTGCACCATCATTTCAAGGCGGTCACCGCGATGAGCCCGCTGCAGTACCAGAAGCAGCTGCGCCTGCAGGAAGCGCGTCGCCTGATGCTCAGCGAGGTGATGGACGCCGCCAGCGCCGGCCATCGCGTGGGCTATGAAAGCCCCTCCCAGTTCAGCCGTGAGTACAGCCGCATGTTCGGCGCGCCGCCAGTCCGCGACGTCGAACGGCTGCGCGGCCTCTAAGGTCCGTCAGCGCCCGCTGAACGCGCCGTAAGCCCCGGCCCCCGCCGCGTTGCCGGGCTTCGGCGCGCGGGCGCACAATCGATGCGTCACATTTCCGAGGACCGGCCATGAAAGCCCCCGCCCTGCTGCTCACCGCCTTCATCGCGCTGGCCGCCGCGCTGCCCGGCCAGGCGAGGCCGAAGAACGTCACCGACCCGGACATTCCACGCAGTCTGCCCACCGACGGTGGCGCGGTCAGCGTCCAGTGGACCGACCCGGCACAGTTCAGCGAGATCAAGTTCAGCGGCAACCGCTGGGAATCCGCGCAGGGCAACTGGGTCGTGGAGCTGGCCCGCTACCTGCGGGACGAGGCCGGGCAGCGCCTGGCACGCGGCCAGACGATGGAGGTCACCATCACCGACATCGACCGTGCGGGCCGGTACGAGCCCGCGGTGCGCCCGGACATGCAGGACATCCGCATCGTCAAGGACATCTACCCGCCGCGGATGACGCTCAGCTTCGTCGTGAAGGGGCCTGATGGGCAGGTACTGGCCGAAGGCGAGCGCAAGCTGGTGGACCATGGCTTTCTGATGGGCAGCAACATCAACAGCAACGACAGCCTGCGCCATGAGAAGCGCATGATCGACGATTGGTTGCGCAAGGAACTCAAGGGCAATGCCGCGCTGACGGGCACGCCCTGATACGCCGCCCGCCGGCACCGGCACCGGCACAGGTTGTGACGAGCAACAGTCGGCACCATATCGTGGGCACCCTTTCCCGCGGAGCGTGTCCATGACGGCCTTCGACCTCACCCCGCCCACCGATGCGCAGCGCACGGCGCTGATCGCCGGCCTGAGCGAAGACGAGCGCCGCGTGCTGCTGCAGCACGGCACCGAAGCGCCGTTCTGCGGCGTGTTCCTGGACAACAAGCAGGACGGCGTCTACACCTGCCGCCTGTGCGGCCTGCCGCTGTTCCGGTCCAGCGCCAAGTTCGACTCCGGCACCGGCTGGCCGAGCTTCTTCCAGCCGGTGGACGAGGCGCACATCGGCCGCATCCGCGACACGAGCTACGGCATGGTCCGCACCGAGATCGTGTGCGCGCGCTGCCACAGCCACCTGGGCCATGTGTTCCCGGACGGGCCGCCCCCGACCGGCGAACGCCACTGCCTGAACTCGGTATCGCTGGCCTTCACGCCGAACGGTGAACCGCTGCCCGATCCGCTGCAGCGCGGCGGCGCGGAGTCGCGCGCGGCGGGGTGACGGCCACCGCCTGTCATGAACCGGGCACATGTGTCGCCCGACACGCACGTCCGCCTGCCGCTCGAAGGGCGCCGCCTCGAGCGTCAGGTCTACTGCTGTTGAGGCGCATGGGCGTGACGCGTTCGAGCAGAGCCACCCGCGCCGGCGCGCTATCCTAGCGACCTGATGACGCTTCCCCTCCGCACCGCCACCCGCTACGTCACCCCGCTGCGCGAAGGCGGCTCCATGCCCGCCGTCGTGGAAGCCGACGACGAAGGCCTCTACGTACTCAAGTTCCGCGGCGCCGGCCAGGGCCCGAAGGCACTGGTGGCCGAAGTGATCGCCGGTGGACTGGCGAAGGCGTTGGCGTTGCCGATGCCGGACCTGGCACTGATGGAACTGGATGCCGATCTCGCGCGCACCGAAGGCGATCCGGAGATCCAGGACCTGATCAAGGCCAGCGCCGGGCTCAACCTGGCGATGGACTACCTGCCGGGCGCGGTCAACTTCGACCCCGTTGCCGAACAGCCCGACGCGGAGCTGGCGTCGCGCATCGTCTGGTTCGACGCCTTCATCAGCAACGTCGACCGCACCGCGCGCAACACCAACCTGCTGATGTGGCACCGCCGGCTGTACCTGATCGACCACGGCGCCGCGCTGTACTTCCATCATGGCTGGGACGGCGATACCTCCGGCGCCGGCAAGCCGTTCCCCCTGATCCGCGACCACGTCCTGCTGCGGTGGGCCTCTCGGCTGGCGGAGATCGACGGCAGCATGGCGGCCATGCTGACCGAAGCCATGATCGCCGGCATCGTCGCCGACGTACCCGATGCGTGGCTGCAGGGCCCCGATGGGTTCGGCGATCCGGCGACGCAGCGCGCCGCGTACGTCCGATACCTGGTCCGCCGTGTGGCGCAGCGCGATGCGTTCGTGCAGGAGGCGATCCGTGCGCGCGCATGACACCTACGACTACGCCGTGATCCGCGTCGTCCCGCGCGTGGAACGCGAGGAGTTCGTCAACGTCGGCATCATCCTGTCGTGCGAGCGTGCGAAGTTCCTGGAGGCGCGCATCGAGCTGGACGAAGCGCGACTGCTCGCACTCGATCCCACGCTGGACCTGGAATCGCTGCGTCGGCACCTGGATACCATCCCGGCGATCTGCCGCGGCGGCGAAGCGGCCGCACCGATCGGCCTGCTGCCGCCGCGTGCGCGCTTCCACTGGCTCACGGCCAAGCGCAGCTCCATCATCCAGACCTCGCCGGTGCACATGGGCCGCTGCGGCGACCTGGCGGCCACGCTGGAGCACCTGATGGACCGCATGGTGCGGCCGCCGAAGGCCACCGCCCCGCGATGAGCGTCTACGTGGACGACGCGGTCACGCTGTGGCGTGGCCGGCGCTGGGCCCACCTGATGGCCGACACGCTGGACGAACTGCACGCGATGGCGGAACGGCTGGGCATGCCGCGGCGCGCCTTCCAGGACAAACGCAGCGGCGCGCATTACGACCTGACCGAGGAACTGCGCGAGCAGGCGTTGCGGCTCGGCGCGATCGCGATCTCGCGCCATCGCGACCGCGACCAGGTCCGCGCGGTCATCCGCCTCGCCCGCTCGCAGTGGAGCGGGCTGCGCACGGACGACTGAACCTCTCCGTCAGAGGCGCTGCGCCTTGCCGCTGCGGATGGCGTCATGCAGCAGGCGCGCGACCTCGCGCTGCATGCTCTCGCTCGCGGCTTCCTGCCGGCGCGCCAGTGCTTCCTGTTGCCGTGCGAGCGGTTCCTGCTGACGGGCCAGCGCCTCCTGTTGACGGGCGAGCGCGTCCTGCTCCTCCGCCAGCGCCTTCATTCGGCGATCGGTCTCGGCCTGGCGCGCCTCGCGACCCTGCAGCCCGGCTGCTGCCTGTTCGGCCGCGATGGCGGCCATCCTCGCACCGAGTTCTCCCTGCTTCGCACCCAGGCCACCCTGGCGCGCGCCCAACGCACCTTGTTGCTCGCCCAGACGGCCCTGCTGCTCGCCCAGTGCGGCGACCGGCGCATGCGCTTCCTTCACCCGCTGCAGCGTGGCCGGATCGCGCACGAGGTACTGCTTGCCGTCCTCACGCAGCCACAGCACCGGTTCATCGCCTCGCTGCGCCGCCTTCGCGGTGCGGATGTCGTCGCTGCTGCCGGCCATGCTCACATGGTCGCCGTCGATCAGCACATAGGCATCACCGCCGCGTGTGCCGCCCAGGTTCAGGACTCCGGTGACCTTGTCGCCGAACATCGGCGGGGCCGGGGGCGGCGGGGGCGGCGGGGGCGCAGCCTTCGGCGGGGCGGGAGGTGCCGGCGGCGCCGGCATGTCGCGCACATCGGCGACCCGGATGGGGCGGGGTGCCGCGTGCGTGGCGGGCATGGCGGCGGTCTTCGGCTGAGGTGCGACCGGTGCGGCCACGGCGGACGCCGCCACCGGCGTGCTGCTGGCGATCACGCGGTACGGCACCACGCCCAGCAGCACGACACCCAGGATCAGGGCCATCGCGCTGCTGCGCAGCGGGGAAACGGTGTGCTGCAACATGAGCAGTCTCCTCTTCAGGATGCGGAACGTGGGGGAAGCGCCGGCGAGTGCCGGCGAAGGTGCGGTGGCGACGCCCAGCTTCACCAGCAGGCGTCCGTAGTCGTGGGGAGCGTGCTGTTCGTCCTGCAACACGGCGGCATCGCAGGCGACTTCGCGGGCGAAGGCGTACTCGCGCACGGCCAGGTGCGCGACCGGATGGAAGAAGAACAGGTGCTGCGCGAGCGCCGGCATCCACGCCCACCAGAGGTCATGGCGTTGCAGGTGCGCCAGTTCGTGGTGCAGCGCCATGCGCAGGTCGTCGTCGCTCATCGTGGCGAGGCCGGAGGCCGGCAGCATCAGCACCGGACGCCAGGGCCGGGCCAGCATCGGCGAGTCGATGTCGTCGCTGAGCCGCAGTGCGGGCGCCGCGACGACGCCGAGCCGCTGCGCCAGCGTGCGGTAAAGCGCCTGCACGCGGCGGTCGCGACACGGACGTGCGCGCCGGACCTGTCCACGCAGGCGCCAGGCGTGGCGCAGCGTGTTCGTCAGCATCACCGCAACGCCGGCCAACCAGGCCGCCATCAGCAGAACGCCGGTATCGGTCCGCGATGCCTGCATCGCCGGCACCGACGCGACGGTCGTCGAGGGTGGAACGTACGTCGCTGTCTCGGCGGCCACGGCCAGCACCACCGGCGGGGCGACCGGCTCCGCCGGCAGCAAGGGCAGCGCGACCGGCGCATGCCATAACAGGCCCACCACCATCTGCGTGGCGACCAGCCACCACAACCAGGCCCGGGTGCGCGCATCCAGTCGCGGCAGGTAGCGACACAGCGCCCATACCAGGGCGGCGAGCCACAACGACTGCAGCCCGACGGCGAGCAGTCGCGACAGGAGGCCATCGGCCAGTGCGACGAGATCCATGTCAGCCCTCCTTCCGCTTGGACTGCAGGTTGGCGACCAGGGCCTCGAGTTCGGCCAGTTCGTCATCGCTCACTTCCGAGCGCTGCGACATCCATGCGACGAAGGGAGACAGCGATCCCTGCAGGGTCTTCTCGACGAAGCTGCCCACTGCCGTGCGCATGACATCGTCCGACTGGGCCACCGGCGCGTAGCGGTACACGCCGTCAACGGGCCGACGACGCAGGTAGGCCTTGGCCCGCAGCCGCTCCATCATCGTCAGCACGGTGGAGCGGGCCAGACCGCGCGGTTGGCCGAAGGTAGCGGCCACCTCGCCTACGCTGGCCTCGCCGTGTTCGGACAGGTGCTGCAGCAGCGCCAGTTCTTGGTCGCCGATGGACTTGCGGGCCTTGCCGGGCATGGGATCGCCTTGTGGCTACAGTTGTCGTCAACATGCCCGTGACGACAACTGTAGTCAACCCTGCCGAAGGTCACTGCGGGGCGGGCACCGACGAACGGTCGCCCCTCAAGAAACCGGTGGCCGCGCCGATCCTAAGGAAACCCCTCCCTGCGCCCGTGTCGCCATGCTCATCATCGTCGGCTTCATCATCGTCACCCTGAGCGTGATCGGCGGCTACCTGGGCTCGCACGGCAAGCTCGGCGCCCTGTGGCAGCCGTTCGAACTGGTCATCATCGGCGGCGCCGCGCTGGGCGCGTTCATGGCCAGCAATCCGACCAAGGTGGTCAAGGGCACGCTGACCGCCACGCTGTCGGTGTTCAAGGGCGCCAAATACAAGTCCTCGGACTACCTGGACGTGCTGACGCTGATCCACGAGATGCTCAACAAGGCGCGCCGCGACGGCTTCATGTCGCTGGAAGAGCACATCGAGAACCCGACCAACAGCCCGCTGTTCCAGAAGTACCCCAAGATCCTCGGCGACCATCATCTGCTCGACTTCCTGACCGAGTGCCTGCGCCTGATGGTGGGCAGCAACATCGAACCGCACGAACTGGAACCGCTGCTAGAGCTGGAACTGGAGAAGCACCATCATGAAGCGATGGCGCCGGCGCATGCGCTGCAGAAGATGTCCGACGGCCTGCCCGGTTTCGGCATCGTGGCCGCGGTACTGGGCATCATCGTGACGATGGGCTCGATCGGCGGCGACATCGCCGCGGTCGGCGCGCACGTTGCCGCCGCGCTGGTCGGCACCTTCCTCGGCATCCTGCTGGCCTACGGCTTCGTCTCGCCGCTGGCGGCCGCGATCGAGGCGCAGGTGGAACAGGACAGCCGCATGTACGAATCGGTGAAGACCGCGCTGCTGGCCTGCCTGCGCGGCTACAACCCGGCGGTGGCGCTGGAATTCGCGCGCAAGACGCTGCCCTCGGACGTGCGTCCGCCGTTCGCCGAGTTCGAAGCGCACCTGAAGGCCAACAAGTAGGCCGCGGCAATGAGCGAACAGCGCCCCACCATCATCGTCCGCCGGGTCAAGAAGGTCGCCGGCGGCGGCCATCACGGCGGCTCGTGGAAGGTCGCCTATGCGGACTTCGTGACCGCGATGATGGCGTTCTTCCTGGTGATGTGGCTGATGGGCGCCACCACGAACAAGGAACGCGCGGCGATCTCGGAGTACTTCCGCAATCCCAGTCCGCTGAGCGGCAAGAGCTTCTCGCCCGCGCCCGGTCCCGCCGGCCCCGGTGGCGCCAGCACGTCAATGATCAAGCTCGGCGGCACCATGGACATGCCCAAGGGCGAGAGCGACAACCCTTTCGCCAAGCCGCCCGGCGATGCGCAGCAGGCGTCCGAGGCACAGCGCAAGGCGGAGGAGAAGCAGCGCCTGGAATCGCTGATGCAGGCGCTGGAGGAAGCCATCGGCAAGAGCCAGGCGCTGGAACCGTTCAAGGACCAGCTGCTGCTGGACCTCACGCCGGAAGGCCTACGCATCCAGATCGTCGACCAGCAGAATCGGCCGATGTTCGACCTGGGCGGGACCGTGCTGAAGCCGTACACGCAGGCGATCCTCGCGGAGCTGGCCACCTTCATCAACCAGGTGCCGAACCACATCAGCATCACCGGCCATACCGACACCACGCAATACGCCTCCAGCCGCGACTACACCAACTGGGAACTCAGCGCAGGGCGCGCCAACGCCGCACGTCGTGCGCTGGTGGCCGGCGGCATGCACGAGGACAAGGTGTCGCGCGTGGTGGGGCTGTCCTCGTCGGTGCTGTTCGACAAGCAGAACCCGCAGAATCCGATCAATCGCCGCATCAGCATCGTGGTGATGACCAAGGCGGCTGAGGACGCATTGCAGGGCGAAGGCCGGCTGCTGTCGCCGGGTGCGCCTTCGCCGGATGCCGACACCGCGATGCCGCAGGCGCCCGTGCAGGCGGTCGCCTCATCCGCCCCAGTCGCCACCGCGCCCGACCCCGGTCATCCGTGAGGCAGGCCCTTTCAGCTCGATCGTGTTGCCGTCGGGATCCTGGAAGTACAGCGACAATCCGTCGCCTTCCGCGCCGAAGTTGATCTCCGCCGGCCCCACCGGCGCGATGCCGAAACGCGCCAGATGCGCTCGGAGCGCCGTTTCATCGAAAGGATCGATGCGCAGGCACAGGTGGTCGAGGTTGCGCCCTTCCACGCCCGACGGCGCTCCGCCCCGCGCACCCAGCTTTCCCGCCACGTCGACGAGATCGATCATGGAGGTGCCTGCACGCAGGTGCGCCAGGCCCAGGTGTTCGCGCCGGCGCTCCACAGGGCAACCCAGCACCTCGCCGTAGAAACGGATGCTGCGTGCGAGGTCGCGCACGCGCAGAACGAGGTGGTCGATACGCCGGACATCGAAGGGCGGGGTCATCTCGGGTCTCCAGGACAGTCCCCACAGCGACGAACGATCCGGGCCGGCTTCGACACGGCTGCGGCTCACTCCACCGCGATATCGAAGTGCATCACGTCCTCGCGCGTGCCCAGCCGGGTATACAGGGCCACCGCAGGGTCGTCGCCGTAATCCGCCTGCACGAACACGACCCAGGCGCCCCGCGCGGCGGCGATGCGGCGTAGTTCCGCGATCAGCGCCGTGGCGATGCCGCGGCGGCGGTGCGTGTCCGCCACCGCCAGGTCGTACAGGTAGACCTCGCTGCGCGCACGTTCGAACTTCGGCAGTACGTAGGCAGCCAGTCCGCCGACCACCACCCCTCCCTGCAGCGCCGCCACCGCGATGAAGGTATCGCTGCCCAGCAGATGGGCCAGGTAGGCATCGTCCGGCTGGGCGTCGGCGTAGGTCGGCATGTCGTCGAACGCCCGCCCGAACATCCGCAGCATGTCTCGCATGAGGCCGATGTCGGACGTCCCCAAGGGGCGCGGTATGGTTTCCGGATCAGGTATCGCCATCGGTGCAGTCCTGCTGCGGCGAAGGTGAGCGTGCCAGCGAATGCAGCACCTGCTCGGACACCGTGCGTAGGTGCAGGTCCTGCTGCGGGAAGGGAATCTCGATGCCGGCGGTGGTCAGCGCGGCGTACAGGCGCGTCATCAGTTCGCTACGGGTCGTGCCCCAGTCGTCGAAGCGACGCGTCCAGGCGCGGATGGCGAAATCCAGCGAGCTGGCGCCGAAGCCGGTGAACAGCACCGCCGGGGCCGGATCGTCGGCGATACCCGGCGTGGTGCGCGTGGTCTCCTGCAGCAGCTGCATCACCCGCGTCACGTCCGAGCCGTAGGCCACGCCCAGGTCCACGTCGACGCGTCGGTTCTGGTCGACCAGCGTCCAGTTGGTCACCTTGTCCGACAACAGCATGCCGTTGGGCACCACCACGTCGGCGCCGTCGTAGGTGCGCACCGTGGTGGCGCGCATACCGATGGCGCGGATGCGGCCGGCGGTACCGCCGATGTCCACCGCATCGCCCGGCTTCACGGGCCGCTCGAACATCAGGATCAGGCCGGAGACGAAGTTGCGTACCACGTCCTGCAGGCCCAGGCCGATGCCCACGCCCAACGCGCCGAACAGGAAGGCCAGCTGCCCGATCTTGAAGCCCGCGGCCGACAGCGCCGCCAACAGGCCGACCAGCAGCAGCACGTAGTAGCTCAGCGACGCCACGCTGTTGTCCACGCCGCGCGGCAGCGCCATGCGCGGCAGCACTTCCTCGCGCAGCAGCGCACGCAGGGTCCGCGCGACCCACACGGCCAGCACCACGCCGATGCAGAACACCAGCACATGACCCAGGCTGATGGACAGCTCGCCATACTCGAAGCGATGCGTGACGACGGCCTTGGCCGTGTCGTACACCGGCCGGAAGATGCGGAAGCGGGTCATCGTGTAGGCGATCCAGCCGACGACCGCCGCCACCCTCGCCCAGCGCGCGAACGATTCCAGCAACGTGCCCCCATGGCGGCGCATCAGCCACAGCCGCCTGACCTCCTTGCGTGCGCCCAGCCGGCGCAGCAGCGCTTCGAACACGGTCACCGCCGCATACAGGACCAGCGCGAAGTAACCGCTCTCGATAGTGGCGGACACCAGCATTTCCGCCAGCGACACATTGCCCAGCACGTTCGCGCCGATCGATACCATCAGCACGACCACGGCGGCCCAGCCCAGGCCGTGCACCAGCTGTCCGGCACGCCCGGTCTTCCCGGCGAAGCGCTGCCCGCGCGAACGCCACAGCAGCCACGCCGTGACCGCCAACGCGAGCATCGCAAGCACGAGGCAGTACAGGCGGTACAGGTAGTCGCTGGCCATCAGCAGCACCGACAGCCGCTGCAGCAGGTAGAAAGCCGTCGCCAGGTACGGCCAGGGACCCAGCAGGCGACGTCCCTGCTGTGGCAGCAGGCGCAGCACCGGCACCAGCGCCACCAGCATCGCCATCTGGTGGGCGAACAGCGGCGCATTGGGCTCGAACACCAGCACGCCGATCATGGACAGCAGCAGCCAGGTGGAGATGGGCCGGCGGATCACCCGCAGTTCGGCATCGGTCGCAAGCACCGCAGCCGGATCCACGCCACGACGCCGGTGGCGCCAGGCCACCCCCAGCAGCACCGGCAGCAACAGCAGCTGCAGCACATGCAGCACGCGCTGGTTGCCCACGTCGGCCGCGGCGTACTGGGCGACGAAACTGTTCTCCGACTGGAGGCCGCGCGTCAGGCTGTCCCTCACGCCCTGGCGCAGCGTGCCGGTGTCCTGGACCCGCCACAGCGGCGGCGCATCCAGGCGGAACAGGCGCCGGTCGGCATGGTCGATCGCGTCCTCCACGGCGCGCTGGCCTGTTTCGATCCGTGCGGCCAGCAGGTTGGCCCGGCGACCCAGCCCGATCTGTTCGGCCAGCGGCGACGACAGCGCCTGCTCTGCCTGCTGTAGACGCGCGGCGACCGCCTCGACGCGCGCGCTCAGCGCGGCCGGCGTGCTGTCCGGTGACATCGCCCGCCGCGTCAGCTCCCAATCGGCGCGACGCAGCGCCAGCTCGGCGGCGTCCTGCGCATACGGCGCCACCGATGCCTGCATGTCGGCACGCCAGCGGGCGTACTGGCGCGCATCGAACTTCCAGTGCCGCTCCATGCTCTCCAGCCGCACTACCGGCAGCGTGCGCAGTTCGCCATAGGCGAACAGGCCGTTCTTCTGCGCCACCGACTGCTCGATCGCCGCCAGACGGGGCACCAGCCTGCCCAGCGGATCCGCACGCGCGGCACGCAGCGACACCTCCTCCGCGTAACGTTCATCCGTATCGGCACGGTGCGGGATGTCCGCCAGCGCGATGGCCTCGGACACCCGGGGCTTGGACGGGGCCAGCAGCGTCGTGGCGTCCTGCGCATACCCGAGAGGTGCGGCGAACGGCAACAGGCAGGCGAGAAGGGCCAGCAGCACGCGCATGGAGGTCGGCCTGGACACCGCGGGATGCCAGGAGTCTAGCGCGTGCGCGATGGGCACGCTTGCGCTCAGAACGCGTCGCTGCCCGGGCGGATCTCCACGCCCATCACGGCCGCCAGCTGCTGCATGCCGTCGTCGTCGCGGCGCAGCGCCATCCAGCCGGCGTAGGCATCGCCGCCGGTGTTCCAGTTCCACAACGTATAGCCGTGTTCGCGCAGGCGGTCGTAGGCGGTGGCCATCAGGGCCGGCACATCGGTGCCGTCGAGGAAGTCCTCGTCGCTGGGGTCTCCGCCCCAGTCGATCTCGATGGCGTAGCGCGCCGCCAGCTGGTTGACGCAGTCGATGAAGGTCTCGGCGTCTTTCCAGTCCACGTAGAAGCCGGACGTCCAGTCGATCGCGTCCTTCACGGCCCACAGCACCTGGTCCGGCTCGGCACCCGCATCGCCGGTGGCGTCGCGGTAGGCGGCGAACTGGCGCAGTGCGGTTTCCTCGTCGCCCGGATTGATCAGGACCAGCAGGTTCCACACCAGCGCCTCGGTGTCGTCCAGGTCCATGTCGTCTTCGTCGTCGAAGGCGTGGCGGAAGTTGTCGTCGGGATCGAATTCGTGGTCGGGCGCAGTCATGGCGTGGGGCGATCCGGCGGCGTCAAGGCTGGCTGAATATTAAAGCCATGTGATGCATCCGCGCGTGAGGGCGGCGCGTAAGTCTTGCCGCAGTTCCGACACCTCACCCGACCACCCAGGAGATCCCGATGAATCGCACCGTCCTTTCCGTTGCGCTGCTGGCCGCCTTCACCGCCGCCGCATGCTCGCCGAAGACCGCCGACGCCGAAGCCGGCGCGGCCCCCACGCCGGTGGCTGAAGCCAGCGACCCGGCCCCCGCCGAAGCCACCACGCCCGCCGTCGAGCAGAAGGACGTGGTGGACACCGCCATCGGTTCGCCCGACCACACCACGCTGGTCAGCGCCGTGCAGGCGGCGGGACTGGTGGACACGCTGAAGGGCGCAGGCCCGTTCACCGTCTTCGCGCCCGTCAATGCCGCCTTCGACGCGCTGCCGGCCGGCACAGTGGATACGCTGCTCAAGCCGGAGAGCAAGGCCGACCTGACCGCCGTGCTGACCTACCACGTGGTGCCCGGCAACGTCGACGCCGCCACGCTGACCCAGCAGATCCAGGCCAGTGGCGGCACCGCCACGCTGAAGACCGTGCAGGGTGGCGAGCTGAAGGCCCAGGTGGCCGACGGCGGCGTGACGCTGACCGATGCCAAGGGCAACGTGGCCAAGGTCACCACGGCCGACCTGAAGGCCAGCAACGGCGTGATCCATGTGGTCGACAAGGTGCTGATGCCGTAATTCCTCGACGGCAGCACACGCCGGGGCGGTCGTGGTGGGCCGCCCCGGCGTTCTTTGTTTCCGCCCGCGCGGCGGTCTATCGTGGCGGTGCCGGCGCGCCTGGCCGCATGCCGGGGAGGCCGCGCCATGTTCAACCCGCATCCCCAGGTCCAGTACCTGCCCCTTGGCGAACATGCTGCCTGCGTCGTCATCGACGACGCCCTGCTGGCACCGGAACGGCTGCCGGCGTTCGCGCAGGCGTACCGGGAGGATTTCCAGGCGGCACCGCCGGCCGTGTTCCCCGGCGTGCAGCTGCGGATGCCGGAGGCATTCACCGCCCTACTGCACGATGTCTTCCGCGATCACGCCAGACGCGCGTTGGGGGCCCGCCGTGTGCTGCGCAGCGCCAGCCGCCTGGCGCTGCTGACATCCCCGGCAGCGGTGCTGGCACCCACGCACTGGATTCCGCGGCGCGAGCGTACCTTCACGTCGGAGCAGTGCATCGCGGTGGCGGAGTTGTTCCTGTTCCACGACGCCACCCTCGGTGGCACGCATTTCTTCGCCCCGCGCGTGTCGGCACAGGCGCTCGAGCAGTTGGAACACGATGCGGACGCGCTGTCGCCGGACGCGTTCTCCCAACGCCATGCCATCGCCGCAGGCTTTCCGCATGCGAGCAGCGCGTATTTCGCCCACGTGCGCACGGTGCCGGCACGCTGGAACCGGCTGCTCATCCACGACGGCGCGGCCTTCCACGCGCCGGCCATCGCCGACCCCTCCCGGCTGGCATCCGATCCGCGCCAGGGAAGGCTGACGCTGCAGGCCGTCCTGGTGTGCAGCCGCAACCGCGTGGCGTGGTGAACGGCGCGCTTCGGGTATCCTGTCGCCTTTCCGCCCGCACGATGCACGACCATGTCCGATACCCCTCCCGACCGCCTGGCCTCCGATCCCCGCAGCCCCTTCCATGACGCCCAGGCGATGGACCGTGGCGTGGGCATCCGCTTCAACGGCGTGGAGCGCGACAACGTGGAGGAGTACTGCATCAGCGAGGGCTGGGTGCGCGTACCGGTCGGCAAGTCCAAGGATCGCCGCGGCAACCCGATGACGATGAAGATCAAGGGCACCGTGGAAGCCTGGTACCGCTCGCCCGCCGCCGAGTGAGCGCGTCGCCGCGCCTGCCGCGGCCGTGGCGCCGTCCATCACGAGGGCGTGGCACAATCCCGGCCTGCACGGCTCGCCGGGAGGGCGCATGAAGTTCCTGTTGCTGATCTATACCGACGACACGCTGCTCGAAGCGCTGCCTGCCGGTGCGTTCGACCAGATGATGCACGGCTGCATCACCCACGCCGACGAACTGAAGGCGCAGGGCACGCTGCTCGAATCGCAGCAGCTCGAGCACGGCAGCACCGCACGCACCGTACGTGTGCGTGACGGCAGGACACAGGTCGTCGATGGCCCGTTCGCCGAGACCAAGGAGATCCTGGGCGGCTACAACCTGATCGAGGCCGACAGCCTGGATGAGGCGGTGAAGATCGCGCAGGAGTTCCCGTGGATCGGCACCGGCAGCATCGAGGTGCGGCCGGTGCGCGATTTCGAAGCGGTACGCAGGCGCGTGGGCGCCTGAGCGGGCGTCACTTGGCCGCCGCGCCGCCGAGGTGGCGCGACAGGAACCCCAGCAGCCGGTTGTAGTACGTGCGGCGGTTTTCTTCGGCGTAGAAGCCATGCCCCTCGGTGCGCACGTACAGCGCTTCCACCGGCACGCCCGCCGCCTTCAACGCCTTTTCCATCCTCTCGGTGTGCGCCTGCGGGGCGATCTCGTCCTTTCCGCCCGCGGCGAGGAAGACCGGCACACGGATCTTCGTCGTCAATGACGTGGGCGAGATATCGGCCAGCGCCGCGCGCTCGTCGCCCACCCAGTCGTCCATGTAGTTGCCGAGCCACTTGGCATGGCGCGATTTCTGCCGGTGCATCAACTCCAGGTCGTACACGCCCACGTAGCCGGCCGCGCAGCGATACAGCGCCGGCTCCTTGGCCACGCCCATCAGTGCCGCATAGCCGCCATAGCTGGCGCCGTACAGGCAGATGCGCTGTGGATCGGCGATCTTCTGCTCGATCGCCCAGCGCGTGGCATCGGTGAGGTCGTCCTGCATCGCCCCGCCCCATTCGCGTGCACCGGCCTGCATGTGCGCGCGCCCGTAATTGCCCGAGCCGCGGAAATTGAGCCGGAGCACGGCGTAGCCGGCGCGCGCCAGCATCTGCGCCTCGTCGTCGATCTCCCAGCGGTCGAAGATGCCGATCGGTCCGCCATGCGGCATCACCACCAACGGCAGCGGACCGCGGCTGCCGCGGGGGCGCGTCAGGTACCCATGGAGCGGCAGGCCATCGCGCGCCTTCAACGCGACCGATTCGCTAGGCGCCAGCGTGGCCGGATCCAACCAGCTGCGCCGGCTGAAGATCAGGTCGGCCGCGTTGGTTTCGGTGTTGAAAAGGTAGAAGTCGCCCGGACTGGTGTCGTTCCAGATGTGCACGACCTTCAGCCTGCCGTCGCGCGTGCCCGAGGTGATCAGGACCGAATGACCCGGAAACGACCGCTCGAGCTTGCGGTAGAGGCGCGCCGTCTCCGATGTTTCGTCGAAGAACGCCGTGCGCAGCCTGTCGTGCATGAAGAAGCTGCCCACCGGCGTGCGACCGCCCGGGGCGCGGATGATCCGGTAGGGATCGACCACCGCATCGCGGAGTACCTGCGTGCGCTCGCCGGTCACCGTATCCAGCGCCACGATCGCGTCCGGCCCCTCGCGCTGCTCGACCTGCAGGTAGGCCGTGCGGCCGTCGGGCGCAAAGCCCCATGGCACTTCGACACGCTGCGTCGTGTTCTCGTCGTTGATCAGCGTCCAGGGAGCGTCGCTGGTGGCGCGGTGATAGAGCTTGCTGGCATTGTCCTCGCCCGCACCCAGCGCGAAGCGGACCTGGCCCGTCGCATCCACGACGAAGTCGGCGCGGCGGATGGGGGCCGTCGCCACGGTGTCGAGCTTGCCGTTGTACGCGTCCAGGGTCATCAGCCGCGTGTTCGGCATCGAGGTATCCAGCGCGTACATGCTGATCAGCACCTTGCGCGGATCGTCGGGCATCGGGTCGACCAGCTCGGCCGCACGCGGCAGCGGGTCGTTGCCATCCAGTCCATAGCGACCAAAGATCTGCCGGCGCACCGAGCCGTCCACGTTCGTCGCATACAGTTCGCCGGTCGCATAGGGCTGGTCGCGTGAACCGTATTTCTTCGCCACCGACACGACGACGCGATCGTCGCTGACCCACCAGACATCGTCGATGATGCTGTCGGCGCCGGCGCTGATCTTCGCGGTGATCTGACGATCGCTGCGCCGCTGCACGGCGAGGATGGTCTGGTCCTCCAGCGGTACGGTCAGGGCGTAGTACTCGCCGGTCGGCGAGATCTTCAGCGTTTCCAGCACGTCCTGCTTCAGGAACGGCTCCAGATCCACCTCGGCCTGCGCCAGCGGCGCCAGCAGGCATCCCAGCAGGATGCCCGCACTCCGTGTTCCCCACCCCATGGATGCCTCCTTGGCATCGTTGTCCCCGCGTGGATTAAACCGCAGGGCGACGGGACGCGACAACCAACGGATCAGCGCGCGAGTGCGGCGGGATCCCGCTGTGGTTCCACCGGCAGCACAGAGAGGATCGGCTGGAGTTCCTGCAACCGCTGCTGACCACCGCGCAGCCACGCCTGCCCCTGTTCGCTGTGCAAATGGTCGCGCCCGATCCGGTCGATGGCGGCGGCGTCGCCCTGCTTCGCTGCCAGCAGCAGCTGTTCGACCATGTTCGCTGGCGATGCCGCTACCGGCGTGGGCCCGATCTCGACCGGATGCCAGCGCAGGCTCTCGGCCATCGCCGCATTACGTGGCTGGGCATCGAGGCAATCGATCCTGCACAACGTCGGTGGCGCAAGCTCTTCCTGCCTGCCGCGGACTCCCTCCTTGTCGTATACGGAGGTGCGGTAGAAGAACTGGTGGTCCTCGGACCGATGGATGACGTTCCTCGCCGGATCGGTGGGTTCCTCGCGTTTCTGCAGGAAGGGCGGATCGCTCAGCGCGTTGAGGTAGTCGATCATCAGATTGCCGCTGCGGATGGACAGACCATCCAGCGCGTAGCTTCCGCCGATGTCGCTGTGCGCACCCGCCACGGTGACGTTGAGGAAGCGCCCGCCGGCGGTCACGCCGGGATCCAGCACGCGCGTGGACTGGAACAGGTTGCGTCGTTCGTCTTCGGCGGTGATCTGAAATCCCGACACCACCGAGGGCGGCAGCCGGCGATCATGGTTGCGCGGCTCACCGGTACCCACCGGATCGAACAGGCCGACGGCCTGGATGACGGTGCCGGGTTCGCGCAGGGGCGGGCGCGTAAACTCGAGCCGCTCGATGAAGCCGTTTCGATCCCGCACCACATTCATGCCCGCGGGGTCCTGGATGCCACGCTCTTCGAT
Organism: Pseudoxanthomonas sp. F11; assembly: GCF_037046485.1. Classification (NCBI taxonomy): domain Bacteria; kingdom Pseudomonadati; phylum Pseudomonadota; class Gammaproteobacteria; order Lysobacterales; family Lysobacteraceae; genus Pseudoxanthomonas; species Pseudoxanthomonas sp. F11. The sequence continues at coordinate 164,248 of NZ_JBANLZ010000002.1, read as the reverse complement.
CAGGCGGGTGAAGCCGGCGGCCTGCTCGGCACCTCGACTGAAGCCGATGGCAGCGATGCGGATGTCGGCATCGGAATTGTCGCGCAGCCACGTCGAGGCCTGCTGGATGAACTGGAGGTACATTTCCTCCATGCGGGATTCGTAGCTGCCGCCGGTGGCCAAGTCGACGCCGCCTCGCCAACCTCCCTGTGTGCCGGGGCCTTCCACGTATCCACCCGCGATCGTGCTGCTTCCGTGGTCTTCCAAGGCACGCCGCTCAAGCGCCTTCACTTGCGCATGGATAAAGGCCACATTGGTATGGTTCTCCGGCGCATCCGTAAGCATGCTGTTGCCGGTGCCATCGAAGGACGCAACGAACAACCGGTCGTTCGACCGGTTGCCGTCTTGCAGTACCGGGGCGGAAAACCCCGCCAGCTGCCTGCCAGCTTCGGGAAAGCTCGCCAAGTCCGCTTCTGTCGCCGGTATCGTGCCGACACCGTCCGGATATCGTTCTCCTCCCATGCTCCTCTCCCTGGATGAAAGTGTCAGTAGGTCTTGCTCCACGCCAGAATCAGGTCATCGCGAAACCTGCTGTATTTGTTGCCAGGGATCTGCAGTTCCCGCGTCGGTACGAATGCCCGCATGTAGACATTGATGGTTCTGTCGTTCACTTCCAGAAGGATGTCGGGATTGCCGAGATCCCCTAGCACCTCTTCCTTCGGCACGTTATGCAGGACCTTCTGGTCTTTGAATATCTCGCCTATATCCACTTCCGCCTGATGAGCAGCGCCGTCTGCGGATCGCCACGTCACCTTCGCCGGTCCCGGGAAATTCCTGACGCTCAGGTAGCCGGCGGACAGTTTCTTGAGCGCGTCCGGATGCGCGCTTGCCGAGGAGATCTGCAACACATCCTCGTCGTCGGACAGATGCAGGAATCCGTTGTAGACCACCTTGCAGCCATAGGTCGAATAACTCGTGGCTCCGAAGTTGTGCCTGACGAATGTCAATGGCCAGTCGGTGGCCGTGCTATCGATCTTGCCGACGGTCTTCCCGCTGCCTGATTCCTGCGTCATCGCCATGCCCTGACATCCTGCGGTTGAAAAGATCATCGCCGAGACCAGCGCCAGCGAGTATGCGTGGCGCGGCGAATCTCGAAGGGGTGATGGCTTTCTGCCCTGCATCAGATAGACCTCTCGCGTCTTGCGTGACGTCTTCTGTACGACAGAAGCCGCAAGCACGCAAGCTTTCACCTTCGAAGCACCCCCATATCTGGCGCGTACATTCATGTACCTCACTCCGCCGGCATCGCGCCTTCATCCATGTGCACCACCTCCCATAGGTGGCCATCGAGAGATCATCGATCTGCTTGGCGACATAAGCCACATTGGTGTGATTCCCGGTGCATCCTTGAACATGCCGTTGCCGGTTCCATCGAAGGCAGCGACGAACAGTCGGTGACCCCGCACGTCGCTATCGCGGAGCAAGGGCGCCGAGAGACAGCGAGTTGCCTCTGGGCGTCAGGAAAACTCGCGAGGTCCAACGCCGTCGCCGGTATCGTGCGTGCCCCATCGGGATGTCGTTCGCCGCCCACGCTCCACTCCTTGGAGATATGTCAGTAGGTTTTCGTCCATGCCAGTACAAGCTCGTCACGTGAGTAACCGCTCGCGCCGCCCCGGGCCTGTTGCGCCCTGGTAGGAATCAGGGCTCGCATGTAGACGTTGATGGTACGGTCGTTGACTTCAAGCACGATATCCGGATCCACAACGCCGAGATCCTCGCGATAATCCTCCCGCGGCACGTTATGCCGAACCACGCGATCCTTGAATATTTCGCTGATATCCACTTCCGCTTCATGAGGAACGCCATCCCTTGATCGCCAACTCACCTTGGCGGGCGGCGGGAAGTTGCGCTTGCCGACATTCCCCGCGCGTAGCAACTGCTCGCGCGAGCCTTTGTATGAGGACATCGGCGGACTCACCTCGTCCTCGCGATCGACACCATGCGTGAAGCCCGCATACGTGATCCGACAGCCTATCGTGTCGAAGCAATGTGCTCCGAAGTTGTGCTGGGTGAATGTCAACGGCCACTCCATTGCCATCTTCTCGGCCCCTGTCGTCGGTGTCGTTCCCGTGTTCTGCGTCATCGCCATACCTTGGCAACCTGCGGTTAAGATCGTTGAGGCGACCAGCCCTGCGAGCAAGGAGCAAGCGCCATTCCTGCTTGCAAGCGCAGATCTTCGAATCATCGCAAGGCCTCCTGCCTGAAAGAATCGCACCTTTACGCCAGCCTGCCACGTCTCGCAAGACGCGCGACGCCCATGTGGGCAGCGCCGCGCACTGCATTCATTTACTTCAAAGCCTCACCTGCTGCATCAGGGCCATTAGGCTGGGGTGAGCGCGAAACCCAACAGCTTCAACCCTCCCGCATGCGACCATCGTCCTCGGACGCTGCAGCCCAATCCTCCGGCAATGTACCTGACCGAATGTAGCGATGGATCGAACTGTATGGCCAGTCCGCCGCACGCATCACATAGCCGTGATTGACCGGGTTGATATGAACGGTTCCGTTGCCCATCCACCAGGACAGGAGCCTGAAATGCCGCGAGTTGCGCCTGCGCCTGCGTGTAGGTCGCCAGGTCTTCCCGCGTTGCCGGGTAGGTTTCCACGCCATCCGGATGTCGATCGCCGCCCATCTCCACGCTCCTTGTGCGTCTTCCCGCTAGTAGGTCTTGCTCCACGCCAGAATCAGGTCATCTCGGAAATGGCTGTACTCGTTTCCTGGGATCTGCGGGACCCGGGTAGGCACGAACGCCTTCATGTAGACGTTGATCGTCCTGTCGTTCACTTCCAGAATGATGCCGGGGTCGCCGATGTCACCATCCACGGCTCCATTGGGCACATGATGAAGGACGCGCTGATCCCGGAATATGCTTGCAATGTCAACGGAAGCCGAATGCTTCACACCATCCTTCGACTTCCACACCACTTGGGCCGGTTCCGGGAAGTTACCGACCGAGAGATAGCTCGCATCCAGGTTCGCAGGGTACTTCTCGCCCAGCGACGCTGAAGACAGCTGGAGCACACCGTCTGGTTCGGAGATGTGAGTGAACCCGTTGTAGGTCACCCGGCAGCCATAGGTCGAGTAGCAGAACGCACCGAAGTTATGCCGCACGAACGTCAACGGTTCGCTATTCGTTGAGTTTCCGCCCCCCGAGGGCACGTGCCCGGATTCCTGCGTCATCGCCATGCCTTGGCACCCTGTGGTCACGACCATCAATACGATCACCCCTGCGAAAGCGGAGCGAACGCCATTCCTGCCTGCAGGCGCTGATCTTCGGATCATCGCAAGGCCTCCTGCCTGAAAGAATCGCATCTTTACGCCAGCCTGCCACGTCTCGCAAGACGCGCGACGCCAATGTGAGCAACCCCGCGCACTGCATTCATCTACTTCGAAGCCTCACCGGCTGCATCAGTCGGTAGACGGTCTGGCCTCATCCATGTGCACGACCTCCCACAGGTGGCCATCGAGATCCTCGAAGCCGCGTTGGTACATGAACCCGTAATCCTTGGGCTCCATCGGCTCACGACCACCGGCCGACAGCGCCTTGGCGACCACCGCATCCACCTCGCTGCGGCTGGCGACCGACAGGCACAGCAGCACCTCGGTGTGCGTGCGCGCATCGCAGAGGGTCTTGCGGGTGAAACCCTGGAAGAACGGCTCCACCAGCAGCATCACGTAGATGCTGTCACTGATGACGAGGCAGGCGGCCTCGTCGTTGGTGAAGCTCGGATTGGTCGCGTAGCCGAGCGCGTTGAAGAAGGCCTTGGACGCTGGCAGGTCGCGCACCGGAAGGTTCACGAAGATCTGGGTGCTCATGCGCTGCGCCTCACTGCGGCTTGCGGGAGTGGAGGTCGGCTGCCAGACGCGCTTCCTGCTCGCGCAGTTCGGGCGTCAGCGCGTCGCCGAAGTCATCGGCTTCGAACACCGGGCGCAGTTCGATCTCCGCACCGCCATCGAACGGCGCGCGCTTGATCCATTCGATGGCTTCGTCGAGATTGCGCACCTGCCACAGCCAGAAGCCGGCGACCAGTTCCCTGATCTCGCCGAAGGGGCCGTCGATCACCGTGCGCTGCCTGCCCTCGAACCGCACGCGTGCGCCGCGCGAACTCGGATGCAGGCCCTCGCCGGCCAACAGGATGCCGGCCTTCACCAGGGCTTCGTTGAACCTGCCCATCTCGGTGAGCAGTTCGGTGCCCGGCATCTCGCCGGCTTCGGATGCGGGGCTGGCCTTCACCAGGACCATGACTTTCATGCGGGTTCTCCGTCGCGCGTTGCGCCGGACGATCCGGCGCTTTCAGGGAGACGACGAACGGAAGGGGCGGCGATCGACACGCCGATCCCGCGCCTAGGGCAGGCGCAGCGGCAGGTCGCGGCGCGCCAGCGCTTCGTTGCCGCTGTGGTCGCGGGCGGTGATGCGCAGCAGGTAGTCGCCGGACGCAAGCGAAGCGGGCTGCCACGCGCCTTCGGCCCAGGCACCGTCGCGCACGGTATTGGTGACGCTGTAGCGGAACCGGGTAACGGCGCTGCCGTGCACGGTGATGCCGCTGCCCGGCGCGTAGGCCACCTGCACGGCATCGTCGGACGGCAGGCGCTGGAAATCGATGGTCATGCGCGGCGTTTCGAAGCCGGGTACCGGTGTGCCGTCGGGGTGCAGCAGTTGGTAGCCCAATGCATGCAGGCCCAGGCGCCTGCGCGGCAGGTTGCGGTCCACCTGGTCCCACGCATCCACCACGATGCGGACGCCCTGCAGGTCGCGCGGCACCACGATGCGGCCGTCCTGCTTCGCATCGATAGGCTGGTCCAGCGTATCGAACAGCGTCACCTCGTCGATGCGCGGCGGATAGGCGTCGGTGAAACCGGCGAAGCCCAACGCGATCGCATTGCGCTCGTAACCCGACGGACCGAGGGACAGGTGCACGTGGGCCATGCGGTTCACCGTGCCCAGTGCATCCCCCACGGAGAAGCGGGTGCCGCGGCGCACGCGGATGCGGGAAGGATCGTCGCTGAGGTCATGCAGCAGTTGGAAGCGCGCAGGATCGAGCAGTTCGCCGCGGGGCGTACGCCCCACCTTCATGTGGATGTAGGCCAATGCGCCGACGGCCAGCCCTTCGCCCAGGCCGTCGAATCCCCATGCGGCCGAGGGACTGCCCACCTTGCCATCGGCGATGGCCAGCACGGTGGCGCCCACATCGCCACGGATATCGAGCCCGCCGTGCAGGTGGTGGCGGCTCTCGCCCTGGTAGTCGCCACGCACTTCGCCCAGCGTCCCCACGACTTCGTGCCATCCGTGCTGCGGCGCGAGCGGCCAGCGGCCCCCGGTATCGGGCAGAGGATCGTCCGGCGCGGGACCGACCGGCGTGACGGCGGCCACCGCACCCGCCGCCATCGGTGCGATGCGATGCACGCGATGGCTGCCCGCGTCGGTGAAGTACACATCGCCGGCGGCGTCGATGGCCAGTCCTGCCGTCCGCGAAAACCGCTGCCCCGGCAGATGGCCGGCCAGCGCCCGCCAGCGTCCATCGCGCATCACCTGCATCACGCGGCCAGTGGACAGCTCGCCGATGTACAGGTGGCCATCGTGGGTGAGCGCCAGCGCCAGCGGACGGCGCGGCCCGGCCTGGGTGTCCAGGTCAGGCTGCAGCGGAAGCGTGCTGACGCCGCCCTTCGGCCCGATGCGGCGGATCGCATCGTTGCGCATGTCCGCCACCCACGCGATTCCCGTGGCATCCACTGCCACGGCGGTGGGCGTATCGAAACGCGCCTGATCGCCGGTGCCATCCTGGAAGCCGGGGCCTTCGCCACCGGCGAGCGTGGTCACTTGGCCCTCGCGGTCGATCACGCGGATGCGGTCGTTGTAGGTGTCGGCCACGTAGACCCGGCCCGCGCCGTCCACGGCCACGCCGATGGGCCCGTTGAACAGCGCCTGCCGAGCCGGCCCGTCGCGGAAGCCGGGGCCACCGCCGCCGGCGAGCGTGGTCACCACGCCCTGCGGCGTGACCTTGCGGATGGCATGGTTGCCGGTGTCGGCGACATACAGGGTGCCGTCGCCATCCAGCGCCAGCGCCGAGGGCGTATGGAAGGCGGCCGCCGCGCCGGTGCCGTCGGCGAATCCTTCGCGTCCGCCCGCCAGGGTCGACACGGTACCGTCGGGGGCGATGCGGCGGATCCGGTTGTTATCGCCTGCGTCGGCGACATAGCGCATCCCGTCGGCCGCCACCACGATGCCCCACGGGTCGTCGAATCGTGCCACCACGCCGGTCCCGTCCAGGAGCCCGCGCATGCCATCGCCCGCCACCAGCGACAACTGCCCGGACCATCCGAACGGGGTGGCGGGCGGCCCGGATTCGGGCACGGGGACGGGGAAACGGGGGGTGACCAGGAAGGTCGCGGCGAGCGCGACGGTGGTCAGCACCACCACCGCCCAGGCCCAGGCAGTACGACTCATCACGTCAATGCGGCGGATCGGGACGCCGCATCATGGATGACGGGCAACGCGCTTGGGAAGCGCGTGCGGACCTACAGGCCGCTGGCCGTCACTTGGCAGGGGACCGTAAAGGTCACGGTCCCGCCGACCGGCAGGGTCGGCACCGCCACGCCCGCCCCCACCAGGCCCGGCAGCGAGGCTGCACCGGGGCACGCGGCGCCGCCACTGGCGCTGCAGGTGATCGGATTGCCCGAGACAGGGCAGTCCAGGCCGGCACCGGGGGTGTCGCTGACCACCGCGCCATCGGCGGCAAGGGGACCGGCGTTGGAGACGACGACGGTGAAGTTCGCCACCTGCCCGCTGATCACCGGGCCCACCGCGGCCGACTTGACCACCGACACGTCGGTCGCCCGCCCGCTGTTGGTGACGGAACAGACGATCGCCTGCCCGGCGTGTGCACTCGTGAGGCTCAGCGTGTTCCCGCTCAGGGCGCCGCCGGTGCACGTCCACGCGCTGGCGGTGTAGGGACGCGCATTGCCCCCGCCCAGCGTTTCGGACAGGGTGATGACGTTCCCCGGCGCCACCTGCACCGCGGCGCCGATGTCGGTCTCGGCGGCGCTGTCGGCGACCGAAGCCAACGTGGCGGTGTTGGTGCCACCGGTGCCGGACAGCAGGGCGGTGTCGTTGACCGCGGCATTGGTCCACGTCTTGGCCAAGGCCAGGGTCGCGGGCGCGGCGTTGCTCAACGTGCAGGTGATGGTCTGGTTGGCGCGGTAGTTGGCGGACGGAATGGTGACCTGGCGTGCGGCCGTGTCGACGGTGGCGGCTACCGTGGCGCCGTTCTGATCGGTGCAGGCGGCCGCCAGCAGCACATAACCGGAAGGAACGCTGGATTCGGTCAGCGTGATCGCCGCCGCATGGTTGGTGAGCGGATACACCGCCGATGCCACGGGCGTGTTCTGCGCCGTCGTGACCAGATTGAACGTCTGCGACAGCGCATTGCCGGCCGTGATGCCGAACGTGCCGGTGCCGCCGGTGGACTGCTTGCGCACGACCACCTTCGCGCCATCGAAGCTCCAGCGCAGTTCCAGCTCGTCGCCCGCACCCCGGTCGCCCGCCATGTCCACCGCGAAGGTCAGCCGGGTGATGCCGGTGCCATTGAAGCGGACCGATCCGCAGGCGGTACCGTTCGACGTGGACAGGCATTCTGCCGAACCGGTCCCGCTGAACGTACCGGTCGTCGTGCGCGTGAAGCGGTTCTGCGCCGGGATCACGGTGAATTGCGTGTTGCCCGACAGCCGCTCCAGTGCCACCGATCCGCCCGTCGCGTTGAATCCGGTCAGCGTCCAGCGCGCGCTGTTCGGTCGGTTGTTGTCGTAGTACCCACCCAGACGGTCTACATGCAGCACGGGGTTGTCCACGGCCTTACTGAAGGTAAACACGTAGTTACGCGTGCCGGCATTGTCGTAGACCATCGTCAGCGAGGGACCGCCGTTGACGCCGCCGCCGTAGGGGTCGTTCCACCAGTTGGTGCTGCTGAACGTACCGGCCGAATACGCCTCGTCCACCTGACCTGTCAGTGTCACGGTGATGCCGCTGACGGTGGCGCTGGCCGAGGCGGTGCCGTTGGTCGTCCAGCTGGGGGTGATCAACGCCAGCGCCGGGCCGGCCAGCAGCAGCCCGACAAGCACCAGGCCGGTCCGCAGGGCACCGGGCCGTCGGCGCCGCACCGGTGCGGCGACCAGGGAACAAGGCGCGTGTGGGTGGCGTGTGGAAGGGGCGCCGTTCGGGCGCAGATCACCATGAGCGCGGTACGACATCGACGAACGGAACCCCTGACGCATCGGTTGACGAGGCACTGCCCGGGTCGGACCATCCCTGATGGCCCCGCCTGCCCCTGTGGTGGACCCTCCCCGTGGCGCCGGTCCTGGCGAGGCGGGGTGAGCCCGAAGTGTGGTCTGTATCTTAACTTACAGATGACACATTTGATAACTGCGTCACAGTTGTGGCCCGCAAACACGCCGATGTGGGCCGCCCAGGCTCCCGATGGCGGGGCAGCGGAGTGCAATGAGAGAGGGCGATCGGCGAGGCAGGGGATGGCCACATGGCCGACCTGCAGGGCGCCGGTCCCGGGGATCCTCGCCCGGCTATCCCGCCGGAATCGGCCTGAACGGGGAATCCAGCACGACCGGCTGCGAAGGGGACGCGTCCTCTTCCCCCATCGCCGCCCTGCATTCGGGGGAGCGCTGCCGGGCCTCGCGCTCCTGGCGCCGGTACTCGCGCTGGCCCGGCCCGCCCATCGAGAACTCCACGGGGATCGCCACGCGGGTGGCGACGGGCGCTCCGTCGATCTCCTCGGGCACATAGCGGAGCGAAGCCACCCACGTGCGCAGCGCCTGCTCGAACAGCGGCAGCTGCCCCTCCTGGGCCTCGATCGTCTCCACCGTGGCGCGCCCGTCGGTGCCGATCTGCAGCACCACGCGGAACGCGCCGCCCTTGTTCCGCCTGGCGGCATCGACCGGATAGCGCGGTGCGGGCAGGAGGTAGCGCCCGTCCGCATAACCCGGACCATTCCAGCCGTAATCCACCGCCAGCCGCATGTCGCCGTCCGCCGACGGAACGGCACACGCATCCACGAAGACGGTCGTGGCGCCCGCGCGCGGTTGTTCGCCGGCCCGGGCCGGCTCGAAACGCCATTGCCCCACGCGCTGCGCGATCGCCTCGCGGATCACGGCGGGCAGCTTCTGGTCCACCTCGACGCGCTGCGGCACACCCTGCGCGTCCAGCACGACCCGCGCATGCGCGCGGAAGTGGATCGGCTCGGGCGCTGGCTCGGCCGACGCCGCACTGAGGGCCACCATCAGCAGCCCGATTCCCCACATCTTGCGCATGCTCCGTCTCTCCCCGGGACAGCCGAAGCATAGCGCCATCCCGACTCAGCGCGCGGGCAGCGGGTCTTCCTTATAGATGGCCACATGCGGCACGCCATCGGCGCCGATCCAGCCGCGGTACATGCCCTCGGTATTGAACGGGAACGCCATGCTGCCATCGGCGCCCAGCGCGATCGCGCCGCCGTCGCCGCCGGCCTTGGGGATGTCGCGGTTGATCACGCTGTCCGCGGCGCGCGCCAGGCTGTGGCCGGCCAGGCGCACGCGGGCGCAGACCTCGTGCGCGGCGGCGGCACGGATGTAGTACTCGCCCCAACCGGTACCGGAGAACGCGCAGCGGTCGTCGGCCCAGGTGCCCGCGCCGATGATCGGCGAGTCGCCCACGCGGCCGTAGCGCTTGTTGGTCATGCCACCGGTCGACGTGCCCGCGGCCAGCTGGCCCTTCGCATCCAGCGCCAGCGCGCCGACCGTGCCGAAGTAGACCTTGCCCGGCAGGTCCTGCGGCGTGTGGCTCGCCTGCGCCTGCTGCTCTTCCTTCAACGCGTTCTGCAGCTGCTGCCAGCGCTTTTCGGTGCGGAAGTAGGACGGATCGACCAGGGCGATGCCCTGCTCCTTGGCGAACGCCTCGGCGCCGCCGCCGACCATCATCACATGGCGCGACCGGTCCATCACCGCGCGCGCCAGGGTGATCGGGTTCTTGACGCGGTGCACGCCGGCGACCGCGCCGGCCTTGCCGGTGGCGCCGTCCATGATCGAGGAGTCCAGCTCGTTCCTGCCGTCGTGGGTGAACACCGCACCGCGGCCGGCGTTGAACTGCGGCGCATCCTCCAGCACGGTGATCGCGGCGGTCACGGCCTCCAGCGCGGGCTTGCCCGCCTTCAGCTGCGCGTGCCCCGCGCGCAGGGCCGCTTCCAGTGCGGTGCGCGCGGCAGCTTCGTCGGCCGGGGTCATGCCGGCGCGCTCCACGCCCGCACCGCCGTGGATCACCAGCACCGGCGCATCCATCGCCACCAGCACGCCGTTGCGCACCGCGTAGCGACGCTCGGCGGCAGGCTTGTCCACGCGACCGCTCGGCAGGTGCAACACGGAATCCACGCCGGCGATGACGGTGTCGACGCGGTCCAGGTTCATCGGCTCGTCTTCGACTTGCTTCTGCGCGAAGCCGCCCTTCACCACCGTGGCGCCGGCGCCCGGCGCGGTGGCGTACACGCGCGCGGTGCCGTCGCCTTCCACGGCAACCGCGGCATCCTCGTCCACGCCCAGGCCCAGGATCGGGCGGCCGGCCAGCGACTCGGCCTTGGCGACGAAGGCGATCAGCCGGCCCAGGCGGTTGCGCTCGCTGAAGTGCGTATCGGTGATCACGCCCTTCAGCAGCGCCAGCTGCAGGAAGTCCGTCTCGATGGTGTTGTCCGGCCCCAGAGGGTCGGCCAGCGCATGCGGGCTGATCACGCTGCCACCGTCCATCGCGCCGTAGAGGTATTCGCCCTGCATGGCCAGGCCGGCGCTGGTGCCGCCCAGCGGCTTGCCCGCGCGCACGTGCGCATCCAGCGCCGCGCCCACCGGCGTGCCGCGCCAGTAGCGCACGTAGCGCGACTGGTCGCCGCCGGCCAGGAAGATGCCGTCGGCGCGCTTCAGGCTGCGCAGCACGGCCGGATCGCTCGCGCTTTCGCGGTCGCTGAAGACGTAGGTTTCCACCGAGGCGATGCCGCCGACCTCGTTGAAGAACTCCTCGCCGATCTCGCCGGCCTGCGAGGCGCGCAGCACCACGATGTGGCCGTTGCCCGCCTTCTTCATGAACCAGCGCATGGCCTCGAAATTGCGGTCGCCGCCCCCCATCAGCAGCAGACCCGGCTCGACCTTGCCCGGCGTCCTGGCCGACACGTCGCCGAGCACGTAATGGGCGGGCCTGGCCGCGAACGCCGGCAGCGCCGCCGCCAGCAACAGCATGCCCAGCGCACCGCGCCGCACCGCACCAAGGACAGACACCATGCCATGCACTCCACGTCGAAGGTCGCGGCAGGATGCCACGCACCGGTGACTTGTGGAGACGAAGCGGCGCCTCGCTTCCCCCATGCCGCAGCGCGCGCGCTTGGGCTAGAGTGCGGGCATGCCCACTGAATTCGATGCGTGGTTCGTCCGCGAAGTGCTGGTCCATGAACGGGCACTGGCGCTGTTCCTGCAACGCCACTGGCCGCACCGCGACGAATGGCACGATCTGCGCCAGGAGGTCTACGCGCGGGTCTATGAAGCCGCCGGACGCACGCGCCCGGACGCGCCCAAGGCCTTCCTGTTCACCACCGCGCGCCACCTGATGACCGACCGCCTGCGCCGCAGCCGGGTGGTGTCGATCGAGCCGGTGGGTGATTTCGAGTCCTCGAACGTCTACCTGATCGACGAGGTGTCGCCCGAGCGCTGGACCGGGACCCGCCAGGCGCTCAAGCGCGTGGTGGAGGCCCTGGACCGACTCCCCGACCGCTGCCGCGAAGTGGTGTGGCTGCGGCGCGTGGAGGAGCTGCCGCAGAAGGCGGTCGCCGCGCGCCTGGGCATCAGCGAGAAGACCGTGGAAAAACATCTGGCCAAGGGGATGCGCCTGATCGCCGACCATCTGTACGGTGGCGACGACGCGCACGTGCCGGGCGGGCGCAGGGATGCCCGCCTTGTCATGGACGAGGACGACGGACATGACCGACAGCAAGCGGATTGAACAGCAGGCGGCCGACTGGCTGGTCCGCCGCGACGCGGGAGACTGGGCGCCACACGACCAGCAGGCGCTGGAGGCATGGCTGTCGGCGTCGGCGCGCCACAAGGTCGCGTTCCTGAGGCTGGAGGCCGCCTGGGCCGAGGCAGGCCGCCTGCAGGCACTGGCAGCCGGCCTGCCGGCGGGCGGACCGCCGCCGCGCACGGAGGCCGCCGGCCTTGGTGCCCCTGCGCCTGACCTGCCCGACCTGCGCGGCATCACCTTCGCGCCACGCCATGCGCACGCGCGCCCTAGCCGCTGGCGGCACGGCGTGGCGGCCGCGCTGGCGATGCTGGCGCTGGGCTCGGCGGCATGGGGCGGCTGGCAGCTGACCGGACGCCAGCAGGCGCACTACGCCAGTGCCGTCGGCCAGGTACAGACCCTGACCCTGCCGGACGGTTCCACCGCCACCCTCAGCAGCGACAGCCAGCTGGAGGTGCGAATCACCCGCCAGGAACGCCATATCGCGCTCACGCGCGGCGAGGCCTTCTTCGACGTGGCCCACGACCGGCGCCGCCCCTTCGTGGTGGAAGCGCAGGGCCGCCGCGTCGCCGCCGTGGGCACGCGCTTCTCCGTGCGCCGCAACCCCGAGGACGTGCGCGTGGTGGTGACCGAGGGCAAGGTGCGTCTTGAAACCCGCATCGGCGACGACGGCCGCGCGCAACCGGTCTCCCTGCTGCCGGCCGGCAGCGTGGCCACCGCCGGACGCAACGGCGTGCTGGTGCGCTCGGTCCCGGTGGCCGACGCCGAACGCTACCTGGAATGGCGGGAGGGATTCCTGACCTTCGACGACACCTCGCTGGCCGAGGCCGCCGCCGAGTTCAACCGGTTCAATGCACGCAAGCTGGAACTGGCCGACGCCACGGTGGCCGACCTGCGCGTGGGCGGGAACTTCCGCTGGTCCAATGCCGAGGGCTTCGCGCGCCTGCTGGAACAGGGATTCCCGGTACGCGTGGAGCGGCACCCGGAGCGCATCGTCCTGCACGCGCGCTAGCGGGCCGCCGCGCCACCGACGAACGTCGCGGGGGGATTTGTCCGGTTCGTTCGTCCTGATGTCCAGAAGGCGCCATTCCGAGCGCCCCGGGGAGAGTCGTCCATGCGGTATCCAATGCGAGTCCTGCTGTTGAGCATGGCCTGTAGCGCGGCGCTGTCCGCGCAGGCCCAGGCGGCCCCCGGCCGCATCGACCTGCCCGCCGGCGAGCTGGCCACGGCGCTGAACACGCTGGCCAAGCAGTCCGGCACCCAGCTGGTGTACCGCGCCGATCAGATGAAGGGCCGTCGCACCACGGGCGTGCAGGGCGCCGCGAACACCGACCAGGCGCTGGAACGGCTGCTCAAGGGCAGCGGCTTCGAAGCCAAGCGCGACGCCTCCGGCGCGGTGCTGATCGTGCAGGCCGACGCCACCCCGCGTCGCGCCCCGGCGCCGCGTCCCGCGCCTCAGGAGGCGCCTCCCGGGGGCGGTGCCGCGCAGGCCGAGGAACCCGTGACCCAGCTGGAGACCCTGCAGGTCACCGGCTCGCGCATCCCGCGTGCGCAGATCGAAGGTCCGGCGCCGATCACGGTGGTGACCGCGGAACAGATCCAGGCCGCCGGCCTGACCTCGGTGCCCGAGGTGCTGCGTTCGCTGAGCCAGAACAGCGGCAGCGTGCAGGGCCAGCAGAACACCACCAGCGCCCAGTCCACGCCCGGCGCACAGGCGGTCGACCTGCGTGGCCTGGGCCCCAACCACACGCTGGTGCTGATCAACGGCCGCCGCATCGCCGACTTCCCGCTGCCGCTCAACGGCCGCAGCAACTTCACCGACATCGGCAACATCCCGCTGGGCATGATCGACCGCATCGAAGTGCTGACCGGCAGCGCCTCGGCGGTCTACGGCTCCGACGCGATGGCCGGCGTGATCAACTTCATCCTGAAGAAGTCCACCGACGGCACCATCATCGACTACCGCTACGGCGACACCGAACGCGGTGGTGGCTCCTCGCAGCACCTGACGCTGACCACCGGTTTTGACACCGGCAGCTTCAGCGGTATCGTCGGGGTTGAGCTGATAAACAAGAAGCCATTGTGGGGCACAGACCGCAGCATCCAGGATTCCACCTACGACGCACCCACGGAAGAACGCCGCCTGCCACGCCTGATTGCCCAGTTGCAGGACTGGGAAACCGATACCAACGAACTCCCGGCCAATGGTTGCGCCTCGATGGCTGGCCTCAACCAGGGCACGACGGTGGCCGCGGAAGATCCCGACTACGGCCCGTACTGTGGCAGTGACCGTGCCATCGCGTATCGAACCATCCAGAATGAGCGCAAGGGCTATGCCGCTTACGGCTCGTTCGAGTACCGCTTCTCCGACACGCTATCCTGGTTCGCGGATCTGCAACTTGGGCGGCAGGAAGTAAAGCTGCTGACCGGCACCAACGGCAACTTGGCGGCCAGCGACCACATGGGCTGGGAGTTCCATGATCCGGACTCCACCAACAACTACCGCAACAAGGTCTTCTACAACGCCGCCACGGATCGCCGCGAGATCTGGTCCCGCCAGTTCACGCCCGAGGAGATGGGCGGCCTGCGCAACCGCATGAATACCACTACCCAGAAGACCTTCGGGGTGACCACCGGCCTGAAGGGCGCGTTTGGCGAGGCATGGAACTGGGAAGCCGCCTACAACCATTCGCAATACAAGGCCGACGTGGGCATGCCACGCATCGATGCCGAGGCCGCCAACCGCCTGTTCCTCGGCGAACGACTGGGCTACAACGACGATGGCTATGCCATCTACAGCCCGGATCCGGCGCGACTGTTCACGCCCCTGACCGTCGATGAATTCAATTCCATCGCTGTGATGTCCGTGTTTCGTCCGGAAGCCAAGAACGACAACGTCAGCTTCACCGTCGACACACCCGCCCTGTTCTCAATGCCGGCAGGTGATGCCGGCTTCGCGGGCGCGCTGGAGTTCGGCCGCCAGTCGTACCACATCAACCCTGATCCGCTTGCGCTGACCGAAGACGCATATTACGGGCCGCGCTACGGTGATGGTGACGGTGAACGCGACCGCTGGAGCGCAGCCGCCGAGGTGCGCGTGCCCTTGGCCTCGACGCTGGACGCCAGTCTGGCCGGGCGTTACGACCGCTACAGCTACGGCAACAAGAACCCGGGCAAGTTCACCTATAGCGCGGGCCTGGAATGGCGCCCCATCGACACGCTGCTGATTCGCGGCTCCTATGGCACCGGCTTCCGCGCACCGGACATGCACTATCTGTTCGCAGGCGATGACTACTACCGCACCCGCTTCGCGACCGATTACTACGACTGCCGTACGGCAGAACCCGGATCGTCCAACAACTATTGCTACGACGTAGGTGACTACGACGTCAGCACCTTCGACGTCTACAACGGAAACCCCGAGCTGGATGTGGAAACCAGCAAGTCGTTCACCGTCGGACTCGTCTGGTCGCCAGTGGCCAACTTCGATCTGGCAGTGGACTACTACAAGATCCGCGTAATGAACCAGGTGCAGACGCAGGACCGTGAATTGCTACGCATGACGGAAGCAGATTGCCGCCTGGGCGAGACCGATACCGGCGCCGCTGTGGACATCAACTCACCGACCTGCGTGGATGCGCTGGCCCGCGTCATTCGTGACGAGGACGGTGTGATCTCGAGCGTCCGCTTCAGCCCGATAAACATCGCGAACGAAGAAACGTCCGGCATCGATGTCACTGCCAGCTACCGCCTTCAGACGGCAACTGCCGGCGATTTCGCCTTTCGGGCCAACTACAACTGGACGCACCGCCACACGCGCCAGCAGTATCCGGGCGACCCGAAGGAGGACATGCTCGACGTCAGCTTCGCCGACACCACGCTGCCCCGCACCAAAGGCAACATCGGCGTGGCATGGGATAAAGGCACGTTCGGCGCGAGCCTCTTCGGCAACTACGTTGGCCGCGTCGCCAACTACGCCAACGACGCCTGGACCAAGGCGACATGGCGATTCAATGCAGGTGCGCGTTACGACATCAACGACCACCTGCGCGTGTCGCTGACCGTCAACAACCTGCTGGACGACATGCCGCCCAAGGACGCGACCTGGTCGAACTATCCGTACTACGACACGTCCTGGTTCGACTCCACCGGCCGCAGCTACTTCCTGCAGGTCACCTGGAAGCTGGGCGGCGAAGCGCTGTAACCCGCAACCCCAGGGAAGGGAGCGAGGCCCGCCGCAAGGCGGGCCTTTTTTTCTGGACGCCGGCGGCCAACCGCCCAGCTGATCCGCGATCCGTCATCCCGGCGAACGCCGGGACCCCATGTCCTTGCACGACCCCAGCGCTGCACCGAACGCCCACGCGACAACCACGACGTCGTCATCCCAGCGAATGCTGGGATCCAATTGCCCTTGCCGTGGACACCTGCCCGAACAATCCGCAGCCGCCGCAAGTCGATTCAGGCAACCGCGGGATCAAGATGGGTCCCCGCTTTCGCTGGGACGACGGCAGCTTCGTCATCCTGGCCCACGCGCTGGTCCAACTCCGGCCAGGTCAAGGCTCGTTGACGCTCACACCGTCCCGCGGTTCTTCCCCTGCCACGGCTGGTACCACGCGCGGATCGCGGCCATGTCGGTGTCCATGTCGCCGGTGGGGTAATACACGTCACCGATGCCGATGGTCTTCTCGGGATAGTGGAAGTACGCCATCAGGATGGGTACCTGCGCCTGCTGGGCGATCTTCAGGAAGCCGCCCTTCCACTTGTCCACGCGCTTGCGGGTGCCTTCCGGCGTCAGCGCGAACCACATCCTGTCGGACTGGCGGATCATGCGGACCGCCTGCTCCACCGTACCCTGCGGCGAACTGCGATCCACCGGCACCACGCCCAGCTTGCGCAGCAGCGGCGACAGCGGCCACCAGAACAGCTGCGCCTTGCCCAGCACGCGCACCTGGAAACCCATGGCGATCTTCGCCGCCATGCCCCAGATGCCGTCCCAGTTGGACGAGTGCGGCGCCACGATCATCACCAGCTTGGGGATGTCCGGCAGCGTGCCGACGATCTTCCAGCCGAACACGCGCAGAAAGGTGCGGCCCATCCAGCGGGTGAAGCGGTTGGGCGGCACCTGCGGCATGTTCGGCGGGATGCGCGGGACGATGTCGTGACTCAAGCGGTTACTCCCATTGGTTCTTCTGCGACCGGCCGCGCTTGACCTCGCTGCGTCCGCGCTTGGCGTCCAGCCGGCGCGCCTTGGCCGCGCGCGAGGGCTGGGTGGCGATGCGCTTCTTCGGCACGACCAGCGCCGCGGCGATCAGCGCGGCCAGGCGCTCGCGCGCGTCCTGGCGGTTGCGGTCCTGCGTGCGGAAGCGTTGCGCGTCGATCACCAGCACGCCTTCGTCGGTAAGGCGGCGGTCGCGCCGGGACAGCAGCCGCTCGCGCAGGGCGTCGGGCAGCGACGGCGAACCGGCTACGTCGAAGCGCAGCTCCACCGCAGTGGCGACCTTGTTGACGTTCTGCCCGCCCGCGCCGCTGGCGCGCACGAACCGCTCGACGAGTTCGTCGTCGGGTATCGACAGCGTCGGCGTGATCTCGAGTGCGGTGCTCCCCATGCGCGGATTGTATTCAGGATGCGGGGCCGTTCGCAGCGCGCTGGCGCCCCGATCGTCGTCGATTAACACCAGATTTACTCACGGGCAGGCACCCTACGACCCCACTTCCGAGTCGCCCACGCCGCCCACGCCGCATGCCCCGCCTTACGTCGACCACGGCCCGCGCCCTGTCCCGCCTCCTGATCGCCCTCGCCCTGGCGGCGTCCGTACCGACCTTCGCCGCCGAGCCCACCGACGCGGACATCGACCGCCTGCTCAAGGCGTCGCGCGCCGAAAGCCTGCTCGCGGGCGTCGTGCCGCAGATGGAGGCGGTGCAGCAGCAGGAGTTCGACAAGCATTTCGCCGGCAAGGAGATGACCGAAGAGCAGAAGGCCGAGGTGGCCCGCATCCAGGCCAAGACCCAGGAGATCGTGCGCAAGGCGCTGTCGTGGGAAGAGATGCGCCCGGTGTACCTGGACGTCTACAAGAAGACCTACACGCGCGAGGACGTGCGGGCGATCACCAAGTTCTACGAAAGCGCCGCCGGCCAGCGCATGCTCGACAAGAATCCGGCGCTGATGCAGAACATCATGACCGCCGTGCAGCAGAAGATGGTGCCGATGCTGGACGAGCTGCAGGCCGAGATCAAGAACATCCCCGTCACGCCGCCACCCCCGGTTTCGCCACCCCAGAAGCGGCGCCGGACGCGCTGATCGCTCGCCTCGCGTGGTTGAAGGGAGCGTCCGTCCACGGCGGACGCTCCCCCTGCATCAGGGCTTCGCGGCGAACGCGTCGCCGGGCGCCAGCGTGCGCTGCGCCAAGTCGGCGGCGCTCTTCTTGTTCCAGACGACCAGGTAGTCCGCCTGCTTCTCGATGATGGACGCCCGGTTCGCCTTGAACCACGCCTCGCCTTCCGGCGTGTTCTGCACATGCTTGGCATTGGCGATCCATTTGGCCACGTCCGCATTACGCCAGTTGAACTCGTTCTCCGAGGCCGCCTTGATCGGCCACAACGAGAAGCGCGCCTTCCACGCGCCCATCCGAGGCGTGACCACGGCGTAGTACGTCTGGCCAGGCGACAGTTCGGCCTCCATGAAATCCGCCGCCTCGGAGACCACCATAAACCGATGGCGGCCGGGTGCGACGTCATAAACGACCTGCGTTCCGGTCGAGCTCACACCGATGAACCGGGTCTCGTCACCGGTGATGTCGAACAGGGACGCCTGGATCGCGCCGCCGAAAGAGGACGGGCGCAGGAACACGACGCGGCTGTTCTCGCCGGGCGGCTCCACCAAGGCACTCCCGTCCGCAGGCTTCATCAACGACGACGCACATCCCTGCAGGAACAGGAACGACAGAATCGCCACCATCTTCAGTACTTTCATGCACTTCTCCCCATGGGTGCGCACGGCGGCGCGCCGCACGCGAAAACCGGGCCCGACGGACCCGGAACGAATCAGAGGTCCAACGCACCCCTCGGCGGCAACCGCCAGTCGATAGGCGACAGTCCCCGCTGCGCCAGGTATTGGTTGGTGGCGCCGAAGTGCCCGCATCCCAGGAAACCACGATGCGCCGACAGCGGCGAGGGATGCGGCGCGCGCAGCACGCGGTGCCGGCGCGTGTCGATCACCTTGCCCTTGGCCTGCGCGTAGCTGCCCCACAGCAGGAACACCAGCCCTTCGCGCTCGCGCGCCAGCGTCTCGATGGCGTGGTCGGTGAAGCCTTCCCAGCCCTTGCCCTGGTGGGCGCCGGCACGTCCTTCTTCCACCGTCAGCACGGCATTGAGCAGCAGCACGCCCTGGCGCGCCCACGGCAGCAGGCAGCCATGGTCCGGCGGCGCGATGCCCAGGTCGGCATTGAGTTCCTTGAAGATGTTCGCCAGCGACGGCGGCACCGGCACGCCGGGCAGCACCGAGAAGCACAGCCCGTGCGCCTGCCCGGGGCCGTGGTAGGGGTCCTGGCCCAGGATCACCACCTTCACCGCGTCGAACGGCGTGGCGTCGAAGGCCGCGAAGATCTGCGGCCCCGGCGGATAGATGCGCGCGCCCGCCGCCTTGCGCTGGCGCAGGAAGGCGGACAGCTCGCGCATCTCCGGCCGCTGCAGCCAGTCGCCGATGCGCGCCTTCCAGGAAGGCTCCAGCCTGATGCGGTCTTCTTCGGTCATGCCGGACGCACGCGCCTCAGACCAGCGCGCGCGATGCGTCCATGCGCGCCAGACGCAGCTGGAACAGGACCTTGGTCACCAGCAGGCGCTCGGCGATCGGCTTCAGCACCAGGTCGTTGGCCCCGGCCTGCAGCAGCTCGGCCTGGTTGTCGCGGTTGCTGTCGCCGGTCATCACCAGGATCGGCAGGCGCCGCTTGCCGTAGGCGAAATCCACGCGAATGCGCTGCACGATGTCGCGCCCGCTCAGCTCGCCCTTCAGGATCACGTCGGTCAGTACCAGGTCGAACTTGTGCGTGGACAGGCCCAGCGATTCGGCGGTAAGCAGGGCGAACGCATCCTCCGCCTTCAGCACGTGCACCACGTTGAGCGACTGACGCTCCAGCATGCGCCGCGTGGTCTCGGCCACCACGCGACTGTCCTCGATGTAGAGGATCGTCGCACCCACCACCGGCTCGGGCTGCACGTAGCCGCGGATGAAGGTCGCCAGCGCCTCGTGGCCCAGCGCCTTGTCGAAATAATCGGTGACGAACTCGGTGAAGCGGCGTTCTTCCAAGTGCTGCTGGGCATCGCCGGACACCACGATCACCGGCACGTAAGCCTGGCCCGCCGCCTCGCGCACGCTGCGCGCGATCTCCAGTCCGTCGCCGTCGGGCAGCGCCAGGGCGGTGGTGACCAGGTGCACTTCGCCCTGCTCCAGCGCGGTACGCGCCTCGGCGATGCTGGAGCAGCCGATCACCTGCACCCCCGGCACTTCGCGCTGCAGCACGTCGGCGATCAGCTTGCGCACCAGCTTCGACCCATCCACCACCATCACGCGGGGCGCGTCGCTGATCAGATGCCGGAGCTCTTGGGCCATGAAGATGCGGAAGTCAGGTGGCAGTCGGGCGAGTCTGACGCAAGAAGTGGCCGGTCACCAGCCATGCGCCCAGCCAGCCCACGATCGTGGCCGCCAGCACCACGAGCGCAGCACCCAGCGGATCCAGCCCTGACAGCGCGAACGGGCTGCCATAGCTGCGCGCCAGCGCGGCCAGCGGATCACGCAGCGCCAGCGCGGCCAGCGTCAGCAGTCCCAGCGCCAGCGCACCGGCCGCCAGGCCATACCAGGCCCCCAGGTAGACGAAAGGCCGGCGGATGAAGCCGTCGCTGGCACCCAGCAACTGCAGCACGCCGATCTCCTCGCGCCGCGACTGGATGTCCAGGCGCACGGTATTGCCCACCACCAGCAACGCACCCAGCCCGAACAGGGCGGCCAGCACCCAGGTCAGGCGCTCACCGAACCCCATCCAACCGGTCAGACGTTCGCGCCAGGCCGCATCGTGCTGGAGCAGGTCCGTTTCCGGCAACGCCTCCAGCGCGGCGACCAACCGCGCCTCGTCGCCTTCGGGCACCACCACCAGCAGGGCCGGTAGCGGATTGCCGTCCAGCAGGTCCAGCGAATCGGCCAGTCCGCTGCGCTGGCGGAACTCCGCCAGGCCCTGGTCGGGCGTGCGCACCTCCACGCTGGCCACGTCGTCGCGCGCGCGCAGCGTTTCCGCCAGCGCCTGCGCGCGCGCCACCGGCGTCTCGGGCGTCAGGAACAGATCGATCTCGCGCGACTGCTGCACATCGCCGGCGAAGTGGCCCACGTTCTGCAACGCCAGCCACAGGCCCAGCGGCAGCGCGAATGCCACCGCCATCACGCCGACCGTCAGCAGCGTGGCCCACGGGCGGCGCACGGCCCGTCCCAGGCTGGACACGAAACTGTACAGATGCTGGTCCAGCCAGATGCCCGCACCGGAGCGCGCCTGCGCGCGGCTGTTCTTCGCGTCGCTCATTCGGCCAGGTCCGCCGGGGAGATGTCGTCGACCAGCTTGCCGTGGTCGAGGATCAGCACGCGCTTCTTCATGCGCTTGAGCAGCGACAGGTCGTGACTGACCACCAGCACGCTGGTCCCCCGCTCGGGCATGGACGCGAACAGCGACATGATCTCCGCCGCCAGTGTGGGGTCGAGGTTGCCGGTGGGCTCGTCCGCCACCAGCAGGCGCGGCTCGGCCACGATCGCGCGGGCGATGCCCACGCGCTGCTGCTCGCCGGCGGAGAGCTGCGTGGGCAGCGCGTTTTCCCGGTGGCCAAGCCCCAGTCGCGCCAGCACTTCGCGCACCCGCTTGCCGATGTCGCCCCGGCGGTCGCCGCGCAGGATCAGCGGCAGCGAGACGTTTTCCATCACCGTGCGGTCGGTGAGCAGGCGATGGTCCTGATAGACCGCGCCCACCTCGCGACGATGCAGCGGGATACGGCCGCCACGCACCTTCAGCAGGTTCCTGCCGCCGAACACCACCGCACCGCGGCTGGGCCGCTCGCTCAGGTGGATCAGCTTCAGCAGGGTGCTCTTGCCCGCGCCGGAATGCCCGGTGACGAACAGCATCTCGCCTTCGGCCACCTCGAAGCTGACGTCCTCCAGCGCCGCGTGGCCGCCGGGGTATTGCTTGCTGACGTTTTCGAATCGCAGGACGCTCATGTGCGCCGATTATGCCGGAGCCGGCATGTCGGTTGCGATGCGCACCGGTACCCATGCCGATCAACGCTTCTGTAGGAGCGCCCTCGGGCGCGATGCCTTTGCTCCGGATGCTTTTCCGGCAAAAGGCATCGCGCCCATGGGGCGCTCCTACAGGTATCGCGGGTCAGTTGCCCGAGACGAACGAACGGATCTTGCGGCCCAGGCGGGTCAGGAAACCGGCGTTGTCGGCGACTGGCTTCGGTACGGGCGCCTGCTTGGGTGCGGCGGGCGCGGCACTGGCGACGGCGCCTTCCGCGCCCTCGAGCGGACGACCGTGGCGACGGCGGCGACGCTTGCGCGGCTTGCGCTCGCCTTCGGGCTGCGTGGCGGTGCTCTCGGGACGCGGCACGTCGGCCGCATGCGCCACCGGGGCGGCCGCGGCGACGGCCTCGCCTTCGGGGCGCGGCGCACGCGGTGCGCGCGGCGGGCGCGGCTTGCCGTCGGCCGAGCGCGGTCCGTCGCGGCGGGTACCGTCGCGACGACCGGCACCGCCTGCGCCACCGGGCTTGCGGCCACCTCCACGGCGTTCGTCGTCGGCGGCCTTCTGTTCGCGTGCCTCGCGGAAGATCTGACCGATGCTTTCTTCTTCGTCATCGCCCTCGCCTGCCACCGGCTTCGGGCGCTCCGGACGCGGCAGCGCGGTCAGCAGTTCCGCGGTGACCGGCTCGGACGGGATCTTCTGCTCGATATAGGCCTCGATGTCGGGCAGCGACATCGCATAGCGCTCGCACGCGAAGCTGATCGCATCGCCCTCGGCGCCCAGGCGCGCGGTGCGGCCGATGCGATGCACATAGTCCTCGGCATCGAACGGCAGGTCGAAGTTGAACACGTGCGACACGCCGTCGATGTGCAGGCCGCGCGCGGCCACGTCGGTGGCCACCAGCAGTTCCAGCTGGCCGGCCTGGAACTTCTTCAGCAGCGATTCGCGCTTCTTCTGCGGCACGTCGCCTGACAGCACGCCAACGCGGTAGCCCGCGCGCTCCAGCGCGCGCGCCACCCGTTCGACGAACGCCTTGGTGTTGACGAACACCATGGTGCGCGCGCCCTCGCTGCGCGACAGCAGGCCAATCAGCAGCGGGATCTTCTCCTCGTCGGCCGGGTAGTACAGCTTCTGCCGCACCTTGGCCGCGGTGATGAACTCGGTCTCGACGACGAGCTTCTCCGGCTCATTCATGTGCTCGTAGGCCAGCTCCAGCACGCGGTGCGAGAGGGTGGCCGAGAACAGCAGCGTCTGCCGGGTGGTGCGCTCGGGCATGCGCCGCAGCAGGAAACGGATGTCCTTGATGAAGCCCAGGTCGAACATGCGGTCGGCTTCGTCCAGCACGCACACCTCGCAGGCGTGCAGGCTGACCACCTTGTGCTGCTTGACGTAGTCGATCAGCCGGCCGGGCGTGGCGATGATGACGTCCACGCCCTTCTGCAGCAGTTCGCGCTGCTTGTCGTAGTCCACGCCGCCGTAGACCAGGGCGAAGCGCAGGCCTAGGTCGGCACCGAACTTCACCGCGTCCTTGTGGATCTGGATGGCCAGTTCGCGCGTGGGCGCCAGGATCAGCGCGCGCGGATCCTCGGGCTTGCGCTCGGCCAGCGCCGGGCGGCTCAGCAGGCGGTTCATCACCGCCACCAGGAACGCCAGCGTCTTGCCGGTGCCGGTCTGCGCCTGGCCGGCGACATCGCGCCCCGCCAGGGCGACCGGCAGCGTCATCGCCTGGATCGGCGTGCAGCGGGAGAAACCTGCGCCTTCCAGCCCGGCGAGCAACGCCGGATGCAGGTCGAACGAGGAGAACGTGATGTCGGTTAACGGTTTGTCGCTCATGCCTTCTTCTTTTGCGTCGCTGTGTTCCGCGCGCGTGTCGTGTGAATGCGGTGGGTGTGCTTGCATCGGCCGTACCGGCGTCGCACACTGCGCCCCCTGTGCCGGGTTGCGCGACCACCTGGGTAACCTTGAAAAGGTCGCGGAACGCCCCAGTTTACCCCAATCGTGGAGGCCGTCCCGGCCCGAACCCGTCCGCGCCCGCCCGCGGACCCCGCAGGAGATCCCCGTGAGCGACAAAGTGACCCACGTCGGCGATGCCGATTTCGACGCCGCCGTGCTGCAGTCCGGCGAACCGGTGCTGGTGGACTTCTGGGCCGAATGGTGCGGCCCCTGCAAGATGATTTCGCCGGTGCTGGACGAACTGGCCGAGACCTACGGCGGCAAGCTGAAGGTCGCCAAGGTCAACGTGGACGAGAACCGCGCCACCGCCATCAAGTACCACGTGCGGTCCATCCCGATGCTGCTGCTGTTCAAGGACGGCCAGATCCAGGCCACCCAGATCGGCGCCGTCGGCAAGGGCCAGCTGACCCAGATGATCGACAAGGCCCTGGGTACCCAGGCTGCCTGAGCCCCCAGCGCCCCGCACGCCGGGGCGCGCTGGCTGAATCCGCTTGAACCCGCCGTGGCGGCCCGGCTTGCCGCCACCCAGGCCCGGTGATAGTGTCGAACCCGAATTCCGGCGCAGGGGATGCGCCGCACCCATCTGAAGCCCCCGTCTCCTTTTACTCACCCGCCGCCGCAACGCCGGCGCTCGCCACCTAGCGAGGATTCGCAACTTGTCCGACAGCAGCAACGAAACCGGCGCCCCCGCCGAAAAGCGCGTGCGCAAGACCCGCGCCCCCAAGACCCCCGCCGCCGATACCGCCGCCCTCGCCGAGCGCGCGGCCGATCCCGCGCCGCAGCTTCCGCTGCCGCCGGTCGCCGAACGCGCCGCGGCCCCCGAGGCGCCCCCGGCGTCCGCCGCCCCGGCCCCTTCGCAGGGCACAGGCGAGAACGCCGGCCCGCAGCCACAGGGCGGCTCGCAGCACGAGGGCGGCGACCGCGGTGAACCCCGCGACGGCAACCGCTTCGGCAACAACCGCCGCGACCGCTTCCGCAACCGCCGCGAGCGCAACCGCGACCGCCAGGGCCAGGACGGCATGCCGCAGGACGGCAACGGCGGCGGCCAGGAGAACTTCGCACCGCGGGCGATGCCCAACGTGCCGGAGGGTTTCCCGCAGTACTCGCTGGGCGACCTCAAGCGCATGCCCGCGCCCAAGCTGCTGGACATCGCCGAGCAGCTGAACATCCAGGAAGGCGTCGCCCGCGCCCGCAAGCAGGACGTGATTTTCGCCCTGCTGAAGGTGCTGACCCGCCACGGTGAAGGCGTCGCTGCCGACGGCGTGCTGGAAATCCTGCCGGACGGCTTCGGCTTCCTGCGCGCCGCCGAGGCCAGCTACCTGGCCGGCCCGGACGACGTGTACATCAGCCCCAGCCAGATCCGCCGCTTCAACCTGCGCACCGGCGACCACCTGGCCGGCCGCATCCGCTGGCCGAAGGACGGCGAGCGCTACTTCGCGCTGTCGACCATCGACACCATTAACGGCGAGCCGCTGGAAGCGTCGAAGAACAAGGTGCTGTTCGAGAACCTGACCCCCCTGTTCCCGCGCCGCCGCTTCACCCTGGAGCGTGGCAACGGGTCGTCGGAAGACATCGCCGGCCGCATCCTCGACCTGATGGCGCCGCAGGGCAAGGGCCAGCGCGCGCTGATCGTGTCGCCGCCCAAGGCGGGCAAGACGATCATGATGCAGCAGATCGCCACCGCCATCACGACCAACCACCCGGACGTGCACCTGATCGTGCTGCTGGTGGACGAGCGTCCTGAAGAAGTCACCGAAATGCAGCGCACCGTACGCGGCGAAGTGGTCAGCTCGACCTTCGACGAGCCGGCCGCGCGCCACGTGCAGGTCGCCGAGATGGTGATCGAGCGCGCCAAGCGCCTGGTCGAGCACAAGAAGGACGTGGTGATCATGCTGGACTCGATCACCCGCCTGGCCCGTGCCTACAACAACGTCGTACCCAGCTCCGGCAAGGTGCTGACCGGCGGCGTGGACGCCAACGCCCTGCACCGCCCGAAGCGCTTCTTCGGCGCCGCGCGTAATGTCGAGGAAGGCGGTTCGCTGACCATCATCGCCACGGCGCTGGTCGAGACCGGCAGCAAGATGGACGAGGTGATCTACGAAGAGTTCAAGGGCACCGGCAACAGCGAAGTGCACCTGAACCGCCGCATCACCGAAAAGCGCGTCTATCCGGCCATCGACATCAACCGCTCCGGCACCCGCCGCGAGGACCTGCTGATCGAACCGGAACTGCTGCAGAAGATCTGGATCCTGCGCAAGCTGCTGCATCCGATGGACGAGATCGCGGCGATGGAGTTCCTGCTGGACAAGATGAAGAACACCAAGTCCAACGACGAGTTCTTCAGCTCGATGAAGCGCTGATCGAAGCACCCCATGGAAAAGCCCCGCGATGCGGGGCTTTTCTTTTACCGGACTGCCGCGATCAGGTGTCGCCCAACGGCGTCAGCAACTTCGGCCCCCGGGTGTCGCCCGCCATGTGCACGCCACCGTCTGCGAGCGTATCGGGCGAGAATCCGGGGCGGTCCTCGTCCCGCGACCAGGAGACGCGCTCGCGCGGGCCGGGCACGTAGGCTTCCCACTGGCCGTAGCGGCGCTTGCCGCCGAAGTTGAAATCCACCGGCACGCGCACCACCCAGTACGGCTGACTGGCGGCTTCGCCCCGGCTGGGCGGCTTGAACGTCCATTTCTCCGCCGCACCGACGGCGGCGCGCGCAAACCGGTCGCGGAACTGGCGCATCTGCGCCTCGCTGGCGACCATGCGCAGGTTCACCTGCTCGGCGACCACGTCGCTGACGGAACCATCGGGATCGATCTTCAGCAGCAGGTACACCGTCCCCTGGGCGCCACTCTGCGCGGCCGCCATCGGATAGCCGGGCGGCTTCATGACCACGCTACTGACGCGCTCCTCCGGCGGAGTCGCCTCATAGTCGCCGAAGTCCGCGCCACGCACCGACACCAGCATCTTGCCGTCGCCGGTGGACTTGGCCACCAGGCGCGCACTCATCTTGGTGCGTACTTGCTTGGCATCACCGTCGATGACCACCGGCTCGAAGCGCCACGATGCGGCAACCCCGGAAACGAAGGCGGGGATGCCCTCGGGTAACCGATCCGGCGTGTCCAGCTCCACCGCCGCTACGCTGCCATCGGTGCGGATCGTGAGCATGCCGGTCACCCGCATGCTGGCCTCGACCTGCTTGCGCACGGCGCCCGGGCCCTGCGCCCAGGCGCTCTGCACGAAAGCCGCCATGCCCACGAGCATCCATGCCAACCAAACACTGCGCTGCCTCATACGCCCTCCTCGATCCCTGGAAGCGGGCCGGTCCGGCCCTGTCCGCCGCATACTATCCCTACGAGGTGACGCATGCACGGTAGTGGTCTGGAGTTGGCGCTGGTGTTCCTGCTGGCCGCGGTGATCGCGGTGCCGGTGTTCAAGCGGTTCGGGCTGGGCGCGGTGCTGGCGTATCTGGTGGCCGGCGTAGTGCTGGGCCCGGACGGCCTGGCGCTCGTGCGCGACGCCGACCGCATCCTCAACGCCGCCGAGATCGGCGTGGTGATGATGCTGTTCGTCATCGGTCTGGAACTGTCGCCCTCGCGCCTGCGGGTGATGCGCAAGCCGGTGTTCGGTGCCGGCGGGCTGCAGGTCCTGCTGAGCGCGCTGGTGCTGGGCGGGATCGCGCTGCTGTTCGAGCATCACTGGAAGACCGCGCTGGTGGTCGGGCTGGGCCTGGCGCTGTCGTCCACCGCCGTCAGCCTGCAGCTGCTGTCCGAACGCAAGGAACTGACCAGCGAGCACGGCCGGCTCGGCTTCGCCATCCTGCTGTTCCAGGACCTGGTGGCGATCCCGTTGCTGGCGGCGATCCCGCTGCTGGGCGGCGCCAAGAACGAAACGCTGACCTGGACGATGGTGTTCCATGCCATCGGCGCCATCGCGATCGTGATCTTCGGCGGCCGACTGGTGCTGCGCCACCTGTTCCGCGTGGTCGCGCGCACCCACATGCCGGAAGTGTTCACCGCCACCGCGCTGCTGGTGGTGCTGGGCATCGCCTGGTTCATGCAGCTGGCCGGGCTGAGCGCGGGCCTGGGCGCGTTCCTGGCCGGCGTGCTGCTGTCCGATTCCGAATTCCGCCACGAGCTGGAATCGCAGATCGACCCATTCAAGGGCCTGCTGCTGGGCCTGTTCTTCATCGCCGTCGGCATGGACATCGACCTGGACGCGGTGGTGGCGCAGCCCGAACTGATCACCGCCGGCGTGGCGACCCTGCTGACGGTCAAGTTCGCGCTGTTGTTCGGGATCGGCCGCTGGCCGGGGCGACTGGACCCGCGCGGCGCGCTGATGCTGGCCGGCACCCTGTGGCTGGGCGGCGAGTTCGCCTTCGTGGTCTTCAGCGAAGCGGCCCGGGTGAAGCTGATGGACGCCCAACTGCGCAACCAGCTGACCGCCATCGTCGGCGTCTCGATGGCCCTGACGCCGTTGCTGCTGCTGGGCCTGCATCGCCTGCTGGCGGAGGTGAAGCGCCCCGCGCCGCAGAACCGTAGCTTCGACGAGATCCCCGACGCGCAGCCGCAGGTGCTGATCGCCGGCATGGGCCGGTTCGGCCAGATCGTCGCGCGCCTGCTGACCGCGCAGCGCATTCCCTTCGTCGCGCTGGAGCACAGCACGGAAACCGTGGACACACTGCGGCGCTTCGGCAACATCCGCCTGTACTACGGCGACCCGACCCGGCCGGACCTGCTGCGTTCGGCGGGCGCGCAGCACGTGAAGGTGTTCGTGATCGCCATGGACGACCCCGACACCAACATCAAGGCCACGCGGCTGATCCGGCGGATGTTCCCCGAGGCGCGCGTGCTGGCGCGCGCGCGCAATCGCCAGCATGCATGGCGGCTGATGGATCTCAGCGCGGAGGCCTATCGGGAGACACTGGGCTCCAGCCTGGAGATGGCGCAACAGGTGCTGGTGGAGCTGGGCGTGCCGCCGGAAACCGCCGCCGAGCATACGCGCCGTTTCCGCGCGCACGACGAGAAGCTGCTGCGCGCGCAGTACCTGGTCTACGACGACGATGGCGCGGTAATCCAGACCGCGCGCGATGCGATCGGCGACCTGGAGAGACTGTTCGAGGCGGATGCGACCGGCGACGGTACGCCGCCCGGCGCGCGCTAGCCTCGGTCGCGCAGGAAGCGCGCCATCGAGGCGCCCGCACCGGGCGCGACGGGTACGAACTCGGCCGCCACGTCGATGAAGCCGCGCATCACCGCGATCTCGCGCGGGGTGCGGTTCAGGGTGTCGCGCAACTCCGGATCGGCGCCGGCGCGCAGCAGCCGGCTGACCACCCGCAACAGGCCGTGCAGCGAGGCCAGATGCAACGGGCCGAAGCCCCGCGGATCCTGCACGTCCAGCGACACGCCTTCGTCGAGCAGGCGTTCCAGGCCGGCCAGCACGACCTCTTCGTCGCAGGCCGTGCCAGGCTCGGCACGTGCGCCGAGCAGCAGCAGCAGCGGCGTCACCGCGCCGGCGGCCACCTGCTCGGATTCCGCGCCCGACAGCAGCAACGTGTCGAGCAGGGCGACCAGACGCGGCTTCTCGCGCGCGGTGAAACCGTACAGCGCTGCGCAGTGCAGCGGCGTCAGCCCCTGCGCATCGCCGGCATGCACGTTGGCGCCGGCCGTGATCAGGCGCGCGACGATCTCCGGCAGGCCCAGCGCGGCCGCGAGCATCAGCACGGTGACGCCACCGGGCAGGCGGTGTTCGATGTCGGCGCCGGCAGCGAGCAACGCGCCGACGATATCGGCCTGGCGCATGCTGACCGCCGCCGACAGCGGCGTGGCGCCGGTGGTGGCGGCGCGCTGCGGATCGGCGCCACGGGCCAGCAGCAGATCCACGGTGGACCCGAAACCGCCACCGGACGCGCGCAGCAGGGCCGTGCATCCTTGCGCATCCGGCGAATCGACATCGAAGCCCAGGTCCAGCAATCGTCGCACCGCGTCGCGGTCGCCGGCCATCGCCGCCGCCGGCAGGTCGGACGCACGCAGGGCGCGCCGCGGTAACGGCCAGGTGCGCCAGTCCAGCCAATCGGCCAGGTCGCGACGTCCGCAGGCCAGTGCGACGCCCAGCGGCGTCTGCCCGTCCGCGGCGCGCGCATCAGGCGATGCGCCCTTCGCGATCAGCTGCTTCAGCGCGGTCTCGCGGCCGAGCACGGCCGCCAGGTGCAACGCGGTCATGCCATGGCTGTCGCGCGCTTCGCGGTCCACGCCGATGTCGAGCAGGCGGTCGAGCAGGCGCTGCCAGCCCAGCCGCACCGCCAG
Organism: Pseudoxanthomonas sp. F11; assembly: GCF_037046485.1. Taxonomy (NCBI): domain Bacteria; kingdom Pseudomonadati; phylum Pseudomonadota; class Gammaproteobacteria; order Lysobacterales; family Lysobacteraceae; genus Pseudoxanthomonas; species Pseudoxanthomonas sp. F11. The sequence goes on along the minus strand of NZ_JBANLZ010000002.1, from coordinate 133,661 downwards.
CGACAGCGCCGGATCGCCCTGCGGGGAAGGCGCGAACGGGTCGGCGCCGCGCTCCAGCAGATCGAGGGCGAAGGATTCCAGGGTCCGCGCGGCCTGGTCGTCCGCCGCGCACGCCGCCAGGAAGCGGGCCAGCCCACCAGCCCCGGCCGGCGAGGCGCCGCGCGCCAGCACCGGGACCAGCGCCGGCACGCCCGCCGAGCCATGGGACATCAGCGAGAACACCAGGGTGTCGCCGCGCGCGTCGCGACTGTCCGGATCGGCCCCGTGGCGCAGCAGCCATGCCAGGCGCGCCGGACGCTGCATCTCCGGGTCGTGCAACAGCGCGCCCAATTCGTCCCGCGCACTCAGGCGCGCCAGTGCGTCGAGGCCCTCCACCTGCCCGCTCGCCAGACCGTCACGCAGCAGCGCCACCGGCGCGCGATCGGGGGGGGCTTCGTCGTCGCCGGCCGCGACGGCGGTAGGCAGCGCATAGCCGGGGTCCAGCACGGAAACCAGCGCCCACCGCCCGGCTTCCGCCGCCAGGTCGACGGCGCGCCGGTCCTGCGCGTCGGTCGAGGCGGGATCCACGCCCCATTCGAGCAGCCGGCGCACCAGGGCCGGGGACCCCTGCTCGGCGGTGCACGCCAGCATCAAGGCATTGCGGCGATCGGCATCCACGGCGTGGCGATCGGCGCCGGCTTCGGCCAACTTGTCCAGCACATTCAGATGCGCGCCCCGCGCGGCCTCCAGCCACGGCGTGCGCTGCAGAGCGTCTCGGGCATGCACGTCGGCACCGGCAGCCAGCAGCGTGGCCGTGATCTCGGCATGGCCGGCATGAGCCGCCTCGTGCAGGGCGCTGCGACGCCGCGCGTCGCGCGCGTCCACCTTCGCCTTGTGCTTGAGCAGCAGTTGCACGCCGGCAGGATCGTCCTCTTCGGTCGACGCGGCGGCCAGCAGGACCGGCTGTCCGTCCTGCGGGTCGGGACGCGCGCCGCGTTCCAGCAGGAATTTCGCCAGCCGCCAGTTGCCCGCCACGCAGGCCACCCCCAGCGGCGTCAGGCCGTCGTGGTTCAGCGCATCGAGTTCGGCGGCGGCATCGCGCAGCAACGCCACCACGCCGGGGTCGGAACTGCGGGCGGCATGGTGCAGCGGCGTGTTGCCGTCCGCATCGGCGATGCGGGGATCGGCACCGTTGGCCAGCAGGGTGGTGACCGCGTCGGGCCGGCCGTGCCAGCTGTCGCGGGTGGCCGCCAGCAGCGGGGTGACCCCAGCATGCGCGTGGTTGAGGTCCACGCCATGCGCGATCAGCGTGCGCAGCAGGCGCAGGTCGGGCAGCACCGCCGCCAGCGCGCCCAGGCTGCGCTGGTCGCGCGCGCCTTCAGGTGGCAGCGCATGCGGATCCGCCCCGGCTTCGATCAACTCCAGCGCGCGCTCGACGCGCCCGCCGCGTGCGGCTTCGAACAGCGCCTGGTCCAGATCCAGTGCCTTGGCGGCTGTCTCGATCGCCGGTTCGGGCGTGGCGGCGTCGCTCCCGCTGTCCGGCATCTCCACGACCGGCAGCACCCCCGCACCCTCCAGCCGCTGCACGCCCCAGTGCAGCACCGGCAGCAGCAGCGCGTAGACCACCGCCGAACCGGTGCGCAGGCCGTCCGGCACCAGGCCGGGCCAGGCCAGCCAAAGTCCGCCGCCGACGGCCAGCACCAGCAGCGTGGCCACCGCCAGGCCGCGCCAAGCGTGGAAGTCGCGTTCCACCAGGCCACGCCAGTGCGCAGACAGGGCACCGCCATCGCGTTCCAGGCCGTGCCACAGGGGCCACGTGCGCCACAATCCCACGATCACCGCGCCGACCACCGCGCTGACACCCAGCGCGGCAGGCAGGCTGCCGGTGTCGCGCAACGAAGCCAGCGGCCATGCCAGCAGCACCGCCGTGCCGGCAAACGCGGCCGCCCAGGCCAACAACAAGGCAGGCACGTCCTCGCGCCAAGCACGGGCCGGCGCCAGCAGCCGCGTGCCACGCAGCCAGGACACCCCCAACGCGATCGCCGGCTGCGCCAGACAGGCGCCGACCGCGGCCAGCAGCCCTCCGGCCCCACCGCCGGCGCCGGCCAGCAGCAGGCCCGCCAGCAGGGCGATCACGGCAATGGGGCGGGGTTGCAGCCGGAACTCAGGCATCGGGACGGACAGCAGGGTCGGACGGCGGCGGGAACTGGATGTGGAAGCCCTGCGCCGCCAGGTTGGTGCGCACGACGGCGGCGTCCTCGCGGGCCAGCTTGCGGTCCGCGGTCAGGGCCACGTCCAGCACGAACGTCAGCGCGCCCAGTTGCGTGCGCAGCGGCTCAGGCACGCGACCGAAATCGTCGCGCGCCGCCAGATAGACGAACGTGTCGGCCTTGCGCTGGCTCTTGTAGACGTAGGCGTGCATCCGCGCGTACTGCGCCCTGCGAGTGGACAAGCAGGGATTGTGCGGGAAATGCCCCATGCGCGAAACCCGCGCCGCGCGCGCGCGGGGCGTGACGATCGGCGGCCGGAGCCGGGTGGAGGGGCTGGTAATCTTCGCCTCTTCACCTTGCACTAACGGATGCCCGATGCGCCCCGCCCTGCTCGCCTTGCTGCTGCCGTTCACCCTCGCCCCTTCGGTGAACGCCCAGACGTCCGCGCCGTTCACGCTGGAACAGGCGATGGCCGAACCGGACTGGATCGGTCCGCCGGTGGAACGTGCCTGGTGGACCTGGGACGGCAAACAGGTGCAGTACGAACTCAAACGCGACGGCAGCAGCGTGCGCGACACCTTCGAACAGACGCTCGACGGCGGGGCCGCGCAGCGCGTCGCCGACGACCAGCGCGCGCGCCTGGACGCGGCCGACCCGGTCTACGACGCCGCCCGCCAGCGCATGCTGCTGGTGCGCAATGGCGACCTGTTCGTGCGCGACCTGCGCAGCGGGACGCTGACCCAGGTGACCCGCACCAATGAGGTGGAACAGCAGGCGCGCTTCAGTGCCGACGGCGCGGTGCTCTGGCGGGCGGGCAACAGCTGGTACCGCTGGACCGCCGGCACTGGCACTGCCGTCGTCGCCGAACTCAAGGCCGAACGCGATCCGCTGGCCCCGCCCAAGGCCGATGCGCTGCGCGAGCAGCAGCTGCGCACGATCCGCACGCTGGCCGACGACCGCGCCCAGCGCGAGGCCGCGCAGAAGCAGGCTGAGGCATGGCGCAAGGCCGATCCCACGCGCGCGCCGGCCCCGATCTACCTGGGCGCCGAGGTGGAGATCGAATCCAGCTCGCTGTCGCCGAATGGCCGATGGCTGCTGGTGGTCACGCGGAAGAAGGGCGCCGATGCCGGACAAGGCGGCAAGATGCCCAAGTACGTCACCGAATCGGGCTACGAGGAATTCCAGGACGTGCGGACGCGCGTGGGACGCAACGCGCCCCTGCCGCATGCGCTGTGGCGCGTGGACTTGGCCGACGGCAGCGTCAAGCCGTTGGCTTTCGACCCGCTGCCCGGCATCGACCGCGACCCGCTCGCCGCGCTGCGCAAGAAGGCCGGCCAGGAGCCACTGAAGGGCCACCGCGACGTGCGCGTGGAGAACGACAGCGACGGCAGCGCGATGGCATGGACGAACGACGGCACGCAGGTCGCGGTGCAGATCCATGCGGTGGACAACAAGGACCGCTGGATCGCCACGGTCGATCTGCCCGGCGCGCGCCTGCAGCCACGCCACCGCCTGACCGACGAGGCCTGGATCAACTGGGGCTTCAACCAGTTCGGCTGGCTGCCGGACAACCGCACGCTATGGCTGTTGTCGGAAGAGTCCGGCTACTCGCACCTCTACACGGCGACGGGTTCGGACAGAGTCCGCGCACGCACGTCGGGCAAATGGGAAGTCTCCGAGCCGCAGGTGGCGCCGGACGGCAACGGTTTCCTGTTCCTCTGCAACCGCGCCTGGCCGGGCGACTATGAAGTCTGCTCGCTCGACCTCGCCAGCAACCACGTGCGCGAAGTCACCGCACTCGACGGCGTGGAAAGCTTCAGCGCCTCGCCGGACGGCCGCCAGCTGCTGGTCCGCCATTCGCGCAGCTACACGCCCGCGCAGCTGTCTGTGGTCGGCCTGGAGGGCCGCCCGGCGCGGCAGCTCACCGATACCCGCTCCGCCGCCTTCAAGGCGCGCCGCTGGCACGAGCCGCAGTACGTGCAGGTACCATCGAAGCATGGCGCCGGCGTGGTCTGGGGCAAGTACTACGGCCCGGAGACGATGGAACCGGGCAAGCGCTACCCCATCGTGATGTTCGTGCACGGCGCGGGTTATCTGCAGAACGTCACCGCACGCTATCCCAACTACTTCCGCGAGCAGATGTTCCACCACCTGCTGGTGGAGCGCGGCTATATCGTGCTCGATCTGGACTACCGCGCCAGCGAAGGCTACGGACGCGACTGGCGCACGGCGATCTACCGCAACATGGGCAACCCCGAGCTCGAGGACTATCTCGACGGCCTGGACTGGCTGGTGGAGCAGAAGCAGGGCGACCGCGACCGCGCCGGCATCTACGGCGGCAGCTACGGCGGCTTCATGACCTTCATGGCGCTGTTCCGCTCGCCGGGCACCTTCAAGGCCGGCGCCGCGCTGCGGCCGGTGGTGGACTGGACGCAGTACAACCACGAGTACACCAGCAACATCCTCAACACGCCCGAACTGGACCCCGAGGCGTACCGCGCCTCGTCACCGATCGAGTACGCCGACGGCCTGCAGGACCACCTGCTGATCGCCCACGGCATGATCGACGACAACGTGTTCTTCAAGGACTCGGTGGTGCTGACGCAGAAGCTGATCGAACTGCGCAAGGACAACTGGGAACTGGCGGCGTATCCGCTGGAGCGCCACGGCTTCACGCGGTCGGACTCGTGGCTGGACGAATACAAGCGCGTGCTGAAGCTGTTCGAGCAGACCCTGAAGTAGCGCATGGCCGCATCGCCTTCCATCACGAACGGCACCGCCTTCGTCACCGTCACCGCGAAGGTGTCGATCGTGATGGGCATCGTGGCGACGCTGTACGCCGCCGTGCAGGTGCTGGTCGCACTGCTGGTGCTGCGCGGCGGCGAGGTCGACAGCGTCCTCGCCTTTCTGGCGACCCAGCCGAGTCCTGCAGCGGCGCGGTGGGTGCTGTCGCACCTGGTGGCCATCACGGTCGGGTTGCTGCTCGTGAGCGGCGCCTTCCTGGTGGTGTCGGTGGGCCTGCTGCGCCGCCGCGCGTGGGGCTGGTGGGGTTTCGTGGCCTTCCTGGTGCTGGGCGCGGCCGCCAACTTCGGCGTCATCGCCGTGATCGACGCGCTCTTTGCCTGGATCGACCACCTGCCGAAGGCGCCCGATGTCGCGTCACTGGCGGCCGAACTGGGCGCGCTGCGCCGCCTGTCGCTGGCACTGGCCTGGGCGACGGCGGTGGCGTTCGGCGCCCTGCATGCACTGATCGTCTGGCAGCTGTGCCGTCCTCACGTGCGCGCCGAGTTCGGGTGGGCACAGCGTGCCCGGTAGAATGCGCGGCATGAACGACATCACGCCCGTCCGCGATTATCTGACCGACCTGCAGGACCGCATCTGCGCCGCCATCGAGGCCGCCGATGGAAGTGCGCGCTTCCATGAGGACGGCTGGAGCCGCGCACCCGGCGATCCCTCGCCGATCCGCGGCGGGGGACGCACGCGCGTGCTGCGCGATGGCGCGGTGTTCGAACAGGCGGGCATCGGGTTCTCCGATGTCTCCGGGGATCGGCTGCCGCCCTCCGCCTCCGCACATCGTCCCGAACTTGCGGGCGCCTCCTGGCGCGCGGTCGGCGTGTCGCTGGTGTTCCATCCACGCAACCCCTACCTGCCCACCACCCACGCGAACGTGCGCCACTTCCGCGCCGAGCGCGATGGCGAGACAGTGGCGTGGTGGTTCGGCGGCGGCTTCGACCTGACCCCGTTCTATCCGGTCGACGAGGACGTGCATCACTGGCACCGGACCGCGCGCGACCTGTGCGAGCCGTATGGCGGGCAGGTCCGCTACGACGCGCACAAGCGCTGGTGCGACGAGTACTTTTTCCTCAAGCACCGCAACGAGACCCGCGGCGTGGGCGGGCTGTTCTTCGACGATCTGAGCGAGGACTTCGACCGCGACTTCGGCTATCTGCGAGCCGTCGGCGACGGCTTCCTCGATGCGTACCTGCCCATCGTCGCGTGCCGCAAGGACGCGCCTTACGGCGAACGCGAGCGCCAGTTCCAGTTGTACCGGCGCGGCCGCTACGTGGAGTTCAACCTGGTCTACGACCGCGGCACGCTGTTCGGCCTGCAGAGCGGCGGTCGCGCCGAATCCATCCTGATGAGCCTGCCGCCGCTGGTGCGCTGGGAATACGGCTATGCGCCGGAAGACGGCAGCGACGAGCAGCGGCTGGCGGACTACCTGCGCCCACGCGACTGGCTGGCCGAACTCGGCTGACGTGCTTGCTGTAGGAGCGACGTCAGTCGCGACCGCAGAAACGAAAGAAGCTATTCGCTGGATACGCGCATATCGCGGCCACAAGCGGAGTTTGCCTCTCGGCTGGCAACGTGCGGTCGCGGCTGACGTCGCTCCTACAGAGGCGGCTTCTGTCTGGTCACCAGGGTGATGTGCCCGTTGTTCTCCAGTACCGCCAAGCGGATATCGGCCATGTCCAGGCAGCCGGCTTCGCGCATCGCCTTCTCGAAGTCCTCGCGACTGATCAGCTCCCGCCGCAGTACCTCGCGATAGACCTGCCCGTCCCGCGCCAACAGCACCGGCACGCCTTCGATCCAGCGCTCCACCTTCGGCGACCGCGCCGACACCAGGCCCACGCTCCAGTTCAGCGCGATCAGGGTGGCAGCCAGCAGCAGGCCGCCGCCCACCGACGTGTCATCGCCGAGCAGCGCGTTCTGCACCGCGTTTCCCAGCAGCACGACCAGCAGCATGTCGAACGGCGTGAACTGCCCCATCGTGCGCTTGCCGGTCATGCGGATCATCGCCAGCAGAATGAAATACACCGCGCAGGCGCGCAGCACGAACGCCCACCACGGCATGGCCAGCTGGAACATCGGTTCGAGGATCGCGCTCATGCGGCACCGCGTGGTCGAGGACTCCGCGCACGGTAACGCACGGCATCAGGCCAAACGACAGGCAATAAAAAGCCCCGCGGACCAGGGGGAGATCGGCGGGGCCAGAGGAGCGGGACCTGGGGAGGGGTCGTCGCTCCGGGGGAGATCGCTCCAGGGGATGGGAGAGATCAGCGACAGACGTTGCATCTGTCGCGAGCTATATGACCACTCCGCACATGGATGGTTCGTGAAGATTCCGGTTAAAAAACCGTAAGATTCAGGAGGAATTCAGTTTATTGAACTGCCCGGTATACAAATATACCTGTCAGGGTTTTCCTGAACTTTTCGCAAGTGCATGTTCTGCAAGGAAAACGTTTTCAGGCCCGGCTCAATGGGCCTCTTCCCAGTTGTCCCCGACCCCGCTGTCCACCACCAGCGGAACGCTCAGTTGCGCGGCCGCCGCCATCCGCGCCGTCACCTCTTCCAGCAACGTCGACACGAAACCGGCTTCGGCTTCGAACACCAGTTCGTCGTGCACCTGCAGGATCATCAGCACCCGGTCGCGGTGATCCGCAAGCCACGCGTCCACGCCGATCATCGCGCGCTTGATGATGTCCGCCGCGGTGCCCTGCATGGGCGCGTTGATCGCCGCGCGCTCGGCGCCGGCGCGCTGGCCCTGGGTCCCCTTGTTGATGTACTCCAGGTACAGGCGGCGGCCGAACACGGTTTCGACATAGCCGTGCTCGCGCGCCTGCTGGCGCGTGCGTTCCATGTAATCGCGCACGCCGGGGTAACGGCTGAAGTACAGCGCGATGTAGTCCTGGGCCTCGCCACGCCCGATCCCCAGCTGGCGCGCCAGCCCGAACGCGCTCATGCCGTACATCAAGCCGAAGTTGATCGCCTTGGCGGCGCGGCGTTCGTTGGCGGTGACCTCTTCCAGCTTGCGGCCGAACACTTCCGCCGCCGTCGCCTTGTGGATGTCGGCGCCGGATTCGAATGCGCGCACCAGGCCCGGGTCCTGCGACAGGTGGGCCATGATGCGCAGCTCGATCTGCGAGTAGTCGCAGGCCACCAGCTTGCGGCCGGGCGGCGCCACGAAAGCCTTGCGGATGCGGCGCCCGTCGTCGGTGCGGATGGGGATGTTCTGCAGGTTGGGATCGGTCGAGGACAGCCGCCCCGTCGCCGCGCCGGCCTGGTGGTAGCTGGTGTGCACGCGACCGGTGTCGAGATTGACCATCTCCGGCAGCTTGTCGGTGTAGGTGCTGCGCAGCTTGGCCAGGCCGCGGTATTCCAGGATCACCCGCGGCAGCTCGTGCTGGTCGGCGATGGCTTCAAGCGCCTCCTCGTTGGTGCTGGGCTGGCCGGTCGGCGTCTTCACCAGCACCGGCAGCTTCAGTTCGTCGAACAGCAACGCCTGCAGCTGCTTGGGCGAATCCAGGTTGAAGGTGCGGCCCGCCAGCTCGGTGGCCTTCTGCTGCGCCGCGAGCATGCGCTTGGACAGGTCGGCGCTCTGCCGGCGCAGCTCGTCGCCGTCGATCATCACGCCGTTGGCCTCGATGCGCGCCAGCACCGGCACCAGCGGCATTTCGATGTCGCGGTATACGCGCTCCAGGCCAGGCTCCGCCGCCAGCCTCGGCGCGATCGCGCGATGCAGGCGAAGGGTGATGTCGGCGTCTTCGGCGGCATAGCGGGTGGCGTCGTCGACGGCCACCTGCGAGAACGGGATCTGCTTCGCGCCCTTGCCGGCCACATCTTCGTACTTGATGGTGTCGTAGCCGAGGAAGCGCCTGGCCAGGCTGTCCATGTCGTGGCGGTTGCTGCCGGCGTTCAGCACGAAGCTCTCCAGCATCGTGTCGTCGGCGTAGCCCTGCACGTCCACGCCATGGCGGCGCAGCACGTGCAGGTCGTACTTGCCGTGCTGGCCCAGCTTGCGCTTGCCGGGGTCGGACAGCACCGGCGACAGCGCAGCGAGAACGGCGGCGCGATCCAGCTGCGGCGGCGCACCGGGGTAGTCGTGCCCGACCGGCACGTATACGGCATGGCCGACCTGGGTGGCGAAGCTCAGGCCCACCAGATTGGCCTGCATCGGATCCAGGCTGTCGGTCTCGGTGTCGAAGGCGAACTCGTCCGCGGCGCGCAACTGCGCCACCAGCGCCTCCAACTGCTCCGGCGTGGTCACGGCGGTGTACGCGCCGGCTGCGCCCAGCGCCGGGTCGACGGCTTCGTCCGGCGCCGTCGTGGCGACGCGTCCGGTACCGCGCGCGCGACCCGGCTCCTTCTCGGCCACGGCGGATGCGTCGGGCGACCCGCCTTCCAGTTCCTTCAGCGCCTGGTTGAAGCCGTAGCGTGCGTACAGCTCGCGCAGCTCGTCGACATGGCGTTCGCGCAACGGCAGCGTGTCCGGGCCGCCGTCCAGCGCCACGTCCGTCTTGATGGTGACCAGCTCACGATTCAACGGCAGGCGCGGCAACGCGGCGCGCAGGTTGTCGCCGATCTTGCCCTTGATCTCATCGGCCCTGTCGATGATCGCGGCCAGCGTGCCGTATTCGCCCAGCCACTTGGCGGCCGTTTTGGGACCGCATTTCTCCACGCCGGGCACGTTGTCCACCGCGTCGCCCATCAGGGCGAGGAAATCGACGATCTGCTCGGGGCGCACGCCGAATTTCTCGACCACGGCATCGGCGGAATCCAGGCGGCTGCCGCTCATCGTGTTGACCAGCGACACGCCCGGCCGCACCAGCTGGGCGAAGTCCTTGTCGCTGGTGGAGATGGTGACCTCCATGCCCTGCGCCGCGCCCTGCAGCGCCAGCGTGCCGATCACGTCGTCGGCCTCCACGCCCTCCACGCGCAGCAGCGGGAATCCCAGCGCCTGTACGATGCGGATCATCGGCTCGACCTGCGCACGCAGATCGTCGGGCATGGGCGGCCGGTTCGCCTTGTAATCGGGATAGAGCTCGTCGCGGAAGGTCGGTCCGCTGGCGTCCAGCACGAAGGCCACGTAGTCCGGCTTTTCCTTCAGCGTGGCGCGCAGCATGTTGACCACGCCGAACAGCGCGCCGGTCGGCTCGCCCTGCGCGTTGGTGAGCGGGGGCAGCGCATGGAACGCGCGGAACAGGTAGCTGGAGCCGTCGATCAGTACGAGTCGTGTCATGCCGGCATTCTACGCCGCACCCCTGGGCACGGCGTCACGCGCCCCGTGCCGGCATTCGGCGCATAATCGGGCTGTCACTCCCTACCGGACGCCACCATGAACCGCATGACGACCTTCGCCCTGCCGTTGTCCTGCCTGCTGGCCGTGGCCGGTTGCGCTTCGACCGCGGGCAACACGCCTGCCGACATCGACCTGGCCAACGCACAGGTTGCGGTCCGCACGGAAAAGAACGGCGACACCATCGAGGAGTATCGGGTAGCCGGCAACCTGCGCATGGTCAAGGTGACGCCGGCGCGCGGCGCGGCGTACTACCTGTACGACTCCGACGGCGACGGGCGCCTGGACAAGAGCAAGGACAACGTCGACGTATCGCCGGTGTACTGGAAGCTCTACGGCTGGTGAGGTCCCGCGCTCATCGGATCACCAGCACCGGCACGCCGCAGCGGGCCAGCACCTCGCTGGTCTGGCTGCCCAGCAGCAGGCGGCCCAGGGCGCGCCGCCCGTGCGAGGCCATCACGATGAGGTCGCAGCCTTCGCGCTCGGCCGTGTCCACGATCGTCTCGGCCGCATAACGGTCGGCCACATGCAGCCGCTGTGGCGTCACGCCCGCCCGCGCCCCCTCCGCTGCCGCCGCATCCAGCACCTTGCGTGCGGCTTCGTTGCGGGCGTTCTGGAAATCCGGCAGCGAGGTCGCCACCGCGCTCCAGCCCAGCGCATCGTCGAAACCGGTGTTGATGGGCTCGCTGACGGTCAGCACCGTGGCCTTGGCCTGCAGCCGGGCCGCCAGGGCCAGGCCGTGCTGCACGCCCTTGCTGGCCCGTTCCGAGCCGTCCGTCGCGATCAGGATATGCCGGTACATGCCGCACCTCGTGGTGATGGGGTGCGGCCATTACACGCCCGCCGTGCTTAGGGCGCCGTGATCTGGATCAACGGGCAGCGCCTAGACGGCCTGCAGGTTGGCGTAGGCCAGCACCAGCCACTTGCTGCCCTCGTTGGCGAAATTGACCTGCACGCGCGCGTGCGCGCCGCTGCCCTCGTAGTCGGTCACCACGCCCGGCCCGAACTTGGCATGGGTGACGGTCTGGCCCAGCTTGAGTCCCGGTGTTTCCAGGCTGGCATGGCTAGGCGTGGGACGGGTGGCGAAGCCGGAGGCCGGCCGGCTGACCTGCACGCGCGGACGCACTTCGTTGAGCAGGTTCGCCGGAATCTCGCGCAGGAAGCGCGACGGGATGCCGTACATGTCCTGCCCGTGCAGGCGGCGCGCCTCGGCATAGGTCAGGACCAGCTTCTGCCGGGCGCGGGTGATGCCCACGTAGGCCAGGCGCCGTTCCTCTTCCAGCCGGCCGCTCTCGTCCAGCGAACGGTTGCTGGGGAACAGTCCCTCTTCCAGGCCGGCCAGAAACACCAGCGGAAACTCCAGGCCCTTGGCCGAGTGCAGCGTCATCAGCTGCACGCCGTCCTCGCCGGCCTCGACCTGGCCTTCGCCGGCCTCCAGCGCGGCGTAGGAGAGGAAGGCGACCAGTTCGCTCATGCCTTCCGTCGCGTCGTCATCGTCGATGCGGCGAACGAAGCGCGAGGCGACCGACACCAGCTCGTCCAGGTTTTCGGTGCGCGATTCGGAATCCAGTCCACCGCGGCTTTCCTTCGCCCAGTGCTCGCGCAGGCCCGATCGGACCAGTACGTGATCCACGCGCTCGGCCAGGTCCAGTTCGGCGGTTTCGCCCGCCAGCTGCTCGACCAGCGCCATGAACGCGGCCAGTGCGTTGCGTGCGCGCCCGGCCAGTTCCGTGCCCTGCGTGGCCAGCATGGCCGCCCCCCACAGCGACACGCGCGCGTTCCGTGCGAGACGGCGCACTTCGTCCAGCGTGCGCTCGCCGATGCCGCGTGCCGGCGTGTTGACCGCGCGCTCGAAGGCGGCATCGTCCCCGCGGTTGGCCACCAGGCGCAGGTAGGCCAGCGCGTCCTTGATTTCGGCGCGCTCGAAGAAGCGCATGCCGCCGTACACGCGGTACGGCAACTGTTCGGACAGCAGCGCTTCTTCGAAGGCGCGCGACTGCGCGTTGCTGCGGTAGAGGATGGCGGCGTCGCCCAGGCTGCCGCCGTCGCGCACCCATTGGCGGATGCGCTCGACGACGAAGCGCGCTTCGTCCATCTCGTTGTAGGCGGCATACAGGTCGATCGGCTCGCCATCGCCGGTATCGGTCCACAGCTGCTTGCCGATGCGGCCGGGGTTGTGCGCGATCACCGCGTTGGCCGCGCCCAGGATGTTGGCGCTGGAACGGTAGTTCTGCTCCAGCCGGATGGTCCGCGCGGAGGGATGGTCGCGCAGGAACTGCTGCATGTTCTCGACTTTCGCGCCGCGCCAGCCATAGATGCTCTGGTCGTCGTCGCCCACCACGAACACGTGTCCGCTGTCGCCGGCCAGCACGCGCACGAAGGCATACTGGATGGCGTTGGTGTCCTGGAACTCGTCCACCAGGATTTCACGGAAGCGCATGCGGTAGTGCGCCAGCAGGGCCGGCGTGTCGCGCAGCAGCTCGTGCGCGCGCAGCAGCAGTTCGGCGAAATCCACCAGTCCTGCGCGGTCGCAGCGTTCCTGGTAGCCGGCATAGACCTGCCGGCGCACGTCCAGCCAGTCGTCGTTCGGCGCCGGCTGGATGTGCTCGGGCCGGCGGCCTTCGTCCTTCTGCTCGTTGATCCACCAGGTGAGCTGCTTGGGCGGATACTTGCCCTCGTCCAGCTCCATCGCCTGCACCACGCGCTTCACCAGCCGCTGCTGGTCGTCGCTGTCCAGCACCTGGAAGGTTTCGGGCAGCTTCGCTTCCTGCCAGTGCAGGCGCAGCAGGCGGTGCGCCAGGCCGTGGAAGGTGCCGATCCACATGCCGCGGCTGCCATTGCGCAGCTGCACGTCGGCGCGCGCGCGCATCTCGCCGGCCGCCTTGTTGGTGAAGGTCACCGCCAGGATGCCGTGGGCGGGCACGCCGTGCACCTCGTTCAGCCAGGCAATGCGGTGGGTCAGCACGCGGGTCTTGCCGGAACCGGCGCCGGCCAACACCAGGTAATGCCCGGGCGCGGCCGAGACGGCGTCGCGCTGGGCGGGATTCAGGTCATCGAGCAGGTGGGAGACATCCATCCGCGCATTTTACGGCCTGCGGCGGACCAAACCCTGAGACGCGGGCGATTCGACCCGGCTGGATGAGTCTCACGCAGATCCGCTTGCGGCGGATATCGGCCCATCCTGCGCCAGGATGGCGGCGATTCCCGCCTCTGCGAACGTCGCCATCAAAGGTCCCGGGTCAGTGCGCGGCGTGCTTTGCCGGCGCCGCACCATTCATCAACTTGTCGGTCCAGGCGATGCCGATCGCCGACAGGATGAAGACGCAGTGGATGATCGTCTGCCATAGCACGCCATCCGGCGTGAGCTGCGTGCACTGGGCACTGGTGATCGCCATCTCGGCCTTCATCTGCGCCAGCTGCGCGGACGAGCAGAACGGCAGGCCATTCAGCGCCCCCGCCGCGATGAAGGTCTTCAAGAGATGGATCGACGAGATGCCGATGATCGCCATCGCCAGCTTCACCTTCAGCACGCTCGCATTGACGTGGCTCAACCATTCCGGCTGATCCGGATGACCTTCCAGGCGCAGGCGCGACACGAAGGTCTCGTATCCCCCCACGATCACCATCACCAGCAGGTTGGAGATCATCACCACGTCGATCAGGCCCAGCACGATCAGCATGATCTCCTGCTCGCCCAGGCCCGGGGCGCGGTGGATCAGGTGCCACAGCTCCTTGCCGAACAGGAACACGTAGACGCACTGCGCGACGATCAGGCCCAGATACAGCGGCAACTGCAGCCAGCGCGAGGCGAAGATCAGGTTGGGCAGGAAGCCGAGACGGGAATTGGAAGGCTGCATGGGCCGGAACGGTCTTTTCCAAGGATGGCGCAGGGTAGCGGTCGGATTTGACGCTGCCAAGTCCGCGGCCGCGGCTAGACTGCCGGCTCTCCCCCGCGATGAACCGCCATGATCGACCTGTACTACTGGCCCACGCCCAACGGCCACAAGATCACCCTGATGCTGGAAGAACTGGCGGAGGCGGGGGCCAAGCTGGATTACCGCATCATTCCGGTGGATATCGGCAAGGGCGACCAGTTCAAGCCGGAGTACCTGGCGTTCTCCCCCAACAACAAGATGCCGGCGATCATCGACCACGCGCCCGCCGATGGCGGCGAACCGATCAGCGTGTTCGAATCCGGCGCCATCCTGCTGTACCTGGCCAACAGGACCGGTCGCTTCTTCGGTGCCGATACGCGCCAGAAAGTGGCCGTGAACCAGTGGCTGATGTGGCAGATGGGCGGCCTGGGGCCCATGACGGGACAGTACGGCCACTTCACCGTCTACGCGCCGGAGAAGATCCCCTACGCCATCGACCGCTACACGCGCGAAGTGCAGCGCCTGCTCGGCGTGCTGGACAGGCAGCTGGCGAAACACGCCCATGTGGCAGGCGGCGACTACAGCATCGCCGACATGGCCACGCATCCCTGGGTCAATGCCTACGACAAGGCGCCGCTGGACCTGTCGCCCTATCCGCATCTGCAACGCTGGCACGCGGAGATCGCCGCGCGTCCCGCAGTGCAACGCGCCTACGCGCTGGCATCGCACGTCAATCCGAATGCCGGCCAGCCACTGACCGAAGAGGAACGCCAGCACCTGTTCGGCCAAAGCGCCAACACGCGGTAGGAGCGCCCTCGGGCGCGATGCTTTTCGGTCGGACCGCGCACGCGCATCGCAGGCATGGCCCGCTCCTGCAGGAGCAGGGTCTCACTGCAACCGGAGGTCTCTCGGGCCGAATGCCATAATCCAGGCCTGACCGGCCCCGCCGCCCGAGAAACCTCATGCGCCTTGCCCTGTTCGCCCTGATGACCGCCGCCACCGCCCTGCCCGCTCACGCCGAGAAGCTCACCCTGGAAGCCATCACCGGCAGCGCGCCGCTGTCGGGGCCGACGCTGACCAAGCCACAAGTCGCGCCGGACGGATCGCGGGTGACCTTCCTGCGCGGCAAGGACCGCGACCGCAACCGGCTGGACCTGTGGGAATACGACATCGCCAGCGGGCAGACGCGCCTGCTGGTGGATTCGTCGGTGGTGCTGCCGGGCGAGGAAGTACTGAGCGACGAGGAAAAGGCGCGCCGCGAACGCCAGCGTATCGCCGCGCTGTCGGGTATCGTCGACTACCAGTGGTCACCCGATGGCAAGGCGCTGCTGTTCCCGCTGGGCGGGGAGCTGTATTTCTACGACCTGACGAAGTCCGGCAGGGACGCGGTGCGCAAGCTGACGAACGGCGGCGGCTTCGCCACCGATCCGAAGATCTCGCCGAAGGGCGGCTTCGTCAGCTTCATCCGCGACCGCAACCTCTGGGTCATCGACCTGGCCAGCGGCAAGGAAGTGCAGCTGACCCGCGACGGCAGCGACACCATCGGCAACGGCGTGGCCGAATTCGTCGCCGACGAGGAAATGGACCGCCACACCGGTTACTGGTGGGCGCCGGACGATGCGACCATCGCGTTCGCGCGTATCGACGAAACGCCCGTGCCGGTGCAGAAGCGTTACGAGGTCTATCCGGATCGCACTGAAGTGGTCGAGCAGCGCTACCCCGCCGCCGGCGACCACAACGTACTCGTGCAGTTGGGCGTGATTGCGCCGAAGACCGGCGCCAGGCCGCAGTGGATCGACCTCGGCACCGACGAGGACATCTACCTGGCCCGCGTGGACTGGCGCGATCCGCAGCGCCTGACCTTCCAGCGCCAGTCGCGCGACCAGAAGAAGCTCGAGCTGGTCGAAGTAACGCTGGCGACGGGCGGACAGCGCACGCTGGTGACCGAGACCTCGACCACCTGGGTGCCGCTGCACAGCGACCTGCGCTTCCTGAAGGACGGACGCTTCCTGTGGTCGTCGGAGCGCAGCGGCTTCGAACATCTGTACATCGCGTCGGAAGACGGATCGACGCTGAGCGCGCTGACGCAGGGCGAATGGGTGGTCGATGGCCTGCTGGCGTTCGATGAGGCCGCCGGCCTGGCCTACGTGAGCGGCACGCGCGACGGCGCCACGGAAGCGCATGTCTACGCCGTGCCTCTGTCCGGCGGCGAGCCGCGTCGCCTGACGCAGACGCCCGGCATGCACGCGGCCACCTTCGCGCGCAACGCCAGCGTCTTCGTCGACAGCTGGTCCAGCGACACCACCCTGCCGCAGATCGAACTGTTCAAGGCCGACGGCACCAAGCTGGCGACCCTGCTCGTCAACGACGTCTCCGACGCAACGCACCCGTACGCGAAGTACCGCGCCGCGCACCAGCCGACCGCCTACGGCACGCTGACCGCCGCGGATGGCACCACGCCGCTGCACTACAGCCTGATCAAGCCGGCCGGCTTCGATCCGAAAAAGCAGTATCCCGTCGTGGTCTTCGTCTATGGCGGCCCCGCCGCACAGACGGTGACGCGCGCCTGGCCCGGCCGCAGCGACAGTTTCTTCAACCAATATCTGGCCCAGCGGGGCTACGTGGTGTTTTCGCTGGACAACCGCGGCACGCCACGCCGCGGCGCGGCCTTCGGCGGTGCGCTGTACGCCAAGCAGGGCACGGTGGAGGTGGACGACCAGCTGCGCGGCGTCGAATGGCTGAAGTCGCAGGCGTTCGTCGATCCGGCGCGCATCGGCGTGTACGGCTGGTCCAACGGCGGCTACATGACGCTGATGCTGCTGGCCAAGCACAACGAGGCCTACGCCTGCGGGGTGGCGGGCGCGCCCGTCACCGACTGGGCGCTGTACGACACCCACTACACCGAGCGCTACATGGACCTGCCGAAGGCGAACGAAGCCGGCTACCGCGAGGCCAGCGTGTTCACCCACGTGGACGGCATCGGTGCCGGCAAGCTGCTGCTGATCCACGGCATGGCCGACGACAACGTACTGTTCACCAACTCCACCAAGCTGATGAGCGAGCTGCAGAAGCGCGGCACGCCGTTCGAGCTGATGACCTACCCCGGCGCCAAGCACGGCCTGCGAGGCAGCGACCTGCTGCATCGCTACCGGTTGACCGAGGATTTCCTTGGCCGCTGCCTGAAGCCGTAAGCGTTCAACGGGAAACGACCGGAGCCCGCGCATGCACGCCGCCACCCCGCCCCCCTCCACCTGGTGGAGCCGCAACTGGAAATGGTGCGTGCCGGTGCTGGCGGCGCTGCTGCTCGCGCTGTTCGCCACCTTCGTATTCGGGATCCTGATGCTGGTCTTCGGCGCGATGAAATCCTCCGAACCCTACCGGCATGCGATGACGCAGGCGCAGACCGATCCTGCCGTCACGGCCGCGCTCGGCACCCCGATCCGGGCCGGTTGGCTGGTGCAGGGCAATTTCAGCAGCAACGGCCCCGACGGCGAGGCCAACCTGTCCATTCCGCTGGACGGCCCGAAGGCCGACGGCACGCTGTTCGTCGTCGCGGAGAAGCACGCCGGCGAGTGGCGCTACGAAACCCTGGCGGTGAACGTGGACGGTGGCGAGCGGATCGTGCTGGAAGACGACGCGGCGATGCCCCTGCCCTGATCCCCGAACGACGAAAGCGGCCCAGGGCCGCCTTCGCGCATCCGATCCTGGCGGACCGCGTCAGGGTTTGGGCGCGGGATCGGGCACCACGAGGGACGGATCCACCGGCGTGCCCGGCGGCACGTAGATGGCCACGCCGGCGGCCTGCTTCTGGGTGGTGGGAATACCCACGCTCAGTCCGCCACCCGAGTGGCGGCCGTAGCTGCCCGCACCGACCGACATGCCTACGGGCGAACCGCTGGAGCCCACGCCCAGCAGGACGACGCCGTTGGCGCCGAGGGCGGCAGCTTCGCGCTTCAGGCGCGCCACGGCGGCATCGGTCTGGCCCTGGGTGCCGAAGCCGACCGCGCTCTTGGACTCCAACTGCGCGATTTCCTGCGAACCGGCCGGTGGCGTGCGGTAGATCTGCACCTGCGCAGGATCGATCGGCGCGCGGGCCTGGCCCAGCATGACCTTGGAGCTGCCCGCGCACCCGGCCACAAGCGCGGCGACGAGCACGATGGCGACGGTACGGAACGACATGGCGGCTTCTCCCGGTGGCCCAGCGGCGATGTTCCGCCGCACCGCCTGAATACTGGCATATCCCGTCGTCGGGCGGTGCCACGGGGCGGCGGGTTATCATTTCACCTTGACCATGCGCCTGTTGCCCGCACGATGAGTTCCGCTCCCGACCTCCCGCCCGCGCCCCCGCGGCTGGCGGTCGACTACATCCACGCTCCCGGCCCGCAGGCGCTGCTCGGCATGCCCGAAACGCTGGCCGTGTTCGGGTTCGGCATGCTGGCGCCCAGCTCGGCCGCCATCGACGATCCCCGCTACCTGCACGTGCCGCTCTCGCCCCTGCGTGAAGCCGCGGCGCCCTATGAGGTGTGGCGGTCGGCCGGTCCGGTGGCCACGGGGCGCGAAGGCGCCATCCGCTACAGCCACGACGGCGCATTGATGTTCGGCGTGCTGGAGTGGGAAGAACCGGACGGCGGCATCCTGCATGCGAGCGCCCATGCGTACGCGGCGATGATGGCGTTCTGGCGGGACAGCGGTTATCCACACCTGCTGCGCATCTGGAACTACTTCGACGCCATTACCGAGGGCGAAGGCGACGGCGAACGCTACCGGCAGTTCTGCGTCGGCCGCGTGCAGGGCCTGGGCGATGTGGACACGCGCACGCTGCCCGCGGCGACCGCCATCGGCAGCCGTGACGGTCGCCGCGTGCTGCAGGTGTATTGGCTGGCCGCCCGCGAGCCCGGCCTGCCGCTGGAGAATCCGCGCCAGGTCAGCGCCTACCGCTACCCGCGCGAGTACGGGCCGCAATCGCCGACGTTCGCGCGTGCCCTGTTGCCGCCTTCGTCACGCGTGCCGCTGCTGCTGTCGGGCACGGCCAGCATCGTCGGCCATGCGTCGCAGCATGCCGATTCGCTGCGCGCCCAACTGGACGAAACGCTGACCAACCTCGACAGCCTGCTGGGCGCGGCGCGCGAGCGCGCACCGACGCTGTCGCCGCACCTGGACGGCACCTCGCGACTGAAGGTCTACGTGCGCGACGCGGGCGATGCCGACGCCGTCGCCGCGCAGCTGGAAGCCCGCCTGGGCACGCGCGTGCCGTGGCTGATGCTGCATGCCGATGTCTGCCGGCGCGAGCTGCTGGTGGAAATCGAAGGCATGCACGGCGTCGGCGCTTGAAGCGACAGGCCCGCATCCGCATAGTGCCGGCATGAGGCGCCGCAACGCGCGCCGGCCGGAGGATGTGCGATGGGACTGATCAGCCTGCTGTGGGGCATCGTGGCGATGCTGTGGATGGTGCTGGCCCTCATTCCTCTGCTGGGTTGGGGCAACTGGTTCCTGATCCCGTTCGCGGCGGTGGGCGCGATCATCGCGGCCGTCGGCATCCTGTTCACCCGCACCGAGCACCGCGGCCGCGCCAAGGCCGGGCTGGTGCTCAACGGCATCGTCATCGTGGTGGGGATCGTCCGCCTGTCGCTGGGGGGCGGAATCGTCTGACACGCCTCCGAACGCAGCGTTCTGCGCTGCGACCGCCTGTCGCAGGCCGGGTCGGGCCGCGCGGGCGTATCATGCGGCGCTCTGCCAGGAGCCCGTGATGGCCTACCCGTATACCCGCCCGCGCCGCATGCGCCGCGACGAATTCTCCCGCCGGCTGATGCGTGAGAACGTCCTGACCACCAACGACCTGATCTATCCCGTGTTCGTGCACGAGGAGAAGGGCCGCGTGCCGGTGGCCTCGATGCCGGGCGTCGAGCGGCTGTCCATCGATGAGCTGCTGCGCGTGGGCGAGGAAGCGCTGGAACTGGGCGTGCCGGTGCTCGACCTGTTCGGCGTGCCCGATCCGGCGACGAAGACCGCCGACGGCCGCATCGCCTGGGACGAGGACGGCATCATCCCGCGTGCGATCCGCGCCCTGAAGGCGCGCTTCCCCGAACTGGGCGTGATGAGCGACCAGGCGCTGGATCCGTACACCACGCACGGCCAGGACGGACTGATCGACGACACCGGCTACATCCTCAACGACGAGACGATCGAGGCGCTGGTGAAACAGTCCCTCGCGCATGCCGCCGCCGGCGTGGACATCCTCTCACCCAGCGACATGATGGATGGCCGCATCGGCGCGATCCGCGAGGCGCTGGAGAAGGCCGGCTTCATCAACACCCGCATCATGTCGTACGCGGCCAAGTACGCCAGCGCGTTCTACGGCCCGTTCCGCAGCGCGGTGGGCAGCGCGGGCAACCTGGGCAAGGGCAACAAGTTCACCTACCAGATGGACCCAGCCAACTCGAACGAAGCCCTGCACGAGATCGCGCTGGACCTGGACGAAGGTGCGGACATGGTGATGGTCAAGCCGGGTCTGCCGTACCTGGACGTGATCCGCCGGGTGAAGGACGAGTTCGGCGTGCCGACGTTCGCGTATCAGGTGAGCGGCGAATACGCGATGATCAAGGCCGCCGCCGCGAACGGCTGGCTGGACGAGAAAGCCTGCGCGCTGGAAGCGCTGACCGCGTTCAAGCGCGCTGGCGCCGACGGCGTGCTGACCTACTTCGCGCTGGATGCGGCGCGCTGGCTGCGCAACGGCTGACGTCGACCGCACGCGAAGCAAATGAAACGGGAGCCTTGCGGCTCCCGTTTTCGTTCCTGTTCCCGCATCAGAACCGCGCTTCGACGCCCAGCGTCACCGTGTCGGCACGGCTGAAGTCGCAGTCGTAGCGGTAGTCGTCATCGCAGTCGCTGTCGTAGTACTCGTCCGCGTAGACGAATCCGGTATACCCCAGCGTGATGTTGAAATGGCGGTTGATGTCCACGCCGACCGCCAGGCCGGCATAGCCGCCGTCGGTGGAGAAGTCGCCACCGTCGGGGATGTCCTGTTCCGCGTCGAAGTAACCGCCGCGCACCATCATGAACCAGGGGCTCTCGCCGAAGTTCATGCGGGCATTGGCGCCCAGCGCTTTGTACGTCGCCTTCGGATAGGGCCAGCCACCATCGGTCGTTTCGTCCAGCCGGCCGCCGGACAGCTCCACGCCCACCTGCGTCCACGGACCGGCCTGCCAGCGGTAGCCCGCGCTGACGGCCACGGCGTCCTGCTCGACGTCTTCGTAGATCCAGCCCTGGCCGGCCTGCACGCCGACGAAGAAGCCGCCGTCGTCCTGCTCGCGTGCAGCGGTGTCGAAGGTGGCGGCATAGGGGGCCGGCGCAGGCGCCGCGACGGGCGCGGGTGCCGGCGGCGCGGCATCGGTCTGCACCGGCGTCGCGGGTTGCGCAGGCGCGGGGGCCGGCGTTTCCTTCTTGCGGAAGGCGTCGTAGGCCGGCGAGAGGGACTGGGCCTGGGCGTGGAAGGCGAAGGCCACCAGGGCCAGCGGCAGGCAACGGAACAGCGTCATCGGATTTCCCCTTTCGGTCATGGTGATGTCCCCGCGTCCTTGCGGTACCGGCGGGGTGGCGTGGGTGCTCGGCTTGCGCCGCAAAGGCCTGCACATGCGGGGGCGTCGCGTGGCCGGTTCGCGGCCCGTGGATGCCCGCCCGGTTCCGGATGCGATGGAGGGTGGCCGGACTCCCCTTCCGGCCCGCCTGTCGCCCTGATCCCTGGCGCCTTTGCAGCGGCGGCACAGTGCCGCCGCACCCACGGCCTGTCAAGCCGCGGGCCGCGCGCGGTAGACTCGGTCGGAGCGGCAGCGACGCCCCCGTTCGCGGCGCGTCCCTGCGGCATCCCATTCCTCCTGTCCGACGGGGTCCGCACCATGTCCAGCCATCGCTATGCCGTCTTCGGCCACCCCGTCGCTCATTCGCTGTCGCCGCGCATCCACGCCGCGTTCGCGCAGCAGGCCGGCATCGCGCTGGAGTACACCGCCATCGATGCGGCCCCGCACGATTTCGTCGCCGCGCTCGACCGCTTCGCCGACGACGGCGGCGCGGGCGCCAACGTCACCCTGCCGCTGAAGGAAGCGGCCTTCGCGATCTGCGCACAGACCACCGACCGCGCGCGCCGCGCCGGTGCCGTCAACACGCTGACCCGCAACGAGGGCCAGTGGCATGGCGACAACACCGACGGCGCCGGGCTGGTGCGCGACCTGACCGGTCGCCACGGCCTGGACCTGCGCGCACGGCGCGCGCTGCTGCTCGGCGCCGGCGGCGCGGCGCGCGGCGTGGCGCCTGCGTTGCTGGACGCGGGCATCAGCGAACTGATCATCGTCAACCGCACGGCCGAACGCGCGGACGCGCTGGCCGATGCACTCGGCGAACCCGACCGCGCGCACTCGCGTTACTGGAAGGACCTGGGCGATCTGGGCGACTTCTCGCTGATCGTCAACGCCACCTCGGCCTCGCGACAGGACCAGGGCGCATTCACCCTGCCCTTCCACCTGGCCACGCCGCGCACGCTGGCCGTGGACCTGAACTACGGCGAAGCCGCCATCCCGTTCCTGGCTTGGGCGCGCGCCGCCGGCTGCCACGATGCGGTGGACGGACTGGGCATGCTGGTGGAACAGGCTGCGGAGGCGTTCGAGCATTGGCACGGCGTGCGCCCGGATACCGACCCGGTCTACGCCGCGCTGCGCGACCGGGACAAGGTGCTGGTGACGGCGGATTGAGCGACGTGATGCGTGCTTGGCTTGCTTTCATGTTTTTGCTCGCTGCACCCTGCCTGGCATCAGGGAAAGAAGAAGCGGGAGCCATTGCCGCGGTGGACGAGTGGCTGGAGATTCCGATACCCGATCAAACACAGCGCGAAGAGCGCCTGGTTTGGGAATATGCGGCCAACTACTCCCCTTTGTCGTGGTATGTATTCCGTCGCGGCCATACCTTGGCTGCATCACCTGAAGCGTCACGCCCCCGATCTCCGCGGCCGCCCTTCCTTCCCGCCGAGGGGAAGCGTGCCGATGGCATCGTCGCGCAACGTATCGACGACGGCTGGCTGGTAGCGTTCAATCACGGGGAGTTCGGTGCCGAACTCTCGTGGTTTAGTGAAGATGGGAAAGAGAATCGGAAAATATCCATCCACCACGTGGTGGAGTTCGTTCGTTGGCAAGGCAAGTGGCATGCCATTGAGGGCCTTGCACACCTGGGCTCGTCTCGTGGCTCACTCATCGAGCTCGATCGTTCACAGGGCGCGTGGCAAACACGGACGGTAACCCAGCTTCCTGCTGCTCCATCCGCGGTGTCAGCTAAAGCGAACGGCAACCTCCTGATCACGCTGAGCGACTCCTTGGTCGAACTCGAACCGGACGGTCGACTCCGTATTTTGCTCGCGGATGCCCCCTGGATGGGCTTGTACGCGACATCCTCGATCTGGGATGAGGAGACGGGAACTTTGTACATCGGCATGCGCCAGTACGTAGCGCGCTACGAGATAGCAACTTCGACGTTGGCGATGCTTATTCCCTCTCGAGCCTTTTTGCATCGTCTCGCGCCTGATCAGGAGCGGGGCGTTCGCCGTCAAGCGACCCTCATGGGGACGCATTTATGGTCCGACTGACGCTGCCTCGACTGCGATAACCCAACCCCCCCGAAAGGAATGATGCATGGACGGCTTCCTCACCCAACTACTGACGATGCTGGGCTACCAGCTGCCCGAACTGCTGGCCTGCGTGGCCGGCATGGCGATGCTGCTGATGTGGGCGCCCGCCGCGCCGGGACGGCCGCTCGCGCTGGCGGGCACGGGACTGATGCTGGCGGCCGCGGTGTTGCGTGGCGCGATGAGCGCCTGGCAGGCGTGGCTGGTCCACAGTGCGGCCGATGGATACGCCTCGATCAGCGGAATGATGTCGCTGTTCGGCGCCGCCGGCATGCTGCTCGGCGTAGTGTCCGCGGCAGGCCTGGTGATGCTGGCCTGGGGCGCCAGCAAGGCGATGCAGGCGGCACGCGCACCCGCCTAGGCGATAACCGCATACCCGCGGCGCGAATCGGAATAGGTCCGCGCGCACGTCGTGCGATGCCGGCCGGTAGCATCGTGGCATGACCCGACGCCTGCTGACCCTGCTCCTGTGCCTGGCAGCCCTGCTGCCCTGCATCGCCCTGGCACAAGACCAGTTCAAGGTGCTGGTGGTGGCCATCCCCAACCGCTACCACCACGACTACACCGTGGTCGCCAAGCCGCAGTTCGAACGCATGGCACAGCGGCATGGCGTCGACCTGACCTGGTCGTGGAACAGCGCCCCTTTCGACGGCGACCTGTCGCCGTATGCCGCCATCGTGCTGCTCAACACGCCGGGCGATGAGTTGAAGGCCGCGCAGCGCACGAACTTCGAGACGTACGTGCGCAAGGGTGGCGGCGTGGTCGCGGTGCATCGCGCCCTGATCTTCAACCCGCCCGGCGAGTGGCCGTGGTTCGAGCGCCTGATCGGCCGCACGTTCCGCATCCACCCGCTGGTGCAGACGGCGACCGTGCGCGTGCAGGATGCGTCGTTCCCCGCCACCTTCGGTCTGCCGGCACGCTGGATCTGGACGGACGAGTGGTACGAATTCAACGCACCGGTCACGCGCGGCCTGCGCACGGTACTGAGCGTGGACGAAACGACCTACGACCCCACCCGCATCTGGCCCGGCCAGACCGCCAAGGGCATGGGCGCACACCATCCCGTGGCGTGGTACCACCGTTACGACGGCGGGCGCGTGTTCGTGACCGCGCTGGGCCACACGCCGGCGCTGTACGACGATCCGCTGTACATGGAACACCTGTACGGCGGGATCTGGTGGGCTGCGACCGGCAAAGGCATCGACGCGGCGCGCTGAGGCTTCAGTCCGCCGTGGAAGCGATGCACAGCTGCAGGCGGCGGCACAGGAAGGCGAGGTGCGCCTGTGGCGTATCCGCGCCGTCATACGGCAACACGGTCCAGCGCTCGCGTGCCTGCATGGCCTCGCCCGGCACCAGCGTGCGGTACGGCGCATGCACCTCCATCTCCAGCAGACCAGCCGCGATGTCCTCGCCATGATCGAGATAGAGCTCGACCTGTCCCTGCTGCGGATGGATGGCGCTGCGCGGCTGATGGTCGAACCGGATGACGAACGCCTGGCCGTGCGCGAAACCGGCCATCCATCCCGCCGCGGGCTGCATCAACACCTTCCCGCGACGGCTGACGCCCGCCGCCGATGGCGGCAGGAAGGAGAACACGCCGGCGTCGATGCGCCACGCGGGCGCCATCGCTTCCGCGGCTTCGATGCGGACCTCGGCGGCAGCGGCGACCGGCACGTACACGCGGGTGGCGGCCGAGGTGCGTGTGTTGAACCACAGATCGCGCGAAACGGGGCGGTCGCGGATGTTGCGCGCCAGCGCGGTGACCTCCAGCGTGGCCGGATCGGCGGGATCGAACGCGAACGATTTCAGCAGGCGTACGCCGGTGACCGGGCTGTCGATGCCTTCCAGCACCAGCCGATCGGGTGCGCGCGCCACCACACGCGTCTGCGCGAAGGCCAGGTAAGGATCCGGCGGCCACACGGCGCGGGCGTCGCGGCGCGCCGCGTTCACCTGCTGATCGGACCACCATCCGCTCTGTGGACCGAGCCATACATCGTGGCCGAGATAGCCGATGTCGTCCGCAGTCGCCGATACCGCCGGGTTCGGCTGCGAGGCCACCGGATCGCCGATCTTGATCAGGCTGGGATGCCCGGCCAGGCCGAAGGCGAGCACGCGCCCGCCCAAGGCGGGCGTGACCTCCAGGACGGCGTCGCGCGACTGCAGGCGGATGCGTTCGACGTCCGCGGCATCGGCTGCGAACACGTGCATCCAGATCGCCGTCGCGAGCAGGAGGACCGCCTTCGTGCGCATGCGAGCCACTACAGCACGCCGTCCCGCTTCACCGCCAGGTAGCGCTCCACCAGCGCCGCCGGCAGTTCGTCGGCGGTGACATCCAGCACCATCACCCGGTGGCTGCGCAGGGCCTCGTGTGCGGCGGTGCGCTGCTCCAGGTAGCGTGCGACGGCACCGGCATGGAGGGCGCCCTGCAGGTCGCGCACCTCTTCGCCGAGCGCCGCGTCCAGCGATTTCTCGCGCAGGCTGGCCACGCAGACCAGGTGGCGCCGCTGCAGCAGCCGCACCGACGCCAGCAGGTCGTCGATGTCCTCGTCGCGCACGTTGGTGACCAGCATCACCAGCGCGCGCCGGCGTTGCCGCAGGCTCAGCTCGGTGGCGGCGGCCAGGTAGTCGGTGGCCACCGGGCGCGGTTGCAGGTCGTAGCTGGCGCGCAGCAGCGTATCGATCGCCGCCATGCCGCGTTGCGGCGCCACCCAGCGACTGTCGCCGCCAGCGGCGAGAAGTCCCACGCCATCGCCCTGCCGCAGCGCCAGGTAGGAGACCACCAACGAGGCATTGAGTACGTGGTCGAAATGGCCCAGCGCGTCCTCGCGCGCCATCATCCGTCGGCCGGTGTCGATCAGCATCACCAGCTGCTGGTTCTTCTCGTCCTGGTACTCGCGCGAGATCAGCTTGCGTGAGCGCGCGGTGGCCTTCCAGTCGACCTGGCGCAGGCTGTCGCCGACGCGGTACTCGCGCATCTGGTGGAAGTCGGTACCCTCGCCGCGCCGGCGCTTCAGGTGCGCGCCCACCAGGCGCGAGGCCTGTTCGGCACTGAACAGCGCGAAACGCGCCAGCGGCGCGAAGTTGGGGTACACGCGCACCCGCTGCCGCACGCCGGCCACGCGCGACTGCCGCCACAGCGCCAGCGTCGAGCGCAACCGCAGCTGCACGCCGTCGAAGCGGGCATCGCCGCGCGCGGTGGGACGCAGGCGGTAGGTGAAACGCGTCGCCGACACCGGCGCCAGCGACAGCCGGCGCGGCAGGCCCGACGATGTCCATCCGCCCGGATGCAGGTCGAACACCTCCAGCCGCTGCCGGACGTGCGTCTCGAAGCACAGCGCCACGTCGCGCTCGATGCCCAGCGGCAGCGCTTCCGGCACTTCGCGCACCACGTCCGGCGTGGGCCGGCTGCGCAGACGCCACGCATCCAGCGCCGCGATCATCAGCATCGCCCCGCCCGCCAACTGCCATTGCCACAGCGGCCAGCCGAGGAACGGCACGGCCAGGCCGGCCAGACCCCAGCCTGCGATCAGGGCGATGAGCAGCGGTGCCGGCCTCATTTCCGGGGCGCGTCCACCTTGGCCAGCAACGCACGCAACGCATCGTCCGGCGACTGGCCTTCGATCTGCAGTTCGGGCGCCAGGGTGATGCGGTGGCGCAGCGCAGGCCGGGCGATGTCGCGCACGTCGTCAGGAGTGACGAAGTCGCGCCCCTGCAGCACCGCCTGCGCACGCGCCGCGCGCACCAGCGCCAGGCTGCCGCGCGGCCCCGCGCCCAGCGCGATGCCGGGCCAGGTGCGCGTGGCGGCGACGATGCGCACGGCATAGTCGATGACTTCCGGATCCACCCGCACGGCCGCGGTGTCGCGCTGCATGGCGACGATGTCGCCCGCGCCCAGCACGCGCCCGACCTGCGACAGGTCGAAGTCGGCGGCGGTGCGTCCGGTGGTGATGGCATCCACCATGCGCTTCTCGTCCTCGATCGCCGGGTAGTCGATCAGCACCTTCAGCAGGAACCGGTCCAGCTGCGCCTCCGGCAGCGGATAGGTGCCTTCCTGCTCCACCGGGTTCTGGGTGGCCAGGGTGATGAAGGGCGGCGCCAGTTCGAACGATTTGCCTTCGATGGTCACCTGGCCTTCCTGCATCACCTCCAGCAGCGCCGACTGGGTTTTGGCCGGTGCGCGGTTGATCTCGTCGGCCAGCAGGATGTGGGTGAACACCGGGCCGCGACGGATCTTGAAGCTCTCGGTCTTCGGGTCGTAGACGGCGTGGCCACTGACGTCGCCGGGCATCAGGTCCGGGGTGAACTGCACGCGTGCGTAGGTCAGTTCCAGCGCCTGCGCCAGCGCGCGCACCAGCAGGGTCTTGCCCAGCCCGGGCACGCCCTCGATCAGCACGTGACCCCCGGCGAGCAGGGCGATGAGGATCTGGTCCAGCACGTCCGGCTGGCCGATGAAGGCCTTGGACACCTCCTCGCGCACGGCATCGACGCGCGCGGACAGCGCGGTGCCGGGCGTTGGGGGAAGCGCGGGCGGGGCGGCGGCGGTCTGGTCGTTCATAGGCGGTTTCTCAGGTGGATCAGCAGGGCGATGCGGTCGCGGAAAGCCTGCCGGTCGTGCGAGGCAGGCGCATGGAGGGCGGTACGGATGCGGTCGGCGGGCAGGCCGGTACGCTCGGCGATGGCGGCGACCTGCGGCTCGCCCGACAGCGCGGCGGCCACCGCATCGCGGCGGCGCAGGCGCGCCAGGAACGCCTGGCGGACCGCGGCGTACAGCATGACGCCGCGACCGTAGCGGTAGAGGTGCTCGCCGCTGGCGCGCACGTGTTCCAGCAGCGAGCGGCGTTCCGCCGCCGGCGCCGGCACGGGCGGGCCGAAGCGCTGCATGCGCATCCACAGCCAGGCCGCCAGCGCGAGCAGCAGCGGCGCCCACACCATCCAGCCGCGCAGGAACACCGTTCGCCACAGCGAGGGCATCTGCGCGGCATAGACCAGGTGCACGGTACCCAGGCCGTAGTTGGGCGCCAGCACCTGACGCGCCAGCGCACGGTGCGGTCCGTCGCGCAGACCGCCTTCGGGCGGCACGTCCATGGCCTGCCGCGCCAGCGGACCCGAGGCCGTGTTGGTCATGAAATCGAAGTCGGCCAGCAGGTCCACGTGTCCGCGCCCGCGCGCCAGCCGCGCGTAGACATACCCGGCCTGCAGGTCGCCCCAGGCGAGTTCGGGCACCACGCCCTCGAAGGCGAATCGGCGGCCGGTGCAGAACTCGACGTGGTGCTCCTCGCCCTCCACCTGGAAATCCACGCAGTTCGGGCTCTCCTCCACCAGCCAGACCGACAGGCGGTCGAGCAGCGGGACCTGCGGCGCGTCCGGGCCCGCCACGTCTTCGCCCGGCGAGTACAGCGGCGTGCGCACCAGCAGGTGGCCGCCCCCTTCCACCCAGTCCAGCAGGCGTTCTGCATCGGGGGGCGAGAGCGTGCGCGGATCGTTGAACAGCAGCAGCGTGTCAGTGGGCGCGAGCGCGTTGTCGTCCAGCAGCAGGCGCTGGCGCGCGTTGACCTTCACGCCATCGGCTTCCAGCGTCTTCGCCAGCGCGTACAGCGGGTTGTAGGCGGCTTCGCCGGTGGGCGGCAGGTAGAGCGTCTTCTCGACCCGGTGGAACGTGTGCCGGAACCACGCCACCAGCAGCACCAGCACCAGGGCGACCACCAGCACGGCCACGCCCACCAGTCGGCCGTTGCGACGCGCCGCGGTCACGACGCCCACCCGTAGCGCTGCTGCAGTTCACCCAGCAGCGCCTCGAATTCGTGGTCGCCCGGCAGCCGCTCCGCGTAGGCCGCGTACTGCCAGATCCTGACCACGTGCGCGAAGGCCTGGCGGTCCGCCGCCTGCGGCATGCGACGCGAGGCGCGCAGGCACTCGGCCTCGGTCGCGCCCGGCGGCAGCACGATGTCGGCACGCTGCACCATGCTGTCCACGCTGGCGCGATAGAGCAGCGCCAGCGCATGCCGCGGACGCCCCTCGCGCCATGCGCGCCGTGCCGCGGTGGCGATGTCGTCCGGCAGGGTCTCCGGCAAGGTGAGCGCTTCGGTCACGGCCGGCTCCTGCGCCACCGCGGGCGGTCGCGCCAGGCCCCGCATCCACGGCCACCAGTGGCGCACCGTCACCAGCAGGGCCAGCACCAGCACGCCCGCGACCAGCCACAGGCCCCATTCGCCGATGAAGGCCACCACGTTGCCGATGCCGCCCAGCAAGGCCTGGTCGCGGACCGCCACCTCCGGTTCCTGTTCCGGCGCGCGCTGGCGTCGTTGCCACGAGGTCTGGGTATGCCGGCGGTCGAGCAGCGGATCGCGGTACGCCTGGTCGGCCGCCTTGCGGAAGGCGCGGTCATCGACGCGCTGGTCGCCGAACACGATCGGCAGGGTCGGCGGCGTGGGCGCATCGCGCGACGGCGCCGGTGCGGTGGATTGTGCCGTGGGACGCTCGCCATGCCGCTCCTGCGCCAGCGCGCCCTCCGTGCCGGTCCACAGCATCACGGCCAGCAACAGCGGCGCAGCAGCCGACAGGCGTGCACGCAGGGTGCGGAACACGATCTCCAGGTCCCAGGCCTCGATCTGCGTGCGCCGGTTGAGGTACAGGCCGAAGCCCGCGCCCACGTAGAACGGCTCCACCACGCTGATCGCCGCCCATGCCAGTGCGTTCCACCCCAGCTTCAGCCATGCCGGCCATTCCGTCGCCAGCATCCCGAACGCCGCCTGCATGCTGTCCGGCAGCAGGTCCTGCGGCAGGTACATCACCACCGCCGCCACGCCGCCCAGCAGCAGCGCGGTTTCGAAGTGCAGGCACACCAGCGTCAGCAGGATGGCCGTGCCGTAGGCCTGCCCGGCCAGTATCCGGCGACGCTGGCGCAGGCGTTCGCCCTGCACGCCCTCCAGCAGGTCGATCGGCAGGTACAGCGAGCGCACCGGCGACAGCCGCCGCCACGTCAGCAGGTGCGGCAGCGTGCGCACGCCCCACGACGCCTGCGCGCGCAGCGTCTCGCGCGTGCCCGGCACGCTGCCGAACACCGCGCGCGAGATGACGTACAGCGGGATGCGGTCGAAGGCCGGCTTCAGCCACCACATGAGCGCGGCCGCCAGCCAGAACTGGTCGATCCACCACGCACCGAGATTCAGCAGCGCGAACACCGGCAGCGTCAGCCACCACCAGGGCTTCCAGATGGCGCCTGCATGCCGGCGCACCAGCGCCATGCCCAGCTCCACGGCCTCCCAGTCCGAACGCGCGCGCAGCCGGACGGTCAGCTGCTCAATCCGCATCGGCCACCCCGCGTCCGCCGAAACCCAGCCACACCGCCACCAGCGTCCACAGCACCCCGGACACGCTGTACTTCACCGCCGCGGGAATGGACTGCGTCGACGACCAGAACGCCTCGATGAAGGCCGCCACCAGCAGCATGAAGGCCACGCCCAGGCACAGCCGTGCGCCTTTGGCGCCGGCATGGGCCAGCGCATCCACGCGCCGCCGTCGCCCGGGCGCGATCAGCCCCAGCCCCAGTCGCAGGCCGGCGCCACCGGCCAGCACGATGGCGGTCAGTTCGAACGGCGCATGCCCGCACACGAACCGCCACAGCGGATCGCCATAGCCGATCTGCTGCAGGTGACCGAACACCGTGCCGATGCCCACGCCGTTGACCACCAGCACGAACAGCGCGCCCACGCCCGCCAGCAGGCCGCCGGCGAAGGTGCGCAGGCCGATGCTGATGTTGTTCCAGATGTACACGCCGAACATCTGCCAGTCGCTGCCGCTCTCGCGCCCCAGCGCATGGCGCGCGTCGCTGGGGTCGTACATGCGCTCGTACATGGCCACCTGCTCGGGCGAGGCCAGGCTGTACACCAGCTCCGGCCGGACCTGCAGCAGCACGAACATCAGCACCAGCGGCACCACGAACACCACCGCGGCCACCGTCATGCAGCCGGCCTCGCTGCGCACCAGCCGCGGGAAATCCGCCAGCAGAAAGCGCACCGCATGCTGCCAGCGCGGCGGCGGCGTGCGGTACAGCACGCCATGGCCCTGCTGCATCAGGGCCTGCAACCGGTCCACCACCACCGGGCTGTAGCCGCGGCGGCGCGCCAGCGCCAGGTGCTGGCAGATGCGCCGGTAGCGTGCGGGCATGTCCTCGTCGGTCAACACACCGTTGTTGCGCTCATGGCGCGCGCGGCGTGCGCTGCCACCGCGCGCCTGCAGCCAGGATTCGAAGGCCACCCATTCGGCCTGGTGGCGGGCGACGAACTGCTCCTGCCTCATCGCCGTCCCAACAGCCAGTTGGCCATGCCGTACAGGCGCTGCACGCCCACCTGTCCGCGCGCGCCGGTGACCGGCTCGGCCAGGTTGGCCAGCTCCTCCTGCCGGGCAGGCGTCAGCCGCGGCGCGCGTTCGCCGAAGGCGACGATGGCGCCCTGTTCTTCCGGCGACAGCCGTGCCGGCGGCACGAACACGGTATTGACCGGCGCCGGCGCGTGTTCGCGCTCGCCGCCGGCATGCACCACCAACGTGCCCGCCACCATGTCGCCCAGCCGGCGCGCGTGCGGATCGGCCAGGCAGGCGACCAGGCCGGCGGCATAGCCGAACGGCAGCATGTCCACCGTGCGCAGCAGGTTGCGCGTGATCGCGGCCAGCCAGCCCACCGGAGCGCCATCGGCCGACACCACCCGCAGGCCGAGCGCCTTCTTGCCCGGCGTCTGCCCGCGCCAGACCGACTCCAGCACGATGGGGTAGGCCCAGAACACCAGGAACAGGCCGATCAGGTACAGGCCTTCGCCCACCTTGCCCAGCATCGCCAGGACCATGCCCATCAGCATCAGCACACCGATCCGGATGGCCAGGTCGATGCCCCACGCCAGCGCGCGCGGCACCGGCCCGGCGGCGGGCAGGTGCAAACCCACGCCTTCGGGCGTGACGACTTCGCGGTAGGTGTCCAGCATCAGGCGCGCACCCGGCGACGTCCCGCCTGCATGGGCAGGGTGGCCGCGCTGCATCCGATGTGGTTGAAGTGGTGTGTTCCGCTGTCCATGCGCCGTCCCCGTGCCCGGCGACTTTAGCCGGCCGCGCCAGACTTGCCCAGCCGCACTAGACTGCGCGTCATCGTGGACACCGTCTTTCACTGCCGCACCGGCTGCGGGGCCTGCTGCACCGCCCCCTCGATCACCTCGCCCATCCCCGGCATGCCGCACGGCAAGCCGGCAGGCGTGCCGTGCGTGCAACTGGATGAGGCGCTGCGCTGCCGGTTGTTCGGACGGCCGGAACGACCGGCGTTCTGCGCCACGCTGAAGCCCGGCCCCGACATGTGCGGGGCCAGCCGGCAGGACGCGATGGCGCTGCTGGCCGCGCTTGAACGCGCGACCGCACCCTGACCTCGCGATTCCGTCATTCCACCTGCGTGGAGATCCACCACGTGGTGCCGCCGGCATCGCGGAAACCGCCGCGGCGGTCGCCGTCGCCCTTTTCCTGCGGCGCCTGCACCGGCGTGGCGCCGGCCGCCAGCGCGCGCGACCACGTGGCGTCGACATCCGGCACGTACAGGTGCACATGGCTGGCGACGGGCGGCCAGCCGTCCATGCCGTCGGCCAGCATCAGCACCGTGTCGTCGATGCGGACTTCGGCATGGCCCAGCCGCTCGCCCATCGGATGGATGCGCAGCGGCTTGGCATCGAATACGAGGGTGAGGAAATCGATCGTGCGCTGCGCGCCGTCGACCACCAGGTACGGGGCCACCGAGGTGTAGCCGTCCGGTTTCCAGGCCATGCGGGTCTCCCAGGCGGCGCGGAGCGCGCCACGCCCATCATGCCGCGGGCGATGTTGGCTGCAGGTAACGGTCCTTCAGCTTGACGTAGTGGCCGGCCGAATAATGCAGGCTCTCGATTTCCTTCTCGGTCAGGGCGCGCGCGAAGCGGGCGGGATTGCCCAGCCACAGCTCGGCCTCGCCGACGACCTTGCCCGGGCCCAGCACCGCACCCGCGCCGAGGAAACCGTACTTCTTCACCGTCGCGCCGTCGAGGATGCAGGCGCCCATGCCGATCAGGCACAGGTCCTCGATGGTGCAGGCATGGATGATGGTGCCGTGGCCGATGGTGACGTCCGCGCCGATCAGCGTGGGATAGCCGGCCTTGTTGTACGGGCTGTGATGGCTGACGTGGACGATGGTGCCGTCCTGCACGTTGGTGCGCGCACCCACGCGGATGACGTTGACGTCGCCGCGCAGGATGGTGCCCGGCCAGATCGAGACGTCCTCGGCCAGCTCGACATCGCCGATCACGGTGGCCGCCGGGTCCACGTAGACCCGCGGGCCCAGGACGGGAAAGCGGCCAAGATAGGGGCGCAGGGCGGTCAGAGTGTCGGTCATGCCCGGATTGTAGTGCGCCCGCTCGCAAGGGAAGGCATACACTCGGGCCATGACGACCTTCCCGCACGCCACCACGACCGCCGCGAACGCCGCCATCACCGCCGCCAGCGCGGCGATCTCGGCCGCCTCCACGACAGCGCCGACCGACGCCGCTTCCCCCGCCTCCGCAGCCGGTGGTCCGCTGCGCGACACGCCCGTGTCCGATCTCGCGCCCACCCTGGACCGGCTGCGCCAGGCCTGGCAGGCACGCAAGCCGGACTACGACCAGCGCCGCGACGACCTGCACCGCCTGCGCGATGCATTGAAGCGGCGACTGCCGGAGATGGCCGACACGGTCGCGGCCGACTTCGGCCACCGCTCGCGGCACGAGTCGCTGATCGCCGACGGCATGACGGTGCTCAACGAGATCGACCACCTGGCCTCGCACCTGCGCCGCTGGATGAAGCCGCGCCGCGTGGGCGTGGGCTGGCGCTTCTGGCCGGCGCGCGCGGAAGTGCGGCAGGCGCCGGTCGGCGTGGTCGGCGTGATCTCGCCATGGAACTATCCGGTCAACCTGGCGCTGATCCCGCTGGCCACCGCCATCGCCGCCGGCAACCACGTCTACCTGAAGCCCTCGGAGCACACGCCGCGTACGACTGCGTTCCTGCGCTCGCTGTTGGCCGAAGTGTTTCCGCTGGAACGGGTCGCCGTGGCCGCCGGTGGCGCCGAGGTGGCGGGCGCCTTCGCCGCGTTGTCCTTCGACCATCTGGTGTTCACCGGCTCGACCGCGGTGGGCCGCAAGGTGATGGCCGCGGCCGCGCCGAACCTGACACCGCTGACCCTGGAGCTGGGCGGCAAGTCGCCGGCCATCGTCTGCGACGACTATCCGGTGGAACAGGCCGCCGCGCGGCTGGCCACGGGCAAGTGGTTCAACGGCGGACAGACCTGCATCGCCCCCGACTATGTGCTGCTGGTGGGCCGCAGCCGGCGCGACGCGCTGGTGCAGGCCCTTCGCGAGCAGGTGGCCGCGCGCTACGGCGACCTGTCCGATGCCGGCGACTACACCCGCATCATCAACGACGGCCAGTTCGCGCGGCTGGAAGGCTACCTGGACGACGCCCGCCAGCGCGGACACGAGGTGGTCCCGCTCGCCGCCCACCACGACCGTGCGCAGCGCCTGTTCGCACCGGCGCTGGTGCTGGAGCCGGGCGACGAAGCGAAGGTGATGCAGGACGAGATCTTCGGCCCCATCCTGCCGATCCGCACCGTCGCATCGCTGGACGAGGCCATCGCCTACATCAATGCACACGACCGTCCGCTGGCGCTGTATCCCTTCAGCCACGACCGCAAGCGGGTGGAGAGGATCCTGCACAGCACGCTGGCCGGCGGCATCACCGTCAACGACACGGTGCTGCACTTCGGCATCAATGCCCTGCCATTCGGCGGCATCGGGCCCAGCGGCATGGGCGCCTACCACGGACGGGCCGGCTTCGACGCGATGAGCAAGGCGCTGCCGGTGCTGTGGCAGCCGCGGCGCGCGGGCAGCGACCTGCTGAAGCCGCCGTACTCGAAGGTCGCGCGGTTCATCGACTTCATCATTCGATAAGGCGCGGCGGCATCCCTGAAGGCGGGTCCGCACGACCCTCACACCCCCTCTCTGCGGGAGGGCATGAGGGCGGACCCGTACCGCCATCCCGCGATCCAAGGACAACATCCGTCCGCAACCTCGTCGAGAATCGCTCTTCCCGTTCGTCGGACGGGAAGCAGCCTCCTGACGGACCACCATGTCGAACGTGAACCCGCCCGCCAAAGCCACCCGCCGCGAATGGATCGGGCTGGCCATCATCGCCCTGCCCTGCATGGTCTATGCGATGGACCTGACCGTGCTGAACCTGGCGCTGCCGGCGATCAGCGCCGAACTGGACCCCAGCGCCAGTCAGCTGCTGTGGATCGTCGACGTCTACGGCTTTCTGGTAGCCGGCTTCCTGATCACCATGGGTACGCTGGGCGACCGGATCGGCCGGCGCAAGCTGCTGCTGATCGGCGCGGCGGCATTCGCGGCCGCCTCGGTGATCGCCGCCTTCGCGCGGAGCGCGGAAATGCTGATCGCGATGCGCGCGTTGCTGGGCGTGGCCGGCGCTACGCTGGCACCGTCGACGATGTCGCTGATCCGCAACATGTTCCATGACGAGCACGAGCGCCAGTTCGCGATCGGCGTGTGGATCGCGGCGTTCTCGGTCGGCGGCGCGATCGGCCCGCTCGTCGGCGGCCTGCTGCTGCAATGGTGGTGGTGGGGCGCGGCCTTCCTCGCGGCGGTGCCGGTGATGGTGCTGCTGCTGGTGCTGGGGCCGAAGCTGCTGCCGGAGTACCGCGATCCGGACGCCGGCGCGCTCGATCCGCTCAGCATGGTGCAGTCGCTGTTCTCGGTGCTGGCGGTGGTCTACGGGCTGAAACGCATCGCGGAGTACGGCACCGATGCGCGCGGCGTCGCGGTGCTGCTGGTCGGCCTCGCGCTGGGCGTGCTGTTCGTGCGCCGGCAGAAGCACTTGGCGTATCCGTTCCTGGACGTGACCCTGTTCCGGCGGCCGGCGTTCTCCGCCGCCATCGTCGCCTACGCGCTGGCGGGCCTGTCGATGATGGGCGTGTACATCTTCATGACCCAGTACCTGCAGCTGGTGCTGGGCCTGACGCCGCTGCAGGCCGGCATCGCGACCGTGCCGTGGTCGCTGTGCTTCACCGTCGGATCGCTGCTGGCACCGCGCTTGGCGCGGCACTGGGGCGCGCGCCGGGTGATGGTGCGCGGCCTGCTGCTCGCGGCGGTCGGCTTCGGCATCACGGCGCTGGTGGTGCCGCCGTACGGGTTGTGGATTCTGATCGCCGGCATGCTGGCGATGAGCCTGGGCATGGCGCCGGTGTTCACGGTGGGCAACGAGCTGATCATCACCACCGCACCACCGGAGCGCGCGGGCGCGGCGTCCGCGTTGGCGGAAACCAGCGCCGAACTGAGCGGCGCGCTCGGCATCGCGGTGCTGGGCAGCCTGGGCATGCTGGCCTACCGCTTGTGGCTGGATCCCGCGCTACCGGCGACGCTGGGCGATGCCGACGCGACGCGCGCGCTGTCGACGCTGGGCGGCGCGGTGACCGTGGCCGGCGAGCTCGGCGGCGCGACCGGCGCGCGCGTCGTCGATACCGCGCGCACCGCGTTCACCGATGCCATGCGCGCCATCGCCGTGTTCGGCATGGCGATGATGCTGCTGGCCGCCTGGATGGCGGCGCGGCTGATGCGCGACGGCGAAGGCGCCGCCCACGGCATGGCCGTGGCCGACGACACCCCGGGCGCGTGAGCGGGTGTCCTCGCTTAGAATCGGCGCCATGAAGATCGCCAGCTGGAACGTCAATTCGCTCAACGTGCGCCTGCCGCACCTCACCCAGTGGCTGGGCGCGTTCGCGCCGGACATCGTGGGCCTGCAGGAAACCAAGCTGGAGGACCACCGCTTCCCCGACACCGCGCTGGCGGAGCTGGGCTACCGCAGCGTGTTCGCCGGGCAGAAGACCTACAACGGCGTGGCGCTGCTGGCGCGCGGGCCCATCGGCGACGTGCAGGTGGGCATTCCCGGCTTCGAGGACGAGCAGAAGCGGGTGATCGCCGCGACCGTGGGCGAGGTGCGCATCGTCAACCTGTACGTGGTCAACGGCCAGGACGTGGGCACCGACAAGTACGCCTACAAGTTGCGCTGGCTGGAGGCGGTGCACGACTGGCTGGCCGCCGAACTGCAGGCGCATCCGAAGCTGGTGGTGATGGGCGACTTCAACATCGCGCCGGACGACCGCGACGTGTTCGATCCCAAGGTGTGGAACGACGACCATATCCTCACCTCCACCGCCGAGCGCGCGGCGCTGCAGCGGCTGTGCGCGCTGGGCCTGCACGACGCGTTCCGCCTGCACAGCGACGAAGCCGGCGTCTACAGCTGGTGGGATTACCGGATGGGCGGCCTGCGCCGCAACCTGGGCCTGCGCATCGACCTGACGCTGGTGTCGGACGCATTGCGCGGGCATGCGGTGGCG
Organism: Pseudoxanthomonas sp. F11; assembly: GCF_037046485.1. Classification (NCBI taxonomy): domain Bacteria; kingdom Pseudomonadati; phylum Pseudomonadota; class Gammaproteobacteria; order Lysobacterales; family Lysobacteraceae; genus Pseudoxanthomonas; species Pseudoxanthomonas sp. F11. Next base: position 95,422 of record NZ_JBANLZ010000002.1, on the reverse strand, counting down.
TCGGGCATCGACCGCGAACCGCGCACCTGGGAGCGCCCCAGCGACCATGCGCCCGCATGGGTACGACTGGGTGGTTGAACCACGCCTGCTGCGCTGGCGCCGAACGAGCAAAGGCCCGGCTTTCGCCGGGCCTTTGCATTGCCACGGGCCTTGGGTGCGTCTCGAACGCGCACGCGGCCGCAGCGGAACCGTTACCTCGCGCGCCCGCGGGTGAACAGGTTGACGATCAGCAGCAGGACCACCGCGCCGATGAAGGCGGTGATCAGGAAGCCGACCCATCCGCCGCCCAGACCCAGGCCCAGTGTCGGCAGCAGCCAGCCACCGAGGAAGCCGCCGATGATGCCGACCACCACATTCAGGATGATGCCCTGCGACCCATCACGCTTCATCACCAGGCTGGCCAGCCAACCGGCGATACCACCCACGATCAGATAGATGAGAAAATTCATTTCGCTGCTTCCTCCCTTGAATGGACAGAACCCCATGCCGCGGGGCGCGCTTGAATCTTCAACGCACGGCGTGAAACCGCCGTTAACTCACGTGGGGGAAGCGTCCTTGCCCGTGCTACATAACGCCATCGCCGCCGCCTTGCACGCCGTGCCGCACCACGCCGGACGCCTGCGCACGTGAACTGGCGCGACGCCCCCGCAGACTGGCGTCATGACGGCATTGCGATGTGGTTGCTGCCGCATGCCCCGCGGCAGCGGGGCGAACCGCAGGCACGCGAATCACTGGCGCATACGCTGGGCCTGGCACCTGAAACGCTGCCCATCACCCGCGACGCGCAGGGGCGGCCGCACTTCATCGCACCGCTGCACCATCTGGAAACGGGCTGGAGCCACAGTGGCGAGGCACTGCTGCTGGCGCTGGGCGAAGACATCGAGCTGGGCGTCGATATCGAGCGCCTGCGTCCGCGTCCACGTGCGATGGATCTGGCGGAGCGCTTCTACCATCCCGAGGAGAACGCCTGGCTGCGCGGCTTCGACGACGACTGTGCACGCCTGCTCGCCTTCGTCCGCCTGTGGTGCATCAAGGAAGCGGTGCTGAAGGCCCACGGCCAGGGCATCTCGTTCGGCCTGCATCGTTTCCACGTCGTCCTGGACGACGGAACCCCGCGCCTGGCCACGTGCGATCCCGGCCTGGGACGCCCCGACGACTGGCGACTGCACGAATGGGCGCCACGACCGGGCTATCGCGCCGCGCTGGCCTGGCACCCGCGGGGGCGGCGCGAAGGCCTGCGATAATGCGGCGATGAACGACACCGCATTTCCCGCCGACCTGCGCGAGACCCTGCATCGCGGACTGCTTGCGCTCGGCCTGGACGCCGACGCGCTGGCGCCGCGCCTGCTGGCCTACCTGGCCCTGCTCGACCGCTGGAACAAGACCTACAACCTCACCGCGATCCGCGACCCGCGCGAGATGGTCACCCGCCACCTGCTGGACTCGCTGGCGATGCATCCGTTCGTCGACGACCTCGCCGCGCGCGGCGGCGCCCTGGCCGACCTCGGTACCGGTCCGGGCCTGCCCGGCATTCCGCTGGCCATCGCCAAGCCTAGCCTGCGCGTCACCCTGGTCGAGAGCAACGGCAAGAAAGCGCGCTTCCTGCGCGAAGCGGTGCGCACGCTCACGCTGGACAACGCCCGCGTGGCCGAGTCGCGTGCCGAGGCGCTGGACGAACCGCAGGCCTACGACGCGCTGACCGCGCGCGCGCTGGACGTGCTGGCCGGGATCATCGAGGTCGGCGGCCACCTGCTGAAACCCGGCGGCACGCTGCTGGCGATGAAGGGCGTGCGACCTGATGAGGAGATCGCCGCCCTGCCCGCCGGCTGGTCGGTAGCCACCATCCAACCGCTGACCGTGCCCGGCCTGGTCGGCGAGCGCCACATGGTCGTCGTCCGCCGCGACTGAACCGCGCACCCCGTCGGGCGCGCGGTGTAACTCCTTGATATGACTGACCGCGACAGCACTCCGCCGCCCATGCGCGTGCGCGGATGACCGGATATGCCCCTGTTGTCCGTCGGGACGATTTCGCACGCCCGCTCCAGAGCCCGCATAATCCCCCATCCACCCCGTAACCGATAAGGCGCCCTCGCATGGCCCGCATCATTGCCATTGCCAACCAGAAAGGCGGAGTCGGCAAGACCACCACCGCGGTGAACCTGGCGGCTGCGCTGGCGCGGGCGCCGCAGCGGGTGCTGCTGGTCGACCTGGATGCGCAGGGCAACGCGACGATGGGCAGCGGCGTGGACAAGCGCGAGGTCGAGGCCTCGACCTGCGACGTGCTGCTGGGCGAAGTGGAGGCCAGGGCCGCGGTGGTGACCACCGCCGAGGGCTTCGACCTGATGCCGGGCAACATCGACCTGACCGCGGCGGAGATCCAGCTGATGGAATCCGACGGCCGCGAGCAGCGCCTGAAGACCGCGCTGGAAAGCCTGCGCGGCGACTACGACTTCATCATCATCGACTGCCCGCCGGCGCTGTCGCTGCTGACGCTCAATGCGCTGACCGCCGCCGATTCGGTGCTGGTGCCGATGCAGTGCGAGTACTACGCCCTGGAAGGCCTGTCCGCGCTGATGGAAACCATCGAGGCGCTGCGCGCGCGCCTGAATCCCGGCCTGGAGATCGAAGGCGTGCTGCGCACCATGTTCGACATCCGCAACAACCTGGCCAACGCCGTGTCCGGCGAACTGACCACGCATTTCGGCGACAAGGTGTTCCGCACCATCGTGCCGCGCAACGTGCGCGTGGCCGAAGCGCCCAGCCATGGCCAGAGCATCGTCGGCTACGACCGCGCCTCGCGCGGCGGCGTGGCCTACCTGGGCCTGGCCGGCGAGATCCTGCGCCGCGCCGCCGACCGCAAGAAGCAACAGCAGCACATGGAGCACGCGTGATGAGCGCCCCGAAGAAGCGCGGCCTGGGTCGCGGACTGGAAGCCCTGCTCGGCCCGAAGGCCGCCGAGACGCCGCCGCCGGAAGCCCAGCCGGGCGAGGCGCTGCGCACCCTGCCCGTGCAGCAGCTGCAGCCGGGCAAGTACCAGCCGCGCATGCAGATGGATGCCTCCAAGCTCACCGAGTTGGCGGAATCGATCAAGGCGCAGGGCGTGATCCAGCCGATCGTCGTGCGCGAGCTGTCGCCCGGCAAGTTCGAGATCGTCGCCGGCGAGCGTCGCTGGCGCGCCTCGCAGGAAGCCGGCCTGGCCGAAGTGCCGGTGGTCGTGCGCGACCTGGACGACCGCACCGTCATCGCGATGGCGCTGATCGAGAACATCCAGCGCGAGGACCTCAACCCGCTGGAAGAGGCGCAGTCGCTGCAGCGCCTGATCAACGAATTCTCGCTGACCCACGCCGAAGCGGCCGAAGCAGTGGGCCGTTCGCGTGCCGCCGTCTCCAACCTGCTGCGCCTGCTGGAACTGCCGCCGGCGATCCGCGCGCTGCTGGAAGCGCGCCGCCTGGAAATGGGCCACGCCCGCGCCTTGCTGACGCTGTCGCCGGACCTGGCCAGCAAGCTGGCCTCCGACGCCGCCGAGCAGGGCTGGTCGGTGCGCGAGGTCGAACACCGCGCGCAGCAGTTCGCCGCCGGCAAGGTGCCGGTCAACGGCAAGAAGGCCAAGCCCGCCAAGGCCGCGCCGCAGCCGGACATCGCCTCGCTGGAAACCGAGCTGTCCGAAAGCCTGGGCACGCGCGTGACCATCGCCCACGGCCGTGGCGGCAAAGGCAAGCTGATCATCCAGTACACCGACCTGGACACGCTGGATGGGGTGCTGGAGCGGCTGCGCCCGAAGGGCTGAGGCCGGATCCCTGTAGGAGCGACGTCAGTCGCGACCGCACGTCTTCCGTTCCCGCATGCCCGAACGGACCTTGCGGCAAGAGCGCGGCATGTCCTCCTGCATCGCCGCGATCGATCAGGCCATCCCGGACGCCAGGCCCCACGGTCGCGACTGACGTCGCTCCTACAGAAAGCGCGGGCCGCATCCCTGCATTACCATCCGGTTTCCGCTTCCACCGGATGCCTGCCTTGAACCTCCGCATCGCCGCCCTCCTGTTGGCCTGCGCCCCGCTGCACGCGCTCGCCGCCGCGCCGTCCGACGCCGACAAGCGCTTCCAGGCGATCTACGAGAAGGAATGGACCTGGCGGCAGGAGCAGACCGGCCAGGCCGACGAGGACACCGACACCAGCGGCGACAACACCCGCCTGCCCGACGTGGGCGCCCCGGCGCAGCAGGCGCGCCTGAAGGTCTGGGAGCAGGTGCTGAGGGACCTGGGCACGATCGACCCGGCCCAGCTTTCGGCTGAAAACCGCATCAACCTGGCCATCTACCGCCCGCAGGTGGAGAACCTGGCGGCGGAAGTGCGCCTGCGCGCGTACGAGATGCCGTTCAATTCCGATTCCTCGTTCTGGTCGAACCTGTCGTTCATGGCGCGCCGGCAGATGAAGACGGCCGACGACTACCGCGCCTATGCCGCCCGCCTGCGCGACGTACCGCGCCACTTCGACCAGCACATCGCCAACATGCGTGCCGGCCTGGCGCGCGGCTTCAGCGTGCCGCGCGCGGTGCTGGACGGCCGCGACGTGTCGATCGCCGCGGTGGCGGAGCTGAAGGATCCGGAGCAGTCCGCCTTCTATGCGCCTTACAGGAAGATGCCCGCCAGCATTCCCGCGGCGGAGCAGGAAGCGCTGCGGAAGGAGGCGCGCGCGGCGATCAGGGAGCACGTCGTACCCGCGTTCGGCACGCTGCTGACGTTCTTCCGCACCGAATACGTGCCGAAGGCCCGCACCACGCTCGCGGCCGAAGCGATGCCGGGCGGCAAGGACTTCTACGCCCAGCAGATCCGCGAATACACCACGCTGGACCTCAGCGCCGAGCAGATCCACCAGATCGGCCTGGAAGAAGTCGCGCGCATCCGGGCCGAGATGCAGGAGGTGATCAAGCAGACCGGCTTCAAGGGAACGTTCGCCGAGTTCCTGACCTTCCTTCGCACCGATCCGCAGTTCTACGCCAAGACGCCGCAGCAACTGCTCGACCGCGCGGCGTGGATTTCCAAGCGCGTGGACGGCGAGGTCGGCAAGTTCATCGGTACGCTGCCGCGCGGGCGCTTCACCATCGTCGAGGTGCCAGCCGATATCGCGCCGTTCTGGACGGCCGGCCGCGGCGGACTGGGCACGTACTGGCTGAACACCTACGACCTGCCCTCGCGCCCGCTGTACAACCTGCCGGCGCTGACGCTGCACGAATCCTCGCCCGGCCACTCGCTGCAGGCCGCGCTGGCGCAGGAACAGGGCGAACAGCCGGCCTTCCGCCGCGACAACTACATCTCCGCCTATGGCGAAGGCTGGGCGCTGTACACCGAGAAGCTGGGCAAGGAGATGGGCATCTACGAGACGCCCTACGAGGATTTCGGCCGCCTGACCTACGAGATGTGGCGCGCCGCGCGCCTGGTCATCGACACCGGCGTGCACCACAAGGGCTGGAGCCGCGACCAGGCCCTGGCCTACCTGCGCGACCACACCGCACTGTCCGAGCACGAGGTGACCACCGAAGTGGACCGCTACATCTCCTGGCCGGGGCAGGCGCTGAGCTACAAGCTGGGCGAGATCGCCATCGTCCGCCTGCGGGCCGAGGCCGAGCGCGAACTGGGTCCGACGTTCGACATCAAGGCTTTCCACGACGCCGTGCTGAAGCAGGGCTCGGTGACGCTGCCGGTGCTGGAAAGCCAGATCCGCGCCTTCATCGCCGCCAGCAAGGCCGGCCCGGCCAAGGCGGCCGCGGCCGCGCCGTGATCCCATAGGGTGGGCCCCGGCCCGCCGCGCCCGTCCGGCCTTCCAGCCCCCGAGACGCCGGCATGTCGGGCCGAGGCCCGACCTACGCTGGGCAGGCGGGCTTCGGCCCACCGTGCCACCCGCCCTAAGTGCTTGCGGCACAAGGGAAACGCCGGCATAATGCGCGGCTCGCTGTGTCCGGCCTGGCCGGATCTGCGGCCGGAAGCGCGATTCCGGCTTGGGTCAGCAGCGGTTTTCCTGCCGTATCGCGTGGTGTCCGACCTGCCCTGCAGGCCGTCCATCGGGCCGCCGTCCCCCAGGCTATGGGCGACACAATTACTTATCGAGGTGCGTATGTCCCGCGTATGCCAAGTGACCGGCAAGCGTGTGATGACGGGTAACAACGTCAGCCACGCCAACAACAAGACCCGTCGTCGTTTCCTGCCCAACCTGCACGAGCGCCGCTTCTGGGTCGCCAGCGAGAACCGCTGGGTCAAGCTGAAAGTGTCCGCGCACGCGCTGCGCACCATCGACAAGAACGGCATCGACTCCGTTCTGGCCGAGCTGCGTGCGCGCGGCGAGAAGATCTGAGGAGTAATCGAACATGGCATCCAAGCGCGACAAGATCCGTCTGATCTCCTCGGCCAACACCGGCCACTTCTACACGACGGACAAGAACAAGAAGAACACCCCGGGCAAGATGGAAATCAAGAAGTACGACCCGGTCGTGCGCAAGCACGTGATCTACAAGGAAGGCAAGATCAAGTGACGCAACGGCGCATTCGCGTACGCGCGAATGCCTGTGCCGTTGCGTCATCCCGGCGGCTTTCAACAGCCGAAAGGCTGGTCAAGCCGGGATCCAGCGCCTCCCAGGAAACCCCGCTCCGGCGGGGTTTCCTGTTTTCCGGAACTGGTTAACTCAGAAGCTGCCCCTCCTCCGCCCCCGTATCGAGTGCGGGGCAGGCTCTTCGGGCACCTTCTCCCCGCAAGCAGGGAGGAGGATTCGGTGGCGGGTTTTCATTTGCCCGCCCGCCTGCGCAGAATCAGGGCACCCCTCCCCGGACACCCGCACCGCATGGACTGGTCCCTCGGCACCGCGCTGCTGATCGTCGACTGGCTGATCCGGCTGGCGGCGCTGTGGTGGATCCCCAGCCGCACCACCCCGGCCGCGGCGCGCAGCTGGCTGCTGCTGGTGGGCTTCGTGCCGCTGCTCGGCTTGCCGCTGTACCTGTTGCTGGGGCATCCCTGGCTTTCGCGTGAGCGTGTCGCGCGGCAGGCGCGCGCTTCCGATGTGATCCGCGAGGAACAGCGCCCGCTCAGCGCCCTGCGCTGGACGCCGCGCGACGGCGCCGCGGCCGAGATGGCGCCGCTGATCGAACGCCAGGGCGCCTTCATGCCCACGCATGGCAATGCGGTGACGCTGCTGGATGACTACGACACGTCGCTGCGTGCGCTGCTGGACGACATCGGCGCGGCCACCCGGCAGGTGCACCTGCTGTACTACCTGATGTTCGACGACCCGGTGGGCGACGCCGTCACGTCCGCGCTGTGCGCGGCCGCCGCGCGCGGCGTCACCTGCCGCGTGCTGCTGGATGCCGTGGGCGCCAAGCGCGGGCTGCGCGCATACCGCGCCCGCCTGCGCGCAGCCGGCGTGGAGGTGCACGACATGCTGCCGGGCGGCCTGCGCTGGCGGCGCAGTGGCCGGATGGACCTGCGCAACCACCGCAAGGTCGCGGTGATCGACAACCGCATTGGCTACGTGGGGTCGCAGAACCTGGCGGAAGCCACGTTCGTGGCGGGCCATCCGAATCGCGAGCTCGTCGCGCGCGTACAGGGGCCGGTGGTCTCGCACCTGGAAGGCGTGTTCGCCAGCGACTGGTACATCGAGACCGGGGAACGGCTGGACGTGCGTCCCGACCTGTCCGTGCAGCCGCAGGACGTGGCCACGCAGCTGCTGCCCAGCGGACCCGCCTACCCCTTCGAGAACGCGCGCGACACCGTCAACGCGCTGATCCATCTGGCGCGCCACAAGGTGGTGCTGACCACGCCCTACTTCGTGCCCGACGACGCCACGCTCAGCGCACTGCGCATCGCGGCGCTGTCGGGCGTGGACGTGCAGCTGGTGCTGTCGGCCACCAACAACCAGACGCTCACCGCGTGGGCGCAGCAGTCGTACTACGCCGAGCTACTGGCCTGCGGGGTGAAGATCGCGCTGTACCGGCCGCACTTCCTGCATGCCAAGCACCTGACGGTGGACGACGGCATCGCTCTGGTCGGCTCGATCAACCTGGACATCCGCTCGTTCGCGCTGAATGCCGAGATCGGACTGGTCTGCTACGACGCCGGCGTGGTGGCGCGCATCCGCGCGATCGAAGCCGACTATCTGGCGCATGCGGATGTCGTGCAGGCCGACGCCTGGCAGCGACGGCCCGGGTGGCAACGCAGCCGCGAGGGCATCGCACGGCTCGCCGATTCGCTGATGTAGCCCGGCCCCGGGTCGATCCAGCGCATTCGCTACAATGCGCGCATGAGCCAAGACACCCCGACCGCCCCGCTGCCGCCCTGCGACTTGGCGATCATCGGCGGCGGCGCCGGGGGCGTGCTGGTGGCGCTGCAGGCGTTGCGCCAGGCCACGGCGCCGCTGCGCATCGTGATGATCGAGCCACGCAGCGTGCTGGCGCAGGGCGTGGCCTATGCGACGACGCATGGCGAACACCTGCTCAACGTGCCGGCGGCCCGCATGAGCGCGTTCGACGACCGTCCCGAGGACTTCCTGGACTACGTGGTCGCCACCACGCCGCCGGGCGGTCCGGAGCGCGCGTCGCTGGCGCACACCTTCATCGAACGCCGTCGCTATGGCGAGTACCTGCGCACACGCCTGGCCGAGGCCATCGCCGCGAGTCCGGCGCACCTGCAGGTCGTCCACGACCGCGTCGCCGAACTCGAGCCGCGGTCCGACGGCGCGACGCTGCGCCTTGCCCGGCATGGCGACCTGCAGGCCGCCGGCGTGGTGCTCGCGGTAGGCAACACGCCCAAGCCGCTGCCCGCGCGCGGCGCGCCGCAGCTGCCGGAAGGACGCTCGCTGGCGGCGTGGGACTTCGACGCCGTCAAGGCGATCCCGCGGGATGCCGAGCTGTGCATCGTCGGCTCGGGCCTGAGCATGGTCGATACGGTGCTCAGCCTGGCCGAAAACCGCCATGTGGGTACGATCCATGTACTGTCACGGCACGCGCTGCTGCCGCTGCCGCATTGCCATGGCCCGGCCGCCACCTTCGATCCCGTCCCGCTGCAGGCGATGGACCTGCGCGCCCGCATGCGCTTCCTGCGTACCGCGGCGAAAGAGGCCATGGCCGACGGCCTGCCGTGGCAGTCGGTGATGGAGCGCATCCGCCCCCACGTGCAGGCACTGTGGCAGTCGCTGCCGCTGCCCGAGCAGCGGCGGTTCCTGCGCCACGTGGTGCGCCAGTGGGATGTGCACCGCCATCGCATCGCGCCCGAGGTCCACGCCCGCCTGCAGTCGCTCGTCGAACGCGGCCAGCTGCGCCTGCATCGCGGCCGCCTGGACACGGTGATGGCCGAGGGGTCTCGCCTGCGCGTCAGCACGCATGCACGCGACGGGCGCATCGACGAGTTCGATGTCGATTACGTGGTCAACGCCACCGGCGTGGAAATGCGTGCGCAGACCATGCGCAATCCGCTGCTGCACGACCTGCTGGGCAAGGGCCATGCGCAGGCTGGGCCGCATGGGATCGGCCTGAAGGCGGCGCGCGACGGCCGCATGGTCGATGCGCAGGGACGGTCGCAGCCCCGCGTGTTCATCCTGGGCAGCCTGCGCATCGGCTGTGTGTGGGAGAGCATCGCCATCCCGGAACTGCGCAGCCAGGCCGACACCGCCGTGCGCGGCCTGCTGGCCCCGCCCGCCGCCTGACCGCACGCCGCCGGACCGCCCGCACAGTACACTCGGCGACGGGTTGAGCGCCGGGAGAGGGCGTTGGTTTCCAGCTGGATCCTGCTGTTGGTGTCCATCGGCTATGCGGCGCTGCTGTTCGGCGTGGCGTGGTGGGGCGACCGCCGCCCGATGTACCCCGACCGCCCGTGGCTGCGCCCGGTGGTCTACAGCCTGGCGCTGGCGGTGTACTGCTCATCGTGGACGTTCTATGGCGCGGTCGGCAGCGCGGTACGCAACGGTCTGGGCTACCTGCCGATCTACCTGGGGCCGCTGCTGTTGCTGCTGTTCGGCTGGCGCATCATCGAACGGCTGGCGCTGATCGCGCGCAGCGAGAACACCGTTTCCATCGCCGACTTCATCTCCTCGCGCTACGGCCGCTCGCGCCGGCTGGCCGCCCTGGTCACGGTGATCGCCCTGATCGGCGTGGTGCCCTACCTGGCGCTGCAGTACAAGGCGGTGGCGATGAGCCTGAGCGTGCTCAGCGGCGACGGCGGCGACAGTGCGCACGGCTTCTTCAGCGACCCGGCGCTGTACGTTGCGCTGCTGATGGCGCTGTTCGCCGCACTGTTCGGCACCCGCCAGGTGGACGCCACCGAGCACCACCACGGCATGATGCTGGCGATCTCGCTGGAATCGGTGGTCAAGCTGGTGGCGATGATCGCGGTGGGCGTGTTCGCCTACCTGTGGCTGGGCGACAATGCCTTCCGCGTCACCAACTCCGCGCGCACGCTGTTCGAGAATGCGCCACCGGTGGGCTTCATCGCGCAGACGTTGCTGGGCTTCCTGGCCCTGGTATGCCTGCCGCGCCAGTTCCATGTGGCGGTCGTGGAGTGCAGCGACGTGGGCGACATCCGCAAGGCGCGCTGGCTGTTCGGTGGCTACCTGGTGCTGTTCTCGCTGATGGTGGTGCCCATCGCGGCGGCGGGCGCGTCGCTGTTCGGCGGCACCAGCGTAGCGGACGACAGCTACGTGCTGGCGCTGCCGTTGGCCGAAGGGCGCACCGCACTGGCGATCGTCGCCTACGTGGGCGGCTTTTCGGCGGCGACCGGCATGGTGATCGTGGCCAGCATCGCGCTGGCGACGATGGTCAGCAACGACCTGATCATGCCGGTGCTGCTGCGACGCGGCTGGGCCGAGCACCACGCCGAGGCTGACGTCGCCTCGCGCGTGCTGTGGATCCGCCGCGTAGCGATCCTGTTGCTGGCCCTGACCGCCTATTCCTACTACCGCAGCAGCAGCAACGACAGCACGCTGGCCTCGTACGGGTTGATCGCGTTCGCGGCGGTGGCGCAGTTCGCGCCGGGCCTGATCGGCGGCCTGTACTGGCGCGGCGCCAGCCGGCGCGGCGTGGAGGCCGGCATGGTGCTGGGCTTCGCGACGTGGATCTACACCCTGCTGCTGCCGACGATGACGCAGGCCGGCTGGTTCGGCATGGCGTGGCTGCACGACGGCCCCTTCGGCATCCACTGGCTGCGCCCGCAACAGCTGTTCGGCCTGAGCGGCTGGGACACGCTGACCCACGGCACGTTCTGGTCGCTGCTGGTCAACACCGGCACGATGATGATCGTCTCCGCACGCTCGCGCCCCGGCGTGGACGAGCGGCTGCGCGCCGCGCCCTTTCTCGACCCGTATGCGCAGCGCCCCGCGCTGGTGGCCGGCGAATGGCCCGGCAGCGTGCGCGTGGGCGACCTGCGCACCCTGGCCGAACGCGTGGTCGGCGAACGGCATGCGCGCCGCGCCTTCGCCGAGCAGGCGCAATTGCTGGAACGCGAGCTGCAGCCCAACGCGCCCGCCGACCGCGCCTGGGTGCAGTTCACCGAGCGCCTGCTGGCCGCCGCCATCGGCGCCGCCTCCGCCCGCATCGTGCTGACCAGCGTGCTGCGCGGCTCGGGCATGGAACTGGGCGAAGTGGTGGCCGTGCTGGACCAGGCGGGGCAGGAACTGCGCTTCAACCGCGAGATCCTGTCCACCACGCTGGAGAACATCAGCGCCGGCGTCAGCGTGGTGGACCCGGACATGCGGCTGGTGGCCTGGAACCGGCGTTACCAGCAGATGTTCGGATATCCGGACGGCATGCTGTACGTGGGACGCCCGGTTGCGGACCTGATCCGCTACAACGCCGAGCGCGGCGAACTGGGCGAAGGCGACGTGGATGCGCAGATCGACAAGCGCATCCGCTACATGCGCGCGGGCTCCCCGCACATCTTCGAACGCGTGCGCGCGGACGGACAGGTGATCGAGATGCGCGGCCAGCCGCTGCCCGGCGGCGGCTACGTGACCAGCTACAACGACATCACCGACTTCAAGCGCGCCGAAGCGCTGCTGCTGGAAACCAACGAGACGCTGGAACAGCGCGTGGCCGAACGCAGCGAGGCGGCCGAACACGCGCAGCAGTCGCGCACGCGCTTTCTCGCCGCGATCAGCCATGACGTGCTGCAGCCGCTGAATGCGGCGCGCCTGTTCGTCAGCGCACTGCGGGACAGTGAACAGGGCGACGATGCGCAGGCGCAGGAACGCAAGCACCTGAGCGAACGCGTCGATGCGTCGCTGCGGGCGGCCGAGGAACTGCTCGACGGCCTGCTGGACGTGTCGCGCCTGGATGCCGGCGGCCTGCATGCGCAGATCAGCGACTTCGACGTGGGCGAACTGCTGCGCGAACTGGCCGCGCAGTACGCGCCCGTCGCCGCCGGCCGCGGCCTGCAGCTTCGCGTGCACGCACGCGCCGTGCCGGTGCGCAGCGACCGCCGCCTGCTGCGCCGGGTACTGCAGAACTTCCTGGCCAACGCGCTGCGCTACACGCGGGAGGGCCGCATCGTGATCGGCATGCGGGTCCGCGGCGAGCATATCGCGCTGCAGGTCTGGGACACCGGACCCGGCATCCCCGAAAACCACATGCGGCAGATCTACGACGAGTTCCACCGCTACCAGCAGCCCTTCGACTGGGGCGAGCGTGGACTGGGGCTGGGGCTGTCGATCTGCCAGCGCATCTCCCGCCTGCTTCAGCACGAGCTGGATGCCCGCAGTCGGGTGGATCACGGCAGCATGTTCTCCATCGTGGTGCCGCGCGGAAGCCCGCTGGGCGAACGACGCGCGTCGACGCGACGCGGCACCCTGGCCAGCGATTCCCTGGCCGGCCTGCGCGTGCTGTGCGTGGACAACGACCGCGAAATCATCGACGGCATGCAGGCGCTGCTCGGCCGCTGGCAGGTGGACGTGATCACCGCCACCACCGTGGACGAGGCCTTGCGGAAGATCGCCGAGGGGCCCTCCGTGATGCTGGTGGACTACCACCTGCACGACCGACTGGATGGCTTGGCCACGCTGGACGCGCTGCGCGCCGCCAGCCCCGGCCCCATCGCCGGCGCGCTGCTCACCGCCGACGGTCGCGACGAACTGAAGCGCGAAGCCCGCGAACGCGGCTACCGCCTGCTCACCAAGCCCGTGAAGCCGGCCTCGCTACGCGCCTTCCTCGCCGCCCACCACGTCCCCCTCCAACTCCCCGCCCTCGACTGAAGCCTGATATCACCCCCACATGGGGTGATAAACCAATAACAGGTCGCTTTACTCTGATAGATCGGCTCCCGAACTCTCACCACGCAGGAGACGCCGACTCAGTTCATTGATTTACAAAGGAAACGGCATTGACGCACCTCCGCCAACGGCTGAATACTCGGCGCTAGGCTTTACACCAACCCAAAGGGGGACCTCGTGGCAACAAAGAAAACTGCAGCAAAGCGTGTCAACTCGTTCGCACCCAAGAAGTTCGAGGAGCACACCATCGTGGACGCCGACGGAAAGATCGTCGGGCACGTCCGCGTAAAGCCAAGCACCATCCTGTGGTCCCCCAAGAATGGAAAGGACTGGTACGGAGTGTCTTTGAAAGATTTTGGGGACTACGCCGTCAAAAACGGCAAGAAGCAGTCCAAGTAAAGCCTAACAATTCATTCAAGCCGAACCCGCTTCGCGGGTCGGCTTAATTCAGGCGTTGGGCGGCACAAGGGAAGTATTTCGCAGTCCACCACATGGGAGAACAGCATGACCAAGCTTTCCACACGTAAGAGCCAGATCGAAGCCTTCGAGGGATTCGCCATCCAGATCTTCGATGGTCATGGCAATGTCGCAAATCTAGACACACAAGGTCTTCCTGGCTACGGCTACAAGAAAAAGGCGCCGGGAACAATGACGGTCATCGGCTGGAAGAACCGGTTCCACCAAAGCTATCCGGGATATACCTGTGACGTACTTCATAAAGATGGCTCGGTCGCGCATGGCAACACGCAACTCAACAAGGTTCGCTAGCGCCGCCTAACAGTTCATTCATGCCGCACCCGCTTCGCGGGCCGGCTTAGTTCAGGTGTTAACGCTAAGGAGAGCTCACATGGGGACGAGCGCAGTCAGTTCAAGCAAGCTGCGGCACCTACTTCTGCCCTTGGGTCTGGCAGTCTTCGCGTGCATGAGTGTCGGAAAGTTCCCAGGCGCTTCTGGTTGGATAGGTGGCGTCGGCTGGCTGTTGCTTGCAGCGACGCTGCTCGCAAGAAACTCTATTGCCGCCACTGGTCCTGGACTTTCCAAGCCGAAGGCCGGCCTGACAGTTCTTTCGTTGGCGCTTTCGTTGGCTCTTATTGTCAGTAGCGTAGTCATCTGGGCAGGTGCGCGATAACAGATCATTCAAGCCGAACCCGCTTCGCAGGTCGGCTCACCTCAGGCGTTATGGCTCACACGGAAGCGAACATGGGACTGAAAGAATCAGATCAGCGCGGCAGGGTTTTGCCCCTGTTGTTCACCATTTTAGGCGTGTTCAACGTCTTCGGCTTCTTCTACAAGTCCACCCACCAACCGGACGATCTCTTGCAAGGCGTGGGCTTTCTCTTGGTTGTTCCGCTAGCCTATTTCGCTCCCACTACGTTCTTATTTGGCACGCGAGCGAGAAGGCCACATGTACCAACCTGGCTCAACGGCATGGCAATCGCTGGCCTTGCACTTGTGGCCACAGGGTTCGCATTAGGCTGGGGCTAGCTGTGAGCCCTGACAGTTCATTCGATCCGAACGCACTTCGCGGGTCGGCTTAGTTTAGGCGCCAGGTTCCGCATGGAGTTCATCTGCCGCTTCCACCACGTTGAGGAGCTCTCGCGGGTCCGTGCACTGCTAAGATCCAAAGGCATTCCGACGTTCTCACCTGCTGTTGAGAGCCATCGCATGGGCGCACAGTGGGCCCTGTTCGTGTGCATCAACGAGCAAGCTGATGATGCGCGTCGGATAATTCGCGATCCCAGCCATGAGCCTTCCCTTGCGGTGAATGCAGAGGAGTTTGAGGCAGCTCTAGAAACTGCTGATCACAGGCTGATCGCCAGATGGGCCACTGTAACTCTCTTAGCTGTGGCGGCACTGTTTGCTGGTTTCATATACGTTTTCTTTCGGTTGGGTCATTCGGGTGGACCCTAACTATTCAAGTCGGACCCGCTTCGCGGATCGACTTAACTCGGGTGGTAGAGCCCATGTCCAGCCTAACGGGATACATTGAAGAACCATACGGAGCACTCATGCTCGACGAGTTCGAAGAGTATGAGGAGCTCATCGACGCTCTTACTACTTACATCGAGAGCGGCCAATCCGCCGGCGTCGCTGTGCACAGCCGTGCACTTGCCTACTGGGAGATTGGCGATCCGGGGAAAGCTCTGATCGACTTTGATCGGGCCGCTAGCCTTCTTCCCGATAGCCATATGCCCTTTCACCTCAAAGGCATGCTGCTCCATCGCCCGCGGTCGCCGGGCCAGCGTGTTGGCCAGCGCGCAGGCGGCCTTGTGGTGGCGCCCTACTCCGCCTCTTCAGGAGGAAGGACGATGCCATCCGGATCCACCGCCAGGCGACCGGCAGCGAGCACCGCCTGGGTGCGGTTGGTGACGTGCAGCTTGCGCAGGATGGCGGTGACGTGGGCCTTGATGGTGGCTTCTGACACGCCCAGGTCGTAGGCGATCTGCTTGTTGAGGCGGCCGGCGCCCAGCATCTGCAGCACCTTGAACTGCTGCGGGGTGAGATCGCGCAGGCGCTGCGCGGTTTCCTGTTCGTCGCGGCTGGTGGCGGGTGCGTTGTGCGCCTCCTCCGGCACCCAGCGCTCGCCATCGAGCACGGCGCCGATGGCCTGGCCGATGGTGTCCGAATCGGCTGACTTGGGTATGAAACCCAGGGCACCGTGGTCGAGGGCGCGACGCATCACCGCCGGCTCCTCGCGCGCCGAGACGATGACCACCGGCAGCTGCGGATGCAGGGCGCGCAGGTGCACCAGCGCGTTGAAGCCGTGCGCACCCGGCATGTTGAGGTCCATCAGCAGCAGGTCGGCATCGGGGTGGGCATCGACCAGGGTGTACAGCGCATCCACGCTGTCGGCTTCATGCAGCTTCACCCCCGGCATCACGCGCTGCACGGCGCCGCGCAGGGCTTCGCGGAACAGCGGGTGGTCGTCGGCGATCAGCAGGGTAGGCATGGTAGCGAGGAGTGAGTGGGGAGGAGTGAGGAGTGAGAGGTGCGGCTTCAGGATAGTCGAACGAAAGTGCTTCTGCTTTTACTCGCTTCTCACTCCTCTTGTCTCACTCCTGCTTCACCGCACTTTGCGTTCGGCGACCAGCGACTCGACCACCGACGGATCGGCCAGCGTGGAAGTATCGCCCAGCTGCTCCGGCGCGTTCTCGGCGATCTTGCGCAGGATGCGGCGCATGATCTTGCCCGAGCGCGTCTTCGGCAGGCCGGGCGCCCACTGCAGGTGGTCGGGCGTGGCGATGGGGCCGATCTCCTTGCGCACCCAGGCCACCAGTTCCTTCAGCAGCTCGTCGCTCTGCGCCTCGCCCGCCTTCAGGGTGACGTAGGCGTAGATGCCCTGGCCCTTGATGTCGTGCGGGAAGCCCACCACCGCGGCCTCGGCCACCTTCGGATGCGCCACCAGCGCGCTTTCCACTTCGGCCGTGCCGATGCGATGACCGGACACGTTGATCACGTCGTCCACGCGGCCGGTGATCCAGTAGTAGCCATCGGCGTCGCGGCGGCAGCCGTCGCCGGTGAAGTAGGTGCCCGGATAGGTGCGGAAGTAGGTGTCGATGAAGCGCTGATGGTCGCCGTACACCGTGCGCATCTGGCCCGGCCAGGAATCCAGCAGCACCAGGTTGCCTTCGGTGGCGCCTTCCAGCTGCTCGCCGTTGGCATCCACCAGCGCGGGACGCACGCCGAAGAACGGCAGCGTGGCCGATCCGGGCTTGAGGTCGATGGCGCCGGCCAGCGGCGTGATGAGGATGCCGCCGGTCTCGGTCTGCCACCACGTATCGACGATGGGGCAGCGGCCGTCGCCGACCACGTCGTAGTACCAGCGCCAGGCTTCGGGGTTGATCGGCTCGCCCACGCTGCCCAGCAGGCGCAGCGAAGCGCGCGAAGTCTTCTTCACCGGCGCTTCGCCCTCTCGCATCAGCGCGCGGATGGCGGTGGGCGCGGTGTAGAAGATGGTGACCTGGTGCTTGTCGATGACGTCCCAGAAGCGCGACACGCTGGGGTAGTTGGGCACGCCTTCGAACATCACCGAGGTGGCGCCGTTGGCCAGCGGGCCGTAGACGATGTAGCTGTGGCCGGTGACCCAGCCCACGTCGGCCGTGCACCAGTAGATGTCGTCCTCGCGCAGGTCGAACACGGCTTCGTGCGTGTACGCCGCATACAGCAGGTAGCCGCCGGTGGTGTGCAGCACGCCCTTGGGCTTGCCGGTGGAGCCGGAGGTGTAGAGGATGAAGAGCGGGTCCTCGGCGTTCATGCGCTCAGGCTCGCACTCCGCCGGTTGTGCATCGACCACTGCGTCGAACCAGCGGTCGCGCGGCATCTGCATGTCCACCGCACCGCCGGTGTGGCGCACGACCAGGACGGTCTCGACGGAGTTGGTGCCCGGCAGCTTCAGCGCGGCGTCGACGTTCGCCTTCAGCGGCACCTTCCTGCCGCCACGCAGGCCTTCGTCGGCCGTGATGATCAGCTTGCTGCCGCAGTCGGCCACGCGGTCGGCGATGGAGTTGGGCGCGAAGCCGCCGAAGACCACCGAGTGGATGGCGCCGATGCGCGCGCAGGCCAGCATGGCCACGGCGGCATCCGGGATCATCGGCAGGTAGATCGTCACACGGTCGCCCTTCTGCACGCCCAGCGCGCGCAGCGCGTTGGCCAGCCTGCAGGTGCGTTCGTACAGTTCGCGGTAGGTCACGCCGTAGGACGGCGTATCGGGGCCGTCGGGCTCGAACAGCAGCGCCACCTTGTCGCCGCGCTCTGCCAGCTGGCGGTCCAGGCAGTTCACGCTGGCGTTGAGTTCGCCGTCGGCGAACCAGCGGATGCGGAAATCGTCCAGGGCGTAATTGACGTCCTTGATGCGCGTCGGCTTCTTGAACCAGTCGAGCCGTTCGGCGACCCGGCCCCAGAATGCCTCGGGATCGTTGATCGAAGCCTGGTAGTCGCGCGCGTACTGCTCGCGCGTGATGCGGGCCTTGGCCGCGAATTCCGGCTTGACGGGATA
This sequence comes from Pseudoxanthomonas sp. F11, assembly GCF_037046485.1. NCBI lineage: Bacteria > Pseudomonadati > Pseudomonadota > Gammaproteobacteria > Lysobacterales > Lysobacteraceae > Pseudoxanthomonas > Pseudoxanthomonas sp. F11. Next base: position 77,189 of record NZ_JBANLZ010000002.1, on the reverse strand, counting down.
CAGATCAGTCATGAGGTCCTCCCGGGACGTTCCGTGATGCGTCGATTCTGAAGCATGGATGGTGGCCGGGCGAGGCGCGGCATGGCATCACGCCACGCGGCCGGCGCACCGAGTTTGACGCATCCGATCGTGCGGCATCGCAGCATCCAGCTTAGACAATGGTCGTAAAGCCGCCCTGCGCGGGCTGCGACGGATCGTCGCGACCCTTCTGCGGCAAGGGGTTGTGTCGGGTTCCCGCAGGTTACGACTAATGGCGAATAGGCGGTGCCGAGGCGCAGGCGCAAGTCTCCATCAGCCGCGCTGCGCGGCCATCGACCTTTTGGGAGGGGTTATGACCCGACGTTCCGCACTCATGGCGCGACGGCCACTGGCCGCTGCGCTCTTCGTCGCCCTGATCGCGCCGGGAATGGCGTTCGCGCAGACCGCCAAGGAAAAAGCGCTGGAGGCCCGCGTGGCCGAACTGGAGCGGCAGGTGCAGCTGCTGCTTTCGTCGCAGCAGCAACAGCAGGCCCAGATCGCCACCACCCAGGAGCAGGTCACGCAGGTGCAGGCCGCGCAAGTCGCCAAAGCGGCCGTGCCCGCGGGCAAGCAGCCGATCCAGGGCACCACCATCATGACCGCCGCCAACCCGGGCACGACGTTCTCGTACGGCGGCTTCATCAAGATGGACGCGATGGCCACCGACACCAGCGACGGCCGCATCGCCGACGGTTCTTCCGGCCGCCTGTTCTACGTGCCCAGCACCATTCCGGTGGCCGGCGCGGGCGCCGACGGCGGCGATCCGTATGCCGACTTCCATGCGCAGTTCTCGCGCTTCTGGCTGAGCGCGGACCACGTGACCGACAGCGGCGACAAGTTCAAGGGCTTCGTGGAGATGGACTTCTTCGGCGGCGGCAGCAATGCGCTGGCCGGCAACGAGACCGCCACCAACACCTATGCCGTCACCCTGCGTCATGCCTACGTCAGCTGGAACAACTGGCTGGCCGGCCAGACCTGGTCCAACTTCATGGATGTGGCCGCGCTGCCGGATGCGGTGGACTTCGTCGGCCCGACCGATGGCACGATCTTCGTGCGCCAGGCCCAGCTGCGCTACACCCAGGGCCCGTGGTCGTTCTCGGTGGAGAATCCGCAGACCACCGTCACGCCGTACCGCACCGGCACCCGCTTCAACAGCGGCGACAACGCCCTGCCCGACGTCACCGCGCGCTGGCTCACCAAGGGCGACTGGGGCCACTTCACCGTGGCCGGCATGGTGCGCCAGTTCAAGCTGCTGGACGAAACCGACACCGGCGCCTCGGTCAGCGTGTCGGGCAAGTTCAACCTGGGCAAGAGCGACGACATCCGTTATGCGGTGAACGCCGGCCAGGGCATCGGCCGCTACCTCGCCTTCGGCGTGGGCAGCGACGTGGTGACCGAAGCCGACGGGGACATCAGCGCGTTGGACGGCTACGGCGGCTTCGTCGCCTGGCGCCACGTGTTCAGCCCGAAGGTCCGCACCAACCTGATGTACTCGGCCTCGCACTTCGACAACGACGCCGCCATCACCGGCTTCGGCGTCACCGAGCGCACGCAGTCCATGCACGCCAACGTGATCTATTCGCCGTTCCCGAAACTGGACCTGGGCGCCGAACTGATCTACGGCCAGCGTTCGCTCGAGGATGACCGCGAAGGCGACCTGAAGCGGCTGCACACGAGCGTCAAGTACACCTTCTGACCCTGCTCCTTGCTGCCCGCGCGGGTTTTCGCTCATCCCCTCCGTCCATTGCCATCCTCGCCTTGCCGACCGCGGGCGTCCTACCCCTGAAACACCGGAGAATTCCACATGTCCGACCTCAACGACCCCGTGGTGGCCCGGATCGAGGCCAGCCCGAAATACCAGACACTCAAGCGCCGGCGCAATGCGTTGGGATGGTGGCTGACCCTGCTGATGCTGCTGGTGTACTACGGCTACATCGGCCTGATCGCCTTCGACAAGGAACTGCTGGCCCGCCCCCTGGGCAGCGGCGTGACCACGCTGGGCATCCCGATCGGGATCGGGGTGATCGTGTTCACGGTCTTGATCACCGGGTTCTACGTGCGGCGCGCCAACAGCGAGTACGACCGCCTGACCGCCGAAATCCTGAAGGATGCCAATCCATGAGCCGTTTCTTCCCCTTGTTTGCCGCACTGGCGGCACTGTTGTGCACCGGCGCCGCGTGGGCGGCCGGTGGCGATCTGGGCCAGGCCGACAAGCAGGCCACCAACTGGACCGCCATCAGCATGTTCGCCGTCTTCGTGGCGGCCACGCTGTGGATCACCAAGCGGGCCGCGGCGAAGACGCGCTCGGCGGCGGACTTCTACACGGCCGGCGGCGGCATCACCGGCTTCCAGAATGGCCTGGCGATCGCCGGCGACTACATGTCGGCGGCCTCGTTCCTGGGCATTTCGGCGGCGGTGATGGCCAATGGCTATGACGGCCTGATCTACTCGATCGGGTTCCTGGTCGGCTGGCCGATTATCACCTTCCTGATGGCGGAGAAACTGCGCAACCTGGGCAAGTTCACGTTCGCCGACGTGGCCGCCTACCGTTTCAGGCAGACACCGATCCGCGCCTTTGCGGCCAGCGGAACCCTGGTGGTGGTGGCGTTCTACCTGATCGCGCAGATGGTCGGCGCCGGCCAGTTGATCAAGCTGCTGTTCGGCCTGGACTACGGGTACGCGGTAGTGATCGTGGGCGTACTGATGATGGTGTACGTGCTGTTCGGCGGCATGACGGCCACCACCTGGGTACAGATCATCAAGGCCTGCCTGCTGCTGGCCGGCGCCAGCTTCATGGCGTTCATGGTGCTGTGGCAGTTCGGCTTCAGCCCGGAAGCGCTGTTCGCCAAGGCGGTGGAGATCAAGGTGCAGGCCGCCACGGCCGCGGCGACCACGCCGGAGGAAGTGGCCGGGGCGGCGCAGAAGGGCTTGTCGATCATGGGGCCGGGCACCTTCGTCAAGGATCCGATTTCCGCGATCAGCTTCGGCATGGCGCTGATGTTCGGTACTGCCGGCCTGCCGCACATCCTGATGCGCTTCTTCACCGTGCCCAATGCCAAGGAAGCCCGCAAGTCGGTGTTCTGGGCCACCACGTGGATCGGCTACTTCTACATCCTGACCTTCATCATCGGCTTCGGCGCGATCGTGCTGGTCAGCGCCAACCCGGAGTTCAAGGATGCGGCCGGCGGCCTGCTCGGCGGCAACAACATGGCCGCGGTGCACCTGGCCAAGGCGGTCGGCGGCAACGTGTTCCTCGGCTTCATCTCGGCCGTGGCGTTCGCGACCATCCTGGCGGTGGTGGCCGGCCTGACCCTGTCCGGCGCCTCTGCGGTCTCGCACGACCTGTACGCGATGGTGGTCAAGAAGGGCAAGGCCGACAGCGCCTCGGAGTTGAAGGTCTCGCGCATCACGACGCTGGCGCTGGGCGTGGTCGCGGTGCTGCTGGGTATCGCCTTCGAGAAGCAGAACATCGCCTTCATGGTGTCGCTGGCGTTCGCCATCGCCGCGTCGGCCAACTTCCCGGTGCTGATCCTGTCGCTGTTGTGGAAGGACTGCACCACGCGCGGCGCGGTGATCGGCGGCTTCCTGGGCCTGGTGTCCTCGGTCGTGCTGACGGTGCTGTCGCCCTCGGTGTGGGAGGCCACGCTGGGCAACCCGGAGGGTTCGGCGCTGTTCCCGTACACCTCGCCCGCGCTGTTCTCGATGTCCATCGCCTTCGTCGGCATCTGGCTGTTCTCGATCCTGGACCGCAGCCCGCAGGCGGCCAAGGAACGCGAGGCCTACAAGGCACAGCAGGTGCGTGCGGAGACCGGTCTGGGCGCGGCCAAGCCTTCGGGCCACTGAGCCCCTCGCGCAACCACATGATGTAGCCCGACGCCGGCCGGAAGGCCGGCGTCTTCGTTTCAACGGCCGATCAACCGGTGGGCCAGCCTTTCCGCTGCAGCGCCAGCCAGCACAGGCCCACCGTGGCCGCATCGCCCAGTGCGCTGTGCCGCCCCATCGCCGGTATGCCCAGGGTGGCCGCGATGTGGTCGAAATCGAGCTTGACGGGACTGTCGGGGCGTCGGCGGCGCTGGCGGGCCGCCACTTCGTCGCCCAGATCGACCACCGGATTGGGCAGGTCGAATCCGGTCAGGGCACGTACGTGCGGCGCCAGCATGTCCAGATCGAAGCCAAGGTAATAGCCCAGCAGGCGGCGCCCGCCCAGCCAGTGCAGGAAGTCGCGCACGACATCGGTGATCGGTTCGCCGGTGCTGGCTTCGTCCGGCGTGATGCAGTGATAGCGGATGGACTCGATGCCGAAGCGACGGCCGGTATGCACGCGTCGCTCGAAGCGCTCGGACAGCCAGACTTTGCCATCGTGCACGGGCACGGCCGCCAGGCTGAGGATGTGGTCCCGCGCCGGGTCCATGCCGGTGGTTTCCAGGTCAAGACTGACCCAGGTATCGGCCGGTGCGGCCTGCAGCAACGCAGCCCACTCTCCCGCGCCGTGGCGACGGCGCAACCACCACCGGTTCAAAGGGTGCATGGTCAGTCACTCAGGTGGAACACGCTGCGCACATGCTGGCGGAACGTCTTGACCACGCGCAGCGCGTCGCGCAGCAGTTCGCGGTCCAGCCGGCGCAGCGTGTCCGGGTGCAGCAGGTTGTCGGGCACGCCGCCGGCATCCAGCGCGGCCAACTGCGCATCCAGCCGCAGGCGCTGCAGCACCGCCAGCGCCTGCGCCAGGTCGCGGGCCAGCGGCGCATCCAGGCCGCCGCAGTCCGCCAGTGCCTCGCAGCGCGCGAAACTGCTGCGCTGGGCAATGCCATGCTTGAGCGCCAGGCAGCGCAATCCGTGTACCACGGGAAATATGCCGCCGCGCTTGATGTCCAGCCCGCGCTCATCCTGTCGCAGCTGGCCGAAGAACGACAGGGGGCTCTCGAACTGCAGCACCGCGGACGCCATCGAATGCAGCAGGCGTTCGTCGCCTCCAAGGGCCAGCATCTGTGCTTCCAGCGGCGCGAACAGGGCCGCATTGCCCGCCACCGGCCTGGCATCCAGGGTGATCGACAGGTCCATGGCGGCCTGCGGATCGTACTGGGACCGCCATTCGTCCAGACGCGCGCGCCACTGGGTCGCACTCAGCCGCCAATGCGGACGCGACACCATCACGCCTCCCGCGCACGGCGGGTAGCCGACCTCGGCCAGGGCGGCAGTGAAACGCGCCATGGCATCCTCCAGCCCGGGCCAGTCCAGTCCATCCTCCACCACCAGGGCGTTGTCCTGGTCGGTCTTCAGCAACTGCTCGCGCCGCCCCTCGCTCCCCAGCACCAGCAGGCACAGGCGCGACTGCACCCCCGCGGGCACGAGCAGTTCGAACAGGCGCGCCATGACCCGGCTGTTCAGCGCGCTGACCAGCTCCATGAGGGCCGGCATGCGGGCACCCTGCGCATGCAGGGTGCGCACCAGCCGGTCCATGCCGCGGGCGGCGTCGATCACGTCCTCCAGGCTGCGCGCACGCGCCAGCCTCAGGGTGATCAAGTGCGAATGACTGGCGTAGTGGGATAGCACTTCGGCCATGCCCAGGGTGCCGACGACAGTGTTGCCCTCGCACACCGCCACGCGCTCGATGTGCCGCTCGGCCATCGTCACCAGCGCCTGGAACAGCACGTCGGTGGTCTGCTGGGTCACCAGCGGGCGACTGGCCAAGGGCCCCACCGGTGCCTGCGCCGGTAGGCCGCCGACGGTCAGCGCATCCAGCAGGTCGGTGCGGGTCACCACACCCGGCTGCGGATGGGCGGGATCGTCCACCAGCAGGCAGTCCACCCGTTCCTCACGCAAGCGCGCCGTGGCCTCGACGATGCTGGTCGTGTCGGCCACCCGGATAGCGGGCGCCAACTGCGCGGCACCGACCTGGGCCACCATCAGTTCGGCCAGCTCGATGCCGCGGGCGCGATCGGCCAGCTGGCCCTTCACCGACAACCCTTCCTGGAACCAGGCGGCGAAAGCCGGGTATTGGGCCAGCAGGCTGCGGAAGAGCGCCGCCGGTATCAGGAAGCTCACTACATCGCTGTCGGCGCGATAACTGTGGCGCGCCCGCCCCGCCATCACCGCCCACGCACCCAAGATGTCCCCGGCACCGTAATCGGCGAAGCGCTGCTCGTGCCCGGCCGCATCCAGGTCGAACGCGTGCACCTGGCCCTTGAGGATCACCATCACGTGTGCGGAGGGCTGGCCACGGCCCATGATGACCTCGCCCCGAGCGTGGAACCCCATGTCCACTTCCGCGGCAATGCGCGCATGCGCAGCGGCGTCCAACAGGTCGAAGGGAGGCTGATTCAAATCCAGTCCCGGCATGACCTCCATGCGCGCACTCCGTGCAGGGAATCCTCGCGATTCTGGCAGTCGCAGACGGGGAGAGCCATCCCTCCTTCGTCGCAGCCCGTGACGGCCCTTTCTACCCGGCCCCTGGCCCGGACGGTCTACTCACGCGCCCGAATGGAACGCATGCGCACAGGCGTCCCCTGCATGCGAAGCGCACCGAGCAAACGCGCCTCGTATTCGCCTCCTGCCGGCCGCGTAATGAGGTGACGGCCCAGGTTCACCACGATGACGGGGTCGCCCACCGCCAACTGCGCGCCACCGCATCCCGTCGGAACGACAAGCCGGCGCGGCATGATGCCTTTCAGCGTCGTGGACGCCGTGACGACCCAGACCGCTTGCCCGCGCACGGCCGTGGTGGGGAAATCATGACGGGCGTCGACGCGTCCCAAACTGATGCCGGTGGCCACCGTCGCATCCTCTTCCGGGTTCGCCGGAATGGGAATGCATGCCTTCGCTTTCGCGCTGGCAACCAGCACCATGACGCCGACAATGCGAATCCATCGAGCCAGGGGTGGCGTCATGGCGATTTACCGCGGCGGCGCCGCCAGTTCCCTTGCGTCGAGAAACCCGTCGCGGTCCACGTCCTGGCGGCGGAAGCGCTCGGCCAGCTGGGCCAGGTGCGCCTCGCGGGTGACCGGCTTGCCGCGCCCGCCCGGCAGCTCATCCGCCGACAGCGTGCCGTCGCGGTTGCGGTCCATGCCCTCGAAGGCGTAGCTCATCCAGGCCTGGTATTCGGCCAGGCTGACGCGCCCGTCGCGGTCATTGTCCATCCGCGCCAGGTACTCCCCCGTAGCGGTGACCTGGGCTTGCGCGGCGCACGGCAGGCAGGCGATGGCGAGGACGAGCAGGCGGACGTGCATGGCCGCATTGTAGGGCGATGGCGCGCACGGCGGACGTGCCGCGGATTCGGGTACGCTGCTCCGGCTCGCCCCCGCCCCACTCCGATGAACCTGTCCGCCTCTCCCGCCGCGACGCCGCCACTCGCGCCCCTGTTCGAACTGGACCGCGCCACCGTGGTGCGCGGCGCCACCCGTGTATTGCACGACCTGTCGCTGCGCATCCCGCTGGGCCAGCACACCGCGATCCTCGGCCCCAACGGCTGCGGCAAGTCCACCTTCATCAAGCTGATCAGCCGCGAGCTGTATCCGCTCGCACGCGAAGGCGATGCGCCGGTGAAGGTGTTCGGCCTGCGCCGCTGGAACGTGAACGAGCTTCGCAACCGCCTGGGGCTGGTGACCAGCGACCTGACCCGCGACCTGCAGCAGATGCCTTACCTGCGGGTGGAAGATGCGGTGATCACCGGCTTCTTCTCCAGCTTCGTCGTGCCGCCGTACCGGCAGGTCGACGCCGACATGCGCGCGAAGGCGCGGCGCGCGCTGGAACAGGTGCGCGCAACGCCGTTGGCGGACCGCCAGGTGGCCGAACTGTCCACCGGCGAGATGCGGCGCGTGCTGATCGCGCGCGCACTGGTGCACGAACCGCAGGCCCTGCTGCTGGACGAACCCACCGCCGGCCTGGACCTGGTGGCGCGCCGGCATTTCCTGGGCCTGATGCGCAGCCTGGCGCAGCGCGGGATTACCCTGGTGCTGGTGACCCACCACATCGAGGAGATCATTCCTGAGATCGACCGCGTGCTGTTGCTGCGCGATGGCGCGGTCTGCGCGGACGGCGACCGCGCCGGCACGCTGACCGAAGCCCAGCTGAGCCATGCCTTCGGCGGTCCGGTGCAGGTGCGCCGGGACGGCGAGTACTACGGCGCGGTGCCCGGTCATGCCTGAGCTGCCCGAGGTCGAAACCACCCGCCGAGGACTGGCGCCCCACGTGGAAGGTAGGCGCATCCAGGCGGTGACGCTGCGTCGGCCCGACCTGCGCTGGCCGATCCCGCCGGAAGTGGCGCGCGACCTGCCCGGCCAGCGCATCCAGGCCGTGCGGCGCCGCGCGAAGTACCTGCTGATGGACACCGAGGCCGGCAGCGCGCTGCTGCACCTGGGCATGTCCGGCAGCCTGCGCGTGCTGCCGGCGACCACGCCGGTGACGGCGCATGATCACGTCGACATCGCCCTGGCCGGCGAGCGGGGACATGCAGGGCGCGTCCTGCGCTTCAACGATCCGCGCCGTTTCGGCTGCCTGCTGTGGCAGGCGCCGGGCCAGATCCACCCGCTGCTGCAGGGACTGGGACCAGAGCCGTTGTCGGACGGCTTCGACGGCGACTATCTGTTCGCGATGAGCCGCGGACGCAAGGCGCCGGTGAAGACCTTCCTGATGGACCAGGCGGTGGTGGTGGGCGTAGGCAACATCTATGCCGCGGAGAGCCTGTTCCGTGCGGGCATCTCGCCACTGCGGGCCGCCGGCAAGGTGTCCCGCGAGCGCTACGCGGCGCTGGCCGACGCGGTGAAGGCGATCCTGGCGTACGCCATCACCCGCGGCGGCACCACGTTGCGCGATTTCCTCAGCCCGGATGGGGCGCCTGGCTACTTCGAACAGGAACTCTCGGCCTATGGCCGGGGCGGCGAATCCTGCCCGCGCTGTGGCCGGCCGATGAAGCAGGCCTTGATCGGCCAGCGGACCACCGTATGGTGCGGCCACTGCCAGCGTTGACCCGCCCGCCCGTGTCATGGGGTGGATGTCCGGCAACTGTGAAATAACGTTATATTCGCGCCCTTGGCTCCGCAGGGGAGAGGGATGGCCGACGCACCCGACATCACGCTGTGGCTGGACTCGGCCCGGGGCGGCGACCGCGCCGCGCTGGACCGCGTGCTGGCCACGCTGTACCAGGAACTGCACACCATGGCCCGCCGGCAGCTGTCCGGCCAGCATGGCTACACGCTGGACGCCACCGCGCTGGTGCACGAGTCCTACCTGAAGCTGCTCGGCTCCACCGGCACGGCCAAGTTCGAGGACCGTGCGCATTTCTTCGCCTATGCCGCGTCCTCGATGCGCAGCGTGGTGGTCGACTACGCGCGCAGCCGGCTGGCGCGCAAGCGCGGTGGCGACCTCAAGCGCGTGGCCGACATCCCGGAAGAAGTGGAAGGCAACCTGCGCCTGGACGAGGACATGCTGGCGCTGAACGATGCGCTGGAGAAACTCGCCGCCGCCGACGAGCGCCTGGCCCAGGTGGTGGAGATGCGCTACTTCGCCGGCCTGTCGGAGCTGGAGATCGCCGAACTGCTGCAGCGCTCCGAGCGCAGCATCCGCCGCGACTGGCAGAAGGCGCGCATGTTCCTGCTGTCGGCCATGCAGGACAGCTGAGGCCGGCGCGCAGCGCACCGCGATGGACGCCGAACGCTGGCAACGCCTGTCGCCGCTGCTGGACGTCCTGCTCGAGCTCGATCCGGAGGCGCGCGCGCAACAGCTGGAGATCCTGCGCGCGGACGATCCGGAGACCGCGCGCGAACTGGAAAAACTGCTCGCGCTGGAAGAGGAAGGCGACGACTTCATCGACCAGCCCCTGGTGGACAAGCCCGGCCAGCTGAAGCCCGGCATCCGCATCGGCCCCTACCAGCTGGAATCCATGCTGGGCGAGGGCGGCATGGGCATGGTGTGGCTGGCCTCGCGGGCGGACGGCCTGTACCAGCGCCGCGTCGCCCTGAAACTGCTGCGCCCCGGCCTGGCCGATCCCAACCTGCGCCTGCGCTTCACCCGCGAACGCGAGATCCTGGCGCGACTGGAGCACCCCAACATCGCGCGCCTGCTGGATGCCGGCATCGGCAGCGAAGGCCAGCCGTACCTGGCGCTGGAGTACGTCGAGGGCGTCTCGATCACCGACTACTGCCAGGCCCACAACATCGGCCTGGAGGAACGGCTGCGGCTGTTCCTGCAGATCTGCGAGGCGGTCAGTCACGCGCACGCCAACCTGATCGTCCATCGCGATCTGAAGCCGTCCAACATCCTGGTGACGCCCTCGGGCGAGGTGCGCCTGCTGGACTTCGGCATCGCCAAGCTGCTGGACGATCCGGAGCCGGTACCCGTGCATCCGCGCACCGAGGTGCGTGCCTTCACGCTGCACTACGCCGCACCGGAACAGGTGCGGGGCGAACTGGTCACCACCATGACCGACGTCTACTCGCTGGGCGTAGTGCTGTACGAACTGATCGCCGACACCAAACCCTACCGCCTGCGCCGGCAGACCGATGCGGAGTGGGAACAGGCCATCCTCGCGGTGGAGCCGCTCAAGCCCTCGGTGGCCACGCTGCGTACCACGGACGGCAGCCGCAGCCGCTGTCCGGATGCGCGACGCAACGCCCGCCGCCTGGCCGGCGACCTGGACAACATCGCCCTGAAGGCCCTGCGCAAGGCGCCCGAGCAGCGTTATCCCTCGGTGGAGGCGCTGTCGCGCGACCTGCAGCGCCATCTGGAGGGCCGGCCCGTGCTGGCGCGTCCGCAGAGCCTCGGCTACCGATTGCAGAAGTACCTGCTGCGGCAGCGCTGGACGCTGGCCATCGGCGGTCTGGCGACCGCGTTGCTGGTGGCAGCGCTGGCGGCCAGCCTGTGGCAGGGCCGGCAGGCCATGCGCGAAGCCGCGCGTGCACAGGCGATGCAGGACTTCGTGATCGGCCTGTTCGACAACGCCAGTGCCTCCCAGCAGGGCAACACCTTCGACGCCCGCGAACTGCTGGCCGCAGGCGAGCGTCGTGGCATGCGCGAGCTCGCCAGCCAGCCGCTGGCGCAGGCCGAACTGCTGGGCGTGATCGCGCGCCTGCGGCTGGGCCTGGGCGACTACCGCGAATCCCTGGCGCTGCTGGAGAAGCAGGCGCGCGTGCTGGACACCACGCCCGATGCCCCGGACAGTCTGCGCCTGCAGGCCGCCGCCCAGCACGGGCGCGTGCTGCGCCTGCTGGGCCGGTCCCGCCAGTGCGTGCAGGCGATGGAGCAGATGGAGGCGCGGTTGCCGGGCCTGTCGTCGCGCCTGCCCTTGCCGGTGGCCGAATTCCAGTCGCAGAACGGCCGCTGCCGGGCCGATGCGGGCGAGAAGCAGGTGGCGCGGCAGATGTTCGAGCGCTCGCTGGATACCCGCCGTTCGTTGAAGGACGAGGCCGGGGTCGCGGAGAACCTGCGCGACCTCGCCCAACTGGACGTGGAACTGGGCAATGCGGAGGCGGGCGTGCGCGGCTACCGCGCTGCCTTGGCCCACCTGCAGGCGCATGGCCATGCGCGGCATCCGCTGGTCATCGAGATCCAGCGCAGCCTGGCCCTGCTGTACCGCAACCGCGGCGACACCGACGCGGCGCTGGCCTCGTTCCAGCGCGCACGCGAACTGTCCGAGGAGATACATGGACCGCGCCACCCGCTCACCCAGGCCTTGCGGCGGCACATCGCGGCCGTGCATGTCGACCAGGGCCGGCTGCGCCAGGCGGACGAGGAACTGCGACTGCTGCATGCGATGACGCTGGAGACCTTGGGGCCGCGCCATCGTGACGCCGCCTCGAGCTGGAACTCGATGGGCATCATTGCGTGGGAACGCGGCGATGACGCCACCGCGGTGCGCGACGTCGCCCGGGCCATCGCCATCTGGCGCGAGAACGAGAGCCTGCAGATCCTGCCGGGCGGCCTGTTCAACTACGGCATGGTCCTGCACAGCGCCGGTCGCTACGACGAGGCGCTGGCCGCTCTGGAGGAGTCCCGGCGCATGCGCGTGAGCACGATCGGCGCGAGCCATGCGCTGATCGGGGAAACCGACCGCATGATCGGCGAGGTGCTGGCCGCCAAAGGCGACCTGGACGGCGCCAGCGAGCGCTTCGACCGCGCCGTACGGCTCACCCGGGTAGGCTTCGGACCGGAACACCCGCGTACCTGGTTCGCGGAACTGTCGCTGGCACGGCACCAGACGCGGCTGGGACGTCCGCAGCAGGCCCTCGCGTCCCTGCAGGCGCTCGCCCGCCATGAAGGGGGCGGCAGCGAGGCGCCCAAGCTGCGCTGGCTGGCGCGCGGCTACCTGGCCGAAGCGCGGTGCCGGATGGGCGAACGCGAACGCGCGCAACGCGACCTCGACGCCCTGGCCGCCGAACTCCGCAGTGCGCAGCCCGACGGCGGCGTCATCCCGCGCGAGATCGCCGCGCTGCGCGCGGCCTGCCGCTGAGGCGGCTCACTCGAGGGGCAGCCCGGGCTGCAGGGGGTCGATGCGTCCCTCGCCGCGGGCGATCTTCTTGAACTCGGCGCGGCTGACCGACACATAGCGCTCGTTGCCGCCGATCTCCACCTGCGGCCCATCCTGTACCGCCAGGCCCTGCTCGTTGACCCGCACGGTCATGGTGGCCTTCTTGCCGGTGTGGCAGATGGTCTTGATCTCGCTCATCTCGTCGGCCCAGGCCAGCAGGTACTGACTGCCCTCGAAGAGCTCACCGCGGAAATCGGTACGCAGGCCATAGCAGAGTACCGGGATGCGCAAGGCATCCACCACCTCGCTGAGCTGCCAGACCTGCGCACGGGTCAGGAACTGCGCCTCGTCCACCAGCACGCAGTCGAGCTTGCCGTGGGTGGCGATGTCGTCGCGTATCCAGCGCTCCAGGTCGTCGTCCCGTTCGAAGGCGACCGCCTCCGAACGCAGGCCGATCCGTGACGCCACCACCCCGGCGCCGGCGCGGTCGTCCAGCCGCGGCGTGAGGATCGCCACCCGCATCCCGCGCTCGCGGTAGTTGTGCGCGGACTGCAGCAACGTGGTGGTCTTCCCGGCGTTCATCGCCGAGTAGTAGAAGTAGAGCTTGGCCATGGCGCCATTGTAAGGGGCCGACCCATCCGCTACTCGGCTTCGGGCGGCCTGACCTGCTCGACCTCGCCCACCTCCACGCTGCCTTCCGGGGGCGCTCGCCATTGAGCATCCTGCCAGGCCTGGTATTGGGCCGGCTCCCAGAAAGTGGGCGAGAAGAAGCGGCTTCCATCGATCCGCGTGGGAACGCCGTGATGGTCGTACACGGTTACTGTTCTTGGAGGCGCCACCGTTCTCGACGACCATTGGATGTCGCGCAGGTGCCGACGCAGATGCTGCTCCAACCGGCCACGGGCGACACCATCGCCATACTCGGCCAGGCGCGCCGGACCGTTCTACGCCACGCGGGCCTTTTCGGCACTATCCAGCGCGCGCCAGTAGCGTTCACGCACCCCGACGAACACGGCATAGCCGCGCTCGGCCGCGATATCCGCCCACGTGTATGCAGACGCGCGATCTACGGCCGCGCCCTCGCCCTTCCAGTCCATCTCCGCCAGCATCGCTTGCGACGGCTTGTCGCCGTACCAGGCGGCCTTCAGGAATTGGGCGCGCGCCAGCGCGAAATCCCCCTCGGCATAGGCATCCCATCCCTGCTTGCGGTGCTTCATGTCCGGGTGCGCGTTCAGGAACACCGCACTGCTCAAGGTGGCCTGCTGCTTCCGCGAGATCGGCTTGGTCACCTCCTGTGCCGCCAACGCCTGCACGGCCGCCAGACAGGCCAAGACAATGGCCCAAACCAACCCACGCCCATTGCTGTTCACGCCCATGCATGCCCTCTGTGGTACGCCGGCACCTGCGGATCCTAGGGCTTACCGGACGCCGCCTTGGACTCCACCGACTCCAGTTCGCCCACGCGCACGCGCCCTTTCAGCGGCGCCTTCCACAACGCATCCTGCAATTGCCAGTACTTCTCGGGTTGCCAGTAATGCGGAGCATAGTATTCATCGCCGCGCAATGTCATGCCCGTCCCCGCCAGCGGGCCCGTGTTGGGAATGATGGTGAGGTTGCCCACGAATCCTACCCGGCTTCCCGTAACACGCCGCATCTCGCGCTTGAGGATCTTCTCCAACCGCGGCTTGGCGACATCATCCCCATACTCGGACAGCACGGCCTGTCCGCGCTCCAGCGCATCACGACGCTGCGCTTCGTCCAGCGCCCGCCAGTATCCTTCCCGGCGCACGAGGAAGTCGTGATAGAGGCGCTCGGCAGCGACGTCCATCCATGCGTACGCGAGCGCGCGGTCCGCCGGCACCCCGATGCCGCCCCAGTACATCTCGGCGATGATCGCCTGTGCGGGCTTGTCGCCATAGTAGGCGGCACGCTTAAGCTCGGTCAGCGCGGACGCGTAATCCTTGCGCTCATAGGAGCGCACGCCCTCGGCACGCCAGCGCAGATCCGGATGGGCTGCCAGGAAGCCCTCCGTCAGTACTGCCGGATCGATCCTCGCCTCCTGGGCGACAGCGGGCGCCGAAAAAAGCACCCAGGCAAGAACAAGCAGACAGCATCCGGAAATGCGCATACAGGTGACCTCCATGTGAGCCAGCCCGGCCATCCTATAGGGACTCTGGCGGGGTTGTCTGTAAACTGACGACCTACGCAGAAGTACGCCCCATGCACGGTCTCAATCCCCCCCAACGCGCCGCCGTCCTTCACAGCAAGGGCCCCCTGCTGGTGCTTGCGGGCGCCGGCAGCGGCAAGACGCGGGTGATCGTGGAGAAGATCGCGCACCTGATCGCCGGCAACCATTTCCCCGCGCGCCGGATCGCGGCGATCACCTTCACCAACAAGTCCGCCAAGGAAATGCGCGAACGCGTATCCAAGCGCATCAAGGGCGACGCGGCCGAAGGCCTGACGATCTGCACCTTCCACGCGCTCGGGCTGAAGTTCCTGCAGATCGAACACGCCGCCGTGGGCCTGAAACGCGGCTTCTCCATCTTCGACGCCGACGACGCCAGCGCACAGGTCAAGGACCTGATGTACGGCGCCAAGCCCGACGAGGTGGAGATGGCGAAGAATCTGATCTCGCGCGCGAAGAACGCCGGCCTCTCGCCGGAGGAAGCGCTGGCCGCCGCACGCACCAACCGCGAGAAGGAGGCCGCGCTGCTCTACCAGCGCTACCAGGACCGGCTGACCACGTTCAACGCCGTCGACTTCGACGACCTGATCCGGCTGCCGGTGCAGGTGCTGGAAAGCAATCCGGAGATCACCGCCGCCTGGCGCGAGCGCATCGGCTACCTGCTGGTCGACGAATGCCAGGACACCAACGACGCGCAGTACCGCCTACTGAAGGCGATCGCCGGCGAGCGCGGCGACTTCACCTGCGTGGGCGACGACGACCAGAGCATCTACGCGTGGCGCGGCGCGAACCCCGACAACCTGATGCAGATGGCGAAGGATTATCCGGCCCTGCAGATCATCAAGCTGGAGCAGAACTATCGCTGCAGCAACCGCGTGCTGCGCGCCGCCAATGCGCTGATCGCCAACAACCCCCACGAACACCCGAAGAAGCTGTGGAGCGACCAGGCCGACGGCGAGCGCATCCGCGTGTGGGAATGCCGCGACAGTGAACACGAGGCCGAGAAGGTCGCGGCCGAGATCTCCTTCGTGCATGCGTCCAAGAGCGCAGCCTGGAGCGATTTCTGCATCCTGTTCCGCGGCAACCACCAGTCGCGCGCGCTGGAAAAGGCGCTGCAGCTGCTGCGCATTCCCTATCACCTGACCGGCGGCACCGCCTTTCTGGAGCGCCAGGAAGTGAAGGACGCGCTGTCCTGGCTGCGCCTGCTGGTGAATCCCGACGACGACGCCGCCTTCCTGCGCGCGGTGCAGTCGCCCAAGCGCGAAGTCGGCGCGACATCGCTCGCGAAACTCGCCGAGTTGGCGCAGCACGCGCACCTGCCGCTGTCGCGCGCCGCCGAATCGATGGGCGCGCTGAAGGCGCTGCCGCCGCGCGCGGCCAACGGCCTGAGCGCGTTCGTCGACATCCTGCGCGACCTGCGCCGGCATGCCGAGGAACTTCCGCCGGCCGACCTGGTGCGGCGCCTCAGCGAACGGTCCGGCCTGCTGGCCGACCTGCGGTCGCAATGCAAGGACGAAGCCTCGTTCCAGCGCCGCCGCGCCAACCTGGACGAACTGGCGGACTGGTTCGAGGGCGGCCCGCGCGGCAGTTCGGCCGGCGATCTGGCCGCCCAGCTCTCGCTGCTGTCGCGCAACGACAAGGACGACGGTGGCAACCAGGTGCGCCTGATGAGCCTGCACGCCGCCAAGGGACTGGAGTTTCCGTACGTGTTCATCGTCGGCTGCGAGGACGGCACGCTGCCGCACGAGACCAGCGTGGAGGAAGGCAATCTGCAGGAAGAACGGCGCCTGATGTACGTGGGCATCACCCGCGCCAAGGTCCAGCTGTGGCTCAGCCACAGTCGCGAGACGCGCCGCTTCGGTGAACGCCTGCGCCTGCAGCCCAGCCGCTTCATCGACGAGTTGCCCGCGGACGAACTGCAGCGCGACGGCGCGGACCCGGTGGCGGATGCGGAGCGCAAGAAGGAACGCGCCAGCGCCGGCCTGGCCGCGATCCAGGCGATGTTCGACTGACGCGCAGCGACGACGGTTGCGCTACGCTGCGCGGCATCGCACACGTACGGAGCGGGGCATGACGCGCGACAGCAGGGCTTGGCGGTGGATCGGCTTCGTGATCGCCCTGGTCGGCGTGGGCTTTCCTTACTGGCAGCTGGCGCCGGAGCAGGCCGGCCTGCCGCGCGCCCTGTATGGTCCCGGGCTGGTGGCCGTGGGCGTGATCGCCATGCTGCTACGTGCGTTCGGCACGGGCCGCTTCCTGACACTGTGGCTGCTGATCGCGGCGGCCGTGCCGGTCGCTGTGCTGGTGCGGATTGCGATGAATGCAGCGCGCGGCGTCGCCGGCACCGGCCCGGCGGTGGCGGACGTGGTGGTCGGCTTCGGCCTGGGCCTGGGCGCGTCTCTGGTCGGCATGCTGGTGGGAAGCCTGTTCCTGCTGCGCAGCAGCCGGCGGCCGACGTGATGCCGGAAGCAGGCACCGCGATGGAACCCCGCCTTTCCGGTATCCGCCAGATCGCCATCACCGTGAGCGACGTCGATGCGGCGCTGGCGTTCTACCGCGATGTGCTCGGCCTGGCGTTCCTGTTCCAGCCCGCGCCCACGCTCGCATTCCTGGACGCCGACGGCATCCGCCTGATGCTGACCACGCCGCAGGGCGCCGGCACGGTGGGCGCCAACTCGATTCTCTACTTCAAGGTGCAGGACATCGTCCCCACCCAGGCGGCGTTGGTGGCGCGCGGTGCGACGGAGGAACGGCCACCGCAGTTGGCCGCACGCATGCCGGACCACGAATTGTGGACCGGCTTCCTGCGCGATCCGGACGGCAACCTGGTCGGATTGGTGGAAGAGAAGCGCTGACGGGAAACGGGAGCCGGACGTGACCGCTGATGTACGCATGACGCTGCTGGCGTCCTACAACCAATGGATGAACCGGCGCCTCTACGATGCGGCCGCGACCTTGCCGGATGAAGCGCTGGCCGAGGATCGTGGCGCGTTCTTCGGTTCGGTGATCGGCACGCTGAATCATCTGGTCGTGGCCGACACGATCTGGCTCAAGCGATTCGCATCGGCCGCCGATGCCTCATCCGTGCTTGCCGCGCTGGACGACACGCCGATGCCGACCGCACTGGACGCGGTGCCGTACCCGACGCTTCCCGCACTGCGTGCGCGGCGCGAATGGCTGGATGCGTTGATCCTGCGCTGGGTGGACACGCTCACGCCGGCGCAGGTGGCATCCCGGCTGACGTACACCAGCACGAAGGGCATCACGTTCACGCGCCGTGTCGAGGGCCTGCTCACACACCTGTTCAATCACCAGACCCATCATCGCGGGCAGGTCACCACCCTGCTGTCGCAGGTGGGCGTGGACGTGGGCGTGACCGACCTGCTGGCGCTGCTGCCGGACGAAGCCTGAGGCTCAGTCGTCGCCCTTGGCGAGCAGCCGGGATACCTGTTCGCGCAATGCGGCCACTTCGCCTTCCAGCGCCGCGATGCGCGCTTCCAGTTCCGCATGCGCCGGCTCGGCGGCGGGCGGGCCGGACGGCAGGCGTGCCGCGATCGCGGCCACATCCACCGGGCCACCCAGCAGGTGCATGTAGCGGTCTTCCCGCTGCCCGGGCCCGCGCGGGATCTGCACGACCAGGGCAGGTTCGCGCTGCATCAGGCGGTCGAGATGGTGGCGCACGTCCTCGGCGTCGGCGAACTTGAACAGGCGTTCGCTGCGCGCGAGCAGTTCGTGCGCTGTCTGCGCGCCGCGCAGCATCAGCAGCCCCAGCAGCACGGCCTGCTGCTGCGGAATGCCGAAGAACGCCGCGGTGCGGTGCTCGTAGCGCTCGGCGCGCGAAGAGAACACCTGCTTCGCCAGGCCCTTCTGCTCCAGCTGTCGCAGCGCATGGTTCACCGCACCGGGATCCAGCGCCATCACCGGCTCGCGCGCCGTCTTCTGGTTGGCCGCGGCCTGCGCGGCGTTCACCGTCAGCGGGTAGGTTTCCGGCGTGGTGGCTTCCTTCTCGATCAGGCAGCCCAGCAGGCGGGCCTCGGCGGCATTCAGGACGGGCGCGGTGTCTTCCATGGGCGGTGCGGTCGGGACGAGGGGCGGCAGCATAACCCGCACATCGCGGCGGCGAACGACGGGTGTCATACCGGTCGGCTAGAATTTCCGTACTCTGAAGACCGGATCCCACATGCGCGTTTCCCTGCTCGCCGCCGGCCTGGCGGCTTCGTTGCTGACCCTGTCCGCGTGCAAGCGCACCGAACCCGCGGCCGCGCCGGCGCAACCCGCCGCACCCACTGCCACTGCCGCCGCGACCCAGGCCAAACCCACCGGCACGCACGACAATCTCAATGCCGTGGCCTGGGTGCAGACCTCGGTGGAATACCGCGCGATCACCACCCAGACCTTCCGTGCCGCCGCCGACCACCTGGATGCCGCGCTGAAGGAAGAGCACTGGGATGCGCTGGTCCCCGACGAGCGCGGCAACGCCGCCACCGGTCTGAAGCCTGCCGTGGTGATGGACGTGGACGAGACGGTACTGGACAACTCGCCGTACCAGGCCCGCCTGATCCGCGATGGCAAGGAGTACGACGAAATCAGCTGGGACCAGTGGGTGGCCGAGAAGAAGGCCAAGCCGCTACCCGGCGTGGTGGATTTCGCCAAGGCCGCGGCCGAGAAGGGCGTGACCATCCTGTACATCTCCAACCGCGCCGTGCACCTGAAGGAAGCCACGCTGGCCAACCTGCGCGAAGCGGGCCTGCCGGTGGCCGACGACAGCGTGTTCCTCGGCCTGGGCACGGTGCTGGAAGGCTGCGAGCAGAACGGCAGCGAGAAGAACTGCCGCCGCCGTCTGGCCGGGCAGAAGTACCGCGTGCTGATGCAGTTCGGCGACCAGATCGGCGACTTCGTCCAGGTGGAAGCCAACACCCGCGAGGGCCGCCAGGCCCTGTTCGACGAATACGACGACTGGTTAGGCGAGCGCTGGTGGATGCTGCCCAACCCGACCTACGGCTCGTGGGAACCCGCCCTGTTCAACAATGCCTGGGACCAGCCGGCCGCTGCCCGCACCCAGGCCAAGCGCGACGCGCTGGACTACGCCCCGTGATGGCGCGCGGCCCCGTCGCGCTGACTCCGCGCGAGCGCCTGATCTTCGCGCTGGACGCCCCCTCCGGCGCAGATGCGCTGGCGTGGGTCGACCGGCTGGGCGATGCGGTGCAGTTCTACAAGATCGGCATGGAGCTGTTGGCCAGCGGCGACTACTTCAGCGTGCTGGACGAACTCGCCCGGCGCGACAAGCGCGTGTTCGTCGACCTGAAGTTCTTCGACATCCCCGCCACCGTCGCCGGCGTGATCCGCGGCCTGTCCCGCTGGCCGGTGACCTACACCACCCTCCACGGCTGGCATGCCGGGATGATGGAAGCGGCCGCGGCGGCCCGCAGCGGCGACCTGCGGCTGCTGGCGGTGACCGTGCTGACCTCGATGGACGGCAGCGATCTGCGGGCAATGGGCATCAACAGCGGCGAACCGGCTGACATCGTCGTTCAGCGCGCGCTGGCTGCGCAGACGTCCGGCATCGACGGCGTGATCTGCTCGGGGCAGGAAGCCGGCATGATCCGCGCCGCCACCGGCCGGGGCTTTTCCATCGTCTGTCCCGGCATCCGCCCGGGCGGTCCGGCGGGCGACGACCAGAAGCGCACGGTGGGCGTGGCCGAGGCCTTCGCCCTGGGCGCCGATGCCATCGTGGTGGGCCGGCCGATCAGCAAGGCAACCGATCCGAAGGCCGCTGCCGAGGCCATCCAGGCAGAGATCGCGGCAGCGATCAAATAAAATCAATGACTTATATAGAGTTATTTCAGGTGTTGCCTTAGCATTTGGGCGCAGGTAGTCTGTGCGCGTCCGGCCTTTGGGCTGGAGATGTGCCACAACACTTCGTCCTCCGGCTTCGGCCGGATTTCAGGGGACCCGCGGCGTCGCAAGACACCGGGTCCCCTTTTTTATTCCGGCGGGGAACGGGGCGCGATCTTTCCCCGGCGTGGCAGCGTCCAGGGGCTTCCGCCATGTTTCATCCCCACCCCCCTTCCCGCCGTCGCTTCCCAACTGCGACGTCCATGCTTGCCGCTCCCCGCGCGGACCGCGAATATGCGGGGCGACTGGGGAGTCACTGGATGAAGCCGAAGCCCTCCGCGTCCGTCGTGCGTGCGCTGGCCGCCCTCATGCTGCCGCTCGCACTGCTGGGCGCCTGCAAGAAGCGCGTGCCCGAGGAACTCGCTGGCGCCGCCAGCGAGCCGGCGGCGGCCGTGCGCCAGCTGGCCGCCCACCTGCAGCGCAACGACCTGGAAGGCTTCGCCCGCGACGCCGTACCGCCCGCCACGCATGCGCGGCTGGACGCGGCCTGGCGCGCCGGACAGAGCCGCTGGCCGCTGACCGAGCTGCCGCTGGACGACAAGCTGGTGCCGATGCTCGCCGCGCTGGCCGCCCCGAATGCGGAAAAGACCCTGCAACGCAGCTTCGACCGCCAGTTCGCGCGGCAGGACCGCGACCTGAAGGAAGCCGCGCGCACGCTGGGCCTGTTCGGCGTGCAGTACGTGAAGAACGAAGGCGACTACACCCGCGAAGAACGCGACCACTATGCACAGGTGATCGCGGCACTGGGCGAGTGGGCGCAGCAGGCGCCGCTTGGCGACCCCGCCCTGGCACGCACCACGCTGTCGCGGCTGGCGCCCGCCGCGCGCCGCAGCGGGCTGACCACCGAGCAGGCACTGAGCGAGGCCGGCATGGCGGGCAGCCTGCGCCGGCTGACGCCGTTCTTCATCGAGGCGAAAGCGACGTTCGCGCGCTATGGCCTGCCCCTGGACACCACGTTCGCCGACCTGCGCACGGGCCTGGTGGACCAGAAGGGTGACGCCGCCACCGTGCGCATCCACTATCCGCTGGGCGAGCGCGAGATCGACACCGTGGTCAGCCTGACCCGGCGCGAGGGCCGGTGGTACCTCAGCGACTATCTCCGGCACGCCGATGAGGTGCTGGCCGCCGCGGCAGCCGTCCCCGAGCCCCCGCTGTCACCGCCGCCCCCCGGACCCGACACCCCACCCCCGCCATGAGGAGCCCGGCGCAGGCGGCGATGGCGTCCCTCGCGCTCGCGGGACTGCTCGCCGGCGCGGCGACTGCGAACGCGCACCCGGGTGGCTTGGACAGGCACGGCTGCCACACCAACCGGAAAACGGGCCAGTACCACTGCCATCGGAGCGCGACCCCGGCCAGCGCCGCCCCTGTCGCGCCCCTGCCCCCGTCTGGAGGCACCCCCGCCACGCCGGCGCACCTGCATGAGACGGCGCCCGCCCGGGCCTTCCGCAACTGCAGCGAAGCCCGCGCCTTGGGTGCGGCCCCGGTAAGACGCGGCGATCCGGGCTACGGACCGCACCTGGACCGCGACGGCGACGGCGTGGGCTGCGAACCCTACCGGCGGCGCTGAATCCCTGCATGTCTGTCACGCGCAATGCCCGCGCCCCGGCGCTGGAGACGTGGGGAGCGGACAGGCGGCTGACGCTGCGCGCGGTCGCCGCTTTCCAGCCGGTCGCAGGCGTGCGCCATAATGCGGCCGATGCCTGAACAGAATTCCCTGCCGTTCCCGGACGCCCCGAAACCCCCGACGCCGGCGCAGAAGCCCGCGACGACGGATGCGCCCGCGCCCGACGCGGCGGCGCCCCCGGCGGCCGACCACGACCCTGCCGCGCCGACTGCCGGCGTCCCGATGGCCCCGCCATCGCCCATCCGCCAGGCCAAGCGGCCGCTGTGGGCGCGCCTGCTCGGCCGCGTCGCCGATCCGTGGCTGGCGCTGAACATCGAACCCGAGGCGCCGGGCGGACTGCTGGATGGCCGTCCGGTCTGCTACGTGCTGGAAGACTACGGCCTGTCCAACGCCCTGATCCTCGACCGCGCCTGCCGCGATGTCGGACTGCCCTCACCGCTGGTGCCCCTGCCGGTGGGCGGCAATCCGCTGGGCCGCAAGCGCGCCTACGTGGCGCTGTCGCGCCGCAACGCCAGCACGCTGATTCCCGACCAGGTCAGCGCCAAGACCCATTCCGGTTCCCTGGCCCGGCTGCTGCAGGCGCACCGCGGCAATCCGGCGCTGGACGTGCAGCTGGTACCGGTATCGATCTTCGTCGGTCGCGCGCCGGACAAGCAGAGCGGCTGGTTCTCGGTGCTGTTCTCGGAGAACTGGGCCATCGTCGGCCGGTTCCGCCGCCTGCTGGCCATCCTGCTCAACGGCCGCGGCACCATCGTGCGCTTCGCGCCGCCGGTCTCGCTGCGCGACACGGTCGATGAAGGGCTGGAACCCGAACGCACCGTCCGCAAGCTGTCGCGCGTGCTGCGCACGCACTTCCACCGCATCCGCGAGGCCGTCATCGGCCCCGACCTGTCCACGCGCCGCCTGCTGGTGGACCAGGTGCTGGCCGCCGAGCCGGTGAAGGAAGCCATCGCCGAGCAGGCCCGGCGCGACAAGTCCAAGCCCGAGGACGCCTGGAAGAAGGCCCACGCCTACGCCTGGGAGATCGCCGCCGACTACTCCAACCCCGTGGTGCGTTCGGCCAGCTTCCTGCTGAGCCACGTGTGGAACCAGATCTACGACGGCGTGCTGGTCCACCACCTGGACAAGTTCAAGGACGCCGCGCCCGGCCACGAAGTGGTCTACGTGCCCTGCCACCGCAGCCACATGGACTACCTGCTGCTGTCGTACCTGCTGTACGAACGCGGCATCGTGCCGCCGCACATCGCCGCCGGCATCAACCTCAACCTGCCGGTGGTGGGCACGCTGCTGCGCAAGGGCGGTGCGTTCTTCATGCGTCGCAGCTTCCGCGGCAACCCGCTGTATTCGGCGGTGTTCACCGAATACGTGGCGCAGCTGGTGTCCGGCGGCTACTCGCTGGAGTACTTCATCGAGGGCGGACGCTCGCGCACCGGCCGGCTGCTGCCGCCCAAGGGCGGCATGATCTCGATGACCGTGCGCGCCTTCCTGCGCCAGCCGCGCAAGCCCGTGCTGTTCCAGCCCGTCTACATCGGCTACGAAAAGCTGCTGGAAGGCACCAGTTACCTGGACGAACTCAGCGGCCGCCCGAAGGAGAAGGAATCCATCTGGGCCGTGCTGTGGGGCATCCCCAAGGTGCTGCGGCAGAACTACGGCCAGGTGGTGGTGAACTTCGGCGAGCCGATCCCGCTGAACGACGCGCTGGCCAAACACGCGCCGGAATGGGATGGCGCGCCGGTCGGCGAAGAGGAGAAGCCCGCATGGCTCTCCGATATCGTCGATGCGCTGGCCCAGCAGATCCAGGTCAACATCAACCGCGCCGCCGACGTGAACCCGATCAACCTGCTGGCGCTGGCGCTGCTGTCCACGCCCAAGCACGCGATGGGCGAAGCCGACCTGGTCGCGCAGATCGAGCTGTCCAAGACGCTGCTGGCGGAACTGCCGTACTCCGACCGCGTGACCGTCACCCCGCACTCGCCCGACCGCATCATCTCCCACGCCGAGGAGATCAACATGCTGCAGCGGATCAAGCATCCGCTGGGCGATGTGCTGAGCGTGGACGACGACACCGCGGTCCTGCTGAGCTACTACCGCAACAACGTGCTGCACCTGTTCACGGCGTCGTCGTGGATCGCCTGCTGCTTCCAGAACAACCGCCGCATGAGCCGTGCCGGCGTGCTGCGGCTGGGGCGCACGCTGTATCCCTTCCTGCAGGCCGAGCTGTTCCTGCCGTGGAGCGAGGACGAATTCGCCGAGCGCATGGAGCGCACCATCGAGGTGTTCGTCCGCGAAGGCCTGTTGCAGCAGGTCAACGAGGACGACGGCGGCATCCTGGCGCGCAGCGCGGGGCAGACCGACGAAGTGTTCCGCCTGCGCGCGATCGGCCATTCGCTGCAGCAGGCCTTCGAGCGCTATTACATCGCCATCTCGGTACTGGTGAAGAACGGCCCGGGTACGCTGGGCGCGGCCGAACTGGAGAGCCTGTGCCAGCAGGCCGCACAGCGCCTCAGCCTGCTGTACGCGCCGGCCGCGCCGGAATTCTTCGACAAGACGCTGTTCCGCGGCTTCATCCAGAAGCTGCGCGAACTGAAGCTGGTCTGGCCGGACGAGAACAGCAAGCTGGTGTTCGACGAACGCCTGGACGCCTGGGCGCGCGACGCCAAGGCCATCCTGGGGCGCGAACTGCGCCACACCATCGAGAAAGTCAGCCCGGAGGCCGCGCGCCCGGCGGAACTGCCGCCCGCGCAGGACTGAGCCTCAGCCGGCCACGTTGAAGCTGCGTGTCAGCCACGCCTTGGCGGGCATCGCGCGCACCGGGTCGCGGACCAGGTGCAGCAGTGGCGAACCGCACTCGGACAGGTGCGGCTCGTCGTCCAGCACCAGCACCATGCGAAGCAGGTCCACGCCGCCCGGCAGGATCGCAGGCGGCAGGTACTCGCGGAAGCCGTAGTGCTCGAACACGCCGTGCAGGAACGGCTCGCAGGCCAGCAGACAGAACTGGATCCGCGACTCCTGCGCCCAGCGATAGGCTTCTTCCATCAGCCGATCGACGACCGGTTTGCTGCGCTGGTCGGCCTGCACCGCGAACCGCGTGCCCACCGCCACCTGGGCCAACGGCCAGGTCCGCGCGAAGGCGTCGATCTGGAACAGGCTGCCGTACTCCACCTGCACCGCCAGCGGCGAAAAGTCGTGCAGGCGCAGCGTGGCGACCGCCTGCGCGCCCTTCTCCACCGCCAGCGTGGTGCCGCAGGCATCCAGGCCGTCGGTGACACGCTTGCTGCGGTCACCGAACTGGCCCTGCTCGTGGAAGTACACCTCACGGCGCAGGCGCGGCACGTCGCCCAGCGGGTCGCCGGGCGCGATGCGCCGCATGCGCAGCCCCATGCCCGCCGTCGCTTGGTCTGCAGAGCCCGCAGCCGCCAGCGCATCGCGCAGGCGCGGTTCCATGCGGGGATTGAAGGGTGTGTCCTGCTGCATGCCGCTCCCTCGCCACGGCGCACAGCGCGCATGGCTCGTCGTTGGGGACCGCGGCGCCGGCAGGACGGCATGCGGTCGGGTCGTCGGGGAAACCCCCACACCCGGGACTGAAGCAAGCATCGGGCCAACTCGGCGAAACCAGGGCAGGGCGCAAGCAGGCGCCGCTCGCCCCGCATGTTTCAGGGAGTTGGCTCCCTCGTCGTCGGGAAGGGGCCGGGGCTGCGCCGACTGAGGTGACGCCCCGCGTCAGATTCGGCCGACCGTGGCGCGGCACCGTGATCCCGGGGAACCGGTCAGGCGGGCTCGTCCGGGATCAGCGCGCTTTCCAGCCGCGCGATGCAGTCCTTCAGCCACAGCTTGCGCTTCTTCAGGCGCTTGACCGCCAGTTCGTCGGCCTCGGTGTCGCCGGCCAGGCGCGCGATGGTCGCATCCAGATCGCGGTGCTCCAGCCGCAGCGCGGCGATCTTCTCGGCGATGTCGGCAGGGTCGGCGTCCACCCGGCGAGCGTACACCGCCCGCGGCAAGGCCGTCACCGCACCCCGGTACAATGACGGCCATGAGTACCGTCCTGCCCCTGCCCGACCCCGTCCTGCGCCGTCCGGCCGCCGATCCGCGCCGCAGCGCGCACGAGCAGGGCAAGCTGGCCAAGCGCCTGCGCCGGCAAGTGGGCCAGGCGATCGCCGACTTCGGCATGATCGAGGAAGGCGACAAGGTGATGGTGTGCCTGTCCGGCGGCAAGGACAGCTACACGATGCTGGACATCCTGCTGCAGCTGCAGAAGAAGGCGCCGGTCCGCTTCGATCTGGTGGCGGTGAACCTGGATCAGAAGCAGCCGGATTTCCCCGAACACGTGCTGCCGGAATACCTGGCCCGCGTCGGCGTGCCGTTCCACATCATCGAGCAGGACACCTATTCGGTGGTCAGCCGGGTCATTCCGGAAGGCAAGACCATGTGCTCGCTGTGCTCGCGCCTGCGCCGCGGTGCGTTGTACAGCTACGCCGAGGAGAACGGCTTCACCAAGATCGCGTTGGGCCACCACCGCGACGACCTCGTGGCCACGTTCTTCCTGAACATGTTCTTCCACGCCAAGCTCTCCGGCATGCCGCCCAAGCTGCTGTCCGACAACGGCAAGCATGTGGTGATCCGCCCGCTGGCCTATGTGCGCGAGGACGACATCGCGCAGTACGCGGAAGCGAAGGCGTTCCCGATCATTCCCTGCAACCTGTGCGGCAGCCAGGAGAACCTGCAGCGCAAGCAGGTCAAGAAGATGATGGACGCCTGGGAGCGCGAGTCTCCCGGCCGCATCGAGACCATCGCGCGCGCGCTGGGCGACATCCGCCCCTCGCAGCTGTCCGACCCGAAGCTGTTCGATTTCCTCTCGCTCGGCCATCGCGAGGGCGCGGCGCTTCCCGACGCGCATGCGTGGCTGGCAGGTGGGGAATCGGGACTGGAGAACGGGGAATCGTCGTAGCCGACGCGCTTCGTTCCCTCGCCACGCCTTTGCTCCTGCCGCTTCGATTCCCCACTCTCCATTCCCCACTTCCGGCTCTTCAATGTTCTTTCGCAATCTCACGCTGTTCCGCTTCCCCACCTCCCTCGATTTTTCCCAGCTCGATGAACTCCTCCCCGAGGCCGCGCTCAAGCCCGTCGGCCCGCTGGAGCTGTCTTCGCGCGGCTTCATTTCGCCGTTCGGCCGTGGCGAACAGGCGCTGTCCCATCGCATCAACGATGCGATCTGGTTGAGCGTGGGCGGCGAGGACAAGATCCTGCCCGGCGCCGTGGTCAACGACCTGCTGCAGAAGAAGCTGCAGGAGATCGAGGAGAAGGAAGGCCGCAAGCCCGGCGGCAAGACCCGCAAGCGGCTGAAGGACGACCTGCTGCACGAGCTGCTGCCGCGCGCGTTCGTGAAGCCCTCGCGTACCGATGCACTGATCGACCTGGAGCACGGCTTCATCGCCGTCGATGCGTCCTCGCGCAAGACCGGCGAGAACGTGGTCTCGGAAGTGCGCCGCGCGCTGGGCAGCTTCCCTGCGCTGCCGCTCAATGCCGAAGTCGCGCCGCGCAGCGTGCTGACCGGCTGGATCGCCGGCGAACCGCTGCCCGAAGGCCTGTCGCTGGGCGAGGAATGCGAGCTGAAGGACGCGATGGAAGGCGGTGCGGTGGTCAAATGCCAGAACCAGGAACTGCAGAGCGACGAGATCGCCAAGCACCTGGAGGCCGGCAAGCAGGTCACCAAGCTCGCGCTGGTGCTGGACGACCACGTGTCGTTCGTCCTCGGCGAGGACCTGATCGTGCGCAAGCTGAAGTTCCTCGACGGCGCGGTCGACCAGCTGGAGAACACCGAGCACGACGACCTGCGCGCCGAACTCGACGCCCGCTTCGCCCTGATGGCCGGCGAACTGAAGCGACTGTTCCTGGTGCTGGAGCACGCGCTGAAGCTCAGCAAGGCCGATTGAGTCACCCGCCGGGTGCCGCGGCTATGATGCGCGCATGCCGTCCGTGTTCCATCGCCTGATCGCCCGCGCGCCCCGCAGCGTCGAACGGGACACCGTGGCGCTGGAACTGGACGATGGCCGCCGGCTGGAGGTGCAGCGCGTCCGCGACCCGCGCGCCAAGCGGCTGAAGCTGAGCGTCGACGAGCGCGGCGCGCGACTCACGCTGCCCTGGCGCGCCAGCCTGGTCGCTGGGGATCGTTTCCTGCACCAGCACCGCGACTGGCTGACCCAACAGCTCGCGCGTCATGCGCCGGACGAGGACATCGTGGCGCTCGTTCCGGGCGTGGCCACGCACCTGCCGCTGCGTGGCGAGCACCTCCCGCTGCACTGGCACGAAGGCCGCTTCGCCCGCATCGCGCGGCAGGACGACGGCATCCACATCGACCTGCCCGCACGCGCGAGCGCTGCATCGCTGCGACGGACACTGCGCGCGTTCTACGAAGCCGAGGCACGTACCGACATCGGCCGTTGGCTGCCCGGCTATCTCGCGGGGCTGCCCCGCGCGCCACGCCAGATCCGGCTGAAAGTGATGTCCTCCCAATGGGGCTCGCTGGCGCCGGATGGCACGCTGACCCTGGACCTCGCGCTGGTCCTGGGCCGGTCTTCGGCGTTCGAGTACGTGCTGGTCCACGAGCTGTGCCATCTGCTGCAGGCCAACCACTCGCCGGCGTTCTGGCATGAAGTCGAGGCCCGCTTCCCGGCCTGGCGCGACGAGCGCGCCTGGTTCCACGCCGAAGGACGCCGGCTGAAAGCCCGCCTGCGCGGCCTGCTGGCCGAGGACTGACCGGGCCTCTCCCCGCATCGTCCGGCCCTGTCCGGAATGAGACGAACATCACGATTTCTCCTGGCAAGCCCCAGGGCGCGCCAGTAGGGATCGCAGGCGCGGCCTGGGGTCTCTTTCACCGATCGACGCCGCCATGCCCCCTTCCCTGCGCGCCCGCGCTCCGTCAGCCCCTTTGCCCGCCGCTTCGGCCCCGTCCGTCGTCCGCTCGCTGAAAGCGTTCTCCCTGTATGCGTCGCCCCACGAGGAAACGGCGGCCATGGTCGCCGCGCGTCGCGCGCTGATGAGCCGCAAGGGCCTGTCCGTGGAGGAGGCCAATGAGCGGGCGCGGGAGCGCCGACGGGCGGCCAGCCAGATCCAGCGGTTCGACCGGCCCGCACGGTGGCTGGCATTGGCCCTGTTCGCCGCCGGCGCCCTGGCGTGGTCCGGCAGCACGCAGGGCTCCATTGCCATCCTCGCCGCCGGATACGCTCTGCTGGCCGTGACCATGGTGGCCCTGCTGGCACGGGTCACCCGCACGCCCGTGGCCGCGCGGATGCCGCTGGATCACTACCATCTACCCGACGAACAGCTCGCCAGCGCTGAGGACATCGCCCTGCTGCGGCGCCTGGCGCAGCAGGACAGCGAGCTGGATGCCGCCACCACGGCCTGGTGGCGCAGTACCGCCCCCATCCGCAAGGGCGACATTCGCCTGGCGCTGGATTTCCACCACGCCCGGCAGGACTGATCAGGCCCGCAGGAACGGGCCTATCAACATCGCGACGCGGGCCGGGTCCTCCATGTGGAGGTGGTGGGTGCCGGCGACGACGTGCAGCCGACCGTCCGGCAGCAGACTCGCCCGCCGGCTGCGCAGCGGCTCCGGAAAATACGGCTGCGGCGGATCGGCGTAGACCACGGTCGTCGGGCAGCCGATGCCGGCCACCAGGGCCGCCAGCTGCGCCTCGTCCAGGCGCTGCGGCGTGGGCAGGGTCAGGCGCGGGTCGCTGCTCCACACGAAGCCGCCCTCGACCGGCCGCACGCCCCGCTCGACCAGCAGCCGTGCAGCTGCTTCGCTCAACTGGTTGGCCTGCATGCGCGCCCGCACCGGCGCGGCCAGATCGGCGAACACCCGCAACCGTTTGCCCGGCAGCGCGCGCGCCGCGGCGATGGCTTCGCGCCACCGGTCCGCCGTGCGTTCGACCGTTTCGGCCAGCCCGCCCAGCGCCTCGATCACGACCAGCCGCTGCACGCGGTGCGGCACGGCGGCCGCCATCAGGCTGGCGATGCCGGCCCCCATCGAATGACCGAGCAGGGAGAAGGTCTCCCAGCCCAGCGCATCGGCGATGTCCAGCACCGCGTTCACCGCTACGCCGCTGGTGTATTCGGCGCCCGGCGCCAGATGCGCGCTGCGGCCATGACCCGGCAGGTCTGGGGCGACCAGCTGGATACCCGCAAGATGGTCGGCCAACGGTACGAAGCTGGCCGCATTGTCCAACCAGCCGTGCAGCGCCAGCACGCGCGGACCGTCGTGGCCCGCGCGCAGGCCGGTGATGCGCCCGAGCGGGATATCGACCTCGAATTCGCGCAACGTCATGCCGCTTCGTCTGCGACCCGGCGCGCCAGCGCAGCCAGCGCGTCGGCATGCGCGGGCGCGTCGTTGAGGCATGGGATGTAGCGCAGCGCCTCACCGCCGGCGGCATGGAACAGCTCGGCGTTCTGCATCGCGATCTCTTCCAGCGTCTCCAGGCAATCGACCGCGAAGCCGGGGCAGACCACGTCGACCCGCCGCACGCCGCGCGCGGCCATGGCCTGCAGCGTGGCGTCCGTGGCGGGTTCCAGCCAGCGTTCCTTGCCGAAGCGCGACTGGTAGGTCAGCGTCCACTCGCCATCGCGCAGACCCAACGCCTGCACGATGGCCCGCGTGCTGGCTTCGCAGCGCTGCGGGTAGGGGTCGCCGTTGCGCGCCAGCCGCTGCGGCAGCCCGTGGTAGGAGAACAACAGGTGCTCACCCGCTCCGTGTTCCGCACGCCAGGAGCGAATCGATTCGACCACCGCCGCGACCCAGCCGGGATCGACCGGATAGTCCTCGATGAACCGCACGTCCAGGCCGCGGGCCTCGCGCGTCACCACATCGCGCACCGACTCGGTGGTCGTGGTCGAGTACTGCGGATAGAGCGGCAGCACCACCACCTTACGCACGCCTTCGGCCCGCCAGGCCTGCAGGCGCGCGCCGATGGAAGGCTGGCCGTAGCGCATGGCGTCCTGCACGCGCCATCCGGGCAGGCGGGCCTGCACCGCCCCGGCCAGCCGCCGCGTGTAGACCGCCAGCGGCGAACCTTCCGGCATCCAGATGCTGGCGTACTTGGCGGCGGCCTTCGGGCCACGCAGCGGCAGGATGATGAAGTGCAGCAGCGGGCACCACAGCCAGCGCGTCAGCTGCACTACGCGGTGGTCGTGCAGGAATTCGGCCAGATAACGCCTGACCGCGCGTGGCGTCGGCGCTTCGGGCGTTCCCAGATTGACGATCAGCAGGGCGGTGGAGGATGTGTCGGTCATCCGCGTATTGTGGCAGAGCGGACCGACCGCACGACCTGAAGACCTCCCTCGTCGCGACACCCGCTGGCGTCAGCACTGATTCATCCGTGCCCGCCTACTTTCAATCGCTTGCAGCGTGTTGCTGCCATATCGCTTACGGAGCCCGCCATGAACCGCACCTCCCGCCGCCTGCTGACGCCCACTGCGCTCGCGCTGGCCGCCGCCCTGTTCGCCGGCCAGGCCATCGCGGGGCCGAAGGAGGACGCGCGCGCCACCAACGCGGTACGCGTGCTCAACGAGATCCAGCGCATCCCCGAGAACGGCATCCCCGACAAACTGCTGGACGAAGGCAAGGCGATCATCGTCATCCCCGACACCCTGAAGGCCGGGCTGGTGATCGGCGGTCGCCGCGGCCACGGCCTGATGTCGGTGAAGAACCCCGACGGCAGCTGGTCGCAGCCGGTCTTCGTCAAACTCACCGGTGGCAGCATCGGCTTCCAGGCCGGCGTGCAGTCCTCGGACGTGGTGCTGGTGTTCCGCAACGACCGGTCGCTGGATTCCATCGTCAACGGCAAGGTCACCCTGGGTGCCGACGCCGGCGTGGCCGCGGGGCCGGTGGGCCGCAACGCCAGCGCGGCCACCGACGGCCAGCTGAAGGCCGAGATCTGGTCGTGGTCGCGTGCGCGCGGCCTGTTCGCGGGCGTGGCCCTGGACGGCGCTGTGCTGCAGATCGATGACGAGGCCAACACGGCCGTCTACGGCAGCGCGGCCACCCCGCGCGCCATCTTCGAGAGCCGCGCCGGCCAACCGTCCGATGCCGTGGTCGGCTTCCGGGACCAGCTGGAGGAAGTCACCGAGCTGGCCCGCGGCAACCGCGGCACCGGCGGCGGCGCACCGTCCGCCACCACGCAGGCACCGGCACCCGCGGTGGCGCCGGTGGTGGTGGAGGCGCCCGCGCAGACGCAGGGCTTCGAGCCGGTGCAGGACGGCGAAGTACGCACCGAGCCGCTGGACGGCACGCCATAACGGAAGTCATGGGGCGCGGGCGTCATCCTCACCCCCCGCCTGCGCTATCCTGAGCGCCCTAACTTTTCCTGCGAGCACACCATGGGCGGTTTGAGCATCTGGCATTGGATCATCGTGCTGGTGGTCGTGCTGCTGGTCTTCGGCACCAAGCGCCTGCGCAGCGCCGGCAAGGATCTCGGCGAGGCCGTGAAGGGCTTCAAGGAAGGCATGCGCGACGACAAGCCGGCCGGCCAGCTGGACGACCAGTCCCGCAGCGACGAAACCAGCGCCTCCAAAGAGCGCGACCGCGACGCCCGCTGATCCGGCGGGGCTCCCGCCGCGACCATGTTCGACATCGGTTTCAGTGAACTGCTGGTCATCGCGGTCGTCGCGTTGATCGTGCTGGGCCCCGAACGCCTGCCCAAGGCGGCGCGGTTCGCCGGGCTGTGGGTGCGACGCGCGCGCGCGCAGTGGTACTCGGTCAAGGACGAACTGGAACGCGAGCTCGCTTCCGAAGAACTCAAGCGCAACCTCAAGGACGCCCAGGACGCCCTGCGCGACACCGAGCAGCGCATCCGCGACAGTGCGCGCGAGACCGAACGCCAGTTCGAGGACGTGCGCCAGGCGGTGCGCGACGATGCCAAGGCCCTGCGCGAGGACGTCGAGTCCGCGATCACGCCGCCCGCGCTCGCCAGGCCGCCGGTCGCCTCGCCCGATCCGGCGCCGGCGATCGAAGAGGAAGGCCGCCCGGCGTCGACGACCACCGACGCGCACGATGAGGCAACGACGGATGACGCGCACGCGTCCGATGTCGGCACGACCGCGGACCTGTTCCCGCCGAAGGAGCCGCGATGAACCGCGAGGCGCCGGGGCAGGATGCCGAAAGCAGCCTGATGGAGCACCTGCTGGAGCTGCGCACGCGGCTGGTCCGCGGACTGGCGGGCACCGGGCTGATCCTGCTGGCGCTGTTGCCGTTCGTGCGCCAGTTATACGACCACCTCGCCCGACCGCTGATCTCCCAGCTGCCTGCGGGCCAGGCCACCCAGATGATCGCCAGCGACCCGACCTCGGGCTTCTTCGCGCCGATCAAGCTGGCGTTCTTCCTCGCCCTTTTCCTGTCGTCGCCCTGGCTGCTGTTCCAGGCCTGGAGCTTCGTCGCGCCCGGCCTGTACAGGCACGAGAAGCGGCTGGCCATGCCGCTGCTGGTCTCGGCGATCGTGCTGTTCTACGCCGGCTGCGCGTTCGCCTACTTCCTGGTGCTGCCCAGCGTGTTCCATGCGCTGACCGTGTTCACGCCGGACATCGTGACGCTGGCGCCGGACCCGGCGAAGTACCTGGACTTCGTGATGGTGATCTTCCTGGCCTTCGGCGTCAGCTTCGAGCTGCCGGTGGCGCTGGTGATCATGGTGTTGCTGGGCTGGGTGACCCCGCAGCAGCTGCGCGAAGGCCGCGGCTACGCCATCGTCGGCGTGTTCGTGGTGGCCGCACTGATCACGCCGCCGGACGTGGTCTCGCAACTGATGCTCGCCATCCCGATGTGTCTGCTGTACGAGTTGGGTATCGTGGCGGCGGGATGGTTGAAGCCGCGCCCGCGCCCCGACAGCGCCTGAGCGCACAGGACGCTGCGCACGCGGCAGCGCGCTCCCGCAGCGGGAACTACCGCTTGATTCCCTGTCGGTTCCGCAAGCGGACCGTGGCCCGCCCTATCGCGATACAGACGGCTCAGACTTCAATGCGGGTCGGCGCCGCCGATGCACCCGACACCGGGCTTCCACCCAGCATCTGCCGCCACGCCGCGTAAGCCGCGCCAGCCAGTACCGGCATGACGACCGCCATCAGCACGAACTGCCACAGCCCCATCGCAAGCGTCGGCCCCAGCACCAGCGCCAGCAGCGACGCCACCAGCAGCGATCCCATGCCGACGGCGAAGATCGCGATGCCCGCCAGCAGGTAGAACACCAGCATCGCGGTCCAGTTGTGGGCGCACGCGCGCAGGCTGTTGCGCATGGCATGGACCACGTGCGTGTTCGAGAACAGGATCTGCGGCGAGGCGATGAAGGTCATCCACTTCACCGCCACGAACACCACCGCCACCAGCAACAGCCACAGCAGCAGGCGTCCGGCCGGCAGGCCTTCCACCAGCGAAGGGTCCGGCTGTCCGCCGGCCGCCGCGATGGCCTGCATCTGCTGGTAGACAT
This sequence comes from Pseudoxanthomonas sp. F11, assembly GCF_037046485.1. NCBI lineage: Bacteria > Pseudomonadati > Pseudomonadota > Gammaproteobacteria > Lysobacterales > Lysobacteraceae > Pseudoxanthomonas > Pseudoxanthomonas sp. F11. The sequence goes on along the minus strand of NZ_JBANLZ010000002.1, from coordinate 42,543 downwards.
CCGCCAGGCGCTGCAGCTGTTCGGTGCCCACCATGACGAACAGCAGCGCGCCCATCACCAGGGCCGCCAGCAGCTGCGGCAGCAGCGTGGCCAGCAGCGCAGGCGCATGGCCGTCGCGCACGGGTTGCAGCAGGTTGGACGGCGTCGCGGGGCGACCCTCATCGACCTCGCGGACCGCCCACAGCATACCGGCGAAGAACAACGGCCCCGCCAGCACCAGCAGGAACTGCATGGCCAACGTCATGGCAGGCAGCGTCACCGCGACCAGCATCACGCCCATGGAGAGCAATCCCCACAGCACGGACAGCGTGGCCAGCGGCACCGGCGCGCGCTTCAGCAGGGCGAAGCCCGCCAGCAGCCATTCCGCGCCGGCACTGGCCGGCACCTTGTTGATCGTCGACATCGGGATTCTCTGGGGAGGGTGCAGCGGTGGATCAGCGCGCGTGCAGTCCACGCGCGTGGCGGACGAACCGCCGCAATAGTTTGCGGGCTTGCGGCGCCGCCGTCACGTTGCGGGCGATGGTGCCGGGGCAGTGCCCCTCGCTGCGCAGGTGCTCGGCGCGGGCATGCACGTAGCCGCGCATGTGATGGGTGGCGAATTCGGGGTGGAACTGCACGCCCCAGGCGCGGTCGCGCCAGCGGAAGGCATGGCAGTCGTCCTGCGCCGAGCGCGCCAGCACCGTGGCACCCTCCGGCGGCCGGGCCACCGTCTGCACGTGGGTGGCGTGGGCGGTGAACTTCAGCGGCAGCGCCGAGAACAGGGGGTCGTCCTGGGCGGGCGGGTGCAGGTCGATGTGGACGGTGCCCGATTCGCGCCCGGCCGGGTTGTACGCCACCTCGCCCCCCAGCGCATGCGCCAGCAACTGGTGGCCGTAGCAGATGCCCAGCAGCGGCAGGCCCTCGTGGGCCGCCTCGCGCAGCCATTCGGCGCTGCGCTCGCTCCAGTCCGCGCGGTCGGTGACCATCGCGGCTGAGCCGCTGACGATGACGCCGGCGAACCCCTCGCGTCCCGGCAGCGCATCGCCGCGCTCCACGTTCGCCACCACCGTCTCGCCGGCCTCCAGGCCGGCCGCCACGCGGATCCAGTGGGGGAAGCCACCATAGCGCCGCATCGAGCGCACCGGCTGGCCGGTTTCGACGATGAGGAACGGGGCTTTCACGCGGGCATCCACGGCGGCAAACATCGGCGGAATAAGGGCTTGCCCGTATACTAGCCCGCTTTTCCGCAGTGCACGATAACGCCATGGCCGGACACACAATTTCACCGGTAACCTTCCAGGGTCTGATCCAGACGCTGAACCAGTACTGGGCCGATCAGGGCTGCGTCCTGATCCAGCCGCTGGACCTGGAAGTGGGTGCCGGCACGTTCCATCCGGCCACCTTCCTGCGCGCGCTGGGTCCGGAGCCGTGGAATGCCGCTTACGTGCAACCCAGCCGCCGCCCCACCGACGGCCGCTACGGCGAAAATCCCAACCGCCTGCAGCGGTACTACCAGTACCAGGTGGTGATGAAGCCCAACCCCGACAACATCCAGGAACTGTACCTGGGGTCGCTGAAGGCGCTGGGCATCGACCCGCGCGTGCACGACCTGCGCTTCGTCGAGGACAACTGGGAATCGCCGACCCTCGGCGCCTGGGGCCTGGGCTGGGAGGTCTGGCTCAACGGCATGGAAGTCACCCAGTTCACCTATTTCCAGCAGGCCGGTGGCCTGGAGTGCCGTCCCGTGCTGGGCGAAATCACCTACGGCCTGGAACGCCTCTGCATGTACCTGCAGAACGTCGACAACGTCTATGACCTGGTCTGGACCGTCGGCCCGCAGGGCGTGGTGAAGTACGGCGACGTGTACCACCAGAACGAGGTGGAACAGAGCACGTACAACTTCGAGCATGCCGACGTGGAGGAACTGTTCCACCGCTTCGACGCCTGCGAGAAGGAAGCATTGAAGCTGGTCGACGTCGGCCTGCCGCTGCCCGCCTACGAGCAGGTCTGCAAGGCCAGCCACAGCTTCAACCTGCTGGACGCGCGCCGCGCGATCTCCGTGACCGAACGCCAGCGCTACATCCTGCGCGTGCGCAAGCTGGCGCAGGCGGTGGCCGAGGCGTACTACGCGCAGCGCGAGAAGCTGGGCTTCCCGGGATTGAAGAAAGACAACGCATAGAGCCCCTCTCCCCTCGGCGACCGCAGGAAGTCCCTGTGGGAGAGAGGGGTTGAGGAGAGGGGCGATGGAGTTCCGATGGTTTGACCGTCATGACTCCGTTCGCCCCTCATCCGCCCTTCGGGCACCTTCTCCCGAAGGGAGAAGGGAACAACTCAAGGTTGCATGCACATGAGCGAACAAAAATCCCTGCTGGTCGAACTCGGCACTGAAGAACTGCCGGTCAAGGCATTGCCCGGCCTGGCGCAGGCCTTCTTCGATGGCGTGATCACCGCATTGGAGAAGCGCGGCATCGGCTTCGAGCGTGGCGATGCCAAACCGCTGTACACGCCGCGCCGCCTGGCGGTGCTGCTGCCGGCCGTGGATGTGGAGCAGCCGGAACAGAAGTCCGAAGTGCTGGGGCCGTACCTCAACATCGCGCTGGACGCGAACGGCGCGCCGACCAAGGCGCTGGAAGGCTTCGCTGCGAAAGCGGGGATCGACTGGACGGCGCTGGAACGCACCACCGACGGGAAGGGCGAGCGCTTCGTCCACCGTGCGGTGAAGCCGGGCGCCAAGACCGCCGACCTGCTGGCCGACATCGTGCGCGAGGCGCTGGCCGGCATGCCGATCCCCAAGCCGATGCGCTGGGGTGCGCACGAGTATGCGTTCGCGCGCCCCGTGCACTGGCTGGTGCTGCTGCTGGGCAAGGACGTGGTGCCGGCCCAGGTGCTGGGCGTGACGTCCGACCGCATGAGCCGCGGCCATCGCTTCGAACACGACAAGCCGGTGTGGATCAACGACCCAGGCGATTACGTGATGGCCCTGCAGGGCGCGAAGGTACTGGTCGATCCCGACGCCCGCCGCGCGCGCATCGTCGCCGAAGTCGAGAAAGCGGCCGCACAGGCCGGTGGCAGCGCGCGCATCACCGACGACAATCTGGAGCAGGTGGTCTGTCTGACCGAGTGGCCGGCGGCGGTGCTGTGCAGTTTCGAATCCGCCTTCCTGGCCGTGCCGCAGGAAGCGCTGATCGAGACGATGGAGATCAACCAGAAGTTCTTCCCGGTGCTCAGCGATGGCGGCAAGCTAACCGAGCATTTCGTCGGCATCGCCAACATCGAGTCGCAGAACGTCGATGAAGTGCGCAAGGGCTACGAGCGCGTGATCCGTCCGCGCTTCTCCGACGCCAAGTTCTTCTTCGACGAGGACCTGAAGCAGGGCTTGGTGTCGATGGGCGACGGTCTGAAGACCGTCACCTACCAGGCCAAGCTGGGCAGCGTCGCCGACAAGGTCGCGCGCGTGGCCGCGCTGGCAGAAGCCATTGCCGCACAGGTCGGCGCCGATCCCGCCCAGGCACGCCGGGCCGCCGAGCTGGCGAAGAACGACCTGCAGTCGCGCATGGTCAACGAGTTCCCCGAACTGCAGGGCATCGCCGGGCGCCATTACGCCCTCGCCGCAGGCGAGCCGAAGGAGATCGCGCTGGCCATCGACGAGGCCTACCAGCCGCGCTTCGCCGGCGACGACATCGCGCTGTCGCCGCTGGGCAAGGTGCTCGCCATCGCCGAGCGACTGGATACGCTCGCTGGCGGTTTCGCCGCGGGCCTGAAGCCGACGGGCAACAAGGACCCGTTCGCGCTGCGGCGTAATGCGCTGGGATTGGCGAGGACGGTGATCGAGAGTGGGTTCAATCTCGATGTACGGCAGTTGATCTACAAAGCCATCGAGCTGCTTCCGGGTGCCGTACAGCCTCATGCGGACCGCAACACGGAAACCATGGGTCTGGATCTCTACGACTTCATCCTCGACCGCCTGCGCGGCTACTACGCCGACAAGGGCGTGCCTGCCGCGCACTTCAACGCGGTCGCCGAACTGAAGCCAGCCTCGCTGTACGACTTCGACACGCGCCTGGATGCCATCGGCACGTTCGCCACGTTGCAGGAGGCCGAGGCGCTGGCCGCGGCGAACAAGCGCATCGGCAACATCCTGAAGAAGGCCGACATCGCCATTCCGCATGCCGTGGACCGCGCGCTGCTCAGCGACCCGGCCGAAAGCGCGCTGGCCGAAGCGGTGGAAGCCGTGCTCGGCGAGACCGACGAAGCCCTGCACCACCACGACTACGTCACCGTACTGAACCACCTCGCCCGCCTGCGACCGCAGGTGGACGCGTTCTTCGACAGCGTGATGGTCAACGCCGACGATCCGGCCGTGCGCGCCAACCGCCTGGCCCTGCTCAAGCGCCTGGCCGACCGCTTCCGCGCGGTGGCGGCCATCGAGCATCTGTCCACCTGAGTCCAGCGCCGCACGTCCCGCCATCGTCCCGGCGCAGGCCGGGACCCATTGGCTCTGGAAGGGCCGATTCGGATGCGACGGAGGGAAGTCGCGGGGTCCCGACTTTCGCCGGGATGACGGGCGTCGGCACGCAGGGCGACGTGCCATTTCACATTTGGCGTATGCCCGCGTTTCGCGTGAACGATGTTGCACAGGATCGCGGCTGACCTTCACCGCGTTTAACCCGCACCCGGTATCCTGCCCGCATGCGTCGACTCCCCCGCCTCGCCACCTTCGCCGTCCTGCTTGCCACCACGGCGCCTGCCTGGGCGGCGGCCATCGTCGACAAGGTGAGCATCGAAGGCCTGGACGACGAACTGATGGTCGAGAACGTCAACGCCGCGCTCTCCCTCAACGACTCGCTGGGCAAGCGGCTGGGCGAGTCGCGCCTGGAGTACCTGCTCGACGAAGCGGCCGCCGAAACACGCGAGGCGCTGGAGCCGTTCGGCTACTACTCGCCCACAATCACCGTCGAGGCGCCACGCACCGAAGCCGCCGACGACGAACGCCTGACGGTCACCGTGCGGGTGCAGCTGGGCGAACCGGTGCGCGTGCGCCGGCGCGACCTGTCCATCGAAGGCGAAGGCGGCGAAGACCGCTACCTGAAGGAGGACCTGGAGGCCTTCGCGCCCAAGGTCGGCGAGGTGTTCGACCACACCACCTACGAAGCCAGCAAGCTGGCCATCGTGCGCCGCCTGGCCGACCGCGGCTACTTCGACGCCGACTTCACCCACCGCCGCGTGGAGGTCACCCGCGCGGACCGCGCTGCCGACATCGCCCTGGGCTGGGTCAGCGGCATCCGCTACGACATGGGCCCCACCACCTTCTTGCAGGACAAGTTCGATCCGGGCCTGCTGGACAAGCTGGTGTACTGGGAAGAAGGCAGCTACTTCCACCAGGGCAAGCTCGACCGCCTGCGCGAATCGCTGGTGGGGCTGGACTACTTTTCCAGCATCGACATCCAGGCCAACCCGGACAAGGCCGAGGACGGCCGCGTGCCGATCGACGTCAAGCTGGAGCTGGCCAAGCGCGACATCTACACCGCCGGCGTCAGCTATGGCACCGAGAGCGGCCCCGGTGTCCGCCTGGGGCTGGACCGGCGGTACGTCAATTCGCGCGGGCACAAACTGTCCACGCACCTTGACTATGCGCAGAAGCGCAAGACGCTGCTGACCCAGTACCGCATCCCCGCCTTCAAATGGCTGGACGGCTGGTACGCCGTCGGCCTGCAGGCCAGCGACGAACAAACCGACTACATCGACCTGCGCCATGTCGAGTTCACGGGCAGCCGCAGCGGGCAGGTCAGCGAGGACTGGACGGCGGTCGCCTCGATCCACGCGCTGCGCGAGCGCTGGCGCTATATCGAGAACGATCCGCTTACCGGCCTGCCCGACACCGCCGTGCAATACGCCACGTTCACCTATCCCTCGCTGCGCGCGGACTACACCAACTCGCCGGTGGGCTCGAACCGGCCCGACCAGCTGGCCGGCTCCATCCTCCTGCGCGGCGGCGTGGACGGCGCGGGTTCGGACGCCAACTTCCTGCAGTTCCACATGCGTGCGCGCTGGTCGCAGCAGTACAAGACCAACAGCGCGCTGATCGTGCGCGGCGAGTACGGCCATACCTTCACCAGCTCGCTGGTGGCCATGCCCCCGTCGCTGCGCTTCTTCGCCGGTGGCGACCGCAGCATCCGCGGCTACGCCTGGCGCGAAGTCGGACCGCGCCGCGGGGACTATGCGCTGGGCGCGAAGAACGTGCTCACGGGCAGCGTCGAGTACGAGTTCTATCCCAAGGGCGGCCCGTACGGCGGTGCGGTGTTCGTGGACACCGGCAGCGCCTTCGACGGTACGCGCCCGCAGCTGAGTACCGGCATCGGCGTCGGCCTGCGCTGGCGTTCACCGGTGGGACCGGTGCGGCTGGACATCGCGCATGGACTGGATGATCCGGACTCCAGCTTCCAGCTCTATCTCAACATCGGGACCGACCTGTGAAGCGACGCGCGCCCGACAACCTGACGCCCGAGGAGCGCGAAGCCCGCATCGCCGAACTGCGCGCGCGCCGCCGTGCGCGCATGCGCACGCTGGCGATCCGCAGCGCGATCGGCACCGGCGTGCTGGTGGTGTTGCTGAGCATCGGCCTGTACTGGCTGCTGCAGACCGTCGCCGGCCGCGACGTGCTGCTGGCCCAGATCCAGGCGCGACTGCCCGCGGATGCTTCGCTGACGTACCGGTCGGTCGAGGGTCCCATCGCTGGCCCGCTGACCCTGCGCGGCGTGGATTTCCGCTGGGACGCCATCCGCTTCACCGCCGACGAAGTCTATCTGGAACCGGACCTGCGGCCGCTGCTGGGCAAACGCCTGCGCCTGGACGTGCTGAAGCTGCACGGTGCGATGCTCGACGTGCCCGAGAGCGATGAACCGTTCGAGCTGCCGCGCTGGCCCGACCTGCTGCCGCAGATCGAGATGCCGCTGGCGATCCAGGCCGACCGCCTGGAGATCGACCGGTTCCTGATCCGGCAGAACGGCCAGCCCGTCATCGACATCGCGCGCGCTACGGGTGGTCTGGACATCGGCAACGGCTACGTGCACGCGGAGAAGCTGGCCATCGCCAGCGACCGCGGCGCGTTCGGCGTGCAGGGCGATTACGCGCCGCGCGACAATTACGAAACGGACCTGACGGCGACCGGCGTGTTCCCCGCCACGATGGGCCGCACCCCGGCCCGCCTCGGCCTGGTGGCGCGCGGCAATCGCACGCGGATGAACGTCGGCCTGGCCGGCGCCGCACCGGCGCCGCTGCGCGCGACGCTGACGTTGCGCGGCGAGACGAAGCCCACATGGAACTTCGCCGCGAAAACCGAAGCGCTGGACCTGTCGCTGTTGGGCGTGATGGAGGACAGCACGCCGGTGGCGTTCGATCTGGTGGCCAAGGGCGCCGGAGGTGCGGCGGACCTGCAGGGCTCGGTGCAGCAGGGCGATATCGCCGTGGTGATCGAGCCCTCGCATGCGCGCATCGACGGTGAAGTGCTGACCGTGGAACCGCTGGCCATCCGTGCGTTCGACGGCTACGCCTCCCTGCGCGGCCGCGCGGATTTCACGGCGCCGGAGAATCCCGAGTTCCGGTTTGCGGTGAATGCCCGCGGCCTGCGCTGGGGCACGGAAGCGGACAGCATGATCGGCGCCGAAGGCGACTTCGGCCTGGCCGGCAAGCGGGAAGCCTGGGCCGCCATCGGCAAGGCCACGCTGACGCGCGGCGAGGACAGCGCGCTGCTGGAGTTCGACGGCCGCGGCAACGCCGAGCGCGTGCGACTGCAGACGCTGCGCGCCAGCATGCCGACCGGCACGCTGGAGGCGACCGGGACCGTCGGCTGGTCGCCGGTGCTGGACTGGGATATCGCCGCGACGCTGGCCGGTTTCGATCCCGGCTATTTCGCCGCGGGATGGAACGGCAACCTCTCCGGCAACCTCACATCGAAGGGACGCCAGCGCGAGGACGGCCTGTTCCAGGGCACGCTGGACGTACCGAAGCTCGCCGGGCGCCTGCGCGACCGACCGCTGGACGCGCGCGGCACGTTCGCGCTGGATGGCCGAGACGGCCAGGGCGATCTTGCGCTCTCGCTGGGTGGCAGCCGGGTTACCGCCAAGGGCAAGGTCGGCGACACGCTGGACGTGGTCGCGGATCTCCGTCCGTTGAATCTGGCCGACCTGGCACCGGGCGCCAGCGGCACGCTGGCGGGCTCGCTCGCGCTGACCGGCGCACGCACCGCACCCAACATCGAGGCCGATCTCGGGGGCGAAAACCTGCGCTGGAACGACTGGAGCGCCGGCGCACTCAGCCTGCGCGGCCGCCTGCCCTGGCGCAGCGGCAATGGCGAACTCGCCCTGCAGGGCCGCAGCGTAGACATCGGTACGGTACTGGACAGCGTGCAACTCGATGCGCGGGGTGCGGTGGAAGACCTGCGCTTCGACGCCGATGCGCGCAACGCCATGGGCGCGGTCGCGCTGTCGGGCGCTGCGCGGAAGCGCGGTGCCGACTGGCAGGGTACGCTCGACGCGCTGCGCATCGCCCCCTCGAAGGGGAACCCGTGGACCTTGCGGCAGCCGGCGCGCTTGGCGCAGAACGGCGCCAACTGGACGCTGTCGGAAAGCTGCCTGGCCTCGGACATCGGCGGCGCGCTGTGCGCCAGCGCCGACTGGCCGCGACGCGGCTTGCAGGTGCGTGGCGATGCCTTGTCGCTGGCGCTGGTCCAGCCCTGGCTGCCGCCCAGCAACGGTCGCCCGCTGACGCTGCGCGGCGAGTTCACCCTCGATGCGACGCTCCGCCCCGCCGGCAATGCGTGGCAAGGCCAAGTGCGCCTGGCCTCGCTGGATGGCGGCCTGAAGATGGGCACCACGGCGCGCGGCGAGATCATCCGGTACGACAACTTCACTCTCGATGTCGATTTCACCCCGCAGCGCATCCAGGGCCGCCTGGGCACCGGCTTCAAGGGCGACGGCTACGTCGATGCCACCTTCAACACCGGCTGGGATGCATTCGCGCCGTTGAAGGGCGACCTGTACTTCCACAACTCGCGCCTGTTCTGGATGGAACTGTTCTCGCCGGATCTCGTGCGCCCGCGCGGCAAGCTGGCCGGGCATATCGGCGTGGCGGGCACCCGCGGGCGCCCGCTGCTCAGCGGCGAGGCGACCCTGACCGAGTTCACCGGCGAACTGCCCGCGCTGGGCGTGTCGCTGGTGGACGGCGGCGCCGAACTGGTCGCGCTGTCCGACGGCAGCGCGCGCATCGACGGCAGCATGAAGACGGTGTCCTCCACCGGCGGCACCGGCACCGGCGGCGTGCTCAACGTGGCCGGCACCCTGGGCTGGAACAACGACACCACGCCACTGCAGTTCCAGGTGCGCGGCGACAACGTCCTCGTGGCCGACACCACCGACCTGCGTGCGGTGGCCTCGCCCAATCTGCAGGTGGGCTTCGCCGACAACACCATCCAGGTCCGCGGCGAGGTGGGCATACCTTCGGCGACCATCGACGTGGAGAAGCTGGACGACGGCGTGTCCGCCTCGGAGGACGTGGTGGTGCTGGACCCGGCCGATCCCGAGCGTGCGCCCAGTTCGCGACTGGACCTGGACCTGTCGCTGAAGGTGGGCGACGAGGTCAGGCTGAAAGGCTACGGCCTGGAGGGCACGCTGGCCGGCACGCTGCACGTGCGTTCGCAGCCAGGCCGCGAGATGCTGGCCACGGGCCGGCTGGACGTGGACGGTCGTTACGAGGCCTACGGGCAAAAGCTGCGCATCACCCGCGGCGAGCTGACGTGGAGCAACAACGCCGTGTCCGATCCACGCATCAACATCCGCGCCGAACGCGAGGTGGTCAGCGCCAGCGTCACCGCCGGTATCGACGTGACCGGGCGCGCCAGCCAGCCGCGCGCACGCGTGTGGTCCAACCCGGCCATGTCCGAATCCGAAGCACTCGCCTACCTGGTGCTGGGCCGCTCGCTGAACACCGCCAGCAGCGACGAAAGCCAGCGCATCAACGCCGCATCGTCGGCACTGGGCGCGGGTGCGGGCCTGCTGGCATCGCAGCTGGGCGCGAAGATCGGCCTGGACGATGCCGGCGTGCTGGAATCGCGCACGCTGGGCGGCTCGGTGTTCGGCGTGGGCAAGTACCTCTCGCCGAAGCTGTACGTCAGCTACGGCGTGTCGATGATCGGGTCCGGTTCGGCGGTGACGCTGAAGTACCTGCTGCGCAAGGGCTTCGACGTGGAGATCGAATCCAGCACCATCGAAACGCGCGGCTCGATCAACTGGCGCAAGGAGAAGTGATTACACTGCGGGCTCCTTCAAGCGGGAGACCCGTATGCGCAGCACGCACTGCCTCTTGCTCTTGCTGACCCTGCTGCCGTTTCCTCTGGTGGCCGGTACACCGCTCCCTGATGCGCCGCATATCGTGGTGACAGGCGAGGGAAAGACGGGCGCTCGCCCCGACAGTGCCAGCATTACGCTCGACTTCAGCCAGCGCGCCACGCAGCCGTTGCCGGCCAAGCAAGCCGTCGACCAGCAGGTCAACGCACTGCTTGAGGCCACCGCACGCTTCGATGTCGCCGCGGACGGTGTCCGCGCATCGGATTTGCGCACCGAGGAAGACGTCGACTACGACGACAAGGGACGCCGCATCTCCAATGGGTACGTCGCGGAACGCTCCGTCGTCGTCGTGCTGAAGGACGTGGAACGTCTGAACGCGTTCCTTGATGCGGCGCTGGCTGCGGGCGCCGACGACGTTTCGGATGTCGTCCTGGCTTCCACCCAGGCAGACTCGCTGCGCGCTTCAGCAAAACAGCAAGCGGTGGAGAACGCGCGACAGAAGGCCACCGAGATGGCGGGCGCCTTCGGTGTCGCGCTTGGCGGGGTTTACAGTATCGACAGCATCAATTCCAGATATGCGAACGCATGGAGCGGCGCGACCCTGGATCGGGTACAGGTCACCGGTTCGCGAAGCGAAGGGGGCCGGTACCTGCAGCCCAGGGTGGAGTATTCGGAAAGCGTCAGTGTGGTCTTCGAACTGAAGCGCTGATCGCCACGCGCGGCGACATACCGACGTTTGCCGCCGCTGCAGGATGCCGCTATCGTCTTGGCTCAATGTTCCGAGTCGAGACGATGCGCCGCCAACTGACTGCTTCCGCCCTCGCACTGGGTCTTGCCCTCGCCCTGCCCGTCCACGCCGACGAAGGCATGTGGATGCCCTCGCAGCTGCCGCAACTGGCCAAGCCGCTGCGCCACGCTGGTTTCAAGGGCGACCCGAAGACACTGGCCGAGGTCACCGCCGCACCGCTGAGCGCCGTCGTGCGCGCCGGCGGCGGCACCGGCGCCTTCGTCTCGCCGGACGGGCTGGTGCTCACCAACCATCACGTGGCGTATGGCGTCATCCAGTACAACAGCAAGGCGGATCGGAACCTGATCGACCACGGCTTCATTGCCGGCGATCTTGCCGCCGAGCTGCCCGCCAATCCGGATTTCCGCGTGCTGGTCACGGTGGGCTACGACAAGGTGACCGACGCCGTGCTGAAGGATGCGGCCGGCAAGACCGGACGGGCCTACTTCGACGCCGTAGACCGCGCCAGCAAAGCTATCGTTGCCGAGTGCGAGCAGGAAGCCGGTGTGCGCTGCAGCGTGGCGAACATGTACTACGGCACCGACTTCTACCGCATCAAACAGCTGGAACTGCGCGACATCCGGCTGGTCTACGCACCGCCCCGCGCGATCGGCAACTACGGCGACGAGATCGACAATTTCATGTGGCCGCGCCACACCGGCGATTTCACCCTGCTACGCGCCTACGTGGGCAGGGACGGCAAGCCGGCCGCCTACAGCCCGGACAACGTGCCTTATCGCGCGCCCGCGCACCTGTCGCTGGCGAAGGACGGACCGAAGGCCGGCGACTACGCGATGCTGGCCGGTTACCCGGGCACGACATACCGGCACCGCACCGCCGCCGAGTTCCACGAGCAAGTCAACTGGGCGCTGCCGGCGCGCGTGGCCGTGTTCGACCAGTTGATCGAGGTGATCGAGGCGGCCGGCAAGCAGGATGCCGACGCGAAGACGCGCTATGCCGCACAGTTGCAGTCGCTGAAGAACAACCGCAAGCGCGCCGCCGGCGAACTGGAAGGCCTGCGTCGCAGCGATGCCGTGCGCGTCCGCGCGGAGGACGAGCGCGGCATGCTGGCGACCGACGCGGCAGCGAAGGAGCGGGCGGACATCGACGCGCTTGCCGCCTCGATCGCCGGCGACTCGGCGATGCGCGAGCGGGAACTGTTGCTGTCGCTGTTCGGCTCGCAGTCCCAATTGATGCGCAGCGCGATCACACTGGAACGGCTGCGCGTGGAATCGGCCAAACCGGACGCCGAGCGCGAGGGCGGCTACCAGGCGCGCGACCACGCCCTGATCGAAGGCGTCCTGAAGCAGGTACAGCGCCGCTATGCGCCGGAGGTGGAGAAAGCCCTGCTGACGGCCTTGCTGACGCGCTACCAGCAGTTGCCGGACGCACAGCGCCTGCCCGGTTTCGATGCCGCCTTCGGCCGCACGCCCGCCGTACTGAAGCAGGCACTGGATGCGCTGTACGCGAACACGAAGCTGGGCGATGAGGCCGAACGCCTGTCGCGCTTCGCGGCCGCGCGCGAAGGCCGGCCGATGGCGGCCGACCCGCTGATCGACCTGGCGGCGACGCTGGTGCCGGTGCAACTGGCGCTGGAGCAGGAGCGCAAGACCCGCGCGGGCGAGCAGCTTCGTCTTCGCCCGGCGTACATGCGTGCGCTGTTCGCCTGGCGCCAGCAGCAGGGGCGCGCGCTGTACCCGGATGCTAACGGTACGCTGCGCGTGAGCTTCGGCAGGGTGGACGGATTCTCGCCACGCGACGGCGTGCAGTACACGCCGGTGACCACGGTGGCCGGGATCGTCGAAAAGAACACCGGCGAGGTGCCGTTCGACGCGCCGAAACCATTGCTGGATGCGATCGCCAAAGGCGATTTCGCCGGCACCGAAGATCCGGCGCTGAAGACGCAGACGGTCAACTTCCTCACCAACCTGGACACGACCGGCGGCAATTCGGGCTCGCCGGTGCTCAACGCACGTGGCGAACTGATCGGCCTGAACTTCGACAGCAACTGGGAATCCGTCAGCGCCAGCTGGATGTTCGACCCGCGCTACAAGCGCGCGGTGCATGTGGACATGCGTTACCTGCGCTGGTTGATGGGCAAGGTCTATCCCGCGCCGCATCTGCTGAAGGAAATGGGCGCCCAGTGACGCCCGACGACGACCCACGTCCCCTCGAACCCGAGCCGCCGCTGCCCAGCGACTGCTGCAACAGCGGCTGCCCGATCTGCGTGCATGACCTGTATGCGGAGCAGCTGCAGCACTATCGCGAGCAGCTGGCGGCGTGGAAGCAGCGGCATCCCGAAGAACCTCTGTAGGAGCGACGTAAATCGCGACCGCACGCTTTCCCGCGTGCAAGGCTTGCTCTCCTGCATGGATGGTGCGTCGTCGCTGAAGATCCACGGTCGCGACTTACGTCGCTCCTACAACAGCCGAGCGGCGCTTACGCCACCCGCGTACGCCGTGCGCGCTCCAGGTGCACCAGCAGCAGCGAGATGGCGGCCGGCGTCATGCCGGGGATGCGCTGGGCCTGGCCGATGGTTTCCGGTTGCACGCGTTCCAGCTTCTGTTGCACTTCGGCCGACAGGCCGCGCACGCTGGCGAAATCGAAGCCCGCCGGGATCGGCGTGGATTCGTTGCGCTGCTGGCGTTCGATCTCGTCCCGCTGGCGGTCCAGGTAGCCGGCGTACTTCACGCCGATCTCCACCTGTTCGGCGACCTGCGCATCGTCCACGGCGGGACCGATGGACGGCACCGCCATCAGCTTCGCGTAGTCCAGCTCCGGACGCTTGATGAGGTCGAGTACGTTGGTCTCGCGGCTGACCTGCACGCCCAGCGTGTCGGCCACTTCGCGCCCCAGGGCGTTCGCGGGCGTGGCCCACAGCGCACGCAGGCGGCCCGTCTCGCGGGCGATGGCCTCGCGCTTGGCTTCGAAGCGCTGCCAGCGCGCGTCATCGACCAGGCCCAGCGCGCGGCCGGTTTCGGTGAGACGCAGATCGGCATTGTCCTCGCGCAGCTGCAACCGGTACTCGGCGCGGCTGGTGAACATGCGGTACGGCTCCTTGGTGCCGTGCGTGATCAGGTCGTCGACCAACACGCCGAGATAGGCCTCGTCGCGGCGCGGCGACCACGCCTCTTTCTGCTGCGCGAAGCGCGCAGCATTGAGGCCGGCGAGCAGGCCCTGCGCCGCCGCCTCTTCGTAGCCGGTGGTGCCGTTGATCTGGCCGGCGAAGAACAGGCCGGCGACCGCCTTGGTTTCCAGCGATGCCTTGAGCCCGCGTGGATCGAAGAAGTCGTACTCGATGGCGTAGCCCGGACGCGTGATGTGCGCGTGCTCCATGCCGCGGATGCTGCGTACCAGCGCCAGCTGCACATCGAACGGTAGCGAGGTGGAGATGCCGTTGGGATAGATCTCCGCGACATCGAGGCCTTCGGGCTCGACGAAGATCTGGTGGCTGGCCTTCTCGGCGAAGCGCACCACCTTGTCCTCGATGGATGGGCAGTAGCGCGGGCCGATGCCTTCGATCTGCCCGGAATACATCGGCGAACGGTGCAGCGCGCCGCGGATGATCTCGTGCGTCTGTTCGCTGGTGTGGGTGATCCAGCACGACACCTGGCGTGGATGGTCGGCGGCGCTGCCCATGAACGACATCGCCGGGCGCGGATCGTCGCCCGGCTGCTCCTCCATCACCGAATAGTCGAGCGAACGTCCGTCGATGCGCGGCGGCGTCCCCGTCTTCAGCCGATCGACCACGAACGCGCCTTCGCGCAGGCGCTGCGCCAGGGCGGTGGCCGGCGGATCACCGGCGCGCCCGCCGGCGTACTGCGTTTCGCCGACATGGATCTTGCCGGCGAGGAAGGTGCCGGCCGTCAGCACGACCGCCGGCGCATGGAAGGTCAGTCCCGTCTGGGTGACCGCGGCCCGGACGGTGCCGTTCTCGATGACAAGGTCATCGACGGCGGCCTGGAACAGCGTCAGGTTCGGCTGCGCTTCCACCGCGCGCCGGACCGCGCTGCGGTACAGCGCACGGTCGGCCTGGCAGCGCGTGGCGCGCACGGCCGGGCCTTTGGAGGCATTGAGCGTGCGCCACTGGATGCCGGCGCGGTCCGCCGCCCACGCCATCACGCCGCCCAAGGCATCGATCTCCTTGACCAGATGCCCCTTGCCGATGCCGCCGATGGCCGGGTTGCAGCTCATCGCGCCCACGGTTTCCACGTTGTGGGTCAGCAGCAGCGTGCGCGCCCCGGCGCGTGCGGACGCCAACGCGGCCTCGGTGCCGGCATGGCCGCCGCCGATGATGATGACGTCGTAGTGGTGGAAGCTCGGGATCATGAGGCGGTCGGTGGCGGAGGCCGGTGGGCGATCGGATGGGGAGGGCGGCGTTCTGCATCAAGGCAGGTCAAGTTGGCACGCTTCCTGCTGTATTCCCGTGCACCCGTCGTGGCAAGCGACCAGGGGCGCCGGGCTGGTAATTGGAACAGGGGCCAGCCATGCGCACGCCGGGGATGCCGGGGGGCCGGTAGTCGGGGGACTGCCGGCCCCTTTTTTCTGCGCGCAGGATACCAGAGCAAGAAAAAAGCCCGGCAAAGCCGGGCTTTCTGTTAGGCGCCGACGTCCGGCAGGGCCGGAACAGGGGGGATCCAGATTTCCCCACCGGACGTCGACATTGAACCTTTATTGCCGCTTACGTCAGAAAGCGACGCAACCGGTCAAGTCATGTTCGCAGCCTGCGACGACGGCAGGGGGAAAGCAACGGCTCGGACCGCTCCGGAGCCCCGGATCAGGGTTCGCGCTGACGGATGGTGTTGTCCGAACGACCGGATGGACGCGGCGGCGGGGCCGGACGCTCGATCCGGGCAGGTGCCTGCCGCTCCATCCGCTGCGGGCGTTCGGTCGCACGGGGCGCCGAGGGCGCCGGCATCACCCGCGGTGGCCGGTAGCCGCCTTCGCCCACGCGCGGCTGGCTCGGCGACGGCAATGCCTGGATGCTGCGGTTGGGCACCATCGGCTGGGAGCCGCCCTCACGCCAGCGACCGGTCGGGTCACGCCACGGGGGCGGACGGTTGCCGCCACCCGGCGGCTTGTCGCTGTCGCCCGGACGCGGCGGGCGCGGGTGATGATGGGGCGGGTAATAGGGATAGTACGGGCCGTAGTACCCGTAATAGGGGTAATAGCCGCGATAGCCGTAGGGGCTGCCGTAGCCGTAGCTGCCATAGACGCCGCCCCCGCCGTAATAGCCGCCGCCGTAAGGGTCGTAGTACTGCGTGCTCGGCCGGCCATGGTAGTAGCCGCCCGGGGCGGTGTCGCCGACGTAGTCGTACGTCGCACAGCCGCCCAGGGACAGGCTGGCGACGGCAAGGGCGTACAAGGATGAGCGCTTCATGTCGGGACCCCCCGGGGATTCTGTAGGCAGCATCGGCCCGATGCATTGAATCCGTGCTTAACCCGTCCGGACAGTGGCCGTTCGCGTCCTGCCCGTGCGGGCCCGCTTCAGCCGGCGGCGAACCGCGACGATGCGTTAACCTTTCGGCATGTCGATGCCCCTGCCCACCTACGACGACGTCCTTGCCGCCGCCGCCCGTATCGCACCCCATGCGCACGCCACGCCCGTCCTGCGCTCGCGCGCACTGGATGCGCTGGCCGGCTGCGAGCTGCATTTCAAGGCCGAGCCGCTGCAGCGGACGGGCGCCTTCAAGTTCCGCGGCGCGTGCAACGCCGTATGGGCGCTGGACGAAGCGACGGCGGCCCGCGGCGTGGTCACGCATTCGTCCGGCAACCATGGCGCCGCGTTGGCCCTGGCCGCGCGTACGCGGGGCATCCCGTGCCACGTGGTGGTGCCGGAAGGCGCCAACGCCGCCAAACGGGCCAACATCGCGCGTCAGGGCGCCACCCTGCACACCTGCGCGGCCACCATCGCCGCCCGCGAGGCGACGGCGGCGATGGTGCAGGCCGACACCGGCGCCCGCCTGGTGCATCCCTACACCGATCCGCATGTCATTGCCGGCCAGGGCACCGCCGCGCTTGAACTGATCAACGCCGAAGGCCCGCTGGACGTCCTCGTCGCACCGGTGGGCGGTGGCGGCCTACTGTCGGGCACGGCGATCGTCGCGGCCGCCACGGCGCCCGGCTGCCGCGTGCTGGGTGCCGAACCGGTCGGCGCCGCCGATACCGCCGACTCCCTGGCCGCCGGGGAACTGCGCCTGGACTTCACCCCCGACACCCTGTGCGACGGACTGCGCGGCACGCTGGGCGCCCCCAACTTCGCCCTGTTGCGCGCGCACCGGGTGGACGTGGTGACCGTGCCCGATGCCGAAACGCTCGTCGCGATGCGGCTACTGTGGGAATGCCTGAAACTGCTGGTGGAGCCCTCCTCCGCCATCGCGCTGGCGGCCATCCTTCGCCGCCGCGAACGCGTGGCCGGACAACGGGTCGGCGTGATCCTGTCCGGCGGCAATGTCGATCTGGACGCCCTGCCCTGGAAGGCCGCGGCATGAACGCGCGCCGCAGGAAGCCCCGGCGCGGGGTGTTCGGCTGGACCTGGCGGCTGCTGCTGCTGGTTCTGCTCTGGCTGGCCGGCGTGGCGGCCTACATCACCTGGGTCGGCCAGCGCGACGACGCCCGGCCCGCAGACGCCATCATCGTGCTGGGCGCGGCCGCCTACGACGCCAAGCCCTCGCCGGTGTTCGAAGAGCGCATCCGCCACGGCATCGCCCTCTACAAGCGCGGGCTTGCGCCCAAACTGATCTTCACCGGCGGCTACGGCGGCGTCGGCGCGCGCTTCTCCGAATCCCAGGTCGCGCGCCGCTATGCCTTGCGCCAGGGCGTGCCGGAGAAGGCGATCCTGATCGAATCGCTGTCGCGCAACACCCACGACAACCTGCGCCAGGCGTCGCTGCTGATGCAGCAGCACCAGCTGCACGATGTCATCGTGGTCAGCGACCCGCTGCATATGGCGCGCGCGCTGCGCATCAGCCAGGAGCTCGGCATCCGTGCGGTCGGCTCGCCCACGCCGACCAGCCGCTTCCGCACCTTCGCCACGCGCTGGCGGTTCCTGCTGCAGGAAGTGTATTTCTTCCACCGCGACCGCCTGCCGCGCTGAAGGCGTGGCGTATCATCGGCAGCCCGCCCACCTCCCGGACTCCCCATGAAGATCGACGGCACGCGCCGGCAGGACCGCGCCACCGAACTCGTCCTCAGCTACTACGCCGCCTTCAACCGCGGCGACTGGGAGGGCATGTTGGCGATGCTGAGCGATGACGTGGTGCACGACCTCAACCAGGGCGCGCGCGAAGTGGGGCGCGAAGCGTTCGCCGCCTTCCTGGGACGCATGAACGCCAGTTACCGCGAGCAACTGCGCGACATCGTGGTGCTGGTCACCCAGGACGGCCAGCGCGCGGCCGCCGAGTACGTGGTGCACGGCGAGTACCTGCATACCGACGAGGGCCTGCCACCGGCCGATGGCCAGACCTATACGCTGCCGGGCGGCGCCTTCTTCGACATCCGCGACGACCGCATCGCCCGCGTCACCAACTACTACAACCTGCAGGACTGGATCCGGCAGGTGCGCCGCGACAATCCCTGAGGCCGGCGCGACGCATGGCGAGTCGTAGCGAGTCCGTGCGGCGAACCCCGCGCCGACGCTACTCGCCGCGTCGCCGGATCGGGATCTTCGCCAGCGGCACCGTCGCGATGTCCTCCCCCTGCCCCCGTATCGGCGCGCCCGGCGGCGGCGCCCAGGCATGGGCGTAGATGACATCCCAGGTGCTGGGCAGCCTGCCATCCGCGCGACGCAAGGGCTCGTAGGCCGCCGCCGCGGCCGCGAAGCGTGCGCGACCGGTCAGCGTATGCCGGCGCTGGCGCAAGGCATTGGTCGCGCCCATCGCGCGCAGTTCGCGCATCAGCGCCGGCAGATCGTCGTAGGTGAGGGTGAAACGGTCGCGGTCGAGGACCGGATCGCGGAAGCCGGCCAGCATCAGCGCATCGCCGAACTGCGCGATGGCAGGGAACGGGCTGACATGCGGCGCATCGTCGGCCTGCGCGAACGCATCGCGCAGTTCCTGCAGCGTTTCCGGCCCGAACGTCGAGCACACCAGCAAGCCGCCGGGTTTCAGCACCCGGCGGAAGCCGGCGAACGCGGCCGGCAGGTCGTCCACCCACTGCAGGCTCAGGTTGCAGAACAGCACGTCGACGCTGGCTTCCGCCAGCGGCAATGCGCGCAGGTCGGCACAGACGCGCTGGAACGGTTTCCACCAGCCGGCCTGCTTCTTCGCCTCGCGCAACATGGGCAACGCCAGGTCCAGCGCGATCACCTGCGCCTTCGGCCAGCGCTTGCGCATGGTGGCGGCCGCGTGCGCGGGACCGCAGCCCACGTCCAGCACCACCTTCGGGTCGGCCGCATCCTGGCCCTGCCGCAGGGCGAAGTAGTCCAGCGACTCCAGCAGGCGCTTCTCGACTTCGTGCTGAAGCGCCGCCGCCGCATCGTAGCCGGCAGCCGAGCGCGAGAACGCGCGGCGGATGTGGCGTTGGTCGAACGTGCTCATGCGGCGGCCTCCGGCAGCGCCTGCATGAAGCGCTCCACCTCGGCCGCCACAAGGTCGGCGTGTCCCAGGAACGGTGCGTGGCCACCGCCGGCGATCTCGACGAAAGTGGCTTGCGGCGTGGCGGCGGCAGAAGCCCGCATCGCTTTCGACGGCACCAGCAGGTCGCGGCGCCCCGCCAGCCACAAGGTGGGGGCGGACAGTGCCGGCAGCGTCGCGCGCAGGTCGGACTGCTCGAGCAGCTTCAGGCCAGTCTGCAAGGCGGCAGGCGAAGGTTCGCCGCGTGCGTAGAGATCGAGCTTCAACGTACGCAACTCGCTGCGGGCATGTTCCGAGCCCATCGTGTCCAGCGCGAGGAACCGTTCCAGCGTGCCGGCATAGTCGTTGCGCAGGTCGTCGCCGAACTGTGCGAACACGCGGCCTTCCACGGCATGCGGCCAGTCGCCGTCCCGCACGAAGCGCGGCGTCGCCGCGATCATGGCCAGCCCACGCACCTGCGGCGACGATGCCGCCGCATGCAGCGCGAACAGACCGCCCAGCGACCATGCCAGCCAGGCGGCCGGCGGCGTGCGGGCGAGAACGGCGGCGACCGTCGCGTCCAGCGTCAGCGGAACCTCGCTGTCACGGCTGAAGCCGTGCCCGGGCAGGTCGACCAGATGCAGCGTGTAGCGGTCGGAGAGCCGCTGCACCAGCGGGGCGAACACGCCGCCATGCAGCGCCCAGCCATGCAGCAGCACCAGAGAGGGGCCGCTGCCGAGGGTTTCGATATGCATGCGCGTATTGTCGCCTATCCCGCGCCGTGCGGGATCGCGACAGGCCGCTTGCCTCAGGCCACGGCGCCGTGCACGCGCTGCACCGCTTCCCACGAGCGCGCCAGGGTGTCCACCAGACCGTCCACGTCCTGCGGCGAGTGCAGGGCCGACAGGGTCACCCGCAGCCTCGCCTTGCCGTCCGGCACGGTTGGCGGCCGGATCGCCGGCACCAGGTAGCCTGCACTGTCCAGCGCCGCCGCCAACGCGAGTGCGTTGCCATCGCTGCCGCACAGCACCGGCTGGATGGGCGAATCCGACGCCATCAGCTGCAGTCCGGCGCGCTGCGCGCCACTGCGGAAGCGGTCCACCAGCGACCGCAGCTTCTCGCGCCGCCACTGGTCGCGGCGCGCGTGCTTTACCGCCACGCGGGTGGCGGCCGCCAGCGCCGGAGGCAGTGCGGTGGTGTAGATGTAGGGGCGCGCGGTCTCGGCCAGATGCTGGATCAGCGTCTCTTCGCCCACGACGACGGCGCCGTAGCCACCCAGCGCCTTGCCCAGGGTGACCAGCTGCAGTGGCACGTCGGCCACGCCCATGCGCGCTTCGGCCACGCTGCCGCGACCTTCGGGCCCGCGCACGCCGACGCCGTGCGCATCGTCCACGAAGAACAGCGCCTGCTGCATGCGCGCCACCAGGCTCAGCGCACGCAACGGCGCGGTGTCGCCGTCCATGCTGAAGACACCATCGGTCGCCAGCATGGCCGCGCCATCCGGCTGCAGCTTCAGCTGGCGCAGGGCGCCTTCGGGATCCAGGTGCGGATAGCGTCGCAGCTTCGCGCCGGCCAGACGCGTGGCGTCGAGCAGGCTGGCGTGGTTGAGACGGTCCTGCACGCACACGTCGCCGTCCTCCAGCAGGGCCTGCTGCACGGCCAGGTTGGCGAGGAATCCGCTGCCGAACAGCAGCGCACGGGGATAGCCCAGCCAGTCCGCGATGTCCCGCTCCAGCCCCTCATGCGCCGCATGGTGGCCGCTGACCAGATGCGACGCACCGGCACCGGTGCCCTCGCGTGCGGCGGCGTCCTGCAGGGCGCTGGTGACTTCGAACTGCTGCGCCAGACCCAGATAGTCGTTGCTGCTGAATTCGGTCAGCCAGCGGCCGTCGACCTCCACGCGCACGCCATCGCGACGGCTGATGGTGCGGCGCGTGCGCTGGCGCGCCAGGGCCACGCGCTGCTGGCGCTGGGCGAGGATGCGGTCGTGCAGGTCGGGGCGTGTCATGGGTTCGGCACCGGGTACGGGAGCGCGCATCGGCGGCGGCCGGGACACGAAGACACCGACGCGCCGGGACGCGATGCCCGCGCCGGCGTGATGGCCCTCGTCATGTCCCCTGTGTTCCCCCGACTACGCCGCCTGGCCGCAGCACGGCGCAGGATGAGTGATGTCGGCGTGCACCGTACCGCTGCCGGCGCCTTCCATTCTGTGATGGTCGTGCACGTTTTCCATCTGCACCTGCATGGGTCGCAGCCCCAGGCGCGCGAACAGGGCCTGGTCGCGCTCGGTATCCGGGTTGCCCGTGGTCAGCAGCTTTTCGCCGTAGAAGATCGAATTGGCTCCGGCCAGGAAGCACAGCGCCTGCAGTTCGTCGCTCATGGCCTCGCGGCCGGCCGACAGGCGCACCATCGAGGCCGGCATCACGATGCGGGCAACGGCGATCGTGCGGACGAACTCGAACGGGTCCAGTTCGGTGGTGCCGTGCAGCGGCGTGCCGGCCACCTGTACCAGGCGGTTGATCGGCACCGAATCCGGATGCGCCGGCAGGTTCGCCAGCGCCTGCAGCAGGCCGGCGCGCTGGTCGCGCGATTCGCCCATGCCGACGATGCCGCCGCAGCAGGTCTTCATGCCGGCATCGCGGACATGCGCCAGCGTGTCCAGACGGTCCTGGTACTGGCGGGTGTGGATGATGTCGCCGTAGAAGTCGGGTGCGGTGTCGAGGTTGTGGTTGTAGTAGTCCAGGCCGGCGTCCTTCAACGCCTGCGCCTGCGCGCCGCTCAGCATCCCCAGCGTGGCGCAGGTCTCCAGGCCCAGCGCCTTCACCCCGCGGATCATCTCGGCGACCTTGGGGATGTCGCGGTCCTTCGGCGACCGCCAGGCCGCGCCCATGCAGAAGCGCGACGCCCCGGCGGCTTTGGCCTGCGCCGCCTTCGCCAGCACCTGCTCGGCGTCCATCAGCTTCTGCGCCTCCACACCGGTGTCGTAGCGCTGCGCCTGCGGGCAGTAGGCGCAATCCTCCGGACAGCCGCCGGTCTTCACCGACAGCAGGGTGGAGACCTGGACTTCCGCCGGATCGAAATGCGCGCGATGCACGGTCGCGGCCCGGTGCAGCAGGTCCGGGAACGGCAGATCGAACAGCGCCAGCAGCTCCTCCCGTTGCCAGTCATGGCGCAGCAGGGGGGTATCGCTGGAAATGTGAGCGGACATCGCAGCCTCGGCGGATTACAGTCGCGGAAGTCTGGAAACCGGGTCCCGCCCTGTCAACCGCATGGATGCTCCGAAAGTTGACGACTGGTGGCGCCGGGCCAGCCGGTCGCTGCTCACGCCCCGCTGCCTTATCTGTCGCGAACGCGGCTGCAACGGGCGCGATCTGTGCGCCTCATGCGCCGATCGGCTTCCCTGGAACCGGATCGCATGCCTGCAATGCGGGCTTCCGATGTCCGCACCCGGAGTCTGCGGTGACTGTCTGCGGGATCCGCCCTTGCTGGCGGAGACACGGGCGGTGTTCGTATACGGTTTTCCGCTGGACCGGCTGGTGCCGCGCTTCAAGTTCCATCGCGACCTGGCGGCCGGACGCCTGATGGCCGATCTGATGGCCGGCGCCCTGGTGTCTGCGCCGCGTCCGGATGCCCTGGTGCCGGTGCCGCTGCACGCCCGCCGCATCCGACAACGTGGCTACGACCAGGCGCTGGAACTGGCGCGCCCGCTGGCCGCCGCGCTGGCCCTGCCGCTGCGCGCAGACCTGCTGCAGCGCATCCGCGCCACGGCAGCGCAGTCCGAACTCGATGCGGACCAGCGCCGGCGCAACCTGGCCCGCGCGTTCGCCGTGGCGGACCAGGCCGCCCTGCCGGCGCATGTGGCGCTGGTCGACGACGTGATGACCACGGGCGCCACGCTGGCGGCGGCGGCCCATGCGCTGCGGGCCGTGGGCGTCGAGCGGGTGGATGCCTGGGTGTGCGCGCGGGTGCCATGAGGCCGCCGTCGCCCTGTGACGGACAGCTGCCTGTGCGCCCTGGTCAGAAGGGCCAGACCGCCAGACCGGACAGGTCCAGCGCCAGACCGGCGAATACCGCCGCGCCCACCCAGTTGTTGTGCAGGAAGGCGCGGAAGCAGGCCTCGCGCTCGCGGTGGCGCGCCAGCACGAACTCCCAGGCGATCAGCAGCGCGGCCACGCCCAGCGCCAGCAGGTGGTAATACAGCCCCAGCCCCGCCTGCCGGCCGACCAGATACAGCGCCACCAGCATCAACGCGTACAGCACGCCCTGAATCACCAGGTCCAGATCGCCGAACAGGATCGCCGTGGACTTGGATCCGGCACGGATGTCGTCCTCGCGATCCACCATCGCATACCAGGTGTCGTACGCCGTGGCCCACAGGATATTGGCGCCGTACAGCACCCAGGCCACCGGCGGCACCTCGCCCTGCACGGCGGCGAACGCCATCGGGATGCCCCAGCCGAAGGCCAGGCCCAGATAGACCTGCGGCAGATAGGTATAGCGCTTCAGATACGGATAGCTGGCCGCCAGGAACAGGCCGGCCAAGCTCAGCCAGACGGTCAGGCGGTTCAACGTGAGCACCAGCCCGAACGCCACCAGCATCAGCACGGCGAACACGGCCAGGGCTTCGCGCCCGGAGACCGCGCCGGTCGCGAGCGGACGCCCGCGCGTGCGTTCCACCTGCGGGTCCAGCCAACGGTCGGCGTAATCGTTGATCACGCATCCCGCGGAACGGGTCAGCCACACGCCGGCCGTGAACACGAACAGGGTCCACGCCGGCGGCACGCCGTCGGCCGCCAGCCACAGGGCCCACCAGGTGGGCCACAGCAGCAGCAGCACCCCGATGGGGCGATCGCCGCGCACCAGCTTCCAGTACTGGCCCAGCCGCTCGCGCCAGCGCGGCATGGCGTCGGTTTCGAAACGCTCGTATCCCATGCGCGAAAGGGTAGCAGGCGCGCCCCGTCGCCCGGACCCCGGCAGCGCCTTTTCGGCGAAGTGGGCCACACTGCCGGTTTGCGGCTAGAATGCCCGTCCCGTGCGCCCGTAGCTCAGCCGGATAGAGTAGTGGCTTCCGAAGCTCCTACTCATCCGTTAAAGGCGCCGGGTAAAGTGTCACAGGGCCTGAACCCGGTTTCAGGCCGGTTTGAAGAAAAAGTCCTTTAAAAACGCGCCCGTAGCTCAGCCGGATAGAGTAGTGGCTTCCGAAGCCATTGGTCGGGGGTTCGAATCCCTCCGGGCGCGCCAAGAACCCTGTGACAAATCTGGGACAGATCTGGGACAAAACCTGATCGGGTCCCCTACCCGGATTGATTAAAGGCGCGCCATGCCCCAACCCATCCTCCAGATCCGGGTCGAGCTCCAGGAGATCGAACCGCTGATCTGGCGCCGCCTGCAGGTGCCGGGCGACTGCACCTTCTGGGACCTGCACGTCGCCATTCAGAGCGCCTTCGCCTGGACCGACACCCACCTGCATGAGTTCCGACCCTGGGGCCAGCGCGATGGCCATCCGCGCTTCGGCATGCCGCTGGACGACTTCGACGACAACCCGCCCCTGCCCGGCTGGGAACACCGAGTGGCCGACGTCCTGACCCGTGCCAATCCCCGAATCGAGTACGAATACGACTTCGGCGAAGGCTGGGAGCATACGGTCGTGCTCGAGGAGATCCTCGAGGCGGCGCCGGGCAAGAAGTACCCGCGCTGCACCGCCGGCGAGCGCTCGGCGCCGCCCGACGACTGCGGCGGCCCGGGCGGCTACGAAAGCCTGCTCGAAACCCTGGCGGACCCCGAGGACCCGGAACACAAGTCGTCCCACGTCTGGGCCAGCAGCCAGAAGGGCCAGCGCGGCAAGTTCGACCCCGAGGCCTTCGACGAGCAGCAGGTGAAGTTCGCCAACCCGGCGCCGCGGCTCAAGCGGCTGCTGGCGTACATTGCTTCCCAGCGTTAGCCGCCGAAGTTCTTACGCAGTTGCGCGAGCAAGGCGTCCGGTGGCTCCTGTACGCCAAGCTGGGCCAGCAGTTCCTTCGTGACGTCCGGTTCCGCATCCCGGCAGAACCGATCCACGTCCTCCCGGATGGCGTCTGGCAAATCGATGCGATCCGCTTCGGACAGGAGTTGCGAGAGGCGCAGCACATCGTTGCAGTGCTTGCGGATGTGTCGGCTGTCCACGGCGTCCGGCTCGCGCGCTTTGCGCGCCACGAGATCGAGCCAGGCCCTTGCCTTCAGAGGGATCAAGGCTTTTTCGGTGACAACGTGGACGCCACCCAGCATGCGCGTGTTCGCGTACAGGAAGGCGTAGTAGTCGTTGTCTAGGAGAATGGCGGACAAGCTCTGCACTTGCTGTTCGAAGGGCACGGGCGTGAGGTGTGCGCCGTCGGCCAGAGGGGTGTGCCCGGGTTCGCGGGCGAAGAACTCCAGCATGTGCGGGTACGAGGCGTCCTTGGGTTTGATGAACCGGTAGAAACAAGGCTCGCCCTCTCTTCGCTGCCGCTCCTCGTAGCCGCCCGCTTCGACGAAAGACCAGAGCTTGCCGCCGAAGGCAGGATCCAATGCTTCCACGCAAAGAACGATGTCCAGGTCCTTCGTGGCCCGGGCTTGCAGGCCGGCATCCTCCAGCACCAGTTGTGAGGCAACGCCACCGATGAGCACGTAGCGCGCTTCATCTCCGCCGAAGAACGCGGCAAACGTGTCCAGTCCCTTTACCACGCAATCCTCTCCATCAACTCGTCGATGGCGAGCTGGAGGCGTTCATCCTTGGAATTTCCGAGGCTTAGCGCCAGGGACAGGGGATCGACGCACCCCCGTTCCGACATCGGGTCTGGCGAGTATCGCCAAAGCTCGACGATGCAGGTCCCCATATCCGGCGTGGGAATGTTCCTGGGAGCGCTTGTCTTCGGCCACTGCCCACTCGCAACCGCGTACGCAGGCTCCGCCGGATCGGCCAGTTCGGTCAATGCCGCCAGCGCACTCTCGCCGGCGCGCAGCGTGATTCCAGCCGGAAGCTCCGACGCAGGAACCCGCAGTCGCTGCCTTACCGGGCTTCTCAGGTACGACCTTGCGCGGCTCCAAACGACGACTGGCTCTTCCGCCAAGCCAATGAACCGCTCGCGACCCTTCATCTCGCTGGTGATCAGCCCGCTTGCCTCCAGCTCCTTGACAGCCTGGCTTACGCTGGCCGCCGTGCGCCCCAGTGCCCCGGCGGCCGAGCTGATGGTCACCGGTGGCAGAAGGCGCCGGAGCAGCAGCGAAATCAGCAACTGCTGCGCAATGGGTCCCAACGTCTGTACCGACCTGGGGCGCGAACGTTTCGGTCGCTGCGTCGTTTCAGCGCTGCCGATCGCAGGCCAGAACAGCTGGCGCCCCGGAACGACGAATGGCTGCCCCAATTCCACCAAGCGTCGGCGCAGGTAGGGCGCCAGATGCTCTGCGACCAGACAGACGCCCGCAGGACCTGGTTTCGCCAGGCCGGCCAGCAGCTGCCCCAGTTGCTTCAAGAGCTGGAGCGGCGGGACTGGATCTGCCTGACGCAGGTACGCGACCACCCATACCTTGCCAGCGAGCCTGACGAGATGCGGCTCGTAGCTTTGTTTGAGGTACCTGGGAAGCGCAGGGCCATTCCACGGCAGCGCCACCGGCTCGAGGCCGGTGGTTTGCTGGATATAGGCGTGGAACGGGGCGGTCAAAGCATGCATGGCCGTAGCCTAACACTTAACAACACTAAAATAAATATATTTAGTGTTGTTGAACTTAGCGCCCCAAACAACGCGCGCACCAGTTTCCAGCGGACTGGGCAGTTGACCTTTACTCCCTTCAATGTGCCGACAAAAGCATTTAACTTCGGTGCGAAGCGACCCTAAACGATCTTCGGGAGCGTCGGCCTGAATGCCCGGAACCGCCAGCGGAGTGCGCGAGGCCTCTGGAGGCTGCTCGCAATCCATTGCCACCGTTGATCTTTCACGGCTTCCGAAGCCATTGGTCGGGGGTTCGAATCCCTCCGGGCGCGCCATCTCTCTTCCGCACCGACCGGGCCGCCGGCCCTGGTACGGAGTGCCTTCCGCCCTCCCCTTCCAGCGCCCGCGGCACCACCCCGCGTCCCGCGCACTTCCGTCCGCTACGGCGAGGGCGGCACCGACATCGAAGCATGCTCCTTTCCTGGCGTCATGGGAAAGCCAGGTAGGCGGCATCGTGCCCGACCGCCGAAGCGCCATCGCGATCGGTGGCGGGAGATCCGCCGCGGCACGTTCTCACGCCGCAGGGTCGTCAACTTCGTAGCGCCCCACACCTGAGTGCAGCGCGATTCCGTCGCGCCCCCTCAACATCCCCAAGGGCCATCGACATCGCAGCCCGTGCGGCGGATGCGACCGGACGCGATGATGCGCTTCCTGCCGGCACCGGGCATCCCCGGTGCCGGCAGGCGCGTCACATGTCCGCCTTCAGTTCCCGGTCGCCGTCACGGTGCACTGGAACGACACGGTGACCTGACCGCCCACGGGCAGCGCCGGCAGAACGATGCCGCCGCCCAACAGGCTGCTGGTGGTCACGGTCGGCGAGGGGCAGCTGGCACCTCCCGTGGCCGTGCACGTGGCCGAGCCGCCCGGCGGCGTGGTGCAGTCCAGCCCACTGCCGGGAACGTCCGTCAGCACCACATTGGTCGCGTTCGCCGGCCCGTTGTTGGTCGCGACCAGGGTGTAGGTGATCGTATCGCCGGTCAGCACCGGATCCGGCGATGCGGACTTCACCACCTGCAGGTCGGCGCCGCACTGGGGCGACAGGGCGAGCGAGGCGGTGTTGTTGCCGGTACCGCCCGGCGGCGTGGGCGATGCGAAGCCGGACTGCACCGTGGTGCCCTCGCTCATCCCCGCAGGCGTGGCGATGGTGGAGACGTTGGTGGTCGTGGCGCACGCCGAGGCGCCGGTCGCGACCGCCGTGACCGTGTAGGTCAGCGTGCCCCCGGCACTGCCGTTCCCCGCCGGCAGGAACGCATTGCCGGTGATGGCGCCGGAACCCGACACCGCGGGGCATACCGCCCCATTGCTCGCCACACAGGTCCACCCGGTGAACGTGATCCCGGCCGGCGCCGGGTCGCTGATGGCGGCCGTCGCATCGTGCGATGTCGTGGGGCCGGTCAGGGTACGGGCCGTGTTGTTGGCATAGGTGACGGTGTAGGTGAAGGGCACGCCGATCACCGGGGCGGCCACGCTGGCGGTCTTGGTCGTCAGCAGATCGATGTCGTTGTCGACGATGATCAGGCTGGCCGCATTGATGGCCGTCGCGCAGGCCGCGCTGTTGCCGGCAATCTGGCTGACCAGCGGCGACAGGCTCCCGGCGTGGGCGATGGTGCCGGTGGTGTAGCCCAGGGTCTCATTGTCCTCGATGACGGTCAGGTCGTTGATCGTCAGTGGAATGCGGATGCGTCCGCCGCCGTTCGGCTGGGCGCTGGCCAGCACGTTGGGGTCGTACGTGCCGGTCGGCAGCGTGAGCAGGATGTCGCCATTGGCATCCACCGTCAGCGAACCGCGGGTGGGGGCGCCCACGGTGAAATCGCTGGCAGGCTGCGCGGTGCCGGACCGCACCAGGCGTATGGTCGCGCTGCCGCCCTGGATGACGCCGTTGACCAGGATGTCCAGGTACACCACCGGGGCGCCGAACTCCGTCGCGGTGGAAATGGCGGTTCCGGCACCATCCACGAAACCCCGCAGGTCGAACAGCGGCGAGAGCCTGATATCGATGTCGTCGACGAAGTTGCCGGCCGAACTCGACGGGCCGGTCACGTACTCGAAATTGAACAGATGGGCGCCGCTCTGCGACGCGACGGGGAACACGCCGGTGTGATTGACCCAGGACGCCGTGGTGGCGCTCAGGATGGGGGACGTGAAGAGGGACGTGCCGTTGGGCGAGAACAGGCGAACCCGCATGGTATCCGTGCGGGCCAGCCCGTCGAGCGTCCTCGCCCGATGCCACACCGACCAGGCAGGCGTCTCGCCGGCCACGACGCACAGCGACTGGCCGATGGGTTCGCTCGTGGAATTGGAGGCGATCTCCGCATACTGGTTGCCGCTATGCGGCACCCAGAAGTAGTTGAACGCGACCAGCTGGTTGGCGCCCGTGGTGTTGCGCCACACCTCCACCGTGCCCGCCCCGGGATACGTGGGGCCATTCGCGCGCCAGCCGAAGGTAGCCAGCAGCGGTTCGGTCGTGATCTGGGTGTTGCTGTAGCGGCGCTCGCAGACCCCTCCGCTGCAGCCCCCCGGAGCCGTGAATCCGGCCACCGGCGTGACCGCATCGTTGCTGATCTGGAAGTTCTCGAAATCGCCGTTGATGATGGCGCGGGTGGGAATGGTCTGCGCCAGCGCGGCGGGCGACAGCGCCACCAGAACCCCCATCAGGATCGCCAGCGGCAAGGACGAGAACGACCGCGCGCGCCCGCCCGCGGGCTGTTCGCACCCTGTCGAGGGGTTGCGGGCGATGGAAACGGGGGAGATGCAGCTCATGCTCGGGTTCCGTGACTCTGATCACAGAACACTCGGCATCATGTCTCAGAACCGGACAGACATGCGGGGCGGCAGGCGCAGGCGCCCGCGCGGTCGGGCCTTGCGCCTCGCCGCCGCACGGGCTGCGCCCCCACGGCCCCGCTCGACGACGGATCGCGCCGGCACCCCGGCGCCCCGTCACGGGACCTACAGTCCGTTGGCCGTCACCTGGCACTGCAGCTGGACGGTCACCTGGCCACCCACCGGCAGGCTGGGCAGGACGATCCCGCTGCCCAGCAGGTCGGCCACCGGCACCGTCGGCGAGGGACACGTCGCTCCGCCGGTGGCCGTGCAGGTCGCGGTGGTGCTGGGTGCCGTGCAGTCCTGTCCCGGCCCCGCCACGTCGCTGAGGATGACGTTGTTCGCGTCCAGCGGCCCGTTGTTGCTGACCACGATCTGGTACGTCACCACATCGCCGGTCACCACCGGATCGGGCGATGCCGTCTTGACCACCTGCAGGTCGGTCTGCTGCAGCGTGTTGGTGAAGGTGCACACGATGGCACTGCCACCCGCCGTCGCGGCCGCATCCAGCGTGACGGTGCGGTTGACCAGGTCCGGCGTGGCCGTCCCGCCCGCTCCCAGACCGGTACAGGCGATATCCGTCACCCGATATGTCGCCGGCAGGCCGCTCTCGGTCACCGTGGTGGCGGTTCCGGCAGCGCTCAGCGTCTGCGGAGCGCCCGTCACCGCGGTGCCCGCCGTGGCGGTCGTCAGGGTCTGCGCGGTCAGGCCGTTGCTGCCGGTGAAGTCGAAGCTCCCCACGCCGCCCACGCTGATCTTGCGCAGGGTGAGCGTGGGGCGCGCCTGGTCCGTATCGGTGGCGGTGTTGTTGGACGGCGTGAGGTCGTTGACCGAGGAGGGCGGGACGACGGTCGCCGTGTTGCTCAGCGGACCGGTGAAGCCCGCGGGTACCGTCACGGTGAAGGTGTAGGTCAGCGAGCTGTTGGGGGGAAGATCGGCGCCGGTGTCGTTGAGAGCGCCGGTTCCGCTGGCCGCGCCGCACCTGGCGCCGCCGGTGGGCGTGCCGCAGGTCCAGCTGGCCGTGGTGATGCCGGTCGGCAGCGGATCGGAAACCGTCACATTCTCCGCGCCGAACGGCCCGGTGTTCCGCACCACGATGGTGTAGGTGACATTGGTACCTGGCAGATAGGTGTCGTTGGCCTGGTCCACGTTGTTGTTGACGCCCGGCGTGTTGGTCTTGGTCAACGACAGGTCCGCGTCCAGCACGAAGGTGGCCAGCGTGCAGTTGGCGCCGTCGCCACTGAACGACGCTGGTGCCGCACTCAGAAGCGTGGCGGCGCCGGTCACCGGATCGATCGCATAGATGTTGGGTGAAGAATAGGCGAGCAGGGCGTTGGCGAAGCCCCACATGGCGATCGACCCGGTCAGCGGCGTGGTGGAGGCCGCAGCGGTGATGGTGGTGGCCCCAGTGACCGGGTCGATCCGTGCCAGGCCCCCGCCGTTGACGATGGCGTAAAGCGCGCCGTCGTGCCACGCAAGATCCTGCACGGCGAACGACTGGCTGAGGGTGATCGTCGTGGCGGTGAGGGTGGCGATGTCGACGCGATAAAGGATGTTGCTGACGCTGCCTTCGCGGATGTACAGCTGGCCGGTGGGCGAGATCGCGCCGGAGGTGTAGTTGCCCACGGGCAGGCCGGCCACCGTGCCCACCACCGTGCTGCTGCCGTTGGACGCCACGCGGATCAGTTCGTTGCCGGCGGCGCCGTCCCACTCGATGCCGTAGATGTAGTTGTCCACCGGGTTGTAGCCGATGGCGTTGCGGGCAAGGCCGCTGCCGAGGGCGGTATAGGTGAACGGAGAGGTGGCGTAGTTGACCAGGGACAGGGTCGACTGGTCGGGAATGGGAGTGCTGTTCACCTGGTCGAAGAACATCCGCGCATCGCAGGTACCGAAGCTGGACTGCGCCTGGGCCGGAGCGGGCAGCAGGGCCAGCAGACCCATGACCACCGCGCCCGAGGCCAGTACCCGCCGGCTGACCGCCGCCAGGCGCACGCTCCAGTGCCGCATGTTGTTCACCCCTGTTTCCACGCCGTACTCCCTTGCATACCTTCGATAACGCCGCGCCCTGGCGCCGCAGTACTCCGCACCCGGCCCCGCCCGAGGGCGAAAGCCCGTCTGTGAGGCTCATCCCGTTGCGCGCCCGAATCAGGCCACGTTCCCTCTCGGGTCCTCCGGCGGCCGGGCCGAAGCCCGTTCCCCCTGCGGCATCGGTTCGGTGTTGTCGTCCTTGCGCGCAACACGAGTTGTTTTCGGCAGCGTGTCGCCCGACAGGACGCCTGCTGCGAAGGCAGTTCAGCCATCATGCGGCGAAACAGCGGCACCGAGACGGCTTTCGATGACGAACGGTACGACGGTTACGTTCCCTGACCGTGATCTGACACGGCCGCTGTAAGGTCGCCCCGCCTCCCTTCGGCGGATGGCTCACACGCTCCCGCCGCGCAGGCGCGTCAGCGACGGCTTGCTCGTGTCACTCATTGCGTCTCCGTCGTTTCATCCGCCTCTCCAGCGCGACGCTCGCATGCACCCTGCCGCCATCGGATCCGGCCGACGCAGCGTATTGCGCGCGAAGCGGCAACGGGCGGGCACGGACCTTCACGGCGCGATAGTCTGTGGCAAGACGAATCGACATGTTGGTCACCGATGTCCGACCCTGAGGCCCGTGCGCTTGCCCTGTTCGACGAGTTCGCCGAACTGGCACCGCGGCGGCGCGCCGCCGCGCTGGCAGCGCTTCGGGCGAAGGACCCTCTTCTGCATGACGCCTTGCACAAGCTGCTGGTCGCCGACGCCGCTTCGTACGCACTGGACCACGGCGGCGCACTGGATGTGTTGTCCATCACGGCGTCGGATCAGGACGCCCCTGCCGTCGATGCGTCCTCGCTCGAGCGCATCGGCACCTTGCTGGGACCGTGGCGCATCGACCGCGTGCTGGCACAGGGCGGCATGGGCACGGTCTACGAAGCCAGCCGCGCCGACGGGCAGTACGAGAAGACGGTCGCGCTGAAGTGCATCCGTGCGGAGATGTCGTCTCACGTCCTGGTCGACGCCTTCATGCGGGAACGCAATCACCTGGCGAAACTCGACCACCCCAACATCGCACCCCTGCTGGACGGTGGGGTGGAGGCCGATGGAAGCCCCTGGTTCGCGATGCGCCTGGTCCGGGGCATCTCGATCGACGAGTGGGCCGACCAGCAGCGCCTGGATCTGGCTTCGCGCGTCGTCCTGCTCCTCCAGGCCTGCCGCGCGCTGCAGTACGCGCACGCCCATGGCGTGCTGCATCAGGACATCAAACCGGGCAACCTGCTGGTGTCGGCCGATGGCGTGGTCCACCTGGTCGACTTCGGCCTGTCCACGCTGATGAGCGGACGGGAAGGCGACGCGTCAACGCCCATCGCGATGTCCAACGGCTACGCGGCACCCGAACTGCTGACCGGCGGCGCGGCCTCGGTCGCGGCGGACGTGCACGCGATGGGCGTGGTCCTGTACCAGCTGCTGGTGGCCACATGGCCCCGCCCGCTGCAGCCGCTGCACGCGCAGCTGGCCGGCCTCGGCGCTCCTTCCGCACACCCGCCTTCGCACCTGGCCGCCACGGTCCTTCCGCAGGTCGCCCATCTTCGGCGGTGTCGCGATACCCGCATGCTGCGCAGGAAACTCCTGGGAGACCTGGATGCCATCGCCCTGAAGTGCGTGGCGCTGGCACCAGGCGACCGTTATGCCAGCGTCGGCGCCCTCATCGACGATCTGGAACATTGGCGGGCGCGGCGTCCGGTGGGGGCACGCGGCGCGGGTCGCGGGTACGTCCTTGGCCGCTTCCTGCAGCGGAACGCGCTCGCCGCGCTGCTCGCGGGCACCGTCATGCTGACCGGCATGGCCGCGGCGGGGGTATTCGCATGGTTCCACTGGCGCAGCCAGCAGGAAGCCCGCGACATGCAGCTGGTGTCCACGATGTTCGAGCAGACCCTGGGTGCGGCCACGCTCTCCGGCCTGGCCGAAGCGCGCCCGTCCTCGCGCCAGCTGCTCGAGAAGACGGAAGCGCATCTGCGCGCCCTGCCCCCGCAGTCGAGCCCGGTGATCCGGGCGCGCGCGCTGACATCCCTGGCACGCAGCTATGCCGTACTGGGCGACTACGCACACGCGCTTTCGCTGGCCTCCCAGGCCAATCGGCTGCTGGCGGACCGCCCCACACACCAGTCCGAGACACAGGCCACCCTGGCCACCCTGCTCAATCTCCAGGCACGCCATGCCGAGGCACGCGACGTCGCCGCACAGAGCCTCCGCCAGTCGACCGCCGACCAACCCACCGCGGATATCACCACGCTCAACCTGCTGACGGAACTGGCGCGCGCCCACTGGGGGCTGTCGGAGCACGCGGCCGCATTCGACGCCCTGGGCTTCGCGCAGAAGGTGGCGGCAGGCCTGCAGTCGCAGGCGGCGCTCGAGACGCAGATCGAACTGCTGATCCTGCGCACCCAGTGGCATCTGC
The DNA here is from genome assembly GCF_037046485.1 of Pseudoxanthomonas sp. F11. NCBI lineage: Bacteria > Pseudomonadati > Pseudomonadota > Gammaproteobacteria > Lysobacterales > Lysobacteraceae > Pseudoxanthomonas > Pseudoxanthomonas sp. F11. The sequence goes on along the minus strand of NZ_JBANLZ010000002.1, from coordinate 7,861 downwards.
AACTGCTGGATCTTGCCGATGCCGGGCGCGAGCTCGATGCCGCCACCGCCTTGGCCCGTGGGGCTTCTCCATCGCTGGCCGACAACGTCAGCGAAGCGCGGCTGGCGTTGCTGCTGCTGGAGGACAAGCACGCGCAGGCCAGACAGGTAGCCGATGCGCTGCTTGCCTCGCGCCGGCAGCGGCTGGGCCCGGAGCATCCCGACACCGCACGCAGCCGCCGCTTGAGACTGGAGGTGCTGGAACGGCAGGGGCAGGCCACCGATATTCCCCCCGCCGCCGTGCGGGAGGCGCATGCGGCCATCGTCGCCGCGTACGGGACCGCGCATCCGGAGTACGCGCGCCAGCTGCTGCTGGAGGCGCGCCTGCAGCGCGGGCACGACGTGTCGCACAGCGTCGATCTGGCGGGCGAGGCGGCGCAGCTGCTGGAACGCAGCCTGGGCCCCCGCCATCCCACCACGCTCGCCGCGAAGGAAGAACAGGCGCAGGCCCTGGTCCAACTCGCGTCCGCCCAGTCCGGCCCGCCCCAGGAGGCGTCGTTGACGCATGCCATCAGCATGCTGCAGGAAGTGGTCCACGCCACCCGGCAACGCCAGCAGCCTTCGCCCACGGCCAAGTATCTGCTGGCACAGGCCCTGTTGCTGCGCGCGGCGAACGGCACACCGGATGCCATAACGGACCGGCGGCGTGCCGAGGCCCTGCTGCAGGACGCACTGGTGGAAGCCAGCCGCCAGTTGGGCCCGCGCCATGCCGTGACGGTGCGGATCCGGGACACCCTGGTCGGGAGCTTTCTTCCCGCCTCCGGCAATGCCCGGGGCGGCGAGTCCATCCCGGTGCGGCAATGACGCGGGAGGCCGGGGTGCCGGCCCGCGGTGGGATCAGTAGGTGCCGACCAGGTTGAGGAACCAGCCCTTGTGGTCGTAGTCGAAGTCGGTCAGATCGTCGCTGAAGTCGGTGAAGTTGTAGCCCACGCCGATACGGAAATTCTTGTTCAGGTCGCGATCGACCCCCACCAGGAAGCCCTGCTTGGTACCCCCGTCCCTGACATCGAGCCAGCGGTATTCGGCCAGCGCATGCCATTGGGTACGCAGGTCGTAGCGCACCTGCGCCGCGGCGAAGGTGGTGGCCGAATCCAGCCACACGCCGGTCCCGCGGCCCATCCGAACTTCACCTTCGCGACGGGCCAGCTTGCCGGCGAATTCCCAGTGCTGGTCGAGCTTGTACACGCCCTCGAACGAGAGGATCTGCGACTTCTGGTCGTACTGCGCCCCGCCCAGCTGACCCAGCGTGGCCAGGTCGTACAGGTAGGTGTAGCGGCCGAACACGCCCCACCGCTGGTTGTCCCAGGGCCGGTAGGCGAAGCCGACGTTGCCCTCGATGAACTTCGCGCTCGCCAGCGGGTCGAGCTGGTCGTCCGTGTCGGCGTAGTTCAGCCGGGCGGCGATGCGCCAGCTCTCGTTGATCTTGTGCGTCAACCGATTGGTGCTGACCCACTGCTCGCGCTGCTCGGCACCGCGGTCCTGGCGCCACTCCAGCTTGCTCTGCCAGTCAGTGTCGGGTGAGGTGCGTCCACCGGACACGCTGATCGCGCGGCGATCGACGTTGCCGCCGGCCGTATTCGTCAGTTCGCCGTTGGACAGCGTGAAGCCCAGGTTCCAGCCCTGCGCCGGATAGAAGTCCATACCGAAGGTGTGCGCCAGCCCGGACTGGTTGGGCTCCTTCAGGAACTGGCTTTCGTTGTACAGGTTGACCCGATTGGACAGGCGCCAGCGCTGGCCCAGCGTCCAGCCGTTCTGGGCGTTGCGCGTGAACAGCGAGTCGTAGGCCGTGGTGTCGGTGGAGTACGTATAGGCGCCATACACCGAGTGCTGGGGCGTCAGGCGGTGCTCGGCGTTGAGGCTGGCGGCCTGGCCACGGTCGCCCGTGGTCACCTCGGCCCCGACCGAGGAGTTGTCCCCGTACAGGTACTTGCCGCCCAGCGTCAGTGCGTCGTTGTCGGCGTACTGGCCGCCGTCGTCGTCGAGGGTGAGCTGGGCCAGACCGTACAGTTCCAGCGTACTGCCGAAGCGCTGCAGGTACTTCACCGCGCCCAGCGTGCCCGCCGCATCGATCGTGGCGCCTTCGGTATCCACGCGCCGGACTTCGGCGCTGAGCGTGCGGGTATCGTCCAGGCGCCATTCCAGCGTGGCCTGGGCCTGCGTCAGCGACTCGGCGCCGCTCTCGGCACGGGTGTAGCGCGCATACAGGCCAAGGCTGGGCGTGAACTGGCCCTGCACCTCGGCACCGTACTCGGTAATGGCCCGGCCGGTGTCGTAGCGCGAGATCGAGTAGCCGGCACTGGTGTTGCGCCACCAGGCGCCCATGCTCCAGTCCAGCGCGGTCCAGCCCAGTTCCTTGAAATTGGCGCGCGCCTCCAGCGACTTGGCTTCGCCTTCGCGGCGCAGGCCGGTGTCGTTCTGCTGGACGAAGCTCAGGCCGCCGTTGTCCGAGAAGAACACCGGCGCACCGAAGGATTCGGTCTGGGCGTATTCGGCCTTCAGGTAGGTGCCCTTGCCGGCCTGCAGGGTCAGATCGCCCGCCGCGAGGGTGTAGTCCTCGCCGGCCCGGTTCTCCTGCACGTAGGTGGCGCCCACGCCCACGTGGTTGCCGAACCAGTGCTTGCCGCGGAAGCCGGCACTGACATCATCGGCGTCGAAGCCGGACGGCACCCACTCGTAGTCCACCAACAGGCGCTGCTCGAAACCGTCCAGTGGCGCGTCGCGGGTGAGGGTGGGGATGTTCTCGCGGGTGACCTGCGCCAGCGGGCGGGTCAGCAGGATGCGGCCCTGCAACTCGTCGATCTCGTAGTCCGCGCCCCGCTGCAGCACCACGCGGTTCTCCACGCGGCCCGTGGTCAGGTCGCGGATCTCCAGGGTCACGACGTCCGAACCCGGCAGCAGGTCGGTATGCCGCAGGTAGTACAGGCTGCCGCCGGTACCGATGAACTCGTTGTGGCCCGGCGCGGTCTCGGCCTGCGAACCGAAGATGCGCAACTCGGTGCCCGGATCGCCCCAGCGGTTGGTGGCCAGCGAACGCCAGTTCAATGCCGCGCCGTACAGCGACCGCTGGTACTGCGCGAACTCGGTCCCGACGATGCGGGTGCTGTAGTTGCCCCACAGCGCCTGGTTCTTGTCCCAGTCCACCCGCAGGTAGAACCGGCCCATCGTGTCCACATCGCGATAGGTGGTGGAGTCGTCGCCGTAGACGGGGTAGTACAGATCCGGATCCAGGCGGCGGAACACATCCTGCGGATCGGCCTGGGTGAAGCCGTTGAACAGCCGGTCCAGGTCGCGTTCGGTCGTGTCGGCCTGGGCGGTGACGAGGTACTTGCCGCGCAGTTTGGCCTTGCCGTAGAACGCCAGCCGGCCGTCGCTGATCACGTCGTCCTGATAGCGCGTGTCGTTGGCGAAGGCCGCGCCCGAACCACTGGTCCTGTTCTGCGCGATGGTCACATCGGCCAGGCCCACACCGAAAAAGTAGCGCCCGGTGACGTCGACATCCAGCGTGTGCGACACCGGGGCCTGGCCATCGGCCGACCCGAGGCCCACCTGGAACTGATGGCGGCCCACCGGCACCAGGTACTCGGCCACGAACTTGCGTTCCTGGTCCAGCGGGTAGTTCTCGCCGTTGATGGTCAGCGACGCCGCGGCGGGAATGTTGCGTCCCTGGATGCGGATGCGCGATCCGTACATCGGGATGTTCTGCTGGCGCAGCCCGTTGCCGGAGAACACGCTCTCCACCAGGCTCTGCGTCTGGGCCTGCTCGGCGCTCAGCGCGGCGCCCTGCGCCCGCTCGATAGTGGTGCGCAGCTGGTTGATGCCGCGTTCGGCGTCCTCGGGCGACACCAGTTGCAGCGTGCGCGGATGGGTCTCGTCGAAGGCCCCGTCCTTGCCGTAGGCACGCAGCACGTAGACCAGCTCGTCGCCCTTGCGGAACCGATAACGGTCCGGCAGCGCGCCATCCCATGACGTGCTCGACACCGCCGCCACGTCGATCGGCGCGGAGGCGATCGGTTCGATCAGGTCGCCATCGCTGCTGCGGTACAGCGTGATCTCCATCCGCTGGATGAAGGCCGGATAGTTGCCGCGCACGTAGAACTGCACCGGGCGGACGATACGCTGCCCGTCGAACGGCACGATCGAAGGCGCCGAAACGGACAGTTCGGCCTGGCCCAAGGTGGGGTCCTCGGTGGCCCAGATGACGCCACCACCGGGCAGGTCGATGGAGAACTTACCCATCGCCGTGGCCTTGCCCGGCTGTTCCATCGCCACAGTGACGCGACGGTCCGGCTGCAGGACCTCGGAACTCGAGGCACGGTCGGTCCCGCGCGTCACCGGCTTGTCGTAGCTGCGGGTACGCAGCCGGAACAGCAGGCCTTCTTCACCCGTGCACTGTTCGCCATCGCAGTCCACGGCCGTGGCCGTGCCGTCCACGCGATCCTGCTGTGCCTGCGACGGCGCAGCCGTCTGTGCAACGGCCAGCGGCGTCGCACCGGCCAGCAGGCTGATCAGCGTGCAGTCCAGCAGTTTCATCTTCATACGCTTCTTCATGACCCGGCCCCCCTTCACTTCCGTACCCCGACAGGGGCTGTCGGGTCGTTGCTGGCTTCGACGCGGACGTTGGCACGCACCTCCGGACTCAGGCGTTTGGCGAGCGCTTCATAGACCGCCTTGGCACGACGCATGCCCAGGGCGACGTTGTAGGCGTGCGAGGCCCGCACGTCGGTGTGGCCGACGATCGCGATGCTGCCGCCCCCCATCCTTTCCAGGGCCGCCGCCACCTTGTCCAGCAACGGCTCGAACTCGGGCCGGATCGCCGATTTGTCGGTATCGAACAGCACCGTCCCCAACAGCGCGCCGCCCTCGTCCACACCCACGATCATCGAAGACGGATCGTCGACGGTGCCGCGGGCGCTGACCACCAGGCCCTTGATGGACGCGGCATCCAGCTTGTCGAGCAGTGCCGCCTTGACCGCATTCGCCCGCTCGAAGGCCAGCCCTTCGCTGTCGCCGTTGGCCTGGATGACCACTTCGCCGCCCTGGTACTGGCGCACCTTGGCCGCCATCGCCTCGATCACCGGCAGGTACTTGGCACGCACTTCCGCGCTGCCGGGGGCGAAGAACACCTCGCCCATCTCCAGTTCCACCTGCTGGGTGCCGCCCTCGATCACCTGCTCCGGCAGGGTGACGCCCCAGTCGAAGCGGACCGGCAGGCCGGGGGTGATTCGGCGCAGCAGCGGATTGTCGGTGGTGAACTTCGCACCGGCCGGCAGCGTGGACGGATCGACCTTGAGGATGAAGTTACGACCGCGCTCCCACGGACCGCCGGACACGCCCGCCAGGTGGTACCGCCCGTACTGGTCGGTCTCGATCAGCAGACCTTCCACCGAGGCGATGCGCACGCCCGGGATGCCGCGTTCGTCGATGCCGGCGTTGCGGATGACGTAATCCACCACATAGCCGCCCTCGGACTGGGCCACCCGGCGTTCGACCGTGGGCGCTGCCGCAGTCAGACCCTTGGCCGCTTCACCGGATTGCTCGACACGGGTATTGCCTGCCGCATCCATGCGCACCGTGACCCCCTGGTTGCTGGTCAGCACGAAGTCGTCCGTGAAGCTCAGCTCGTTCAGACGCTGGCGGATCACCACCTCATGGTCCTCGACCGGATCGGCGACCGACTGACGCCCGCTGATCGCGCCCACGGCGATGCCGTGCAGCAGCGGCGAACTCGCGTCGGGCTCCGGCTGGGGACCGGCACCGCGATCGACCGTGGTGGAGTTGGCAATGTAGGCCGCGGGGGCGAAGCCACCCTGCACCTTCACCCCGCTGAGCGCGGCGCTGTCCTGCCAGCCGTCCCCGTCACGGTCGTTGAACACCGTGCCGAACACCAGGCTGTCATCCAGCAACGGATCGGCGGTCAGCACGACCTCGGCCGTGGCCACGTTGGACACCGGATCGTCGGTGGCCGAGCGCACCTGGGCCTGGTTGACGTGCGTGCCCGGGCGCACGCCGGCGCCCACGCGCATCACGTACACCAGGGTCGCGGTCTGGCCCGCCGCCACGTCCACCCCGCTGAAGCGGAGCGGGCTGCCACCGGACACCGTCGCCATGGCGTCGGCATCGTTGGCCAACAGGGAGCCTTCCACGTAGCTGAAGCCCGCCGCCGGCGTGTCCACCACGCTGCCGTCGACCAGGTCCACGCTGCCCACGTTCTCCACCGTCAGGGTGTAGCGCACCAGATCCCCGATGCGGACCTCGCGGCTGCCTGCGGTCTTGCTCAGGCGGATCTGCGGTGCCTGCAACTCATGCTCCGTGCTGCAGGTGGTGCAGGCCGGCGGCTCGCCACCGCCACCCGATGCGGTCACCTGGTTGCCCACCACCGGGCCGGCGTTCTGGTTCACGACGGTCTCGTAGGTCAGCGCATGCACGCCGGCAGGCGTACCGGCCGGCAGGCGGCAGGTCAGCTGAGTCCCGTCGAAGGCGCAACCGGCGGGCAACGCGCCCAGGGTCAGGCCGCGGTCCGGGGTATCGACCAGGACCAGCGCTTCGCGCAGGGCCGATGCACCGATGTCCACCGTGAGCGTGTAGCGCACCGTCTGGCCCACCTGCACCTGGGCCCCGGTCCCCGGGTCGGACGACTTGGACACCACGACGCGGGGCGCCGCGACCGGCGTCTGCGTCGTGCACGTGCCGGCACAGGTCGGAGCATCGTCGCCCGTGCCGACGACGGCGTTGTCCACCGTGCCCACGGCCTGGTCATTCACCGCCGCCGTGTAGGTCACCGTGTAGGTGCCCGGCGCCGTGCCCGCCGGCAGCGTGCACACCAGCGGGTTGGTGCTGTTGCAGGTGTACGCACCGGCATTGGTCACCGTACCGAAGGTCAGGCCCGTGCCCAGCGTGTCGGTCAGCACCAGAGCATTGGAGGTGACCGCGTTGACCACGGTAGCCGTCAGCGTGTAGGCGATCGTGTCGCCCACGCGGACCTCTGTCCGGCCTGCCGGCAGCGTTGCGCTCTTGGCGTACGTCACCAGGGGCGCCAACGGTTCCGTCACAGGCGTTTCGGTGGTGCACGTGCCGGCACAGGTCGGGGCGTCGTCGCCCGTGCCGACCACGGCGTTGTTCACCGTGCCTGTAGCCTGCTCGTTGACCGTGGCGGTGTAGGTCAGTGTGTAGGTGCCCGGCGCGGTGCCCGCAGGCAGGGTGCAGACCAGCGGGTTGGTGGTCCCACACGTGAAGTTGCCAGCCGAGACGTTCGCCAGCGTCAGGCCCACCCCGAGGGTATCGGTCAGCGTCAGCGGCGCGGTGGTGCTCGAACGGGCGATCATGGCGGTCAACGTGTAGGTCAGTGTGTCGCCCGTGGAGACCTCGGTTTGTCCACCGGGCAGTATGACGGCCTTGCTGTAGCTCACCGCAGGCGCCGTCACCGGCGTGCTGGTGCCGCAGTTCGTCGTGCAGGTCGCGTTGGTGCCGACCACGGCGTTGTCCACCGTGCCCACGGCCTGGGCATTCACCCTCGCCGTGTAGGTCACCGGGTAGCTGCCCGGCGCCGTGCCCACCGGCAGCGTGCACACCAGCGGGTTGGTGCTGTTGCAGGTGTACGCACCGGCATTGGTCACCGCCACGAAGTCCAGGCCCGTGCCCAGCGTGTCGGCCAGCGTCGTCACCGACGTGGTCTGCGAGTTCGCCACCACCGTCGTCAGCGTGTAGGTGATCACGTCACCCACCGCCACCGGGCCGGCCGTGCTCGCCGACTTGCTGTAGCTCACCGCAGGCGCCGTCACCGGCGTGCTGGTGCCGCAGTTCGTCGTGCAGGTCGCGTTGGTGCC